>JAPLQI010000053.1 GCA_026399755.1 Pseudomonadota bacterium
AATATTTGAGGTATAGGACGAGGCAGCACCAGAGATATACGCACCAGAAAGTGCATATAAAAGCAGTAACAAGGAGGCGTTGAAAATCCACAAACCTTTATTGCCGAACAAACTTTGTGCCATTACATCAAAACCGCTACCTACTGGAAAAGCCAAGGAGACTTCCAGCAGCATCAGCGCGGTATAGGTCATCAACAGCCAGATACAAACGAGCGTAAGGCTAGCGTAGGTGTAGCCCATTCCAGAGGAAACCAGAGGCAAAGCCAGCATTCCTGCTCCCAGCATGGTGCCGGAAATCAGCAAAGTAGCGCCCACTGCTTTGTAGTTAATCGCAAACATAGCCCAACCTTTTAATCATCCCGCACAAACAGGCGGATTGATCGGATAATTACCTTGAATAGAAACATTGATCTCTTCGATGGCAAAGAAACCCACCTCGGCTGAGGCGGGTTTCTTTGCATTAAGCAGCTTTTAATTGATTGGCTTCTTTGGCTTCCATATCGATGATATGGCCTAGTTTTTCTGCAAAAATGGCGCGCAGATTTGTCCAGTAGTCTTCAAAGCCTTGTGGATCACGCAAGAAGTGAGTCATCACAGCAGCGCGCAAGATATAAACGCTTTTGGTTTTATCCCATTCTTTGCGGCTGAAACCACGGCTTTCAGCATAAATCCAAGGGGTATCACCGTATTCGTCAAAGGCGAGCGAAGTGGATGAAGTAAGGAAATCATTGCTGTAGGTGCGGCCCGATGAGTAAGAGCACACTTCGTACATGCGTTGATTCAGACGGTTATGGTCTTCCAAGCTTGGATTGCCGATTTCCTTAAAGGTGAAGTTCACCATATGGAAATCTGGGTGCATCAATGGGCGCAATTCAAAGCGACGATTCCCCACCACAATCGGTTTTGCCATCGCTAGCTTTTGTGCAAACCAATCGGCAGTCACAATACCGCGACCAATTACCTTGCCGTAGCCTGAAATATTCAGTGGCACTAAGCGATGTGCTGCCCATACTGCCGCAGCGGTTGCACCGGCTTTAGAGCCTTCCATAATGGATGAGCCCAGCACCACATTTTGCTCTTCTCCCGCATCATCGGCTTCTTCAAATACATAGGCAGCGTGGTAGGAGATCAGATCAACAATGCGCTTGTCTTTCATACATACTGCACCGGCAGCGTATTGAATAAAGCCAGCTTTGTGCGGGTCCACCGTAATTGAATCGGCTTCAGACATGGCTTTAAAGCCTTCATACACCGCACGCTTAGGCCAAGTTACGCCTTCAGGGATAATATCTTCGGCGCGATAACGAGCGACCAGTGCATCGTATTCCATGAATTTGCTGTTTTCATCAAGGAACATCGAACGTACATAACCACCGTAAGCCGCATCAACGTGTACATAGAAAGACACACCGTATTTTTCTTCGCATTCACGGCGCAGCTTGATCACTTCATCCACACGATCGATCGAGCCTTCTTCGGTTGTACCCACTACGGCCACCATACCGAGGATAGGCGTACCTTCTTCGATCAATTTAAAGGTAATGGCACGCATGGTTTCAACGTCAGTGCGATAGTTTTCATCGACTGGCAGCGGAACAATATGCTCTTGACCAATACCCATCACATCCATGGCTTTCATCCATGAATAATGCTTAGACATTGGCACCAGGAATTTACCCAATTGGCCTTGTTTAACACCGACACCACGTACAGTCAGCGCACGTACTTCTTCGAACAGACCACGTTTTTTCAGCTCGTCAGATAAATCCAGAATGGCTGTGGGTGACATATTCAGTAATTGCTTTTCGCTCATGCCAGCCACTAAGTCTTTGGCTTTTTCATGCTGAGCAATGGCTAAAGGCAAAGATTTCAGATTGCGGGCAACCCAAACGCCTTCGTAATTAGCAACCGTACCGCCAGAAGTAATATGGCCCCATGATTTTTGTACGTCATAACCAAACATCGCACATAGATCTCGGCCCGCTTCTAATTCAAGCTCGGTGGTCGTAGGCGACGCTTCATGCGCACAATTGTTTGGGTTGTAAAGCATGGTCATTACATAAGCGATATTTGAAACCATCAAAGTATCGGCATTCATATGGCCCAAATAACGTGGCGAGAACCAAGGCACTGAAGTGGTTTTTAGCTTGGAAGACAGCTGGCGCAAAATGCCTTCGGTGCGATAAAGCGTATTACGGAAATCAGGCTGGTGCTGATCCATTGGAGTAAGCAAAGGAGTATCTTCTGGGTGAAAATCTGCACGCCAGTGAATATGCTCATCCACCGCGTAATCAACCATTTCTTTAAAGAATTCACGATTTTCTGATTTTGGGCCTAGAAACAGCGCATCAACATTCATTGTGGTTTTAAACATTTTGAACTCCTGATTAATTAATTTTGAGCCGGCGCTTAATGCGCAGCAGCGTGTTGCTCGTCAAGGGTGGCTTGCTTAGTGGCCTTACTTGCGGCCGCAACTTGCAGTTTTTTCGCTTGACGTAATTTGTCTTTTTGCCCGTAGGCATAGACAAGGAAGGGAATTACAAGCATCACGATCAGACCGATCAGCTGGAACATGAAGTAACCCGATGAGGAGCCTTTAAAGCTACCAGGTGGAATAAACGCAAGGTAAGCAGCGAGCAGCGACATCACAAAACCCATGCCAGAAACGATCCACATCCCTAAATTGCCACCGGGTACTTTGAAGCTGCGTTCAATATCTGGGCGTTTGTAACGAAGCCAGATGGCTGCGGCAAACATGAACAGATAGGCCACGAGGTAAACCAGACCAGTAAGCCCCATCAACATAAAGTAGAAGTTGTCTACGTCAGGGATCACTGTGATCAATACACCTACCAAGCTAATGGCAAGCGCTTGGATAATGACCAAGGTAACGGGCACGCCGTGCTTGTTCGATTTTTGCAAGAAGGCAGGCAATGCACCTGAATTAGCCGTCGCTTGCAAGCCACGTACAGGGCCAAGCACCCAAGAATTAACCTGACCAATCAAACCGAGTGCAATAGATAAGCCCATCACCGGAGCAAGCCAAGGCATACCCCATTTAGTGAAGTAGAGCTCAAACGCCTGCATCAAACCGGCAGTCATTGAGATCTCTTCTTTAGGAATGGCCACGAAGATGGCGGCAGAGCCAACAACCGAGAGGAAAACCATGATGATCGACACCAGAATGATGGCAATCGGATAATTACGTTTCGCGTCTTTAATTGAAGACACATTCGAGGCAGAAACTTCCATCCCCATTACAACGAAGATAAAGCCGATGAACAGACCTAAAGTACCGGCATCGCTAAAATGCGGAATCATATTCGACATGCTAAAAGACACATCGGTCATGATGGGATTACCGCCAGCCACATAAGCAATACCGGCCACAATCAGCACAATACCCGGCAAGAACACACCCAAGCTCACACAAATGGTGGAAACCCAGCCTAGGGTTTTAACCCCTTGCAGATTCACCAGCGTGCAACCCCACCACACCGCCAGAATCATTCCCAACATAAAGAACTTATTGGTCGCCAGCGCCGGATCAACCACATAGGCAATCGTTGCGGCGATGATCATGATGATGGATGTCATCCCGAATACCATTTGAATCCATTGCATCCAAACGGCGACAAAACCTAAACGCTCACCAAATGCCTCACGCACCCAGATGAAAATACCGCCATCTTGTGGCCACGCTGTTGCCAGCTCTGCGGCAACTAATGCAGTAGGAACCAAGAACAACAAGGCCGCAGCCAGTGTTAAGAAAATTGTCATCATCCCTGGCTGCGCAGTCATAGGCAGCGTACGAACGCTTACTACAACGGCAGCGGTGATCATGACAAAGGTTGACACCCCAATTTTGGGGCTAGCTTCAGTACTAGACATGCTCGGCCTCTTTGTCGAATATTTCAGTAATTTCGAAATATTGTATATTTTCGAGGATGTTCTGACTTGATACAAATCAACAAGATGTAAGCAACTAATGCATTGCTGAGCTAATTTAATCGGCGTATCGGGCGCGCGATGGCTCACCCATCCTCCAGAAAAATAAAAAATATATTTAAATACAATTAGTTAATGAAAACTCAGACAGAACAAACCAAGACATCCACACGCTCAACTTGTAAGACTTCCGCCAAAAAATGCGGCGAGCTACCGACATCCTCCAAGCTAAGGGCGTAAAAAAACCCTCCGCAAGCGTGAGGGTTATGATCGTTTGATCTGTCTACAGACAAGTAGGCAAGGTAGAATCGCCCCCTTAGCCAAAGCTTTGGCCTTATTAAATAAAGAATATATGTCTGCAAGCCCAATAGATTTGATTGATTTTGCTGCGCTCAACTTGCTGCGCTACCCGGCAAAGCACGCTAAAGATTTACGTGCATGGGATGCGAGTGATGAATACCTTGCAGAATTTATCCGTGCAGATGCACCAGCGCTGTTAATCAACGATGCTTTTGGTGCGCTACATTGTGCCGTGGGCGTAAACGCGTTTCATATCAATGATTCCTGGTGCTCGCGCCACGCCATTGAAATCAATAGCCAGCAAAGCTTTACGCCCTACTCCGGCCAAGCGCTGGCCTATGGCCTTGTTAAGCTGCCCAAGTCTTTATCTTTATTTGAAGCTCAGCTACAAGAGGTGGCGAGACATTTAAGCGAGCCACTAAGCTTATATTTCTCAGGCATGCAAAAGCATGTCAGCAGCGGGCATTTGGACATGATTAAATCTTGCTGCGATGAGGTTGAATACCTGCCCACGCAGCGAAAGGCGCGCATGTACACCGCCCGCCTGCGGCCAAGCCACAAGATCGCCACGCCCTATCAGCAAGCTATACCCGAGCTGGCGCTCACGCTTCACAATGCACCAGGTGTTTTTGCCGAGCAAAAAATAGATATAGGCTCGCGCTTTTTTATCGAGCATTTTGATCGCTTGCCCAGCGCAGAGACCGTTGCCGACGTGGGCTGCGGCAATGGCTTATTGTCCCTTGCCTACCACCGCCTGCACCCCAAGGCCGAGTTATATTTATTTGACGAGTCTTTAGCAGCGGTAGAATCCGCCCAACTCAGCTTTGCAGCCAACTTCCCGAATGCTAGCCACCAAATTCAGCACAGCGATGGCCTCTCTAGCGCCGTGGCAGATGGACAAACTTTTGACCTAATCCTCATCAACCCGCCATTTCATCAGCAAAACACCGTCACCACCGATATTGCACTCAGCATGTTTGCCCAAGCCAAACAATGCATGACGGCCAACAGCGAATTATGGATAGTGGCTAACCGGCACTTAAACTACCAAGCCGCGCTAAAGAAAAACTTCAGACAGATCGAGCTAATCGCCCAGAACGCCAAATTTGTGATTATCAAAGCGAAGCGGTAAAAGGAAGGCAAACCTAAGATCTGTAGACACAGAAAACACGGAGAAAACCTTAAAGGCGAGTAAAACCTAAGGCATTTAATGTGGGCTAGAGATGTTGTAGTACGGGGAAAATCTCTTACACGCTAAGCAATTTGATTTTTAGTAGCAAACAAAAAAAGCGTAATCACCACGCTCTCGGCATGGGGCTTTTCAAATCCCCCTTGAAGCACGCCGAAGCGAGGAATAAGCGGCTAGGGGTTTCGGAAAAGGGGTAGCGAGGCAGCGAGCGAGCAGCCTTTTTCGCCGAGCCGATTATCCGCAGTGAGGGGCTTTCGTGCTGGTCGGGGCGGCCTTCTTTGCTTACTTTCTTGGCCGTTCAAGAAAGTGAGTCCCCCGCGGGGGATTCCCGCACCAAAATCAACGTGCCGAAGGCACTAAAAAAATCTTTTTAACTTTGCTTAGCGCCTATAGGAAGAAACCCGTCGGCCTTTAGCATGACGAGCTAGGAAATCGGCGGGTTTCACCCGCCATACGAATAACACCACACCCGCAAACGTGAGCACGATCAAGCTGTGCCCACCCCACAAAGGCTCTCAGCCAAACCGTCTTGCCGCTTCCACCGCCAAACCTGTCCCGATACTGCCGAATAAATCGCCTTCTACATGGCGGGCATTGGGCAGTAAGGCGCCGACTTGGGCACGTAGTAGCGGTACGCCGCTGGAGCCGCCGGTAAAGAAGACGGTGTCGACTTGCCCAACGGTGATGCCTGCGGTGTTTAATAGCTCGGTGACTGTTTTTTCTACCGTATCGACCAAGCGGGCGATTGAGGTGTCAAAATCGGCGCGGCTTAGTTCGTGAGTGAGGTCTTCTTCTAGCCGATCCAGCGAGATGATGGTTTTATCGCTGCCGGAGAGGGCAATTTTGGCGTCTTCGACTTGCAAGGCCAGCCAGTGTCCGGCGCGTTGCTCGATCAGGCTCATCAAGCGATCCAGCTTATCGCGCTCCATGGCATCGCGGTAAACATCGGCCAGATCGCTCCAAGAGCGGCGGGTATAGGCAAAGTTAATCGTGTGCCAAGTGGCCAGATTAAAGAAGGTGCCCGAAGGAACTTCCGAGTTATTTTTCAGCCGCGTTTTATAACCTAATAAGGGCATCACGCCAGCAAGGCTCAGCGCTTTATCAAAGTCCGTTCCGCCAATATGCACACCGGCACTGGCTAATAAATCATCGCGGCGATCTAAAACCTGCGCGCGCTCTGGTGATAAACGCACCAGTGAAAAATCTGAAGTACCGCC
The DNA here is from genome assembly GCA_026399755.1 of Pseudomonadota bacterium. Classification (GTDB taxonomy): domain Bacteria; phylum Pseudomonadota; class Gammaproteobacteria; order Burkholderiales; family Chitinibacteraceae; genus Iodobacter. Next base: position 6,655 of record JAPLQI010000053.1, read on the forward strand.
GCCAATATCCACAATCAGCACCAGCTCTTCTTTTTGAATGCTGCACTCATAATGAAAAGCGGCCGCAATCGGCTCGAACTGAAAGCTAATTTCCTTAAAGCCAACTTGATAGGCAATCTCGGCCAGCGTTTTTTCGGCTTGCACATCGGCGGCCGCATCGTCGTCGACAAAATGCACGGGCCGGCCAAATACTGCCTGCTCGAAAGGCCGACCCGCCGTGACTTCAGCGCGGTGTTTTAGCTCGCCAATATATTTAGCTAATAAGCCACGCAGCGGTATAGCACGACCATTTACTTCGGTTTGCGCGTCGATCAGGCTGCTGCCCAAAAGGCTTTTGAGTGAGCGCATCAGGCGGCCTTCATAGCCTTCTAGATATTCGCCCATGGCAGCGCGACCAAAGCAAACCGAATCTTCTTCGGCATTAAAAAACACCATCGAAGGCAGAGTGGCCTTACCATCTTCCAAAGAAATCAGCGTGTTGTGGCCGGAGCGAACCCAGCCCACCGTAGAATTAGAGGTACCAAAATCGATGCCGCAGGCACGAGCAAAAGTTGGAGTAGTCACAGGCCTGTTCCGGACGGCAAAAAGGGGCGTAATTCTACCCGCCCAAAGCAGGAAAAACAATTTTGAATCATTATCTTATCTTTTAAGGTTTGTATTGAGTTAAGCAGTTTTGCCCCCATTTACGCTTAATACTTAAGTTAAATGGGCAGCACAAGCATGGAACTAACCATTTCGGCACTTTCGCCCGATGAAAAATACGCACTCATCAGCGATTGTGTTGTACCTCGCCCTATTGCATGGATTAATACCCAAAGCGTCAATGGCATCGTTAATGTAGCGCCTTTTTCTTACTTTAATATTGTGTCTAATGAACCCATGATTGTGTCGGTGAGTATTAATCGCCGCCACGATAATGCCCTGCTTAAAGATACTGCGCGCAATATTTTGCAAACCGGTGAATGCGTAATTCACCTGCCTTCGCGCGGACATGCGCCACAAGTCAATGCCAGCGCGGCTGCTTTTGCCCCAAATGAAAGCGAAGCCACCGCCCTTGGGCTGGCACTTACGCCATCCACCGCCGTAAAACCACCGCGCCTTGCCGATTGCGGTATTGCGTTGGAGTGCCGTCTGCATATGCATGTGGAAGTAGGCGATCCTGTCGTGGCTGATTTAATGTTGCTAGAAGTGATTCACCTTGGTGTGGCGGACGATTTACTCAGAGACGGGCGCATCCACCCCGAGCCACTCGACCCGCTCTCCCGCCTTGGCGGCCCAGATTACGCTGTGATTGGTGAGCGCTTTATTATTCAGAGGCCTAAATAAATGAACGAATCCAATATAAACAAAGCCATTATCCATAGCGATAACGCGCCCAAAGCCGTCGGCACCTATTCGCAAGCCGTCAAAATCGGCAATACCGTGTATTTATCCGGCCAGATCGGCCTAGACCCTGCCAGCGGTATTCTGGCGGAAGGCTTTAATGCCCAAGCGCATCAAGTCTTTCAAAACCTGCGTGCGGTATGTCAGGCAGCAGGTGGCGACTTGGAAAATATAGCTAAGCTAGGTGTATTTGTTACCGACCTAAGCAACTTTGCCGCCCTAAACGACATCATGGGACAATATTTTACCGAGCCCTACCCCGCCCGAGCCGCCATTCAAGCCGCAGCCCTCCCTAAGGGCGCACTGGTTGAGGCCGATGGGGTGATGGTTTTAGATTTGTAATCGCCCAAGATTCATTCTGGAGCTTCTGATGCAAACAAAATCCCATTGGGAGCAGGTTTATTCAAGTAAGGCGACCGATGCGGTCAGTTGGTTTCAGGAACACGCCGAGCATTCTTTAAAGCTAATTCAAAATACGGGCCTGCCCGTATCCGCAGCGATTATTGATATAGGCGGCGGCGCATCGACCTTGGTCGATGATTTATTAGACTATGGCTATCGCAATCTCACCGTTTTAGATCTTTCTGCAGCGGCAATGGCAGCGGCTGCAAAACGCCTTGGAAGCCGAGGCCTCGATATAACGTGGATCGAGGCCGATATTACCCAAGCCCCGCTATCAGCGAAGACCTACGATATTTGGCACGACCGTGCTGTTTTTCACTTTCTGACCACAGAAGAAGAAAGGCAAGCCTATGTCGCAGCGGTACTTGATGCGGTAAAGCCCGGTGGGCATGTCATCGTCGCGACTTTTGCGGAAGACGGCCCCACACAATGCAGCGGCCTGCCTGTGATGCGCTACAACGCCACCGATCTCCACTCTGAATTTGGCGCTCCTTTTGAGCTGGTGCACCACGACAAAGAAGCACACCACACCCCTTTTGGCACCATCCAGCAATTTGTGTACTGCTACTGCCGTAAAGTTTCTTAACAATAAGCTTACGCAGTCATTATATAAAACGGGGTTTCTCCGTGAAACTCCGTGTTCTCAGTGCCCTCCGTGGTTCAAGATTTGGGTTTTCACTGCGTAGCATCACTAATCAATCATTCTCTGGAGAAACGCTATTTTCCAAAATCCAAGTGACGAAGCCATCCGCCAGTTTCTGCTCAGCACTCCTCGCATTGCGGTAGTGGGCCTCTCGCCCAAGCCCGATCGACCTAGCTTTGCGGTTGCCAAGGTGATGCAGCAGGCGGGTATGCAAATTGTGCCGGTGCGCCCTTTTACTGAAAGCGTACTGGGCGAGACCGCCTATGCCAGCCTGAGCGATGTGCCGGGCAAGGTGGATTTGGTCAATGTATTTAGAGCTGCGGATCAGATCGACGCTATTGTGGACGAAGCCATTGCCTTGCAGATCCCAGCGATATGGATTCAGCAGGGCATTATTAATGAGGCAGCAGCAGAACGCGCCCAAGCAGCGGGGCTGTTTGTGGTGATGGATCGATGTATCAAGATTGATTATTTGCGGCTCTGCCTATGAGCTGTCATCTGGTCTTGGGGGATTTTGCCGCTGATCTTTTGCGTCAGTCGCTTGGCCCCTACGCCGATATCCGCATCCATCGCGATGACTTAGCACTTGGCCCACTCGTCGATATCGACCATGTTTGCCCCGTGGCCAGAATTCAGTTTTGGAATGAAGTCTTCCCGCTATCCAGCTTTGACTTTAGCGATGTACTGCCCGCAGGTAACGCCCAGCTCGCCGCCCTGCCAGAAGACCTTACTTTATGGATAGGCACATCTTGTGGCGAGGCGCTGTTACTGCGCAGATTAGCGTGGTGGCGCAATCAAACAGGGCAAAGTTTTAAGCTGATTATTCCTGACACCACAGGAGTAGCCAGCTATGTTGCAGGCCAAGTGCCACTCAGCCTGCTGAGCCCCCAGCAAATCGAATCGGCCAGCAGCGAACTTATCCCCCTCGCCCAATTACAAAAGCTAGCGCAAGAATGGCAAGCACTATGCCAGCAAAACAGTACCTTCCGTGGCTGGAATGGGCAGGAATTTCAGCATCTGGGCGAAACTGCGCTCGACGCTGAAATGCTGGCTCTGATCACCGACAACTACTTGCCTTGCAGCCAGATTGCAGGACTTTGGATACAGGCCAGCAAAGCTTTTTTTCGCAGCGATGTATTAGCCATGTGGCGCTTACGCTGCTTAGCGGCGCAAGGGCTAATCGAAATGGAAAGCCATCCGGATCAGTACGATTTATTTGCTTTTAAAGTAAGGAAGAATTTTATTTAGGATACTGCTCACATTAACTTCCCGATTTTTAAACAGTCGTCATTCCCGCGAGCCTTTGGCGGGAATCCAGCTACGCGGCTGGATTCCCGAGAAAATCATTAGGGAATGACGGGCTTAATTTCGGGCAGTTATTTCGATCCACATCCTTAGCGTAATTCAGGCAATTTTTTCGCCGCTACTAAATAGCTACGGTTTTCCGGAATAGCTTGCTGCAAGAAATTCACGATCGAATCAACGGTTACGGTATCAATTTTCCCCGCCATCCGCCTATCCGTTGGATGATCGTCAAAAGCGATATTGGCGCGAAACATCCGCCCTCCCAAGCGTTTAAAGGTATTTATTTTTAGCTCGCTAGGCTGGTAATTCATCAATTTTAGCCATTGCTGTGCTTGAGCACGGCTGCGGATATCCAGATCGCGGCTCATCGCTGAAGCCAAACCTTCTAGCACCCATTGATTGGAGTTTTGATAGAGCGTGGAAAACGGATAGGCCAACATATTATATTTATTGCCATGCAATTGCTCCATTTTGCTTTGCTCGCTTAACCAAGCTTGCAGCTTATCTTGCACCGCAATAGATGGAACGATAATCAAGGCATCATAGGCAAAAGGATCATCCATAAAGAAATTAGCCAAACCTTCACGCCATAAATCTGATTGCACCGTGCCGCACTGATTTAATAAATGCATCACCCGCCATTGGCCTTGGGCGCTAGGATCTCGCCAAACAAAGCCCAGATGAGAAAACCTTAGATTGTAAGACGATAAATCTTGACCAACCCTCGCAATCAACGCCACTTTCGGCTTGATTTCATCGAGCTGGTGCATGCTGGCGTAGCCCGCGGCCATCGCCTGACGAAACGCTTCCGTATTAGGCGGCGCATCTTGGCAGGCGCGCCCTGCCCAAACATGGCTCATTAACAGACTGGCGATCACCCCAGGCAGCCATTGATTCAAACGCATGCACATCACCTTATTGGGCAGAAATTTTGGATTGGTGCAGCAAAGACATCCCTATTTCATTGGGAATAAACGCCACCAATTTGCCCGAGGCAATCAAGGCATAGCCGGTACTTTCGGCGGTAGTTTTAATCGATGTACCCACGGCAATGCCTAATTCTTTGAGCATGACTTCGCTGACTTTCACCATATAACGGCTGCCATCACTCACTCGCTCAATAGTCAGCATGCTCGCTTCCCCCGCTACCTTAGCAACCCCCACCACGGTAAAACCCACGCCCATACCAAATGCTGCCGAGGCTTCAACCGGCTTACCCTGTAGCGACAATACCGGTGAGAGCACCACTGAGATCAAACCACTTTGCAGTATTTCGCTCCCCTCATTGCGAGCCTGTGCGGGAGTCATCAATAGCCAGCTACTTAGCAAGATTGCAAGCAGTGAGGTGAGTTTTAGCATTTTTATAATCCTTTTTAAATACTCGTAAAATACATAAATTAATAAAAATGTCAGTTTTGTAACAAAATACTATGCAATAGACATCTCTATAAATCAAGCAATACACTGACACAAAAAGTCAGTGTATTGCACAATGCATCAATAATGTAGAAACCAAAACCTATACAAGCCGCTGTAAATTCACCACATAAGCAGCACAGCCTGTGATTTTTTCTTTCACACGCATTGCCTTAAGTGGCAGCTAAGTTTACCTTTAGTTAAATTCTTCAGCGGCGCGCCAAATATATGAAACTTCAGTTCACAAAGATGCAAGGCCTAGGTAATGATTTTATGGTGATTGATGGGGTAAATCAGCAGATCAAGCTGAGCGCCAACACCATACGCCAGCTAGGTGATCGGCATTTTGGTATTGGTTTTGATCAGCTTTTATTGGTGGAAAACTCGAAGCGTGCCGATATCGATTTTAGCTACCGCATTTTTAATAATGACGGCAGTGAAGTCGAGCAATGCGGCAATGGCGCTCGCTGCTTTGCGCGCTTTGTGCACGATAAAAAACTAAGCCTTAAAAAAGAAATCGCAGTTGAAACAGCAAGAGGGGTGATTTATCCACGGCTAGAAGACGATGGCAATGTCAGCGTCAACATGGGCGTACCGCAATTCTCCCCAAAGGAAATCCCTTTTATTGCTGACAATGATCTTGTGATTCACCCACTGGATGTTGACGGAGTAAACTTTGAGATTAGCGTGGTCTCAATGGGTAATCCGCATGCCGTTCAGGTAGTTGCTGACGTTGAAACCGCCCCTGTTGCCAGCATCGGGCCAAAGATTGAAAACCACCCCCAATTCCCAGCCAAGGTTAATGTTGGCTTTATGCAAATCATCAGCCGTGATGAAATCAAACTCCGCGTGTTTGAACGCGCTGCAGGCGAAACATTGGCTTGCGGCACAGGCGCATGTGCTGCGGTTGTAGCGGGGATACGCCGAGGCTTGCTTAACCCTCGTGTTCGCGTGATCACTCACGGCGGGGAACTGAGCATAGCTTGGGCAGGTGGCTCAGCAGCAGTATGGATGACCGGCCCAGCCGTCAGCGTGTTTGACGGCGTTATCAATCTCCAAGGAAAAGAATATGCAGCCTGATGAAATTGTTACTTGGCTTAGGGACAACCCAGAATTTTTTGACCAATACGCCGATGAGTTGGCTGAAATCTATGTGCCTCACACCCACCGTGGTCAGGCTATTTCTCTTGCCGAGCGGCAACTGCTCACCCTACGCGAAAAAAACCGCTCGCTGGAGCTACGCTTAGGCGATTTACTGGAATTTGGAACCGAAAACGACCATATCTCAGAAAAGCTGCACCAGCTCAGCGTTAGCCTGATGCAGGCGGATGACTTAGCCAGCATGATTGGTACTCTGGAATACCATTTGCAGCATCGCTTTGGCGTGCCACATATTGCATTAAGGCTGTGGCTAGACAGCGATTGTAATCTGCGCGAATTTGCGCCTGTGGGTGAAGCGGTACAAAAGCTGGCGCAAAACTTGGTATCGCCTTACTGTGGCCCCTATGTAACCGATGAAGTGCAGTCTTGGTTTGAATGCGACGCCAGTACACTAAAATCCTTCGCTCAATTTGCCCTACGCACCGGCGGCGAGCCATTTGGTGTACTTGTGATGGCCAGCGAAGATATCGAGCGCTTCTACCCTGATATGGGCACGCTGTATTTGCAGCGCTTATCTGATTTAGTCTCCGCATCGATTCGCCGCGCAGTGCCCCAATTCGCGCCCGATGACGAGCCGATGCTGCTCACCGAAGAAGTGTGATGCAAGTTGCTACGGAGCGTCTTCCCCTAGCTAATAGGGAAGATGCTGCCCCCAGCAGCAAGCCTGCGGATAAAGGCGACAGCCCCGAACAAATCAGCGCAAAACACACCATGCTCGCCCACTTTGTGCAATATTTGGAAGGCGAAAAAGGCGCAGGGGAACACACCCGCGCTGCCTACGAGCGCGATATGGCCACCTTACTAGAATGTGCTGTAGGCCATGATTTATCGGCGCTCACGCCCAAAGAAATTCGCGGCTATGTGCGTAAACTCACCGGCCAAAGCCTATCGGCCAGAAGCATCGCCCGCACGCTTTCCACTTGGCGAACATTTTACCGGCTGATGTGTCGTGATTTTCACTGGCCGATGAATCCCGCTGACGGGGTAAAACCACCAAAGAGCAGCAAAAAACTACCTGCCGCAATGACCGTTGACGATGCAGGAGGCTTTTTAGAAGGCATGCCCGACGACGAGATTCTTGCCTGCCGCGATAAAGCCATTTTTGAACTAGCTTATTCTTCGGGACTGCGCGTGGCGGAATTGGTTTCAATTACCCTGCTGGATTTAGACCTCAACCACGGCATGGCGGTGGTCACAGGTAAGGGTGGAAAAACGCGGCAACTCCCCGTTGGCAGCGTGGCCTGCGAAGCCATCCGCCGCTGGCTAGTAGAGCGCCCCAAGTTAACCCCAAGAAGCAACACGGTATTTGTCGGTAAAACCGGTGGCTCGCTCAGCACCCGCGCGGTGCAATTACGCATTAAATATTGGGAAACCAAACTCAATATTAAAGAACCACTCTACCCGCACAAACTGCGCCACAGCTGCGCCAGCCATTTACTGCAAAGCTCCCACGATCTACGCGCCGTGCAAGAACTCCTAGGCCACGCCAGCATCGCCACCACCCAAGTCTATACCCACCTCGATTACCAACACCTAGCACAAGAATACGACCGAACTCACCCAAGGGCTAAAAAGCCTGAGGATGAAGAGAGTAAATAGTTTTGTTGTTGGGTAAGCACAAACCCACATCCTGAAACACGGAGGGCACGGAGAACACGGAGTTTCACGGAGAAAAACAAAGGGAAAACAAGCGATCAGCTTTGAGGTTTGAGTATTTTTAAATTCAGACGACTGGATTTACATCGCGACTCATGGCATGGGGCTTTTTAAAGTCCCCTTGAAGCACGCCGAAGTGAGGAACAAGCGGTGCGGGGTTTCGGCGAGGACTGTCTGAGCGAAGCGAGTTCCGCAGCCGCCGCCTCGCTTGTCCGCAACAAGGGGTTTCGTGCTGGCCGGGGCGGCCTTCTTTTGGTTCTTTTCTTGGCCGTTCAAGAAAAGAACGCCCCCGCGGTGGCTACCGCTCCAAAATCCATGTGCCGTAGGTACTAAAAAGAGTTTTTTGTTTTTTCTTAGTAACTGCAGCATAGCGTCATGGTGGGTTACGGCCGAAATAGATCTGCGCCCTAATGAGCCTCGAGAACGGCCTAACCCACCCTACGGTGACCTTTTCCTTTTACAAGAATTGGGCAGATACTTATGCCCTACAACGGCTCACCCATCCTATTAAGAAAACCTCCCCTGCAATTTAAATTCCTCAGTCGCTTTAATTAAAGCCGTAGCGATCCCCGGCTCCATCGCCGCATGGCCCGCGTCGGGGATGATATGCAAGGTGGACTCAGGCCAAGCTTGATGCAGACGATAAGCCGATTGCGGCGGGCAAATCACATCGTAACGACCTTGAATAATCACCGCTGGAAAATGGCGAATTTTGCCCACCTGTTGCACCAATTGGTCTTCTGCCATAAACCCGGCATGGTACATATAATGCGCCTCTAAGCGGCCCAGACTCGTGCAAACGGCATCGGTTTCAAACTGGGCAATGGTGCTACTTTGCGGCTCTAAAAATAGACAACTCCCTTCATAACGGCTCCAGCTACGGGCGGCAGGCAGATAAACTTCTGGATCATCATTAAAGAGGCGCTGGCTATAGGCTTCGAGCAAATTAGCTCGCTCAGCTTCAGGTATATGCGCTGCGAATTCGGCGTGGACTTCTGGGTAAAAATGACCGATGCCATTCACAAACCAATCCACCTCGGCCGCAGTGCAAAGGAAAATCCCACGCAAGATAAAGCCTAAACACGCCTCAGGATGCGCTTCGCCATAAGCCAGCGAAAGAGTCGATCCCCAAGAGCCGCCAAACACCAGCCACTGCTCTACATCCAGCATCTGACGCAAGACTTCGATATCGGCGATTAAATGCGCGGTAGTGTTATTGCGATACTCACCCAAGGGCGTCGATTGCCCTGCGCCGCGCTGATCAAATAACACAATGCGGTAATAGGCGGGATCAAAAAAGCGCCGATGCATGGGCGAAATGCCGCCACCGGGGCCGCCATGTAAAAACAGCACCGGCACGCCATCAGGATTACCGCATTCTTCCCAATAAAGGGTATGCACATCATCCACGGCCAAACGGCCGCTGCGGTGAGGCTGAATTTCCGGAAACAATAAATCGCTCATTCATTAACCTTTGTAAGATGGATGCAAAACAGGAGCATTGCTGCCCCTGTTGATGCCAAATCTACGAATCAAAAACCTAAGGCTCTCGCCCCTTGGTAAAAGATAAACGACAGCACCCAAGCAAGTAATAAAGAATAGACCACAGAGAATGTCGTTAGCGCGACGCTATTCGATTCCTTGCGCATGGCCGCAATAGTAGAAACGCAGGGCACATAGGTCAATGAAAATAGCATAAAGCTATAAGCCGATACCGGATCAAGCACAATAGATAAGTGATGCGCCAAGGCTGGGCCATCCTGCCCGGCGATCACCGCCAGCGCCCCCAACACCACTTCTTTGGCCACAAAGCCAAACATTAAAGCAATCGACAACTCGGCCTGAATGCCAATCGGCGATAACACTGGCTGAAAGAATTGAGCAACCATGGTGGAATAACTGTGTTGTGGATTTGGATAATTGCTCAGCAGCCAAACCAAGACCACACCGATCACAATCATCGTCGTAGCCAAGCGCACAAAACCTGCCGCCTCGCCCCAGCCACGCAAAAAGATTTGCCGCAGCACTGGGAAGCGATAAGGCGGCAGCTCTAGCGTAAATGGCTCGGTCGATTTAAAGCGCCCACGCAGCAACAGCGCCGTGCCCATAGAGATAAAAATACTCGCAAAATAGAGCGACAGCAGCACCCAAGGTGCTTGCAGCGGGCTAAACAGCGCGCCGGTTAAAAACAGAAAAATCTGTAAACGTGCCGAACATAGCGAAAAAGGAATCGCCAGCATCGTCAGCAAACGGGCCTTTCTATCCCTGATCACCCTTGTGCCCATTAAGGCAGGCACATTGCAGCCAAAACCCATCATCAGCATCACAAAGCCACGCCCATCCATGCCCAGATGCGCCATCAGCCCGTCCATCATAAAAGCGGCACGCGAGAAATAACCCGAGTCTTCGATAATCGCCATCAGGCAAAAGAACAGAAAAATAATGGGGATAAACGTCAGCACCGTGCCTAGGCCATCAAATACCCCGTTCACTAAAAAGCCCGTCCAAAATGGCGGCCAAGAGGCGGTGGCTGGCGTTAAAACATCAGCCTTAAGCCAATCCAGCCCCTCATTAGCCAAATCTTGCAAAGGCACGCCTATGGCGTAAGTCAGCTGAAATAGGCAAAACATCATTAACACAAACAGCGGCAAGCCCAGTAGCGGATGCAATATCCAGCGATCCAGCATGGCAGTGGGGCCAGGAGGCAAAATGGCGGGGCGCTGAATAAAGCGGCTATACAGCCTAGCCTCGTCCTGATGCAGGGTATTCGATGCGGGCGCATCGGCCAGAGTAATTTGCTTGGGCGCTTGCTGGCTGATCAGGCGATTGAGCGCCTCTTTTAAATCAGGCACGCCTTGGCCATGCTTGGCACTGATTTTTAGCACGGGGCAGGCCAGCTCTGCAGCCAGCCCTTCTAGATTAATTTGTACCCCAGCCTGCTTGGCTTCATCGCTCATATTAAGCGCAATAATCAGCGGCGCGCCCAGTGCTTTTAGCTGCAAAGCCAACACCAGTTGCCTATCTAGCTGCGTGGCGTTCAGTACCAATAAAATGGCATCTAGCTCAGTTTTATTCAGAAATTCCTGAGTAATACGCTCGTCTTCAGCCCCGCCACTTAGATCATAAATCCCCGGCAGATCAACCATCTGCACCATAGATCCGCCTAGCAAAATACGGCTAGAGGCCAATTCCACCGTCAGCCCCGGCCAATTGGCGGTGCGGGCTGTGCCGCCTGTGATGCGATTAAATAAGGTTGATTTACCGGTATTGGGCATGCCCACCAGGGCAACGCGCTTCATGCCGCCACCGCGATCAAGCTGCTATCCGCTTGCGGCAGAATATGGACCATAATCTGCTTGGCATCGTTACGGCGCAGCATAAATTCGGTACTGCCAACACGCAGCTGCAAAGGCCCACCCAGCATGCCACGGCGGATCACCTCTATATCACGCTGCACATGCAACCCAAGCGCAGCAAGGCGTTGGCATAAATCAGCATCAAGCTGAGTGGAGAGAATTCTAGCAAGGGTATTGAGCGGAAGATCTGCGAGTGTCATGATTTTAGCAATGAGAACGGTTTTTGTTCCGACATCATCTGCCTTACATTTTATGGCGTCAATGTCAGACACTGGGTATATTGACTTGCATCAGCATTCGCTCAGCACGAAAAAAAAACCATGCACTTGATATGCATGGTTTTTTTTACTCGCCTCAAGCCAATTACTTACGGCCAATCGCTCGCCAGCCAATATCACTACGATACTGCGCACCTGCGAATGAAACGCCTGCCAAGATTTGATAAGCGCGTTTTTGGGCCATTTTAAAGCTGTCACCAAAGGCCGTAACGCAAAGAACACGGCCACCGGCGGTGATGGCTTCGCCTTGTTCGTTCAGCGTTGTGCCCGCATGGAACACATGGCCGTCCTCTAAAGCTGTCGTTGGTAAGCCGCTGATTAAATCGCCTTTACGCGGGGTTTCTGGGTAATTGGCTGCAGCCATCACCACGCCCATTGCCACGCGTCTGTCCCACTCGGCTTCGATCTGATCCAGCGTGCCATTGACACCGTGCTCGAGCAGGGTGACGAAATCGCTTTTTAAACGCAACATAATCGGCTGAGTTTCAGGGTCGCCAAAGCGGCAGTTGTATTCGATCACTTTTGGATTGCCCAAAGTATCGATCATCAAGCCAGCATACAAAAAGCCAGTGAATACGGTGCCGTCTTTAGCCATACCTTGCACGGTTGGCAAAATCACTTCGCGCATCACTTTGGCGTGCACATCTGGGGTGACCACAGGCGCTGGGCTATACGCGCCCATGCCGCCAGTATTCGGGCCTTCATCGCCATCCAAGAGGCGCTTATGATCTTGGCTAGAAGCCATGGCCAGCACATTTTTGCCATCGACCATCACAATAAAGCTGGCTTCCTCACCAACAAGGCACTCTTCAATCACCACCCGAGCGCCCGCATCGCCAAATTTATTATCTGACAGCATGGAGTCAACTGCAGCGTGCGCTTCATCCAGCGTCATGGCCACAACCACACCCTTGCCCGCCGCTAGGCCATCGGCCTTGATCACAATCGGCGCGCCCTGCGCTTTGATATAAGCGTGCGCTTCATCCGCATTGGCAAAGGTCTGATAAGCCGCGGTAGGAATACCGTGGCGCTGCATAAAGGCTTTGGCAAAGTCTTTAGACCATTCCAACTGCGCCGCTGCGCGTGTTGGACCAAAGATTTTTAAACCCGCTTCGCGAAATGCATCGACCACACCTTGCGACAATGGCGCTTCTGGCCCGACAACGGTAATGGCAATATTTTCTGCTTTTGCAAACGCGATCAGCTCATCAATGGCCGAGATATCAACATTAATTAAATCTTTTTCAAGTGCAGTACCCGCATTACCAGGCGCCACAAATACTTTACCTACGCGCTCTGACTGGGCAATTTTCCAAGCCAATGCATGCTCACGTCCACCCGAACCAATCACCAAAATATTCATGAATCTGTTTCCTGTTAATCGAATTCGTAACGACCGAATAAATAAGCCACATTGCCATTATTAAGCTGACCATTTAAGCGCGGAATAAAGGTTCCCATCACGGAGGCCTTACCATAACGCACGGCTAAAAAAGGCAGGGGAGCTGGGAAGGGAATTCCAGCAATCACATCTTGACGAGAAATAAGGGACAGAGACATCCCTGCACCAACGGATAACTTCCCAACCACCGGCCAAAACCATAACTTCATATAGCCCACTTGCAACTGTGGGTCTTCATGCGAATCGGCCATGATCATGCCGTAGATAAATTCTTGATTGCCATTATCATCTTCAATTCGCTTACCAATACCACCACCGTAAGCAAACTCATTAAATGACTCTAGTAGCTCAGCCTCATAAGTTGAACGCTGATGCCAAGAATAGCCCGAGACTAGCAAATCATTCTTACCTTCTCGGTTTATTTTATCCACACGCTGACAAGCAGCAGTCGCCCAATCCCACATATTGGAGCAATCCAATGCAGAAGCAGGTAAAGCGATCAGCAAGCAAAGAGTGGCAAATAGTTTTTTCATCATTTCAACCAAAATATTTCAAAGCACCGACCACACAGCCAGCTTCTCAATTAAACACACAACACCATAAACACAATAAGCGGAGAATCTCTTCCCCGCTTTTATATATTCAAACGGCTAAATTAATGGCGGAAATGACGAATGCCAGTCACAACCATTGCAATACCATGCTCGTCAGCTGCAGTAATCACTTCGTCATCACGCACCGAACCACCCGGCTGGATAATTGCAGCAACGCCATTTTCAGCAATGACATCCACGCCATCGCGGAACGGGAAGAAAGCATCCGACGCTGCAACCGAGCCACGCAAATCAAGGCCAGCACTTTTGGCTTTAATTGCCGCAATTTTGGTGGAATCTACACGGCTCATCTGGCCAGCGCCCACACCCAGTGTTTGGCCCTTGCCGCAGAATACAATGGCGTTTGATTTAACAAATTTAGCCACATTCCAAGCAAATAGCAGATCTTTAAGCTGAGCTTCTGTTGGCTGCAGCTTAGTGACTACTTTTAAGTCATTCAAAGTCAGGATGTGTGAATCAGGCGTTTGCACTAATAAACCACCGCCCACGCGCTTCACATCAAAACGATTAGCACCCTGCTCTACTGGCACTTCTAATACGCGAACATTTTGCTTTTTAGCCAGCAAAGCCAATGCTTCTGCGGTATAGGCAGGCGCAATTAGCACTTCCATAAATTGCTTAGAAACCGCTTCGGCTGTATCGGCATCGACTGTTTGATTAAACGCGATAATGCCGCCAAATGCGCTCGTGGTGTCCGTTGCAAAAGCCAAGCGATAAGCCGAGTAGCTGTCTGTACCTAAGGCCACACCGCAGGGGTTCGCGTGCTTCACAATCACACAAGCAGGCTCTGCAAACTGCTTCACGCATTCCCAAGCCGCATCAGAATCGGCCACATTGTTGTAGCTTAATTCCTTGCCTTGCAATTGCTTGTAAGCGGCAAGACTGCCCATCGCTGGATCGATATCACGGTAAAAAGCAGCGCTTTGATGCGGGTTTTCGCCGTAGCGCATGTCTTGCACTTTAACGAATTGCATATTCAGGCGGTCTGGATAAGATTTTTTCTCGCCGTCTGCGGTAAGCGCAGTCAGGTAGTTAGAAATCGCACCATCGTAAGCAGCAGTATGGCTAAAGGCTTTTTTTGCCAGCACTTTACGTGTTGCAAATAATAATGAGCCATCGTTGGCATGCATTTCTTTGATCAGATCAGCGTAATCACTGGCATCAGTCACAATCGCCACATGCGCATGGTTTTTAGCGGCAGAGCGCACCATGGCAGGGCCGCCGATGTCGATATTTTCGATAGCGTCTTCATAGCTGCAATCAGGACGGGCAATGGTGGCTTCAAATGGGTAGAGATTCACGCACACCAAATCGATATTGCCGATTTGATGCTCTGCCATCGTGGCAACGTGTGCTGGTAAATCGCGACGGCCCAAGATACCGCCGTGGATTTTTGGATGCAGCGTTTTTACACGCCCATCGAGCATTTCAGGAAAGCCGGTGTAATCAGCGACTTCGATCACAGGCACGCCGTTGTCGCTAAATAATTTTGCGGTCCCACCGGTCGACAAAATTTCAACACCCATAGCCGCCAATGCTTTGGCAAAATCGAGCACACCGGTTTTATCGGATACGCTGATAAGCGCGCGGGTAATTTTGGTCATGATTTCAGCTTCCCTGTGTATATAAACAATCTGGCTTGGTAAAAACCTGAACTGCGCTTACGCGCAATTACAGCAAATCATAAATCTGTAACTTCTTACGCAAAGTATTGCGGTTAATACCCAGCATATCGGCCGCTCGGGTCTGATTGCCCTCTACGCGTTGTAATACCAATTCTAACAGTGGCTTTTCAACACGAGCCAAGACCATATCGTACATTGCACACGGCGGTTCTCCGTCTAGGTCTTGGAAATACTGGTCGAGAGAAGCGTAAATTGCCTCAGCAATCAGATCGGTTTGAGTACTCATTAAATCTCCCGATTCATTGTGGTTTTATTATCTAAATCTTCGTACTGCAGCCGCTCACCTAGGGTAAGCAAGCCATCAAAATACTGGCGGGTAGTGTTCGCTTGCCCTGCCGTTGATTCCTGGGCATACATCGCCTGGCGAAATTCATTACTGCCGCGTAAGCCCTTGGTGTACCAAGCAATATGTTTACGCGCGATACGGCAGCCGGAGTATTCGCCATAAAAGGCATAGAGATCATCCAGATGGCCGAGCAATACATCGCGAACCTCTACCACTTCGGGCGCGGGTAAAAGCTCACCGCTGGCCAGATAGTGGGCAATTTCGCGGAAAATCCACGGCCTGCCCTGTGCTGCTCGCCCGATCATAATCGCGTCTGCACCGGTCTCTTTAAGCACCAGCGCCGCTTTTTGCGGGCTATCAATATCGCCATTGGCAATCACAGGAATCTGAATCGATTGTTTAACTTGGGCGATCAGCGCGTAGCGTGCATGGCCTAAGTACATATCTTCACGCGTCCGGCCATGAATAGCCAGCGCGGCTATCCCTGCTTCTTCAGCCAGCTTGGCCACACGCATAATATTTTCTTCGCCATTGGCAAAGCCTAGGCGGGTTTTCAGTGTAACTGGCACGTCCACCGCGCGCACCACGGCATGCAGAATCCTTGCAACTAAGTCTTCATTTTGCAACAAGGCTGAGCCTGCCAACTTATTGCAGACCTTTTTAACCGGGCAGCCCATATTGATATCAATGATTTGCGCGCCGTGCGCCACATTATGCCGCGCCGCTGCTGCGAGTAATTCAGGGTCGGACCCGGCAATTTGCGCGGAAACCGGCGCAAGCTCGCCTTCAAAATTAGCGCGATGCAAGGTCTTTTGGTGCGAGCGCATACTGCTGTCAGCCGTAATCATCTCGCTCACCGCATGCCCCGCGCCAAATCGCTTGCAAAGCATGCGAAAAGGCCGATCGGTCACACCCGCCATGGGAGCGACAATCAGATTATTAACAAGGGGATAGGGGCCGATATGCATATGCTGCTGGCGCAGTAAAAGGCCGCGCATTCTAACGCTTGCCTAATTTTTAAGCAACAACCTTAAAGCGGATTTTTATGAAAAAGCCTTAGAAAAAACCTTAAATCTGTAGACACAGAGAACATGAAGTTTAAAAGCAGAGCACAGAGTAACTGCAAGTTAGAACAAAAGCGGTATACAACGCTTTGGTGATCATTATTAATACTTTACAAGCATCGCATCGTTCGTAGGGAGATGAAACCCCATATCCGCTAAACAAAGTCATAAAGATCTTTTTAGTGCCTCCGGCACGCTGATTTAGGTGCGGCATCCCCGCGGGGGACTCACTTTCTTGAACGGCCAAGAAAGTAAGCAAAGAAAGCCGCCCCGACCAGCACGAAAGCCCCTCAGCTGCGGACAATCGAGTCGGCGGCGGGCGGGATTGGCTCGTTCCTCGCTCCCTAGCCGAAACCCCGCCCCGCTTGTTCCTCGCTTCGGCGTGCTTCAAGGGGACTTTTCAGCTCTATGCCAAGATCCTGGTTATTACGTTTTTTCGTTGTTTGTTGATGTAAAAGCAAATTGCTTAGCGCACATGGGGTTTCACCCGCCCTACATTTTTGCAAAAAAATAGCGAACCCGCAGGCTCGCTATTTCTAATGCTTAAGCAATAATCAGCTTAGCTTCTTAGTCAGAATCTCAGTCACCATCGTTGGATTGGCTTTACCCTTACTGGCCTTCATACATTGGCCCATTAAGGAGTTAATTGCAGCCAGCTTGCCGCTCTTATACTCTTCAACCGCCTTAGCATTCGTGGCCAGTACTTCGTCGATAATGGCTTCGATTGCGCCAGTATCGGTGGTTTGCTTCAGGCCATCGCGCTCGATAATCACGTCCGCTGCGTCGCCGGAATCCCACATCTTTTTCAGCACGTCTTTAGCGGTTTTATTGTTGATGGTGTTATCCATCACCCGCTTCACTAAGCTAGCCAAAGCTGCAGCAGAAACAGGGCTATCGCCGATCGATTTTTCTTCACGATTGAGCGTGGCCGATACATCGCCCATGATCCAGTTAGCGGCAAGCTTAGCGTCCGCACCAGCAGCAACCATGGCTTCAAAGTACACGGCTAGATCTTTAGAGCTGGTCAGCGTACTGGCATCGTAGCTAGATAAACCATACTGCGTGCTAAAACGCTCGCGCATCAGCTGTGGTAATTCGCTCATTTCACTACGAACACGCTCAATCCAGTCTTCCGAGATGCAAAGTGGCGGCAAATCTGGGTCTGGGAAGTAGCGGTAATCATGCGCGTCTTCCTTGCTGCGCATCATGCGGGTTTCGCCGCTATCTGGATCAAACAAGATGGTCGCTTGCTGAATCTTATGGCCGTCTTCGATCTGATCGATTTGCCACTGCGTTTCAAACTTGATCGCTTGTTCCATAAACTTAAAGCTGTTCAAGTTTTTAATTTCACGGCGCGTGCCTAATTCTTGCTGGCCTTCTGGCCTCACCGACACATTCACGTCACAACGGAAGCTACCTTCCTGCATATTGCCATCGCAAATGCCTATCCATGTCACCAAGCTATGCAAGGCTTTTGCGTAAGCCACTGCCTCGGCAGCGGAGCGCATTTCGGGCTCGGAAACGATTTCTAGCAGCGGTGTACCGGCGCGGTTTAGATCAATCCCGGTCATGCCATTGCAATCTTCGTGTACCGATTTACCTGCGTCTTCTTCCAAGTGAGCGCGCGTCACATTAATCTTTTTAGTGACATCGCCAAGCTGAATCTCAATCGCACCACCCTCAACCACTGGCAATTCAAACTGGCTGATCTGATAGCCCTTAGGCAAATCAGGGTAAAAATAGTTTTTACGCGCAAAAATCGATTTACGATTAATCTTGCCGCCAATTGCCAAGCCCAGCTGAATCGCACGCTCTACCGCGCCACGGTTCATGACCGGCAAAGCACCCGGCATCGCTACATCGACAACCGAAGTCTGTGTATTAGGCTCAGCGCCGTAAGCCGTGCTGGCGCTGGAGAAAATTTTCGACTGAGTCGAAAGCTGGGTATGCACTTCCAGCCCGATCACTACTTCCCATTTCATTTTGGTGATTCCTGTGGCTGCTTAAAGGCTGGGCGCACGTGTGTGCCAGTCCGTAACTTGCTGCAATTGATGCGCTGCATTCAGCATTTTGGCTTCACTGAAATAATTACCAATCAGTTGCAAACCAACAGGGCGGCCATTGGTGGCAAAGCCCGCTGGCAAGCTCATGCCTGGCAAGCCTGCCAAATTCACCGCCAAGGTGTAGATGTCTTCCAAATACATCGCGGTTGGATCGGCGTTTTTCTCGCCCAGATTCCACGCAGCCGTTGGCGCAACAGGCCCAGCGATCAGATCGCAATGCTCAAATGCAGCTTGGAAATCATTGGCGATAATGCGGCGAATTTTTTGCGCTTGTAGATAGTAAGCATCGTAATAGCCATGGCTCAGTACATAAGTACCGGTCAGGATGCGGCGCTTTACTTCTGCACCGAAGCCTTCCGCACGACTTTTTTCATACATTTCAGCCAAGCCCGAGTATTCCTCAGCACGGTGACCAAAACGCACACCATCAAAGCGACTCAGGTTACTCGAAGCTTCTGCCAGGGCAATCACGTAATAGGCAGGAATAGACAGCTTGGTATTCGGCAAGCTGACTTCCACAATCGTGGCGCCCAGCTTTTTGTATTCGCTGATGGCGGCATCTACAGCGGCAGCGACATCACTTGCCAATCCTTCGGCAAAATATTCTTTTGGCAGGCCAATTTTTAGACCTGCCAGAGGCGCGTTTAAATCGCGGCTGTAGTCTTCTTTTGGACGCTCTAAAGAGGTGGAATCGCGATCGTCATAACCCGCCATCACATTCAGAAGCAGCGCGCAATCTTCGGCGCTTTTGCCGATCGGGCCACCTTGATCGAGGGAGCTAGCAAAAGCAATCATGCCAAAGCGGCTAACAATGCCGTAAGTAGGCTTAATGCCGGTTACGCCGCAAAATGCCGCAGGCTGGCGAATCGATCCGCCCGTATCCGTTGCTGTAGCAAGCGGGGCCAAGCGAGCTGCCACAGCCGCAGCCGAGCCACCTGATGAGCCACCCGGTACAGCTAATTTATCCCAAGGATTTTTGACCGGGCCGTAAAAGCTGTTTTCATTGGATGAGCCCATCGCAAACTCATCCATATTGGTGCGGCCTAAGCTCACCAAACCCGCCTTGCGGCAAAGCTCGATTACATTGGCGTCGTAAGGCGCAACAAAGTTATCAAGCATTTTGGAGCCGCAGGTGGTTTTCCAACCTTGCTGGCAAAAAATATCTTTTTGCGCGATCGGTACGCCAGTCAAAATGCCCGCTTGCCCACTCGCCAGCAGCGCATCAGCGGCTTTTGCTTCGGCAAGGGTTTTATCCTCGTCCAAAGTAATAAAGGCATTCAAGTCGCCCATAGCTTTAGCACGCGCCAAATACTCGCTGGCCATTTCAACCGCAGAAATTTCTTTGGCTGCCAGCATGGCTGACAGTTGTTTTACTGATTTTTCTATCATTATTTTTTAGCGGGGTTAACCCCTGCCCCTCACTCAATCACTTGCGGAACAAGATATAAGCCAGCTTCAACCGCTGGCGCCACCGCCTGCCATGCCTCGCGACGATTAGGCTCTTTTGCCACATCGTCACGCAGACGCAGCATCACATCTTGCGCATGCGCCATCGGCTCGATACCTGTGGTATCGACGGCGCGCATTTCTTCAATCAAAGTAAGAATTTGGTTTAACTGGCCTTGGGTAGCTGCTAATTCATCACCGGTCACCGCGATGCGGGACAAGCGGGCGATGCGCGCTACATCTTCAATAGACAGGGACATGTCGGATTTACCCCGTAAACATTTATTAACGTCAACTCGATAGGGTATCATACAGGGTTTGATTACTACCACCCGTCAGTATGCGAGGATGGGGGGAGTAAGCTTTAAATGTGCCGCGGAACTTTTTCGCTTGCACCGCCGCCTTAATAAGCTGCTTTTGCCTTTAAGCGCAAAACAAAGCAAGGTGGCAAAACCCAATATCGTGCCGTGGCTATCTAGCCGACGGACTGTAGTATGCGTTCACTAAGTGCAAGACTCAAAGATTTGAGCGTTTTCGCCGTTGCTGGTCAGTACATCAGCAAGCGGATGAACTAACAAATCATTTATCTTGCAAAAAATTAGCTCGACTTAAGCAAACTTAATAGCCCGTGGGTATTTTACCGGCGGCCTTCAACACCTCTATTCTAAAGTGTGAGACCCGAATGTTTGGACTTCTTTCCGGCTACTTTGCCAACGACATCGCCATTGACCTTGGTACTGCCAATACGCTGATTTATATGCAGGGCAAGGGCATTGTGCTTGATGAGCCTTCCGTAGTGGCCATCCAACAAGAAGGTGGCCCATCAGGCAAGAAAACGATTTTAGCTGTTGGCGCAGAAGCAAAAAAAATGCTTGGCAGAACGCCAGGTAGCATTAATGCCATCCGCCCAATGAAAGACGGTGTGATTGCCGATTTCACCATTACCGAACAAATGCTGAAGCAGTTCATTAAAAAAGTGAACCCAAGCCGCATGTTCTCCTCCCCTCCCCGCATCGTTATTTGTGTGCCATGTGGCTCGACTCAAGTTGAGCGCCGTGCGATTCGCGAATCTGCTTTGGGTGCAGGCGCACGTAAAGTTGAATTGATCGAAGAGCCTATGGCCGCAGCCATTGGTGCAGGTATGCCGGTTGAAGAAGCAACCGGCTCGATGGTTGTAGATATCGGCGGTGGTACAACCGAAGTCGGCGTGATCTCACTGGGCGGTATTGTTTACGCATCCAGTGTGCGCGTAGGCGGCGATAAATTTGACGAAGCCATCATCAATTACATCCGTCGCAACTACGGCATGCTGATTGGTGAAGCCACCGCTGAAGAAATTAAAAAACGCATCGGTAGCGCCTTCCCAGGTGCCGAAGTGCGTGAGATGGAAGTAAAAGGTCGTAATTTGGCCGAAGGGATTCCACGCTCATTCACAATTTCTTCTAATGAAATTTTGGAAGCACTCACAGAGCCGCTCAACCAAATCGTATCCGCAGTAAAACAAGCGCTAGAGCAAACCCCTCCAGAATTGGGTGCGGATATTGCCGAAAAAGGCATGGTACTGACTGGCGGCGGCGCATTACTGCGCGATTTAGATCGCCTATTGATGGAAGAAACCGGCTTGCCAGTGTTTGTGGCTGAAGATCCACTCACCTGCGTAGTACGTGGCTCGGGCAAGGCACTAGAGAAACTCGACAAAGCAGGCAGTATCTTTACTTACGATTAAGCTGCTAGGCGGCAAGCCGTAAGAATAGCGATTTGCAAAAAACATACGCAAGCCACCCTGAGCGATGGGCTGGTTTGCGTTTTACTTAGCTTTTGAGAAACATCGGCCGTCTTTCATGCAAGCCTCTCAGCCCGCCTTTTTTAAGCAGGGACCTAAACCGCTGACGCGGTTTTTCCTGTTTTCTGTCCTTTCCATTAGCTTGATAGTCGGAGACGCCAACTATCAAATGCTTGGGCCTGTTCGTCAGCAGCTCTCTATCTTGCTTTATCCATTGCAATGGCTCGTCACTGCGCCATTTGAGCTACTCAGAGACACCAGTACTTTTCTATCCAGACAAGCAGAATTACTGGGCGAGAATAGAAAACTACATGATGCTCAATTACTCGCCAGCGTGAATGCCATGAAGCTTAAAGCGCTGGAAGATGAAAATGCCCGCCTTAGGCACCTAGGCAGCGCACAAGCCAGCCAGCCCAGTCAGCTCACAGAGATCCTCTATAACGGCCGCGATCCTTTTACCGCGCGCTTGATTGTGGATAGGGGCGAACGCGCTAAAGTGGCTGAAGGGCAAATTGTAGTCGATGCCAGCGGCGTAGTTGGCCAAGTGGTTAGGGTGCAGCCCATGACCAGTGAAGTGCGGCTTATTTCTGATCGCAACCATATGGTGCCGGTGCAAATTGAGCGCAATCAATTACGCACCGTCATCTACGGCATGGGTCGAGGCCTGCCGCTAGAGATTCGCAATATGTCATCTAATTCAGAAGTCAAAGAAGGCGATATTCTGATTACCTCGGGTATTGATGGCTTATATCCTGCTGGGCTGCCTGTGGCTAAAGTGACTAAAATTGAGCGCAATACTGGCAATGCCTTTGCGCGTATTTATTGCGCCCCACTAGCTGGAATTGAACAACATCGTTTTCTGCTTATTTTAGACGTCAAGCCAACCCTTACACCTTACCCAGCTAACGCCTCAGATGCGGTCGCTAAGCAAAAGAAAGGTCGCTAATGCCCATTTCACGCCAATTACTACGCCCGGTCAGTAGCAGCTTTATTTTATTTACTTTTATTCTTTCTTTAAGCGTTAATCTTTTGCCATGGCAAGCGGGTTTAATCGGCTTTGCTCCTGATTTTGTTGCGCTATTTATTATCTACTGGACACTCAATCAACCCCGCCGTGTGGGTGTGGGCTGGGCGTTTTTCTTAGGTCTTTTGATGGATGTAGCCGATGGTAATATCCTTGGCCAACATGCTCTTGCCTATACCGTAATGGCTTACTTAACGCTTGCACGCCAACGCCAGCTGGCGGTTTTCCCCTTTTGGCAGCAGGCTTTCGTTGCCTTAGCCCTTATGCTACTAGGGCAGGCGCTGATGCTGGTATTGCGCACGGCCATGGGTGCTCCTTTTCCTGGCTGGGCCTATTTTGCGGGTTGCTTTGTGGCTGCGTTTATCTGGCCGCCCCTTTCCAATATTCTGCTATCCCATCAACGCAGACCGACCACTGACGAACTATGAGCCGCGGCGAACTTAAAAATCAGCATCGAGAGCGTTATGCTTTCCAGCTGCGTATCATCGCGGCTGCCCTATTTGTTTTATCCCTATTTGCCTTGCTATTAGGCCGTTTCTTTTGGCTACAAGCCGTTCAGCACGATAAATATATGACGCTGGCCGAACAAAACCGTATCTCCCTCGTGCCTATTCCGCCATCGCGCGGCATTATCCGGGATAGAAACGGCGTGGTTCTGGCGCATAATTTCTCTGCCTATACGCTAGAAATCACCCCTTCCAAGCAAGCCAATTTAGAAGAAACAATCGAGCAACTCTCCAGCATTGTTGAAATCACCGCTAAAGATAAACGCCGCTTTAAAAAGCTGCGAGATGAAACACGTGATTTTGAAACGCTACCTATTCGCACCCGTTTAAGTGATGAAGAAGTGGCGCGTTTTGCCGCCAATAGCTATCGCTTTCCCGGAGTGGAAATCAAAGCGCGCTTATTTAGGCATTACCCACTGGGCGAAATCGCCAGCCATTTAATTGGCTATATTGGCCGGATTAATACCAAAGATTTAGAACAACTCGATGAGGATGGCGTAGTAGCCAATTACCGTGGCACAGATCATTTGGGCAAAATTGGCATTGAGCAAAGCTACGAGCAGCAATTGCACGGCAAAACTGGCTTTGAAGAAGTAGAAATTGATTCGGGTGGCCGAGCCGTGCGCACCCTGCGCCGCACGCCTCCCGTGCCGGGCAGTGATTTAACGCTTTCTATCGATATTAAATTACAAAAAGTAGTGGAAGACTTATTCGACAAACGCCGCGGTTCTTTAGTCGCTATTGACCCTAAAACCGGCGGCCTATTGGCTATGGTTTCTAAGCCGGGCTTTGACCCTAACTTATTTGTGGATGGAATTGATCCATTAAATTGGAATGAGCTGAATACCTCGCCAGATAAGCCACTCCTCAATCGCGCCACGCGCGGTGAATATCCACCGGGCTCGACCTTTAAACCCTTTATGGCCTTGGCTGCGCTGGAAGGTAATTTCCCTTTAACACGGCAGACGATTAGCGACCCCGGCTACTTTATGTATGGCAATAATAAATTCAGGGACTCCCATGCGGGCGGCTATGGATCGATGAGTTTTGATCGCTCTATTGTGGTATCCAGCGATACTTATTTTTATCAGCTGGCCGTGCAAATGGGCATCGATAATATCGCTAAATTTATGGCGACACTCGACTTTGGCCGCCAAACAGGCGTGGATTTACACGGCGAGCGCCCAGGTATTTTGCCTAGCCCAGAATGGAAGAAAAAACGCTTTAAAACCCCAGCCACGCAAAAGTGGTATTCAGGCGAAACCGTTTCAATCGGGATTGGTCAGGGTTATAACAGCTACACCCCCATGCAAATGGCACATGCCACGGCCACCTTGGCAAATCGCGGCGTGATGTTCCGCCCGCATGCCGTTGGAAAAATTATTGATCCAATCACAGGGATCGTAAAAATGGTTGAGCCACAACCCGTCAAAACCATGACATGGAAGAGCGAGAATGTAGAACGCGTTATTCGCGGTATGGAAGGCGTAATCCGCGAAGGCACAGGCGCACGCTCTTTTGCTGGGGCGAGTTATATTGCGGCAGGAAAAACCGGCACGGCGCAGGTGTATAGCTTGAAAGGTAGCAAATACAATAAAAACATCAGCGAGCGATTACGCGATCACTCTTGGTTTATTGTCTTTGCTCCCGCCGAGAATCCTACGATTGCACTGGCTGTTATTGTAGAAAACGGCGGTTTTGGCGCACAGGCGGCCGCACCGATTGCAAGGCAAGCTTTGGATTACTATATCAGCGGCAAATTACCTGCCATTCCTAAAACAGCGGCCAGCAGCGCAGCTCCTCAAGCGGCCAGCATCCCAGAGGAGGCCATCGGTGATTAAGCATATTTGGATGCGTTTTATCCGGCCCATTGATCCTTGGCTCTTACTCTTTACGATCTTGGTACTCATTCTTTCTACGATCTTGCTGTTTTCTGCGTCCAACCGCAATTTGGACATGATCCTCAATAAAATCACCTTTATGGGCATCGCCCTGAGCGTGATGTGGGTAGTGGCCAATACCTCGCAGCAAACATTGATCCGTCTTGCCGTACCTGCCTATGTGGTGGGCTTGCTGCTGCTGATTGCCGTGGCGCTCTTTGGCGATATCAGCCACGGCGCGCGGCGCTGGCTGCATATTGGCGTGACTAAAATTCAGCCTTCAGAATTGATGAAGCTGGCTCTGCCCATGATGCTGGCTTGGTATTTCCATCATTTTGAAACCAGCATTCGTTGGAAACACTATCTATTTGCCGCCGTACTGATGATCGTGCCGGTTGGCCTGATTATGAAACAGCCCGATCTAGGCACCAGCCTGCTCATTGCCTCATCCGGCTTTTATGTATTATTTTTTGCGGGACTATCTTGGAAGTTTATCGGCCTAATGGGCGCGGCAGGAGGTGGGCTAACCTATGTGGTAATGCACTGGGATTCCTGCATTAAAATCTTGCACGAATACCAATGCCGCCGAGTTGCCACCATGCTCGATCCCATGCAAGACCCACTGGGCGCTGGCTACCATATTATCCAAGGCACGATTGCCATTGGCTCGGGAGGGCTCTTTGGTAAAGGCTGGCTGAATGGCACGCAAACCCACTTAGATTTTATTCCTGAACGCACTACAGACTTTATTTTTGCGGTATTTGGCGAGGAATTTGGCCTGCTTGGTAATGCTATTTTACTAATATTATATTTACTGATCATTGGCCGTGGCTTAGTCATTGCCAATAATGCATCTACTTTATTTGGTCGCCTATTGGCTGGGGCCATTACCCTCACCTTTTTCACCTATGCCTTTGTGAATATGGGCATGGTCTCTGGCATTTTGCCTGTGGTGGGAATTCCCCTACCACTGGTGTCTTATGGTGGCACCTCGATGGTGTCGCTACTCACCGGCTTTGGCCTCTTAATGAGTGTTCAGGGTGATCGCAAGTTGATGAAATCATGAAGCCACAACATTACTCCGCCCTGATCGCTGCACGCTTACAGGTAACACCCATCCAGCTTGCACCAACGAGTAATCAATTGCCAGCCAATTTACCCTATGCCTTTGTCAATATGGGCATGGTCTCTGGCATTTTGCCTGTGGTGGGAATTCCCCTAGCACTGGTGTCTTATGGTGGCACCTCGATGGTGTCGCTACTCACCGGCTTTGGCCTCTTAATGAGTGTTCAGGGTGATCGCAAGTTGATGAAATCATGAAGCCACAACATTACTCCGCCCTGATCGCTATTACTGGCAGCTTGTAGCACCACACCTCTGCCCCCAACTCAGCCTAGTAAGCCCTTGCCAGCTCATTTGCCACCGGGGCCGACTACGCCGCCTCAATACAGCTGCAACTACTCGGCCAAAGGGGGCGGGGCCTTTTATAAAGATGACGGCCCGATGGATTCATTTCCGGCTGGCATCGATCAAATCCCCGAGCCGCTGCCTCGTTGGGAGCCGCTACATCGCTGGGCCAATAATCCCTACACGGTATTGGGGCAAAACTTCAGCCCACTACCGCGCCCAGGCGAATTAAAACAACGCGGCACTGCATCTTGGTATGGGCGTAAGTTTCATGGGCAAAAAACATCTACTGGCGAAATCTACGATATGTTCGCCATTACAGCAGCGCATCCTACCCTGCCGATTCCGTCGTATGCCCGCGTCACCAATGTAAAAAATGGCCGCAGCATTATTGTGCGCGTCAACGATAGAGGGCCATTTTTGCATGGCCGCGTCATCGATTTATCCTTCCTCGCAGCCTGCCGCCTAGGCTATACCATGAATGGCAGTGCCGAAGTTGAAGTCGAAAGCCTGCTCGCCAGCGATACCCCCACGAATGTAGCCGCTGCTGTTCAGCCTGTCGTTGCCACAAAGCCTAAGCCCATCAGCATTCCATTGGCCGACGCAGGCAATGGCGCGATCTACTTGCAGCTTGGCGCATTTGGCTCGCTAGCTAATGCTGAAAACTTCCGCAATCACCTATCTAGCCAGCTAGATAGCGATGCAAATAAGCTGCTCATTCAAACCATAGGCCAGCTGCATCGCGTTAGACTTGGCCCTTATCCCAACCGACAAAGTGCTGAGCTTGCTGCGGAAAGAATTAGCGGCGAACATCAACTACCTGCCGTGCTAAGCCACTAAACCATTCAATTGATGGGGGATAGGCATACTTACCTATCCCCCTATCCCCTAAAGCTATTTCCCAGCAAAGATTAACGGCTTTACTGACTATCAATAAGCCAAACAGCTCATTCTGATTAAAATTGACTACAATTAACTGATGATCAAATCAATTAATGCATTAAGTAGATCACATTACATTAAGGTCATTTTAATCAATGAGATAATATCTATAAATAGTTCTTAGCAATAAACTCCGTACCGTAATTTCAAATCTGCATTTATTTAAGGTGATTGTGTGTCCCCTCATCAACCGGCGCCAACACATGAAGCCGAACAGTCTTTTGAGCAGATTCGACAACTACTGATCGTACTGTCTTCCTGTGTGTTTGTTTTTACCCTAGCCGCCGTTAGCTGGTCAATTTACCGAGGCTATCAAGACACCATCCAAAGCACAGAAAAAGAAATGCTCACCATGGCACGGGCCATCGATGAGCATTTAAGCCGCACGATGGAAAACAGCCTACATCCCCTTACCCATCTACAAGATGATGAAATTTTTAAAAGTTGTTTTGCTGCTAAAAATGAGGCTTGCCTCTATGCCTTACTCAATCGTCAGCTGGGCCACTACCCGCAACTAAACACATTCGCAGCGGCCTATGCCAACGGAGAGATTTCCGTCTCTACCCTGCAACACCCAGCACCCGAACACAATATTGCCCAGTCGCTCACCTTCAGCGTCCCAAAGTTACAGCCGCAAGCCCCTTTTTATATTGCAGAGCAACAGACGGATCCCAGTGGCAACCTCGAAATAATTCCCCTCGTTCGCGCTTTAACGACCCATGAAGGCGAATTTAATGGTGTATTAATTGCAGGAATTAAACCCTCATATTTCGAAACGTTTTATGCATCACTAAGCCAAAGAAAAAGCATTATTATTCGCTTATTTCGTAGTGATGGTATTTCTCTTGCACGCTTTCCTCATGATGAACACGATATTGGTCGAGATATCTCCAGCAAACAATTCTTTAGCTCTGATTTCTCACGGCAAGACAGCGGTTTATTTACTGAGCATAGCCATATAGAGGAAATAACCCGCATTTTTGGCTGGCGCTACTTAAACAAGTGGCACTTAGGTATATCTGTGGGCATAGACAAAAAAGAAGCACTTCGCCCTTGGAAAAACGAAAGCCTACTCAATGGCGGGATTACATTACTAATACTGCTCTTTGGTGGCCTATTGCTCATCTATGTATTTCGCCAATTAGCGCGCTTAGAAAAAACTGAAGCCGATCTTTATCTAACCAAGGTTGCCGTTGAGCATGGAGCAGATATGGCGGTTTGGCTAGATGCACAAGGCCGAATTCGTTACGTCAATACCACGGCGTGCACTCGTTTGGGCTATAGCGAAAGTGAATTACTCTCCATGCAATTAATAGAGATCAACCCTAATTACAATCCTGATCACTGGCAAAGATTTTGGCAAAAATTAAAAACCAATAAATATTTAAGAGATGAGATCACACTTAAAGCACGTAATGGCGAAAACATCCCTACCGAAATCAATTCTAATTTTATTGTTTTTAAAAAACTAGAATATAACTGTGCCGTTGTTCGAGATATTTCTGAGCGCCGTATAGCCGAGCTTGCCATTATTAAAAGTGAGCAACAGCTTCGCCTTGCCCTAGAAGCATCCAGCACCGGCCTATTTGAAATGCCTATCCTTGGTGATCAAACCGCTATTACCAGCCCAGAATATGACCGCCTATTGGGCTTAAAACCTGGGGAGGAAAGCTTTCAAAAATGGCAACATCAAACCCATCCAGATGATAAAGAACAGTCTCTTGCGCAATTTCAGCAATATTTAAAGGGTGAAACAACGCAATTAATTAGCGAGTATCGGCGTAAAACACAGTCAGGTGAATATCGCTGGTTTCAATCACGCGGCAAATTTGTGGCTTTTGACCACCAAGGCAAACCCACTCGTATTATTGGCACCATGACCGATATTACCGAGCGCAAAGAAGCCCAAGAACGCATTATTGAATTGGCTAATTTTGATTCTGTTACTGGGCTAGCCAATCGCAATTTATTACGCGATGAGCTGCGGCTTGCGCTAGCATCTGCCGCACGCAATCAACAAAATTTAGCCGTATTCTTTTTAGATTTAGACCGATTCAAAACGATTAATGATTCGCTTGGACATGCTGCTGGCGATGCAGTACTCGCCCAAGTTGCCAATCGCTTTAAACAATTGATTAGCCCTGGCGATATTCTGGCGCGATTGGGAGGCGATGAATTTGTAATAGTACTCACAAATATCACACATTCCTTAATGGCAGGATCGATTGCTGAAAAGATTTTAGCTTCTTTTGCTAAGCCATTTGAATTAGAAGCAGGGCATTTTTCGACCTCTACATCTATTGGTATCAGTATTTACCCAGAGGATGGCTTAATAGCAGATGATTTAATCCGCCATGCCGATGTGGCAATGTTTCAAGCCAAAGCACAGGGGCGTAGCACATTCCAATACTTCACCTCAGAAATGAATACCCGTGCTTCTGAAAGGCTAGAGCTAGAAACCAGCATGCGCACGGCGCTGCTTAATCAAGAATTTGTCCTTTATTACCAGCCACAAGTCAGCTTAGAAGATGGCCGAATTATTGGAGCAGAAGCCTTAATTCGCTGGAATCACCCCAAGCATGGGCTGATTTCCCCTGCTAAATTTATCCCTATTGCAGAAGATTGCCGATTGATTATCCCAATCGGCAATTGGGTGCTGCAAGAGGCCTGTAGACAAGCCGCCGCTTGGCAAGCAAAAGGCTTAGCACCGATAAATATGGCAGTTAATTTATCACCGCATCAATTACACCAAGCTAATTTTCTTAAACTAATTGAATCTGTATTAAATGATGCACAACTTGATGCGCGTTATCTTGAATTAGAAGTCACTGAATCGGTGATTATGCAAGAAGTAAAACAAGTGATGTCTACCCTGCATGGCATTAAACAGCTAGGAGTAAAGCTATCTTTAGATGATTTTGGAACGGGTTATTCCAGCCTTAGCTATCTCAAACGCTTTGCTTTTAATAAATTAAAAATAGATCAAAGCTTTGTACAAGACGCATGCAATAACAATAATGATGCGGCGATTGTATTGGCCATTATTGGCCTAGGGCAGACATTGGGAATGGATGTACTCGCCGAAGGGGTAGAAACACGCGAGCAATTAGCATTTTTAAAACAAACGAAAATAACTTCAATTCAAGGGTATTTATTTAGCAGGCCTGTACCTGCTTCTGAATTTGAAGAGATGTTAGCTGCAAATATAATATTGCCCCTATAAAAAACGCCGGGTAAACCCGGCATTTCATTTATTCGTCGTTCGCTTTTAATTCTGTAACCAAATCAATATATTTTTGTTTGGCTTCGTCGCTACTCACACCGACTAATTCAGACCATGCATCAAACTTAGCACGGGCTACAAACTGAATGGCCGATGGGCGATCGCCTGTTGCATCGCCTTCCGCCGCTTGTTTAAACAAAGAATAAAGCTTGAGCTTCGTCGCCACATCCGGCGCATCGTTTAATTTAACCACATCATCTTGCGCGGTTTGAAACAGGGTAGCCAGATCAGACATTGTGTTCTCCAAGAAAGGATTTAAACGATCGTTTCAATAAGGCAAAAGTATAGCCCGAGTGCCAAGATAAACCAAGCAGCGCGGGCTTGTTGATATCCCTTACTTTGCTAATTGATACACTCGCTTGCCTTTTACCAGCGTATGCAGCACTTGGCCCTTCATTTCCATCCCCACAAACGGCGTGTTTTTGCCTTGGCTCTTTAATGCGACAGGAGTGACCTGCCAATGCGCTTCTGGATCAAAAATCACCAAATCTGCACGATGCCCTACTTCTAAGCCCGCAGCAAAGCCCAGCATTTTAGCGGGAACGGCGGTGATTTTAGCCAAGGCTTGCGGCAGCGGAATATGCTGGCGCTCGGCCCATGCAAGGGTGAGTGGCAAGAGCAGCTCTAGGCCGGTTGCACCCGATTCAGCTTCGGCAAATGGCAGTAATTTACCGTCGTCATCCACAGGGGTATGGTCTGAGCAAATGGCGTCTATCGTGCCATCCGCCAGTGCCACCACAATGGCATCGCGATCACGAACCGAGCGTAATGGCGGATCAAAACGGAAATTGCTATCAAAAAATCCTATATCCACATCGGCCAAATGAATATGGTTGATGCTCACATCGCAAGTAATCGGCAAGCCCTGTTTCTTGGCTACACGTACCAGATCCAGCCCCGCCATGGATGAAAGGCGGCATAAATGCACGCGCGCGCCGGTTTCTTTCATGAGCAGCAGAATATTAGAAATAGCCACGGTTTCGGCCAGTACCGGAATCCCCGTCAGGCCCAAACGAGTAGCGTAATCGCCATCGTGGGCCACGCCACATCCTAAATCAGCGTCTTGCGCACGCAGGCGCAGCTCTACGCCAAAAGTAGCAGCGTATTGCATGGCACGATACATAATTTGCAAATCACGAATCGGCTGATCGCCTTGCGAAAACGCCACACAACCGGCATCGCGCAGCTCAGCCATTTCGGTTAGCTCTAGGCCTTTAAGTTGGCGGCTTAAAGCGCCAACCGGATAGAGGCGAGCCAAATTCAGATTTTTAGCACGCTGGCGCAGCATGGTAACAAGGCTAGGCTCATCGAGCGGCGGATCGGTGTCTGGTGGGCACACAATACTGGTGACCCCACCGGCCACCGCAGCGGCCATTTCAGATGCTAAGGTGGCTTTATATTCAAAACCCGGCTCACGCAAACGCGCGGCCAAATCAACTAGACCGGGGCTAACACATAAGCCCTTGGCATTAATCGTTTCATCAGTAACAAAGCCAGCAGGAGCAGCGCCCACGCCAACAATTTTGCCGCCAGCTAAATATAAATCAGCCACTTGATCGGTGTTATTTAGTGGATCAATTAATCGCCCACCAAGAATTGCGATGTTTTTCATTTTATTTATTCGCTTTCTGATTACGGGCCACAATCGCCAGCACAGCCATGCGCACAGCAATACCAAAGGTCACTTGCGGCAAGATCACCGCTTGCGGGCCATCAGCCACGGCAGAATCGATCTCTACGCCTCGATTCATCGGGCCGGGGTGCATCACGATGGCATCTGGCTTAGCCAGCGCCAGTTTTTCCGGAGTGAGGCCGTAATACTTAAAGAATTCTTGAGTCGATGGCAGAAAAGCCCCCGCCATACGCTCGTTTTGCAAACGCAGCATGGCAATCACATCCACGTCTTTCAGGCCTTCGGCCATATCGTGGTACACATGCACGCCCAGCTGCTCAATGCCCGTAGGCAGCAAGGTTTTAGGCGCTATCACGCGAATTTCCGGGCAGCCTAAAGTGCTGAGCGCATGGATTTGCGAACGCGCCACACGCGAATGCAAAACATCGCCAACAATCGCCACGCGCAGCTTGGTGAAGTCGCCCTTAAAGTGGCGAATGGTAAACATATCCAGCATGGCTTGCGTAGGGTGGGCATGGCGGCCGTCCCCAGCATTCACCACGGCAATGCCTTTCTTTACGTGCTTGGCAATCAAATGCGCCGCGCCCGATTCTGAATGGCGCACCACAAATAAATTAGCGCCCATCGCTTCCAGATTGTGGATGGTATCGAGCAGCGTTTCGCCCTTGGCGGTGCTAGAAGCTTGAATATTAAGGCTGGATACATCGCCGCTTAGGCGTTTTGCAGCCAGTTCAAAGGTGGTGCGGGTGCGGGTCGAGTTTTCAAAAAATAAATTAAAAACAGACGTACCAGCTAGATCTTGCCATTTATTATTCAGTAATTCGCCGTTCTCAACGTATTCGGCCGCCTGATCGAGGATTTGCGTCAGGATGCGCTTAGGCAGGCCTTCAGTAGTCAGTAGATGGATCAGCTCACCTTGAGCATTTAACTGCGGGTTATACATCGGCATCCTCGTCGGAACGATCAACTAAAACCTCGGCCGAGCGGTGGCTGAGTGCCTCGCCGATCTCCGGGGAATCGAGATAAGTTTGTAAAATTTGCATCGCAGCCACTTGATCCAGGGCTGGCTTTTGACGGCGGCCACGCACCCCGGCTTCGTTTAACGCGCTACAGGCAGCTGCGCTGGATAATCGCTCGTCCACTAGAAACACCGGCAGACCAAAACGCCCGTGCAGACGATTAGCAAATTTGCGCGAAAGGCGCGTCATCTCATGCGGCGTGCCATCTAAATGGCTAGGCAGGCCAACGATTAAACAGCTAGGCTGCCACTCACGAATCAGCTGCTCAACCCGCGCAAAACGGCGCTCGTTTTCTTCCGCGGTGATGGTTTCTACCGGATGGGCAATGCCCAGCTCGGACGAGCCAACGGCTACACCGATCCGCACTTCACCAAAATCAAAAGCCAGGAGAGTACTCATTATTTTCCAGATGACAGCCCAGATTTCGAGCGTTTTCAAAATGTGGCGAACCTAAAAGCGCAGCCGAATTAAGCGTGGCCCGCTTCTTTAGACAACATTGCAATATCAATACCCAGCAGGCCTAAGGCTGCTGCATAACGCGCTTCGGGCGGTAAATCAAAAATAATTTTGGGATCGGCTTCTACCGTAAGCCAGGAATTCTGTGCGATCTCGTTTTCTAACTGCCCAGCATCCCAGCCGGCATAGCCCAAGGTGAGGAACACCTGATCGGGCCCTTCACCATCGCCGAGTGCCTGCAAGACATCTCTAGAAGTAGACAGCCCCATTTCATCCGAAACGGCCAAGCTAGATTGCCAGCTGCCCAAGGGCGTATGCAGCACAAAACCCCTATCGGTTTGCACCGGCCCGCCGAAGTGCACCGATAGCGCCGCCATATCGGGGCGATGCAGCTCGATATCAATCTGCTCAAATAGCGACGCCAGCGTCATACCTAACGGCCGATTAACAATCACACCCATTGCACCACGCTCATTGTGCTCGCACACAAAGGTCAGGGCTCGGGAGAAAATCGGATCGACGAGGCTAGGCATCGCAATCAAAAAATGACGAGAAAAGTTCATTGCGTTATCCATGCCTGCAATTATCGCACAAGGCGCTAAAAATGGGCGCATCAGCGAGGCCGATGGCACAATACGGCATTAATATTCATTACGCCGCCTCTGCCCATGACATCAATCGTTTGGTTTCGCCGCGATCTACGCCTATTTGACCATGCGGCTCTGCACCACGCCCTCAAAGCCTCTAAAAACGTGATTGCGGTGTTTGTTTTTGACACTGCTATTTTAGATGGATTATCAAAAGAAGACCGGCGCGTGGCCTTTATCTGGCAGAGCCTGCAGCAATTAAAGGCGGCGCTGATTGCGCAAGGCTCAGATTTAATCATTCGCCACGGCATAGCCAGCGATGAAATTCCTCGTCTGGTAGCAGAGTTCAAAGCCACCGCAGTTTACTGCAACCACGATTACGAACCAGCGGCCATTGCCAGAGATCTCAGTGTAGCCGAGCAATTAACCACCATGGATTGCCACTTTTACAGCTTCAAAGATCAAGTGATTTTTGAAAAAGACGAAGTGCTCACAAAAACCGGCGGCATGTATAGCGTGTTTACCCCGTATAAACGCGCCTGGCTGGCCAAAGTGAATGACTTTTATTTGAAGTCCTATCCTGTGCAGCCATATTTAGCCCACCTTGCCCCGCTCAGTGCTAAGGCGATGCCGACGCTAGCCGAGTTGGGCTTTGATGAAGTCGATATTAATTACCTCAAACCCGGCATGGATGGCGGCGAAGCGCTATTTGATGATTTTTGCCAGCGCATCGGAGATTACCAAGAAGCGCGAGATTTCCCAGCAGTCAAAGGCGTGTCTTATTTATCCGTGCATCTGCGCTTTGGAACAGTATCGATCAGAGAATTAGCAAAAAGAGCTTGGCAGATTGGCGGAGCAGGAGCAGAGACATGGCTTTCCGAGCTGATCTGGCGCGAGTTTTACCAGCAAATTCTCTGGCATCGGCCCGAAGTGGTTCAGCACGCATTTAAGCCTGAATACAACACGTTGCCTTTCCCAAATAATCCTGAATACTTTGCCGCATGGTGCGAAGGCCGAACGGGCTTTCCGATAGTAGATGCCGCCATGCGCCAGCTAAATCAAACCGGCTTTATGCATAATCGCTTGCGCATGATTGCCGCCAGCTTTTTGGTCAAAGATTTACTGATTGACTGGCGCTGGGGCGAGCGCTATTTCGCCGACAAACTCAACGATTTTGACTTGGCCGCCAATAACGGCGGCTGGCAATGGGCGGCTTCCACCGGCTGCGATGCCCAGCCTTATTTCCGGATATTTAACCCAGTTACCCAATCAGAACGCTTTGATCCTCAGGGTAAGTTTATCCGCCGCTATTGCCCTGAGCTGGACGCACTCAGCCATAAAGAAATCCACGCGCCATGGTTGGCTAAAGCTATTTTTGGGCAAAAAGCCAACTATGATTATCCTGAGCCGATTGTTGATCATGCCGTGCAACGCTTGGCGGCACTGGCTTTATTTAAACGCAGTTAATCACGTCACCCAAAGGAGCCCGCGCGACGATGTTGAAAATTTTCACCCCAGCAAGGCTAATTGCCCTTGGTGTTTTTCTAGCCATTAGCGCCAGCGCCGTCGCTTACTTTGCCATCATGCAAGAAAAAGAGCAGGACGGGCACTGGCCTTGGCCACTCAACGGCTCGCTGATTAATCAATCCGCTCAGGCAGCCAAAGTTTGGGATGACGATCATCTTTACTACACGATTGCCGCAAAAACGCGCTCTAGTGATCGCCAAGATGTGGATCATGCACAAGAAACAGCATCGGGGCGCTGGTGCAAAGTAGGTATGAGTACAGTCACGCTAAAAG
Organism: Pseudomonadota bacterium; assembly: GCA_026399755.1. Taxonomy (GTDB): domain Bacteria; phylum Pseudomonadota; class Gammaproteobacteria; order Burkholderiales; family Chitinibacteraceae; genus Iodobacter. The sequence goes on from JAPLQI010000053.1 coordinate 43,135, forward strand.
CCGATGGCTATTTAGAAAACTGCCCTTGTTTTGCACTCGACGCTGGCCGCGCCTGCATACAATTTTAACGCTCTAAAGCGGCAATAGATCACAGCCACAGACAAGGGAATAGCGGCATGATGGTGGGCTGACTTTTCCGCGCGTATACCCATGACCCGTACGACCCGAATTCTCTACACCCTACTTTTTCTCAGTATCAGTTGCCTCAGTACCTACGCTTCCGCTATGTATTGGCCTTGGCCCCTAAATGGCAAGGTAGTGAATCAAAGCCGCCTGCCCGTTGCCGTTTGGGATGGCGAACACGGAATTTACACCCTGCCCGCCCACAGCTTTAGCCCCAAAGCGCTCGATGTGGATCATCTGTATTCCAGCCTGAATAATCGCTGGTGCAAAATTGGTCCGCTTAAAGTACAAATTGATAGCAAAGGCAATATTGATCAGTGTGAATGCTGGGTAGATAACGCAGGAGATGCGTGTAATAGCAGCGCTGTGGTGGCCGAAGTAAAATCCAGCGCCGCGCCTAAAGTAGCGCAAGCCGCACAACCTGCCAGCATTCCTGCATCCTAGCCCCTATGCTCCTACATATTTGGGGTAGGTAAAGCAAAGAAAATGGATAAGATTAAATCCAAAGTGCAAAAGAATCGCCACCTCAATACGCCTGCTCTGCTGATACACCAAGGCATAGCCCAAACCAGCCAAGCTAGATAAAGCCATATACATCGGGCCACCCGCAAAATGAGCCACCCCAAATAACAACGCCGAAGCGCCCACCGCCAGCACAGAGCCTAAAGATTTACTACTGATCCGATGCAAAGATTCTTGCACCAAGCCTCGAAAGAACGCCTCCTCGGCAACGCAAGTCAGCAATAAATTAACCACAACAAATACCGCCGTAGCGGCTGGCAGTTTTAAATCCAAGTGGAACAACTGGCTAAACAAACCAGCAATGCTCAACAGCCCAATCGTTGCAAAAATAATTAACCATGAGCGCCTAACATCCGCTTTTAGCCCAGCGAAGCTTGCCGCCTTGCGGCAAAATAAAACCAGCAGCAATAAGCCTGCTATTCCCTTATCAAAATTGGCATAGAGCGTAAAAGGCGGTGCATCAGCACTAAATTGCACATCCTTAAAAATCAGTACATTACTAAACCCCGGCACGCGATGCATCGCAAAAGCCAAAGCCAGCACCGCCGCAATCACCCCCAAAACCAGCCGTAAAACCTTAGGCAGCCGATCACTACTCGCCCCCGATAGCGCCAAAGCCAGCACTAGAACGAGTAATAAGCCCACAACTCCCAACACCCCCGTTGCCAACGCGGCACAAAGCGCCAGCGCAAAACAAACAAACCAAGGTCGAATAGAAAACCTGCCCCAGTGCACCGCAGGCAACCATGCACACACAATGGCCAAGATTAAAAACACATAGGCGGGGGAGCTTAGAAGCATCAACATTTAGGATCAATAAGAGAAAGGAAAACGGGAAGAATAATACGGGAAATAGCTTGGAATAACGCTGCATATTGTGCATGGATATTCGCTAGAGCAAGAGCGCAAATTACAAGCAGGAGAATTAGATTATATTTTTTCGAACGGCCCCATCGAGTATGCACTCGATGAGCGGGATCTTGGCCTTTAATAGGCCTACTCCATTATTTTTGCCTTAATCCAAGCAGAAAAAGGCTGCGCCTTTGCCCCCGAATCCCTAGCCAAAGCGCAAGACCTACCCCACTACGGCGAGCCCATCCAAAGCAATATCTACACACTGAGGCGTAAAGGAGCGATCTGCTCTTTGGGCGGGGAGTTTATTGAGGAGGTTAGGGAGGCAAGCTTGATAGGTGATGCAAGGAGTAGTTAGGTCGGAAGTCGATTAGCAATAAGAACAGACGTAAAAAACAAACTTCCGATATAAAAAAGGCGAGCATGCCGCTCGCCTTTACTTTTTATTAAGCCTTGTTATATCGCAGCGCCATTTTCTCCAGCGATACCGGCTTCATTTTCTCCGCCATCCCTGCTGCGCCAAAGGCGTCGTAGCGGGCTTCGCAGACTTCGCGCATGGCGACGATGGCGGGTTTTAGGTAGGCGCGGGGGTCGAAATCGGCTGGGTTCATCGCCAGATGGCGGCGGATGGCGGCGGTCATGGCTAGGCGCAAATCGGTGTCGATATTGATTTTGCGTACGCCGTACTGAATGGCGCGGCGGATTTCTTCTACGGGAACTCCCCATGTAGGTTTCAACTCACCACCGTATTTACGCATTTCTTCGAGCAATTCTTGGGGCACGCTGGATGAGCCGTGCATCACCAAATGCACATCGGGGATCACGGCGTTAATGGCACGCACGCGGTCAATCGCAAGTACTTCGCCGCAGGGTGGCTTGGTGAATTTATACGCGCCGTGGCTGGTGCCGATGGCAATGGCCAGTGCATCTACGCCGGTGGCTTTAACAAAGGCCAGCGCTTCTTGCGGATCAGTTAGCATTTCGGCGTGGCTTAATACGCGGTTTGCACCTACGCCGTCTTCTTCTTCGCCCATGCCGGTTTCTAAGCTACCCAAACAGCCCAGCTCGCCCTCTACGGATACGCCACAAGCATGCGCCATGCGTACCACTTCGGCGGTAACGGCTGCATTGTAAGCGTAGTCTGACGGGGTCTTGCCGTCTTGCAATAAGGAGCCATCCATCATCACGCTGGTAAAGCCCATTTTAATAGCTGTCATACAGACTGCAGGGCTGACGCCGTGATCTTGGTGCATAACGATGGGTAGATGCGGATAGCTGGCTACTGCGCCTTCGATCAGCGTTTTAAGGAACTGCTCTCCTGCATATTTACGCGCACCGGCACTGGCCTGCAGGATCACTGGGCTGGACGTGGCATCGGCGGCTTGCAAAATAGCCTGAACTTGTTCGAGGTTATTCACGTTAAAGGCGGGTACGCCATAGCCGTGTTCGGCGGCGTGATCGAGAACTTGGCGGAGGGATACGAGTGACATGGCTAAGATCCAGAATATTGTTGCTGCGATGCAACACATATTAGTATCCCACGCAGCCGCATCCAATCGGGAGTAACGTCATTCGGGAAAACGCTAAAACCACTTTGCAGCAGTTTTAGCGCCTGATTTAAATCTGTTCACCTTAAACTTTCACATCAATCAAAAAGGCCCGTTTGATGTGCGCAGCTGATCGGGCAAACCATCGTGATCACCCAGCGGCTGCTTTGGCGCGTCCTGCCAGTGAAAATCGCCATTAGCGAGATTTTTCTTTGCGTCCAGCGGGTAATCAACTTGATTGTCCGCCCGGTTGGTGTCACCCACAACCAGCAGGCGCACATCGCTGCCGGTATTATTAATAAAGGTATGGGCAATGCCTGTGCCTGGCACAAACCCCACTCCATCACCTGGCACTAAGTGATGCAGCACCCCGTCCACCCAGCAATCAGGATTGCCTTCAATCACGTAAACAAATTCTTCTTCGGTTTTTTCTGAATGCGGCCAAGAGGTGCGACGGCCAGGCGGCAATACTTCGTGATGGATGCCAAGGCGAGTCAGACCAAAAGTACGGCCAAAGGGCGAGCCTATCGATAGTTTCTCTTGGCTATTGACATAACAGGCCTTATCTTCCTCCTGAATTTCCTGCCAGTGCTTGATAAAAGGGGGGCGGTTTGTCATGGCGGGTCCTCTTGTCTAAGTAAACAGGCGAAAAAAACGCCAGCATCGTTGCTGGCGTTGATCTTACTGAGAGAGCTGAACTGCCGTCTACAAATACGTCCTTGTATGGCAATTATGCTGGCGGTACTTAAGCGCCGCGCTGTTCCAGAATCTCTACGGCTGGTAATACTTTGCCTTCCAGGAATTCAAGGAATGCGCCGCCGCCAGTTGAGATATAGCTAACATCGTTCGCAATATCGTACTTGGCAACAGCAGCCAGTGTGTCGCCGCCGCCAGCAATCGAAAACGCTGGGGAAGCAGCAATAGCCCGGGCCAGCACTTCGGTGCCTTTGCCAAACTGGTCAAACTCAAACACGCCAACTGGGCCATTCCAAACAATAGTGCCCGCTGTTTTCAATACTTCAGCTAAGCGTGCTGCGGTGTCTGGGCCGATATCAAAAATCATATCGTCGCTTGCAACATCGCTAATGGCCTTAACCACGGCTGGCTCGGTTGGGGAGAATTGCTTACCAATCACCACATCTGTTGGCAAAGGTACATCGCCACCACGGGCGCGGATTTTGGCGATCACGCGCTTAGCGTTGTCCACCAGATCGGCTTCGGCTAAAGATTTACCAATTTCATGGCCTTCGGCAAGCAAGAAGGTGTTGGCAATGCCGCCGCCCACGATCAGGTAATCCACTTTATCTGCCAAAGATTCAAGAATCGTCAGCTTGGTCGATACCTTAGAGCCCGCCACAATTGCGACTAACGGTGAGGCCGGTGCTTTTAGCGCTTTACCCAAAGCATCCAACTCGCCCGCCATCAACAGACCCGCTGCCGCGATAGGTGCAAATTTAGCCACCGCATGGGTAGACGCTTCGGCACGATGAGCCGTACCAAAAGCATCGTTTACAAATACATCGCAAAGCGCAGCGTAGGCTTGGCCCAGCTCGTCAGCGTTTTTCTTTTCACCTTTGTTGCAGCGCACATTTTGCAGCAGTACCAGCTCGCCGGCTTTCACTACAAAACCGTTGAAATCATTCACCACAGCCACGTCGCGACCCATCAACTCGCCAAGGCGCTTCGCCACAGGGGCAAGATCGTCTGCGGGCTGAAATTCACCTTCAGTAGGGCGGCCCAAATGGCTCATCACAATCACACCAGCGCCCGCTTGCAGCGCGGCCTCGATCGTAGGTATAGATGCGCGGATACGGGTGTCATCACCAATCACGCCGTCTTTCATTGGCACATTCAGGTCTGCACGGATCAGTACTTTTTTGCCCGCTAATTCAAGCTCGGTCATCTTGCGAAAAGCCATGGTGGATTCCTTTGGAATGGTGAATAAGTAAGTGTCATTACAAATACGCAAGCAGAGCATAACGCCACAACCCCACCTGCGCTTAAGATGTTTGACGTATTTTAACATACTGATTCTGAGATCTATGAAGCAAGCACCTGCACTATTGCGCAATCGCAATTTCCTTTTGCTCTGGCTAGCCAGCCTGATTAGCAACTTTGCGCTCGCCATCGCCATGCTGGCCGAAACGTGGCTGGTGATCAAAACCTTGGGCGCAAAAGAGCAATTAGGGCTGGTGATGATTGCCGGATCGGTGCCACGCATTATGTTAATGGCGGTAGGTGGCGTACTAGCCGACCGAATGAAACGCAGCCATATTATTCTGGCCTCGGTGGGCTTACGGGTGCTGTTGCTGCTTGTGCTAGTGGGAATCATTGCCAACGATCAGCTCAGCATCGGCGTGATGGTGGGCTTTGCGCTGATTTATGGCGCGCTGGATGCTTTTTTCTGGCCTGCACGCGATGCGCTTGTCCCCAATATTGTGGCAGATAGCGATTTAACCCGCGCTAATTCCATCATGCTGACGACCAATCAAGTGGGGCTGGTTTTTGGCCCGGTGCTGGGTGGCACCATGCTGGCTTTATTTAGCTATGAAACAGTGTTTTCGCTCACCGCCATCATGCTGCTGGCCGGGCTGATTGCCATGGCGCTGATCAAAGAGCCTGAATTATTGGCAGGCCGTAAACGATTCAGCATGCTAAACGAGCTAAAAGAAGGCATGCAATATATGATTCAAACGCCCGTGCTGCGAGCCTTGATGCTGGTTTATGCTGCGGCCAATTTACTCTTTATGGGCCCATTGGGATTAGGCGTGCCGCTGGTAGTGACCGATCTCTTGCAAGGCAGCGCGAGCACGCTTTCCTTTATGCAAAGCGCTTTTGCTGCGGGCATGGTACTCGGCGGGCTGCTTCTTACCCTCTACCCGCCCACCCAAAAACGCCTACTGATGATTACCGTGGTGATTGCCGTCGAAGGCCTGCTTTTGGCCTCCTTAGCACTCGCTACCTGGTTGCCCGTTGCGCTGGGGCTGCAAGTTTTAATTGGCCTCGGCGTTGCCGCCAATAATGTGCCGATGATGTCGCTTATCCAGCATTACACCGACAGGCAAAAACTGGGGCGGATTATGAGCCTGAATTCGATGGCATCCATGGGCCTCGCCCCGCTCTCCTACGCCCTTGTGACGGCCTTGTTTTCTATGCATATCAGTATTCAGTGGGTTCTGCCGATATTTGGCCTGCTGCTCGCGCTGCTGATGGTGGGCATGACGATGAAGATGCGGGTGATTAGAGAGATTGATTAGCCATCAATCCATAATAAACCTGCTTTAAATGACATTCCAGCCATAAAAAAACGCAGCCATTGCTGCGTTTTTTATTAGCTGCACTTCCTATTAATTAGAAATTAAGCTGAGCGCCCACATAGAAGCCATCGGCCACCGTAACGGATCGATTGCCATCTTTGCCTTCCATATGACCATATTGGTAACCCGCATCCAGCGATACCATTCTGGTCATATCCCAGCGCACGCCTGCACGCATTTCTTTGTAATTATCCACGCCATCAGAAGCCAAGCCTGATGGAGCAAAATAGCCTTGGCCGTAAACAGTAAACGCGCCAACAGGAATATCTACGCCACCACCTAAAGCAGCTGCGTAATGATTATCTTGATGTTTTAAATCCATATACACCAGCTTGCCACCTGCTTTGAGCTTGGCAATGCCCAGCGGCGCTTGCACACCCAGGCCCAGCGATCCAATACTGCCCGTGCCATCGTTGGTCAACCAATCGGCACTAGTGGTCATCAAAAGTAAGCTGCCTTCATAAGATGCACCAAAAAAGCCATCGCCCACTCTAGCGGTTAAATCACCCGCTTGTGCTGTTATAGGTAAAGACAGCGCCAAAATTGCACCTAAAAGTGTTTTCTTCATGTCAGCTCCAGCTATGTTATCAAGAATATTGGCCAGATAGTAAGCTGATAAAACACTCTTTGAGTAGGCGATTAATCCCTGTTTTAATCACCCACTTTTACGACAAACAAATAAAGCCCTCTCAAAGTGGGCACTATTCTTGCTTGACGATGTGCTTATCAAATCGATCCTACTCATGATTTAACAGGCCCTCGGCATAAAGAATGAAAGAATGGAACACCAGAGCTAAATATATTGAAGACTAGGTTTAAATTAATCAGATTCTTCTAATATAAAAGTAGAAGAAGCACAAATCAAAAAACCCAAATTAAATAGAGACTAGGCCTCATTTCAAACACTATCTAATCAATATAAAACAAAGCAAGAGGCATAATCAGGTTTTATTGAGTAAGCAATAAACGCTTGAAAAAAATACATTTATCACCTTACTAAAAAAATTTGCTTACAAAAAAAAACGAATCTAAAACAAGCATTAAAGTTATTTAGCAATGAACCGATAAATGGCTACTTATTGCAAATCAGCGAAGAACGACCACGCATCTTATGTACAGAACAGCAAATAAATTCCTCTGTATCATAAGAGATTGGATTTCATGTTTTTAAAAGCACTGGATGTAAGAATCACAGCCCTGCTTTTATCTCTTGTAATTGGATAGCATGATGAGCGTTTTTACAGGCATGACCACCAGCCAAATTGCGGAGCTCACTACGGCCCAAATTGCCAGTGTGAATACCGCAGCGATTGCCTCGCTTACAACAATCCAATTAGCGCAATTTAACACTCGCCAAATAGCCGCATTATCTAGCACACAAATTAGTCTTGGCCTGAGTACTCAGCAAATTGTTGCGCTGACGAGTAATCAAATCCAATCCCTCAGCAGCACTCAAATTACAGCATTCACCAGTAAGCAAATTGCCGCCTTAGAAACCAGCGATTTTGCTGTGCTCAGTACCGTCGCCGTCAGTAGCTTAAATACCAAGCAACTCAGCGCACTCAACAGCGATCAAATCGTTGCACTCTCCAGCACTCAGGCAGCCGCGCTCAGCAGCACGCAAGTAGCATCGCTGTCCACCTCGCAACTGGCCGCCTTGGAAACCAGCGATTTTGCCGCACTTAAAACCAGCGCCATCGCCGCACTATCTAGCAGCCAAATCAATGCACTAAGCACCAGCCAAATTGCCGCACTCAACTCTAATCAAGCAGCGGCGCTCAGCAGCACGCAACTCGCGGCGATGTCGACAGCGCAGCTTGCCGCGTTTGAAACCACTGATTTTGCCGTACTCAAAACCAGTGCAATTGCAGCGCTTTCTAGCCAGCAAATGATGGCGCTCAGCAGTAGCCAAATCATTGCACTTAACTCAAACCAAGCGGCGGCGCTTACATCCAGCCAAGTAGCGGCGCTCTCTAGCACGCAATTGCTGGCGCTAGAAACCAGTGATCTTGCCGTACTTAAAACCAGCGCAATCGCAGCCTTATCAAGCGAGCAGCTTAATGCGCTGAGCACAGGGCAAATTGCCAGCCTGAGTACAGGGCAAATTGCTGCAATTAGCACCGCCAATATGGCAAATGGCCTAAATAGTAATCAAGTGATTGCGCTGACTACCAGCCAAGCTGCAGCGCTCAGCTCAGCGCAAGTGGCCGCCTTAACCACCAGCAATATTGCAGCACTTGAAACCGCTGATTTTATGGCGCTTAGAACTAGTGCCATTGCAGCACTAAGCAGCCAGCAAATTAATATTCTCAATACCGCGCAAAGCATTGCCTTAACGTCAAATCAAGCAGCAGCACTGACATCAACTCAAATCGCTTCACTTTCTACCAGCAGCATTGCTGTTTTAGAAACCGTCGATTTAATCGCTTTAAAAACCAGCGGTATTGCCGCTATTTCTAGCGCCCAGTTGAATGCGCTAACAACTCAGCAAATTGCCGCCCTAAGCACCGCTCAAATTAGCGCCATTAGCACCGCTAATATCGCTAACGGCTTAAATAGTATGCAAGTTGTGGCACTCACCAGCCAGCAAGCAGCCGCGCTTAGCTCCACCCAAGTCACAGCCTTATCCACCAGCAATATCGCAGCACTTGAAACGACTGATTTAGCCGCACTTAAAACCAGCGCCATTGCCGCTATTTCTAGCGCTCAACTTAATGCACTAACAACTCAGCAAATTGCCAACCTCAGCACCGGCCAAGTTGCGGCGATTAGCACGGCGAATATGGCGGACGGATTAAATAGTAGCCAAGTGATTGCACTGACCACCCAACAGGCCGCAACGCTAAGCTCATCACAAGTCGCCGCCCTATCCACCAGCAATATCGCGTCACTTGAAACCACCGATTTAGCAGCACTCAAAACCAGCGCCATCGCTGCTATTTCTAGCGCCCAGCTTAATGCGCTAACAACTCAGCAAATTGCCAACCTCAGCACCGGCCAAGTTGCGGCGATTAGCACCAGTAATATCGCCAATGGATCGCCAATGGATTAAATAGTAGCCAAGTGATTGCGCTGACCACCCAGCAAGCCGCAACGCTAAGCTCACCCCAAGTGGCAGCCCTATCCACCAGCAATATCGCGGTGCTTGAAACTACTGATTTAGCCGTAATCAAAACCAGCGCCATTGCCGCTATTTCTAGTGCTCAGCTTAATGCGCTAACAACTCAGCAAATTGCCAACCTGAGTACAGGCCAAGTTGCGGCGATTAGCACCAGTAATATCGCCAATGGATTAAACAGCAGCCAAGTGATTGCGCTAACCACCCAACAGGCTGCAACGCTAAGTTCTTCCCAAGTAGCGGCCTTATCCACCAGTAATATCGCGGTACTTGAGACCACCGATTTAGCAGCACTCAAAACCAGCGCCATCGCTGCTATTTCTAGCGCCCAGCTTAATGCGCTAACAACTCAGCAAATTGCCAACCTCAGCACCGGCCAAGTTGCGGCGATTAGCACCAGTAATATCGCCAATGGA
>JAPLQI010000030.1 GCA_026399755.1 Pseudomonadota bacterium
AAACTGGCACTGAATGAGCTATGCAAAGCAGTGATTTACTTCGACCCTCATGCAAAAAAAGATCGCCCCAAACACCCTAAGCCGCATGATTTTACAGCCTATAAATCAGGGGTTTGAGCTTAAGTTGATAGGATTGGGTTCCACCCGCCCTGCGATGATTTAATGTCATGACGAGGCTTATTGCTAAGTTGGCAGGATTGCCCTCCCCCCCAAAAAAACCAATCTGCATTATTCACAAAACAAGCCTGCAAGAAGCATAAATTTGCTACGACTAAGTGTTTGCAAAGAACAATGAGTCTTAATCACCCACCATTCTGGCTATTTTCAGAAAAAAATGCCTTTTAGTGTGAACACCCTATTAGGCAAGAATATGTGACTGTATTAGCCTTTACTTATGCGAACGTTTTAATAAGTTACTGCACAATATTCTGTGGTGATTGGCGCTCTGTTAAACAAACAAAGAGGTACTAATAATGAACTTTAATCTATCGATCAGCGGCAAAATTTCTGCGGCACTCATTATGGCCTTTGTGCTGACAGAAAACGTATCAGCCAACGGCATTGTAGCTGGGGGCGATGCTGCCAAACAGGCGCAAATCAGCACCGCTAATAATGGTGCAGCCGTGGTTAATATTGTTGCGCCTAGCGCAGCCGGTTTATCGCATAACCAATTTAAAGACTTTAATGTTGGAACCGCTGGGGCTGTTTTAAATAACTCCACTATTGCTGGGCAATCACAATTGGCGGGGCAGCTGAACGCCAATAGCCAATTGGGTAATCAGGCCGCTAAAGTCATTTTAAATGAAGTGGTCAGCCGCAACCCTTCGCTATTGCTGGGCAAACAAGAAATCTTTGGGATGGCTGCCGATTATGTATTAGCCAATCCCAATGGCATTACCTGCAATGGCTGCGGCTTTATCAATACCCCGCGCGCTTCATTATTGGTGGGTAATGCCAATGTGCAAGACGGCCAGATTCAATCATTAGAAGCAGCCAAGAATAATAATTTATTGCAGGTGCAAACCGGCGGCGCACGCGGCGAAAAAGTATTAGATCTAATTGCGCCACGTATTGATGTACGCGGCAGTGTGCAGGCAGAAAAAGCCGTCAATGCAATCGCGGGCTTTAATAGCGTGGTTTTCGATCATTCGGTGGATAGCATCAGCAGCAAAATGCTCAGCACCAGCACCGCCCCTACAGTAAGCGGCTCTTTAGATAGCTATTACCTTGGCGCCATTCAGGCGGGCCGGATTAATTTAATCAGCACAGCTGCGGGTGCTGGCGTCAATATCACTGGCCAAGTTCAGGGGCAGGAAGCGCTTAATATTGAAAGCGCTGGCAAGCTAGCGCTTAATGCGGCGCAGCTCAAAGGCCAAGCCATTGCCCTGCAAGCCCAAGATATTGAAAGCAGCGGCAAGATCAGCACTAAAAACACGCAAGACCAAAGCCATGACGAAAGCTGGTTCATCTGGAAAACCGGCGAAACCGATAAAAAATCCGCCAGCAGCAAAAGTAGCATTGAGCGCAGCAGCCTTCAGGGCGATGACATCAGTATCAAGGCCAGCAATACAGCAACGCTTGCAGCGACTGATATCGACAGCAAAAATCTAAGCCTCAGCGCCGCCAAGGTTAATTTGGATGGCCAATTGCTTAGCAATAGCGAAAGCAGCAGCAATAACGCTTGGAAAAACTCTTGGGCGTATAACAAGGCTGAATCCAGCAACACAGAGCAGCAAATTGGCACGCGGATTAAAGCCAGTAACGATATTCAAATCAGCGCTACAGGGGGAGACCTCAATCTAAAAGGCAGCAGCATTCAAGCCGCCAATCAATTAGAGCTAGCTGCCAGCGGCAATATCGCGCTAGCGGGCTTGGTAGAGCGTGATAGCAAATCGGATAAGGGCAATCGCAAAAACGACGGTGCCAGCTTGCAAACTGGCTCTTGGGATAACAGCAGCAGCAGCGAGCGTTTAGTAAGCAGCACCTTGCAAAGCGGTAAATCACTAATCATCAATGCTGCAGGCAATATCAATGCCACGGGCGCGCAGATTAATGCTGGGGCAGATAGCCAGATTGCGGCTAAAGGCACGCTTAATATCGCCACACAGGCCATTGCCAATAGCAGCCAGACTCAAAACCAGCAAAAGTATTGGGGTGGGATTGGCGGTGGGGGCGAAAAAAACAATGGCACCGAACAAAGTATTAATGTGCGCTCCAATATTAATAGCGGTGGCAAATTAAGCCTGATTGGCGAGCAAGGCATCCGCGTAAATGGCAGCACGGTGAAGGCCAAGCAAGGCGCGTATGCCCAAGCCACCGCAGGCGGTGTCATCATTGATAGCGCGCGTGATTTAAGCAAAACCAGCGTCGATCAGCGTAATGGCACGGTATTTAATATCACCAGCAACTCTAATCAAACCAAAAGCAGCGTTGAAACCAATCAGGCATCCACTTTGCAATCCGATGCAGATTTAAACATCGTTTCAGCCCAAGATATCGCCGTGATTGGCAGCAATATCAAGGCTAAGGATCAACTCAGCCTTGCTGCCAAAGGCAATGTTGATATCAGCAGCGCCGCTAATACCGAGACCAGCAAGGGCACGGAAACCAAGCTGGAAGTGAATGGCTACGCCAAAGAACAAAGCGATAAACAATACCGCGCTGGCGTGCGCATTGAGCACACCGAAACCAAAACCGATATCGAAAAAACCAGCAACACGGGTTCAGTGGTCAGTGGCGGCAGCATCAGCGTAAATGCTGGCAACGATGTGGCCATTAAAGGCTCCAGCGTTGAAACCACCAAAGGCAATGCAGATATCAGCGGCAAGAATGTAGCCATTAGCGCCTCGCAAGATACAGAAAAATCCAGCACCAGCAGCACCGTCACTGGCGGTGGCTTTTACTACACCGGCGGCATTGATAAAGCGGGCAGCGGCTATGAAGTGGGCCAAAGCAGCCAGCAAACTGATAGCAATAAATCCACCGCCAACACCTCATCAGTGAAAACAGCGGGCGATTTAAATATCAATGCCGGCAAGATCAGTAATGAAGGCACACAGCTGGCAGCGGGTGGCAATGTTGCACTTAAAGCCGACAGTATTGATAACAAAGCCGCCAGCAATACCAGCCATACCGATACTAAGAGCAGCAACTGGAGTGTGGATATCGGTGCCAATGTGGATTACAGCAAAGTCACCCGTCCGGTTGAAAAAGCCGTCAGCGGCGTGATCAAGGGCAAAGTGAGCGAAGTCAGCGCACTAGACGGCATTGGCGCGCCCAATGTAGGGATCGATGTGCAAGTTAAAGCGGGCAATGGCCAAGGCAGTAGCGATAGCAGCAAAGCGATTGTCAGCCAAATCAGCGGTAAAGATATCAACATCAATACCAAGGGCGCACTGAGCGATCAAGCCACGCAATACAAGGCAGATGGTGCCGTCAATATCCAAGCGGGCAGCCATGATTTAAGCGCCGCAGCCAATACGCAATCGTCCACACAAAAAACAGTGCAGGGCCAAGCTGATGCGCGGGTTTATACCGAAACCGGCAAAGATGTAAATGTGAATGCCAGCGGCAAAGGCGGCAATCAAACCACCGCCTCCGGCCAATCCGATGCCATCACCGGCAGCATCAACGCCAAGCAAGGCATCAATATTAATGTGCAGGATACGGCCAGCTATCAAGGCAGCCAAATCAATGCAGGTGAAGGAAAAACCGTGATCCATGCCGGTGGCGATGTGCGCTTTGATCAGGCTAGCAATAGCCAAAGCGCCAGCAGCAACAGCGTGGATGGCAACGCCAAACTGAATGTAAATGTGAGCAAATCAGCCAGCGGCGGCGCAGGTGTGGGCGGGCAAGTCAACAGTAGCGAAAGTAAATCCAGCACGGCGGTCGTTGGCAGCCTAGATGGCAAGGGCGGCGTAGAGATTAAATCGGGTAAAGATTTAACTCTGCAAGGCACACAGATTGGCAAGCAAACTGCTGCAGGCGATGTCACGCTGCAAGCCGCCGGTAAAGTTGATTTTCAGGCGGGTAGCAATAGCAGCAGCAAAACCGGGTCTTCTGTAGGCGGGAATATCAGCGGTGGCGGCGGCGCTAGTGAAAGCAGCGAAAAATCATCTGGCAATGTTAACTTTGCTGCCGATTTTAATATCGGCAAGGTGAATGAATCGGCCCATAGCCAGACTGCAGGCAGCATTAATAGTACGGGCAATGTAGTGATCAGCGCAGGTGCAGCGGCTAAAGATGCAGTGAGCCTGACTGGCACGCAAGTTAAAGCAGAAAACGTAGCGCTAGATGCTGCCAATGGCGGTATCGGCATTCAATCTGCCCAATCTGGCAAAGAAGTTAATAACTGGAATGTAGCCATTGGCGGCGGCGCAAAAGCAAGCCAGTCTTTTAATAAAGACAGCAATGGCAAGGTGGATGAGGGCAAAGACACCTACGGCTTTAACGCTAAAGTGGCGGTGGGCGTAGATAAGCAAGATATCTTACAGCACCAAAATGCCAATATTGAAGCGGGCAAGGTCAGCATCAATAGCGGCAAAGATGTGAGCATTCAGGGCGGTAATATCAAGGCTGATGCGGTAAGCGGCAAAGTGGGCGGTGATTTAATCGTTAGTAGCCAGCAAGATCGCGATCACAGCACCAAGGTAGATATCAGCCTTGGCCTGAATGCTGAAAAACATCAGGGTAACAAAGGCCTTGTTGCCGATAAATTAGGCGGGTTTGGCGATACCGTAAAAGGCAAAGCCACCGAGGCGGTGAATAAGGCCGCGGATAAAGTTGAAGCCAAATACGAAAGCTTCGCCTTTAACAAAGGCCTAAAAACCGACACCACCCAAGGCGTTAGCTTTTCGGCCAAAGACGGCGGTAGCGTAAGCCTGCCAGAAAAAGCCACCAGCGGCCCATCTGAGGGCGGCAAAGTAGATGGGCTGGCGCGTAAAGCAGGTAATGGCATTAAAGAAGCCTTGCTTGGCCATGATAAAGAAGGCTCATCGATCACCCCAACGCTTGATTTAGCCGTTAAACATAGCGCCAGTGATGCGGTAAAAACCGAATCAGGCATCAGCGGCAAGCAAGGCGTAACGCTAGATGTGGCCGGTAAATCGGTACTAACAGGCGCTAAAGTTGAATCCAGCGCGGGCAAAGTCGATATCGGCCAAGTTGAAACCCATCAGCTTAGCGGCCAGGAGTATTCGGTATCTGTAGGCATCAATGCATCGACCTCGGCTGGCGCAGTGATCTCAAATAGCATAGAAAAAATCAGCTCAGGCACCTCGCCAGTGTTACAAATCAGCGTAACAAACAAGGCGCAAGCTATTGATGGTGCAGTGATTTCGGCCCAATAAAGCTTATTAATTACCTGTAAATATCTTACTCTACAAGTAAATAAAATAGCTTATATTCAATTTGCGTAAATTTAACGATGATTGGGCTATAGGGATTCCCCAGCCGATCAAGTCGCTTAAGGGAGCATCAACTCGGATTTATCCCCGAGTTGATCCCATCCTCATTGATATAAGTAGACCCAGCCCCCAAACGCCCCGCCCCATGTACTGTTTTTATTAACCATTAAACTGACCGGGTATATCGCCATGAAATGGCCTTATCTGATTGCTATAGCAGCCCTCCTTGCCCTTGGCGCGTATTCCCAATGGCCCACCGAGGCACAATCTGCCACCGTAGCAATCCCTTCCGGTAGCAAAATCCAAGTATTAGCTCGCCTACCTTGGTTGAGCAGCGCATCAGCCGTAGGTTCGGCGAATCTAGCCGTAGATAGCGATCAAAATAATGATGGCGTGCCCGACGATGTAAACGCCTATATCGATCACACCTACGCAGCATCCAAAACCAGCCAGCTCGCCTTTACTCAGCTAGCCCAAGGCTGGAGCGAGGCCATCAATGATATCTCTACGCCCGAGCAAGCCAAGCAAGCTGGCGAGAAAATAGCACGCGGTATTGCCTGCCTGATGAGCGATGGCGTCACACAAAAAACCGGTAAAACTGCACAATCCATGTATGAAGAGCTGCTCAAAACCCGCGCTGAAATGCTAGGCACGCCTAAGCGCACCGAAGCCTATTTACACTTTCAGACGTTGGCATCTGGCCAATATTTTGCAGACCCCGGCAATAAGCCCTGCAATTTTAAGCCAGCCGAACTCAGCAGCTAAAGCCACGACTTCTCTACTAAATAGGAATTAATCATGTTGAAACGCCTTGCCCTACTCGCCGCTCTGATAGCAGGCCCTACCTTTGCTGCGCCTGCTGCCGTGGTTTTTGTAAATGGCATTCAAAATACCTTTGATGATTCTGTTGCCAGCATGCTGGTACTTAAAGGCAATATGAAGGCCAAAAACCTAGACAAAGACTTTGTTTACGGCAATGCCTACAACGCCAGCAACGGCTTTTTTAGCGATATGTGGCAGGTGTTTCAGCAAAAGAATAATGAAACGCAAGATGCCAAAGATTTCTGGCGCATGCTAGACGGCGGCGCGGCGCAAGCGGGCTGGATGAACCAAGCCATTTACGATAAATATTTAAATGCCTTTAGCGGCAGCTCAATGCCCGAGCTACCTGAACATTTAAAAGTGTATCGCCAATATTTGGCCGAAGGACGCAAGCTGGTGCTGGTGGCACATTCACAAGGCAATCTTTACGCTAATGCCGAGCAAAACTTACTGATATCCGGCCCCAACAGCGCACAGGGGAAAGTCAGCAGCGTGGGCGTTGCCAGCCCAGCGCAATACCTGATGCCAGGCTCCAGCTATATCACCTCATCGTGGGATCAAGTGATTAGCGGGCTGCGCCTGATTAAAAAAGCGCTACCGTCCAATATCAGCATTGGCTTTCACCCCACGCAAGACAAGATGGGTCATTCATTTGTAAAAATTTATATGAATACTGAATACCCTGCGGCCGAACAAGTGCTTAGCAAAGTAAGCCTGCAAGCTATTTAATAAGCCCAAACGAAGAGAGGCATCATCTCATCAGCCCAGTAAAAACTCGCCTGCCTTGTGAAAAATCGTACGCTTACTTAAGACTAAGTAAGCTTGCAAAATTGATCTTTGCGGCGTATCACTAGATGTGCGATGAGCGCCGTTTATAAAAAGCGCATCGCATCATCCACTTTTACCAAGGGGCATTAAGATGACAATCAAAG
Source organism: Pseudomonadota bacterium (assembly GCA_026399755.1). Taxonomy (GTDB): domain Bacteria; phylum Pseudomonadota; class Gammaproteobacteria; order Burkholderiales; family Chitinibacteraceae; genus Iodobacter. The sequence continues at coordinate 7,160 of JAPLQI010000030.1, forward strand.
CAATTGGAATTTCTGGCAGCCTGCGTAAAGCATCAACTAACAGCGGCCTGCTACGCTGCGCCAAAGCCAATTTACCTGCTGATATGGAATTAGAAATCGTCGATATCTCGGCGATTCCTTTTTATAACGGCGATATCGCAGCTGGCGATCGCCCTGCCGTATTGCTGGAGCTACTGGCCAAGATTGCCGCCGCCGATGCGCTGGTATTAGCTTGCCCTGAATACAATTACTCGCTGGCCCCTGCCCTTAAAAACGTCATCGACTGGGCCTCACGCGAAGCCGATAACAAAGTGCTTAACGGTAAGCCCGTTGCGATTTTAGGCGCGGCAGGCGGCATGGGCTCTTCCCGCTCGCAATACCATTTGCGCCAAGTGTGCGTCTTTGTAAACTTGCATCCGCTCGCAAAGCCCGAAGTCTTCGCCAACGCCTTTGCGGGTGGCTTTGACGCCAGCGGCAATGTGACGGATGAAACCATCAGCAAAAATGTTGCAGCACAGATGGTGGCGTTGCAAGCGTGGACTAAGCAGTTGCAGAAGTAATGTTGGGTAGGCACGATGCTTGATCTTGCCCACCCTATCGTAAGTTTTTTTGTAGGGCGGGTGAAACCCGCGAGCGATGCAAAAAAATACGCGGGTTTCACCCGCCCTACGAATGATGCAATGCTTGCAAAAGGGCGGCAACCAGCATGACAAATACCTAACTTGATGCGCCTAGGGCAACGACTTACACCCCCTAGTCCTCTACATGCCAACAGCGCACTGCGCACCCTAGCGACAAAAACCGTCGATTGAGTGCTGCAAGTACGCCCTACATTTGATCAAGTGCGGCGGCATTAATCCTGCCAACGATACACATCCATAGCCAACACCCCGCCGGTAATTCCACTATGGCTGCGCTCTACTTTCCCGCCTTGAGCTGCGCCCAGCACCACAAAAATCGGTAAGAGATGCTCGTCTGTTGGATGGGCACGGCTGGCTTCTGGGGCCTGACGGCGGTAATCGAGCAAGGCCTTAATATCATACGCCAACAGCTTTTCATTCATCCAAGCCTGAAAAGCAGGCACATAGGCGGGTACGCGTGGGTCGCCCTCAGTAATATCACCCATTACTTCATACAGATTATGGGTCAGGCTGCCGGAGCCAATAATCATCACGCCTTCCTGCTGCAAACCCGCCAAAGCCTGTCCTAGCCGGTAATGATGCTCGGGGCCTTGTCTGGGCTGAATCGATAACTGCACCACAGGCACATCGGCATCTGGATACATCACCCGCAGCGGCACCCAAGCGCCATGATCCAAGCCTCGGCTAGGGTGAACCGCTACCGGCAAACCTGCGGCCTCTAATACAGCGGCCACTTTTTCTGCCAACCACGGCGCGCCGGGCGCTGGGTATTGCAAATCAAACAGCGCCTCAGGAAAGCCACCAAAATCGTGAATCGTCTCAGGCTGGCTGGCCGCCCCCACCGCAGGCTGCAAAGAGCCCCAATGCGCCGACACCATCAAAATCGCCTTAGGCTTAGGCAAATCCGCCACCAAAGCCTGCCAAGCAAGCCCCGTTTTCCCAGCATCCAAAGCCAGCATGGGAGAGCCGTGAGAGATATAAAAGCTGGGAAACATGGTGAATTCCTTGGTGTTAGATATTTTAAGGACCTGAAGTCTGTAAACACTGATTCAACACAGCACGCAGGTGCATTTTTTGTAGGGCGGGTGAAACCCGCGAGTCATGCTGAAAAACACGCGGGTTGCACCCGCCCTACGATGATTCAATATTTGTCATTGTGTGGCAGTTTCTAGGATGCGCAACGACTTGCACACCCTATAAAAATCAACCCCAATCCTGTTAAGTTGACAGGATTGGGGTTCACCCGCCATAAGATCATTTAATCCGCAAAACGAGGTGAGCGTTTCAGAGCAAATGCGCCGTCGCCCATTAATACCTGTACCAAGGCCGCAGCAATCAGAAACACGGGGTATTCCCAGCCGCCGTTAGCATTACCAAACGACCAGCCATTAGCAAAGTGAACCGTGCTTGCGCCAATCAATACCGGCAACAAGGCCGCTGCCACTAAACGTGGGTAAAGACCCAGCAACAGGAACAAGCCACCAAACACCTCAGCCCCCGCTACCGGATAAGCCATCCAGCCTGGAAAACCTACCGAGGCAAAAAACTGCGCCGTGCCTGGCAGAGTAAACACAAATACTTTGGTTAAGCCGTGCGCCAGAAACATAATGGCAAGAGCCGTGCGAAGAACAAGGGCTGCGTATGGGGCGGTTTTGTTATCAATCATTTTGAATCTCCAGTGGTGTGCGCCATGTGTTTGGCATCGATGGAGTGCAGTATGACGATTGCCACTTGGGGGATAAATACAGATATCCTCAAATAATTATCCCTGAATGTGGGATAATTATTTGAGGATGAAGTTAAACGTAGGGCGGGTGAAACCCGCCACTTTCTAGCGTCTCATGATCGGATTGAGCTGGTTGAATACCGGAAATCAAAAGATCTTTTTAGTGCCTTCGGCACAGTAATTTTGGTGCGGGAATCCCCCGCTGGGGACTCACTTTCTTGAACGGCCAAGAAAGTAAGCAAAGAAGGCCGCCCAGGCCAGCACGAAGGCCCCTCATCTGCGGACAATCGAGCGGCGGCTGCGGAACTCGCTTCGCTCAAACAGGCATCAAAGAAACCCCGCCCGCTTGTTCCTCGCTTCGGCGTGCTTCAAGGGGGAATCTAAAAAGCCCAGTGCCACCAGCCATGACAAACGAAACCTTGCCAATATTGAAAGCATAGAATTCAAAGAAAACGGCTTAACCCCAAAGCTGTTTTTCTCCGTAAAACTCCCTGTCCTCTGGGACCGAAGTGGTTCAAGATTTGGGTTTTGCTCTTTATCAAACAATCTGCGGGATCAACCGATTATGGACAAACTCACCGCCATGCAAGTATTCACCCGGGTTGTTGACGCGGGTAGTTTTGTAAAGGCTGCCGATCAGTTGGATATCTCCACCAGCGCGGTATCGCGTTTGGTGGCCGAGCTGGAGGCACATTTAAATACCCGCCTCTTGCAACGCAGCACCCGCAAGCTCAGCCTTACCGAGGCAGGCCGCCTTTACCATGAGCGGTGTTTACAGATTTTAGGCGATGTGGCCGAGGCAGAATCGGAGCTAGGGCAGGAAGGCCAGCGGCCCTTTGGCTTGCTGCGGATTAATGTGCCGGTGTCTTTTGGCCAGCTGCACCTCTCACCGCTGATTGCCGCTTACCAAAAAGCCTATCCCGATGTGATTGTAGAAATCGAGCTGTCCGATCGCAGTGTCGACTTAGTTGAAGAAGGCTTTGATCTGGCGCTGCGCATCTCCGGCCAGATCACCGATACGCTGGTGGCACGGCGTTTGGCGACGATACGCATCGTAGCGGCCGCTGCGCCCAGCTATTTGGCCCAGCACGGCAGGCCGCTTATTCCAGCAGATTTAGCTAATCATAACTGCCTGATTTACACCAATGGCACACGCCGTGGCGAGTGGGATTTTAGCGGTGTGGATGGCAATATCACGATTAAAGTAGCTGGGCATTTTCGCGCCAATAATGGCGATCTACTGCGCCGTGCCGCCCTTGCCGGGGAAGGCATTATTTGCGAGCCTAGCTTTTTGATTGGTGAAGACTTAGCCAGCGGCGCGCTAGAAATCCTGCTGCCCGATTACGCCACACCCCAGCTCGCCCTCTACGCCGTCTACCCCAGCCGCCGCCACCTCTCCGCAAAAATCCGCAGCTTTATAGACTTTCTAGCCGCGCAAATGAGCGAGCCACCCGCTTGGGATGGCTGGATGAAGAACATGCAAATTAAATAAAACGTTACATCAAACACGCAATTCGCCGTGTATATTGGATTGATAATTTTAAGCCAAAGCCCTGATATGAAATCCCTATTCCTGACAAGTATTCTTTGCTCCACCTTAGTGGCCTGTGGCGGTGGCGATGTCACCATAAATAGCGACGGCATCAACGTCGTTGCTGTCGATACCGTCCCCACGATCAATGCCCTGCGAGTCATTGCGGGGGAAAAAGACACCAGCGGAGCCATCCCTATTAACGACGGCGTATTTACGGTGGAATGGGATGCAAAATCGACGGATATAGCGACTTTTAATCTGCACCTAAGTAAAGATATGCTGGTCAGCAGCGATGATACCGATTTATTTTTTACGCTAAACCCAGAAAAAAACGCTAGGGCCACACTGGTATGGGACAAGGATAAAAACAATATCTCGCTCTCTGGCATCCCCACCTCAGTTAACTCATTCTTAAGCAATAACCCAGAAGCAAAAGGCTACATCATTGCAAAAGCCTGCGGATTTAAAGTGGATACAGCCAATGGTAATCGCAAGGAATGCGTGCAGAAAGAAGTTGCGATTAAGCTCATCAAGAAAATTTAAATTTAATTACATTAAAACCATTTAATGTAATTAATAAAAAATATATAAAAATACCTGATTATGCCTCTTACTCAACTACACATATAAATATCGTAGGGTGTGTGAAACCCGCCGAGCCTTGCTGAAACACGAAAAACGGCGGGTTGCACCCGCCCTACAAATGCAAAAATAGAGCGCAATGCGCAAGAGACATAATCAGATAAAAACAAATAGTCAATTTTATCCACATAGAACAATGTGATAAAAATCATTAACTTTCTGTAAATAGTTGCTACTCTTTAGAGTAGATCATCCATATGATGCCTTATCCATAAAGATTGCATCAATAAACTATTAAGGAAGATTAAATGAAAATTAAACTAGCCATCCTTACCGCCATTACTTGCGCCAGCACCTTTGCTGCCAGCCCAGACCCAATGAAAGCCTTTCCTGCCCCAGAAGCAGGCTTTGTTCGCAAAGTAATCCAGCTGCCTAAAGTAAAAAATCCAGAACTTTATCGGGTGCAGCTATTGCCAGGCAAAATGATGGAAGTGGATTGCAATACTAGAAGTTTGGGCGGACAGCTAAAAAAAGAAACGGCTCAGGGCTGGGGATATGATTATTGGGTATTGCCACAAATTGAGCCGGGCATGAGCACCATGATGGCATGCCCACCGAATGCGCCGAAAAAACAAGCTTTTGTAAGCGTCTATTCAGAAGAACTGCATCGCTATAACTATAAATTGCCGATGGTGGTTTATGTGCCTGAAGGCGTTGAATTACGCTACCGCGTTTGGACTGCTAAAGATAAAACCCAAACTGCAGAAAATGGTTAATTAATCGATTTTAAAAGGCGGTGCTGGCTCAATTAAATATTAAGTTAGCACCGCCTTTTTTAATTACCATCACTTATCACATTCCTATTGCACAACTAAACATTCGCAACCTGAGTGCCTTCTGCCTGCGCTTTAAGTCTTTGCAGAGTAATAGGCAAGCCCTAGAAAGTAATGGGGTCAGGCATTACTTTTGCGTCAAATAAAACTTATAGTGGTTTGCAAAGCAAGTTAAATTGATTACTCATGTCAAATGTAAGACCTGACCCTATAGGTTTTCTCTTTTTCGGGCTTAGTTGTTTACTTGGTTTTGAGTCGCTTCAATCTCAGCGAATTGAATTTAAATCGCGGTGCTTAGCGTGGGGCTTAAATCCCCCCTTGAAGCACGCCGAAGCGAGGAACAAGCGGGCGGGGTTTCGGCGAGGACTGTTTGAGCGAAGCGAGTTCCGCAGCCGCCGTTCGATTGTCCGCAGTGAGGGGTTTCGTGCTGGCCGGGGCGGCCTTCTTTGCTTACTTTCTTGGCCGTTCAAGAAAGTGAGTCCCACGCGGGGGACTCCCGCACCAAAATCAACGTGCCGAAGGCACTAAAAAAACCTGCAGGACGAATTAGCCGCTGGTATTAACTAACGGTTCACATATAAAAACGGAGGGGTAATCGAATAGCTAATGTGTAATTGGAGGCATTGCTCGGCGCGGGTTGATAAACCTAACCCGCCCTACAGGGCTGTACCGGAGACGCCGAGAACAAGGTCGCTTCGCTTATCAGTAATTGACCAGCCCACTTAATGTCCTCTGAAGAATTTTGGGATCAGGTCAAGTTGACGTACACAACTTCAAAACACGGCGGAAGCAATACAGTATTCAGTGAGTTACTCGCGAACACGTTTTCATAGAGCCGGACGCTAGGACCAGCAACAGAATGCCTAAGGTGTCCGACGGCGCTAAAGGAAGTATTTTGGTCCTGGCGAAGTGATGAGTTGCGGCCATGGTACGAATCCACAATTCGACTTTCTTTTAGCTCCACAGTCATTTCGCCATACATTGCCGCGATGAAATCATGCTGCTCAGTACCAAAGAGTTGCAAGGGATCGAGATTGTTGTAGACCAAAAGGATGCTAAGTGCACCGAGCTTTGCACCCACCTGAATCTGCTTTTTTGAGTAAGTAATTCTCTGTCGAATGTGCGCTCCAACGGTCCTTGAGCTTATGCTTCCCGATGTTTTGAAATTGTCATCTTCATCAATCTGCTTAATTTCAAAATAGATATATTGGCCGTTCGATAAAACGACGTAGTCAGGTGTCGGAGTTTCTTGTACGGGAACTCTCTCCCATGATAAAGAGTTGCTTTCGCAGAACGACTCAAAAAGGGTTTCAGCACAAGGCATTGAATTCATAGCTACAAATTCTCCTTAACCAAGGATGCTCGTTAAAGTAGCGCATAACAAGGTATCGCCCAGCGCGGGTTGATAAAGCCAACCCGCCCTACAGCACTAACAAAAAATGAAAACAACACGTAAGATTTTCATCATATATTATGTCGATAATACACACCAAAACAAAACTGAGGTAGGCTGCTAAATATGGACACCTTCAATTGAGATAAAATCTTCTCTGGAGGTAAGTCATGACAAGTCGTTATACCGCTGCATTTCGTGCAGAAGCCGTTAAATTAGTACTCGAACAACACTTGAATGTGCCGCA
>JAPLQI010000102.1 GCA_026399755.1 Pseudomonadota bacterium
GCAAAAGAGTCGATAAATTACCAATTATGTCAGTTAAGGCGCTTAATCATATTGTAATTATAAATCAGTGAGTTGCGATTGATTAAAGATGTTGCCGCATGCCTTGAATAAAGGCAAGCGGCTTAAGTTGATAGGATTGGCAGCTTTACGGCCTTAGCTTATGGTTTATATGGTGAAAAACTATTTGATCAATATGAATCACGTTTTTTAAAGCGTGATGTGCAGGGCACTTTATTTGGAAAATGGCTTAATCCCATTAACTGGCCCAATCTATGGCAATTAAACTATAGCCGCTCAGAAATGAGCCAAGATTATTACGACGAAATACTATTTAATAATGCGACTTTTGCTGATTTAGAAAAAAATGGTGGCCCACGTATTCTGGTTTCTGCAACCGAGGCCTCTACAGGCTATCGTTTTACGTTTAATCAAGATTTTTTTGATCTAATTTGCTCAGACTTATCACAGGTTAAATTATCTCGTGCAGCAGTATCTTCCTCTGCAGTACCGATTATTTTTAACCCGGTAACCTTTCACAATTATGGTAAGCAATGCGGTGAGAACATCCCCGCCTGGGCTGAAGAAGCACTCAAAAAAACCAGTACTAATAGTGATCTACCGAGCCGTACCCTCCAAAGACTGCGAGAGCTCAAAGTATTAAGCGATAGTGAAGAGCGCCCTTACTTACATCTAGCAGATGGTGGTATTTCGGATAATCTGGGTGCACGTATTATTTTAGAATTACTCGAAACACTGCCTGTTCTCCAAGCAGAGCGCGAGTCAAAAGGTGCTCCTCCGCTACGCAATATCGCATTTATTATTGTTAATTCACTGTCTTACCCAAAAGTAAATTGGGGGAAAAGTGCGGTCCCTCCTAGTGAAGTGGGTATGGCAATGCGGGCAATGGGCACACCTATTGATCAATACTCTTACGAAACGATTTCTTTAATTGAAGATATAGCAAAGTCCATTAATAAATCACCTCAACTACAAGGAAAACTTAATGGGCAAGCTGGATTGCCCATTAATGTCACTCCAATTGTGCTGAGCTTTATGCAAGTTGCCGATGAGAAAGAGCGTGATTACTTCAATAATTTACCTACGAGTTTTAGGCTTGCAGAAGAAGAAGTTGACCAGCTACGTAAATTAGGAGGCGTTTTACTAAAGGGATCAACGCAATACAAAAACTTAATCAAGCAATTGCAAGCAAAGTAAGTAACCATTTATTGAATATCATGATGGGCTTGTTAAACCAAAAACTTAACAAACCCATCATTTTATATTTAAGCGCGCAGTGCGATCACTTCGATTTCAACCATAGCGTCTTTAGGCAGACGCGCTACTTCTACGCAGCTGCGTGCTGGGTAGCTGCCTGTGCCTTCAAAGAAGCGGCTATAAGCTTCATTGACTTCGCCAAAATGGTTTAAGTCTTTTACAAACACCGTGGTTTTGATGATGTTTGATGCGTTCAGGCCCGCTTCCAGCAAGATGGCCGCTACATTGGCCAGACACTGAGTGGTCTGTGCGCCCGCTGCCGCTGGCATTTCACCCGTAGCTGGATCAATGGGCAATTGGCCGGAAGTAAAAACCAGCTGACCAATATCTTTAGCTTGCACATAAGGGCCGATGGCGGCAGGGGCATTGCTGGTGTTCAGGTCTTTCATGATGTGTCCTTAGTAAATAAGTAAAAATCAACGCTGTATAGACAATGATAACACCCCAAGCGGCACGGCTTAAGTGAAGGTTACCCCCATGCACAGCCCCAGCTTATTACTTCAGTAAATTTAGAGCCGTCTAAAGCTTTCCCTAGGGCTGGCATTAGCCGCGAAAGCCTTGTGAAAACCATTCGTGGCTAAAGCTGCCCCTTCTGGGCATCACTCATACCCCCATCTACACATAACTTTACACAAGCAACACATGCGCTTTACCTCGGGCGGCTATTCTGCAGTTATTGCAAGCTATCTTGCAAAACCACTCCCAAGGAAATCACCATGTTCAGCGCACTTAAAGCCAAATTTCAACATCGCAATATGAAACGCCGTGCAGCTATTATTGCTGTAATGGGGCTTTCTTTAGGCGGCTTAGCCTATGCAGCAGCCCCCGACAATTGCGGCGGCAGGCCGGGCATGCGCCACGGCAATCCTGAGCAAATGCACAAAATGATGCAGGGCCGTTTAGATAAAGCGCTGCAAGAAGTAGGTGCAACAGACGCGCAAAAAGCCCAGCTCAATCAACTCGCCGAGCAAGCTTTTAAAGAAATGAAAACGCAGCGGGAAGCCATGCATGCGGATAAAGATGAGCTGCGCAAAGCCTTAAGCCAGACCTCGGTAGACGCGGCCCAGCTGGAAACACTGCGCGCAGCCAAGATCAAGGCAATGGATGAATCATCGCGTAAACTGACAGCTATTCTCGCCGAAGCCAGCAAAATACTGACTCCAGAGCAAAGACTTAAGCTAGTAGAAAAAATGGATAGAAAAGGCCGCAAGCACGGTTAAGCAGGTTTTCTAAAATGAAATAAGCACCACAACTTCAGCCACGAATCGCATCGTGGCTGAAGCCACAACTAAGCTAGCCCAAAGCCCACACAGGAATCGCATGTCCAAGCAGCTCTTACTGATCGATGACGACGAACGCCTTACCGCCATGCTGGCCGAATACTTGCGGCTGCAAGGCTTTGCGGTGGAAGTGGCGCACGACGGTAAACGCGGCTTAGCGGCCCTTGCCAGCCGCAGCTTTGATGCGCTTATTTTAGATTTAATGCTGCCCGATGCTGACGGCCTTGATTTATGCCGGCAAATTAGACAAAGCAACCCGCTGCCGATTCTGATGCTCACCGCCAGAGGCGATGTCACCGATCGGATTGTGGGGCTGGAATTAGGCGCCGATGATTATCTAGCCAAGCCCTTTGATGCAAGAGAGTTACTTGCCCGATTACGCGCCATCTTGCGCCGTAAACAAAGCACCGACAGCAGCAGCCAGCTCACCTTTGGCAATATAGAAATCGACGCCGATGCCCGCAGTGTCATGGTTGCAGGGCAAACGTGCAGCATCACCAGCTACCAATTTGATTTATTACTTTGCCTCGCCCGCCACGCCGGCAAGGTGCTGAGTCGCGAGCAAATTTTAGATCAAGTACGCGGTGAAACACTGGAGGCCTTTGATCGCAGCATCGACGTACACATATCCAAACTTCGCGCAGCGCTTGGGGACGATTCCAAAGCCCCCAAACGCATCATCACCGTGCGCGGCGTGGGCTATGTATTTGCTAAAACAGAGGATTAGGAAGAGAAGTAAACCTATCGCTCTAAATACTAAGCCAAGCTAAGTTTGCATGATTTCATTAGGGTTTCAGTTTTTTATCCAGTGCAGCAGCCACCGCAGCCAACTCTGCATTACTAGGGTCAAGCCGCTGCAAGCGTTTTAATGTTTGCCGCACTGCGCTCCAGTTTTGTGCTTGCCACTGCTCTTGCAGTAGGAATAAATCGGGCGCGAGATCATCGGCGGCTAATTCCTGACGTGCTTGATCGGCAATCGCTTGGCTTTCATTGGACTCGCTAATGGCCCGCACATTAATAATCCCGCCCATTTGTTTAATCGACGTGAGCGTGCTCCCCACCAGCCCCAGCTGGCTACGCAGGGCGGCGGGCAGGGTTTTGATTTGCGTTGCAGGCTTGTGATTACTCTCTTCAGCGGCCTCATTCAGTAGCTTTAAGCGGGCTGGGCCTTTCCATATTTCATGGCGACCAGAATCGATCCATACCAGTTGCACTTCGGCGGCCTCGGGCAAGAGCAGCTGATCGCCAGCGAGTAGCTTTACATAGGGCTTTAATACTTTCGCCTCGCCTCGGCTATTGAGTTGTAAGGTTTGCGTGGTTTTTAACACCACAATATTTTCTGCAGCAAAGCACAAGCTCGTCATTGCCAGCCATAGCCATACACTAGCGTGGATCAGTTTCATTTTCTTGCTCCTTATTGGAAGCCAAACCCAGCCCATGCACGGCGTAAACCACTACCGGCTCAGCTCGGCCCTTTACTAATAAAGAAGTGGCATCGCCCGTAACAATGCCCGCCACGGCCTGCACCGTTTCTTGGCTCGCCACCACCACACAGCCCAGCGTTTTACCTAGGCCTTCTAATCGCGCCGCCACATTGACTGTATCGCCGATGGCGGTGTAATCGGTTTTTAAGCTTGATCCTATATTGCCGATCACTAAGGAGCCGGTATGTAAGCCCACCCCAACCGCAAAGTCAGGGAATGAATGCGAGGGAAAACGCTGGTCTACCCAAACCGACATCTCACGCGCCGCAGCCTCCAGTGCCAAGCCCGCTTCAACGGCACGACGGGCATGATCAAGATGACGTAGCGGCGTGCCGAATTCCACCATGATGGCGTCGCCTATCAGCTTGTCTACCGTGCCACCGTATTGCCAGGCAATGGCACAAGCCCGCTCAAACCAGGCGTTCAGTAGCTCCACCACATCTTCGGGCTTTAAGAGTTCAGACAAGCTGGTAAAGCTGCGAATATCGCAAAACAGCACCGTCGCCACCACACGCTCCCCGCCCATCACCGGCATGGTATCGCTCTCGGCCATTTGCTTCACAATTGCAGGGGACACAAAACGGCCAAATAATTCAGTTAAATAGCGCTGTTTACGCGCGGCTTTATTTAGCTTTAATAGCAGAGCCGCCAAGATGGCGCTGGCAATAGCGATTTGCACGGGGAAAACCGGCCAAAGCCAATCTTGCAAAAACGCCAGATAAGCCACCGCAATCGGCAGCAGTAAAATCAGTATTCCTGCAGGCAGTAGCCATCGATGATTAAGCAAAATAAAAGCATATAAAAGGCTTAATCCGATCAGCAGTAAGCTTAAATATTGCCAATGCATTGCGGGCTCGATCAGCCGCCTGCCTGAGAGCAACATTTCTACACTCTGCGCCAGTATTTCTGGGCCGCTCATCAAGGCATGGCCCCTGCCCATGCCGTAAGGCGTGAGATGCCAATCTTGCATGCCGGTATAAGCGCCACCCAGCACTAAGGCCTTGCCTTTAAGTGCTAAAACTTGCGGGTCTTGCAAGGCTTGCTTAGCCAATAAGCGCCGCATGGCAATTTGCGGCACGGTACCTGGCGGCCCCAGCCATGCAATACGTTGCGGTGGCGAATTCCGCTCGATATCCCGCCCGCCTAAGCGCCAATTTTTTGCCTGCGCCTGCTGGTTGTTATGGCGCAAAGCCAAAAGCAAGGGCATAGAAAGCACAGGTCTGCCTTCTGCCTCGTCATGCCAAACCAAGGGAATACGCCGCACAATGCCATCACCATCCGCGGGCAAATCAACCCTTCCTAGATGATGGGCTAAATCAAAATCAGGCACGGCAATGGTATAGGCGGCGGCAGGCAGTTGTAATCGATCGGCCTGTTTCAGCGCAGGCAACAAGAGTGATTGCTGCCCGACTAGGGCGCGTAAGGGCTGATCAAAATCCCCCGCTCTAGGGCTTTCATGCTCGGCCAACCATTGCTCAGCACTAATGCCGAGCATAAAGTCGAGCGCAATCACTTTAGCCCCCGCATCAATGGCGGTTTGAGCGGCACGGGCAAATAAGGGGGAAAAAAATGCGAGGGGTGTGTCGGGATATTGCGCCAGCGTGGCGTCATCCACCGCCAGCAAAACCACGTGTGTTGCGGGTGTACGCGCCCCTGCCAGCCGATGAAATACATCGCGATATATTTCATCGGCTCCCGCAAAAAAATGCAAACCCAGCCAGCTCGCGCCAATCACCATGCAGCCGGCCAACACAATACGGATTGATTTGTGCATACACCCATCCTATTAGGCCATCTGATTGGTATAGCGAAAGATGGCCTAAAAAAGGATTTATTTTGCTTGCGAGGCGTTTTTCTTGTCTTGCACAGGGTAGCCCGCTTTATTTAGCGTTGCACCCCAAATCAGCTTATCCCAAGGGCTAAGCACTTTTTTACCCATCAGCAGCACTGGGGTGCGCACTGAAAGACTGCCAACCAGATTAATAAACTCAATCATCTGTGGCTCTGAACGGTTGGGGTTTTTTAACTCGTAATTAATTTTGCGACTATCGAGCAGCGCTACCGCATCGCTGCAAGGCTGGCCGCATTCGGGTGAAACGTACAGCACCATAGATGCTTGATCTTGTACTTGGCTCGCCGTACTGCTCTGCACGCGGATATTTCTTTCCCTTGCATTTTGCCCAGGTGCTGGCTGATCAGAGTAAAACACTCGCCCATCGGCATCGCGCCATTGATAAACCTTAGCGGCAAATGTGGGCGTAGCGAGGCAGGAAGCCAATACTAAAAGTGAAATTTTCATACATAAACCTTAAACAAACTAATCTGCTTATTCATAAGCAATACATTATAGCTTCCACCTCTTGGCTCATTCGGCCAATCATCCAGCAAATACTTAATTGTCTTTGGTTTATTAAGCATAAAACGCCTAAAGCAGAGCCATGGGCTCCCGCCACTTAGCGAAATAAACCACAGTATTTTGCCATTTAATTTCGCTAAGCCCAAAAAGACAATCCCTCACTTTAGCGGCTAGCTATTGCATATCACTCATCGTTAAAACCACAGCCCGCCTGAGTTTAGCTGCTATTTCAACAGAATTAGCCCATCCTAGAACAACAACTAAACGACTGTTTAATAAGGGTTTTCCTATAAATAAACCCTATTGATTTATTAAAGAACCAAGTTTAGTATCGATTAAATCAAGCCGAGTGATTTATTAAGAACGCCGATTTGATGGGCTAACCATCAGGCCAGACTGCCTATTCTTTGGAGAAGAGAAATGCTGCAAACCCGTATCTGTATCGCCCTTGCCTTTATCGCTGCCCCCGTTTTTGCCAGCGAGCCCGTCATTGGCCTGATCACCAAAACTGAAACCAATCCTTTCTTTGTAAAAATGAAAGAAGGAGCGGCTGCCGAGGCTAAAGCCAAGGGCGCAAAGCTGCTTTCTGCCTCGGGCAAGGCCGATGGCGATAACGCAGGCCAAGTCACCGCCATCGAAAACATGATTGCGGCTGGAGCCAAAACCATTTTGATTACTCCGAGTGATTCCAAAGCGATTGTGCCCACTATTAAAAAAGCCCGCGAAAAAGGCGTACTGATTATTGCGCTCGATAGCCCGACCGATCCAGCGGACGCCACCGATGCGCTCTTTGCCACCGACAACTTTAAAGCGGGCGTGCTGCTCGGCGAATACGCCAAAGCCACCTTCGCGGGCAAGCCAGCAAAAATCGCCACACTGGATTTATTCCCCGGCCACCCCGTTGGTGCGCAACGCCACAATGGCTTTTTACAAGGCTTTGGCTTGCAATCCTTTGACGCAAAAAACAATGAATTGGCCAAACCCGCCAATGTAGTTTGTATGGCAGACAGCTTTGGCGATCAAGCCAAAGGCCAGACCGCCATGGAAAACTGCCTGCAAAAAAACCCAGATATCAATCTGGTCTACACCATTAACGAGCCTGCCGCCGCCGGTGCATTTAATGCACTGAAAAAAGCCGGTAAAGAAAAAGGCGTGCTGATTGTTTCGATCGATGGCGGCTGCCAAGGGATTAAAGATCTTAAAAACGGCAAATTCGCGGCTACCTCGCAGCAATACCCACTAAAAATGGCCGCAATGGGCGTAGCTGCGGGCGTTGAATATGCCAAAACAGGCAAAAAACCATCGGGTTACACCGACACCGGCGTCACTCTCATCGCCAATAAAGCGGTTGCTGGCGTAAATAGCAAAGACAGCAAAACCGGCATGGATATGTGCTGGGGCAATAAGTAAGCAGTCATCTGCAGGCACAAAGATCAAGAGCAACGGATCTGCGTGCCTGCCGCACTTTTATCAAAAAAGAGGTTATCTATGCCGAGCTGGAAAGATCACATCCCGTCTATCGGCACGCTAGGGCCATTTTTGGCGCTGCTGCTGGCCTGCGGTTTTTTCTCGTTTCAAAGCGAGCAGTTTTTAACTGGCGCGAATTTCTCGCTGATTTTGCAGCAGATTATGGTGGTGGGGCTGATTGCGATTGGCCAAACGCTGATTATTTTAACCGCTGGTATCGATCTATCTTGTGGCATGGTGATGGCGCTTGGCGGCGTAGTGATGACCAAAGTGGCTAATGATTATGGCCTGCATCCTATCCTTGCCATTTCAATTGGCCTGGCTGTAACCGCAGGCTTTGGCTTACTTAACGGCCTGCTTGTCACCCGCATTAAGCTGCCGCCTTTTATTGTGACACTCGGCACAATGAATATCGCTTTTGCCATTACCCAGCTCTATTCAGGCTCGCAAACCATTACCGATTTACCTGCCGCCATGACCTTTTTTGGCAATACTTTTGCCTTAGGCCAAACTCAGGTCGCCTATGGCACGGTGCTTATGTTGGCCTGCTATGCGCTCAGCTGGATATGGCTAAGGGAAACCGCACAGGGCCGCCATATTTATGCAGTGGGCAATAACCCAGAAGCCACTCGCCTCACAGGGATCGCCACCCATCGCGTCATCCTCATGGTGTATGTACTGGCAGGGCTGTGTTACGGCGTGGCGTCGCTGCTTTCGGTGGCACGCACTGGCGTGGGCGACCCGAATGCGGGGCAAACAGAAAACCTCGATGCCATTACCGCTGTGGTGCTGGGCGGCACCAGCTTGTTTGGTGGGCGCGGCGTGATTATTGGCTCTTTAATTGGCGCAATGATCGTCGGCGTATTCCGCAACGGCCTCACGCTGATGGGCGTGTCCTCGGTTTACCAAATTTTAATCACCGGTATTTTGGTTATTTTGGCTGTGGCCACCGATCAACTGTCCCGCAAAGGAGGCCGCTAATGAGCCAAAACACACGCCCCTTGGTGATTGAGGCCAAAGGCCTCGTCAAACACTATGGACAAGTCGTCGCCTTAGATGGCGCTGATTTTGAGCTGCGCGCAGGCGAAATTTTGGCCGTGATTGGCGACAATGGCGCCGGTAAATCTTCCTTAATCAAAGCCCTATCCGGCGCGACCACGCCAGACAGCGGCGAAATTTTACTCGATGGCCAAAGTGTAAGTTTTAAAAGCCCCATCGAAGCGCGCCGTGCCGGCATCGAAACCGTTTACCAAGATTTAGCCGTGGCCCCCGCTATGACGATTGCCGAAAACTTGTTTATGGGCCGCGAAATCCGCCGATCCGGCATTCTGGGCAGCCTCGGTTTTCTGGATAAAAAACGCATGCTGAAAGACAGCATCGCCTATATGCAAGCGCTAAAAATCGGCATCCGCTCGATGACGCAAGCCGTAGAAACGCTCTCTGGCGGCCAGCGCCAGGGCGTTGCCGTCGCCCGCGCCGCCGCCTTTGCCCGCCATGTGGTAATCATGGACGAGCCCACCGCAGCGCTCGGGGTAAAAGAAGGCAATATGGTGCTAGAACTCATCCGCAATGTGCGCGACCGCGGCCTGCCAGTGGTTTTAATCAGCCACAATATGCCGCATGTATTTGAAATAGCCGACCGCATCCACGTCGCCCGCTTGGGCCGCCGCGCCGCCATCCTCAACCCCAAAGCCATCACCATGAGCGACGCTGTAGCGGTGATGACAGGCGCGATGAAACCAGAAGATATACCGGCGGAGTGGCTGGCGAATTAGGAAAAAGATGAGGATGAAAAACGAGGGAAACAAGCGGTTGAACCAGTGTGCACTAACTAGTTTTATCTTGTATTAGCAAACAAGGGAAAAATGTACTGTCCATGCTCTCTGCACGGGGCTTAGGAGTCCCCTTGAAACACGCCGGAGCGAGGAACAAGCGGGGCGATGTTTGAGCGAAGCGAGTCCCGCAGCCGCCGACTCGATTGTCCCTAGCGCAGGGGCCTTCGTGTTTTTGAGGTTGCGGCTTTGCTTCCTTTCTTGGCCGTTCAAGAAAGGGAGTCCCCAGCGGGGATGCCGCACCAAAATCAACGTGCCGGAGGCACTAAAAAGATCTTTGTGAATTTACTTTGAGGCGGTGCGCAAGAAAAACGACTTGCACACCCTATGTAAAACTGCCGATAAAACGCTAAACACAGCGGGTTTCACCCGCCCTACGTAGGCCAGCCCCCAGCCAGATAAACCCAAGGAGAATACGATGCTTAAAGGAATAGACCCCCTCCTCACCCCTGAATTACTCAAGGTACTGGCTGAAATGGGCCACGGAAATGAGATCGTGATTGCCGATGCCAACTTTACGGCGGCCTCACTGGCGGCGGGCAAGCCCCTGATCCACCTTTCTGGCGTCGGCATTGCTCGCACGGTAAAAGCGGTAATGAGCTTGCTGCCACTCGATCAAGATGTCAGCCAGCCGGTTGCCTTTATGCAAGTCAGCCATCAACCCGCGGGATGGTGCAGCGCGCTGCAAAAACATGTTATCGACGAGCTGCAAGCAGACGGCCATGCGGATGAAAGCCAATGTGAAGCCATCGAGCGATTTGCTTTCTATGAACGCGTGAAGCAAGCTTACGCGATTGTGCTAACGGGCGAATTACAGCCTTACGGCAATTTCATACTTAAAAAAGGAGTGATTTGTGAGCCTCTCGCCGGATAAAGCATCCGCCGCAGCCAGTAACCTCAAGCCTAGGGGCTCGTCTCAAGGCGGCATGCGCCAGTACAACGAGCGTGTTGTGCTGCAAGCCATTCGCCTCAATGGCCGCCTGCCAGGGGCAGAGATTGCTCGGCTCACCCGCTTAACGGCGCAATCGATCTCGCTGATTACCAAGCGCCTGCTCGAAGACGAGTTACTCATCAAAGAAACACCGCAGCGTGGGAAAGTGGGCCAGCCCTCGGTGCCGCTGGCGCTGAATCCTGATGGCGCGTTTGCCATTGGGGTAAAAGTAGGCCGCCGCAGCTTAGATATCTTACTGGTCGATTTCACCTGCACGGTGCGAGAGCGCTGGAATCTAAGCTATGACTTTGCCGATCCTGAGCAAATCCTGACGCATCTTGCCGATTGCCTAGCCAAAATCAAAGCCAAGCTCAGCCCTCATCTATGGGAACGCGTACAAGGGATCGGCATTGCAGCACCACTGCATATCGGCGGATGGCAACAATTACTAGGGCTGGATCCTGACGTCGTCGCCCGCTGGGAGCGTTTTCAGCTCAAGACAGAAATCGCCGCCCTCACCGGCCTGCCGGTGCAATCAATCAAAGACACCACGGCCGCCTGTGTGGCCGAGTTAGTGGCTGGGCGCGGGCGCGATGTGCGTAATTTTATCTATGTATTTGTCGATACTTTTATCGGCGGCGGCTTGGTGCTCGACAGCCATTTGCATATAGGCAAACACGGCAATGCCGGGGCAATAGGCTCATTAGCGCTAGGAATAACGAACAACGCAAATAGCCCGCAGCTACTCAATGTGGCCTCGCTTTATAAACTAGAAAGCCGCTTTATCGCGGCGGGGTTGGATGGCAGAGCCACCAGTGATGAGCGCGCCGCCAGCCCCGACTATTGGCCGCATACCCAAGCTTGGATAGCCGAAACCGCCCCGCCCATTGCCTTTGCCATGCTGAACAGCAGCTGCCTACTGGATTTAGAAGGCGTGATTTTAGACGGCTGCTTTTGTAGCGCCGTCAAAGAAGCACTGATTCAAGCCGTGGTCACTTCCATGCAAGATTTCAACTGGGAAGGCGTCGTGCCGCCGCAAGTTTTGGCGGGGACAATAGGATCTGACGCTCGCGCCCTAGGCGGAGCACTGCTGCCGCTCTACGCCAACTTCGCCCCTGATCGTGATTTGTTTTTGAAACTAGATGGCTGACTCAAGATTACGTAACCAAACCCACATCTTGAACCACGGAGAGCACAAAGAACACGGTGTTTCACGGAGAAAAATAGGCTTCATAGCATGAAAAAGCTGGTTTTATAAGGGTGTGCAAATGCATTTCTTGCGCACCGCCCTTGATGGCTTAACAAAACCCAACCCCTGAACCAGAGAGAATACAAAGAAAAACTAGATCTAAATTAAGCGGCTTGCTTCAGATTTTAAATATGATCAAACCCAGCCATTGCGCCACTCAACACACTATTTCTAATAATGACAAGGCCAGCACATGCCACCCTCCACCCCAAATACTTTTCCGATTTTTATAGCTGCCGGTGAAGCGCTCACCGATATGATCCGCGCTGATGGTGAAAACTGGGTCAGTAAAGTCGGTGGCTCAACGTGGAATGTGGCGCGAGTATTGGCGAGCTTTGGTCTGCCCAGTGCATTTGCAGGGGCCATTAGCCAAGATTGCTTTGGTGATGATTTGTATCAGGCATCACTCGCAGCAGGGCTGGATTTACGTTTTATGCAACAACTCGATAAATCCCCGCTGCTGGCGATGGTGACATCAAGCAATCCACCGAAATATTTCTTTGTTGGGGATAATTCAGCCGATTTATATTTTGCCCCGCAAGCCTTGCCCTCAGGCTGGCAAAGTGCGGCGCGTTGGGTACATTTTGGCGGGATCAGCTTGGCTCGCCAGCCTTTGGCCAGCAAATTAGTGGCGCTGGCGCAAAGCCTGAAAGCTCAGGGAGTGAAAATTAGCTACGACCCCAATTTCAGAAATTTAATGGATGAGCGCTACGACGATACGTTCAAAACCATGAGTCAGCTGGCCGATGTAATTAAGGTATCTGACGAAGATCTTGCAGGATTATTCCGTAGCACAGATATCGAGCTTGCATTTAAAACCCTGCAAAGCTGGAATCCACAAGCAAGTATTCTATATACCCGTGGAGCCGATGGTGCATCGATACATACACCTAATGACGTCGCCAGTGCCTCGGCGATACAAATCAAAATTGCCGATAGCGTAGGTGCAGGAGATGCATCGATAGGTGGCTTGATTTATAGCTTGATGACTTGGCCAGAGCGGGGTGCACCAGAGCATCTGCGCTTTGCCATCGCCAGCGGCGCTGCCGCCTGCATGCATCACGGGGCAACACCGCCCAGCTTAGAAACTGCAATCACGCTTTATTCACAGGTTTAAGCGTTGTTAACGCTTGTTTCGCCGCGATCCTCTATTTAAAGGATGGGGGATGTCATTGCGTTTTTCACACAATGACAAATATTGAGTCATCGTAGGGCGGGTGCAACCCGCGTATTTTTCAGCATCGCTCGCGGGTTCAACTCCAATCCTATTAACTTAGCCATTTCTCATGCTGTTGCCGCACAATTAACAAGCATTGAATCATCGTAGGGCGGGTGCAACCCGCCGTTTTTCGTGTTTCAGCAAGGCTCGGCGGGTTTCAGCCGCCCTACGAAAAATATTTCGCTTAAGTTGATAGCGTCGGGACTTAAGCCCAGAGCTAGGAGTCGCGATATAAATCTATTTTACTGAGTTTGAAATAACTCAAAACCCAATAAACAGCTCAGTTCAAAATGCTGTTCTCCGTAGTTCAAGATTTGGGGTTTATTACGGAATATCAGACATCTAATGTCCGCTTGGCGCTTTTTCAGGCACCGCTTTGGCTGGGGCTTCAGGCTTAGCACCGCCACTATTTTGCTTCATACATTCTTTCCAAGCCGCGCTACCCTTGCCACCGCCTGCGGGTAGCACGCAGTCTCCCCCGCCAAACTTCACATAGCCACCACCGGCGGGCTTAATATCTGCGCCTTCTTTGGACGCTTCACCATGAGCAGCAGGTGCGGCGGGCTCGCTGCTGCCGGTAGCTCTGCTCCCAGCACGGCGCTCTAAGTCTTCGACTTTGACTTCAAGCTCTTCAACTTCAATTTTCTTTTCTTTTACTTCTTTTTTAAGCTCGGTAATTCTTTCTTCTAACTCTCTACGCGTTTCTATCGTTTCTTCAAAAGAAACTTTTAAACGAGCAATTTGCTCAATATATTGTCCTCGCTCAAAATTACGCTTGGTCATACCAATTGCAATACCAATAATAAACACCAAAAGAAAGCCGATAAAACCGCCTGCAATGATCAGTTTCAGGCGATTTTTTTGCAGAAAAGAAGGGCTAGGCTCACCACTCGCGGCATGATCATCATGTGGGTGTGCTGGTGCTGCAGCATGGTCACTCATAGTATTATTTCCAAATTAAGGTAAGTTTACTTCTCCCTGACGCTCAAAGCTTACACCATCAGGGCGTAATGGTAGAAACAGTTTACCTTTAATACGATAGGCGATTGGCTTGCCACTTGCTTGCAGAGCGTTGAATTGTTGGATAAAAGCATTCAAAGATGTGCTGACACGCAACTTAACAATGGCCGATCCTAAGCGCGGTAAAGTGATCGCTTCACTCGACACCCCATTTGCAAATGGCTTGTCATTGATATCCAAGCTCAAGTTCAGCCCATTCAAGGGAATATCAATATTATTAGGATTTGCCACACGTAAATTAAGTACAAACTGCTGCTCGAGTAAGCTAATCCCCCCTAGGCTCACTCCTGCCAGCGTAACGGTCGGTTTTTCAAAATCAGCGGGAATACTGCTGCAGCCCGCAAAAAAAACCAGCAAGGCTAGGCCACTTAAGCGAGATAAAATTTTAAACATTCATCATCTCTTGTAAGCGACGGCCTAATTCGCCCTCTAAGGGCATCGCGCCTGGCGTTGTTGCGTGAATCACCGCAAAGCTCACATCCGCTTCGGCCACCACTTTTTCGTTATCCACGCGCAAAATACGCTGATGAATCACGCCTTCTTTTTCGCCAAGATGAGCCATACGCGTTTCAATTTTGAGTACGTCGCCCATAGTGGCTGGGCGCTTATAACGAATATCAATGCGGCTAATCACCAAGGCTAAGCGCTCTTGAGTAAACCATTCTAAGCCACCACTTTCATCCACCAATGCCCAGCGCGCTTCTTCTAAAAATTCTAAATAACGTGCGTTATTCACATGACCATACAAATCTAAATGGTAACCGCGAACTTTAATTTCGGTGGCCTGCGCCATATATTCCCCTTTATGTGAAAATTTATTATCAATTAAAAGCATTAGTCGCGATTCTTGCTACGCAACACTGTCACATCGCTGATTACAAAACGAAAATACCGTTTTAAAGCCATTCTTTCGATAAAAATCAGCCATAAAACCAGCCAGTATTCAACTTAGTAAGCACTTTTATTCGCAATTTAATCAATCTTAACTTTGAAATTACTCCAAGTCTTCGGGATAATCCCCATATGCATCGTCCTACTATAGATTGGCGACACTCTCGCCCTTTCCGAATTTGCCTGCTTTTGCTCGTCATGCTCGTGACGCTGCTGGGCACGCTACCCTATTTTATTTCTTTTGATCTGATCAAAAGTGAGCTTTCCAGCATGCTGGAAAAAGACACCAAACGCCAACTCACCATAAGGGGAGATGCGCGTTTTGTCTTGCTGCCCCAGCCCGCGCTACTTTTAGATAATGTCACGCTCACCGAGCCTGGCGAGGCGACTATTTTCTCGCATGCAGATCGGGTGCGGATAGAGCTTAGCCTTTGGCCCTTGCTGTTCGGCAAAGGCAAAATTAAAGCGCTCGATTTTGAAAAGCCTGAGCTTAATGTGATACGCCGTGAAGACGGTACTTATAATTTTGAAGACTTACTGACACCTAAATCGCAAACCAAGGAGCTAAGCTTCTCGCTCGATACCGTTCATTTTAGCGAAGCTGCATTTAAGCTTTCTGATGAGTTTTTAGGCGAAAGCATTCGCCTTTCTCGGCTTAATCTAACCATGAAAAATCTATCTGACCCGAAGGCGGGCCGATTAGATTTAGACGGCATGCTATTAATTGGCGATAGCGACCGGCCGGTGCAATGGCAAGGCAGTTTAAATGCCAGCGCCGCCATGCGCTATCACGAAGCGGACCATCGCTTACTTGTGGCTGATTTACTGCTTGAGCTAGAGCAAAAAGGTGGCAGCTCACCCGAGTTACGCCTGCAAGATGTAAAAGTCAGCACCGTAGGTAATTTGGTTTATGGCTGGCAACCACTGCGATTTAATGGCGGCGAGCTCAAACTCACCGTATCGGGCCAACGAGCGGGCCAGCGCTGGAAAGGCGAGCTGGATGTACCAGAAATTCTGTTTTCTAAAGAAGCCATCAGCCTTAACCGCCTCAAGCTTAATGTGGATATGCAAAGCCCAAGTGGCCAGCTCAGTGCGAAAGCCACCATCCCAACCTTGGCCGGCTTAAAACAAGGCTTGCTGCGCACCGAAACCGCCAGCTTTGAAGTCAAACTCAATAGCCCTGAGCAAAACCTAGCCCTGTCTTTTGCCAGCCCCTTAGAATTGCTCAATGGCAGCGTAGCAAGGCTGCCTGCCTATCGCCTGATCGGCAATTACACCAACCGCAATTTGCCACGGGGCGCAATTAGCCTCGATTTAACCGGCGCGGGCACGCTTAATTTACAAGCAGAATCGCTCAACCTTAATAGCCAAGGCCAGCTAGATAAATCACCGATTAAAGCGCAGGTCGAAGTAAAAGACTTTGTTCGCCCCCATTACGCCGTTGATATTGATCTGAATAAACTCGATCTATCGCCCTATTTGCCCGTCGTTGCGGCAGGTGCAAAAACAGTGAATCCCGATAAGCCCTTTGATTTTTGGTGGCTCAATAATCTAGATGCTAGCGGCAAGCTTAAAATTGGCGAGCTGGCGATGCAAAAGCTGCATATCAATGATATCTCGCTCGAATTTGCCGCTAAAGATAAAAAATTAAACCTCAACCCCTTGGCGGCCAATCTTTACGAAGGCCAGCTCACAGGTAGCTTAGAAGTAGATGCCAGCAAGAAAAGCGCTTCTTTTCGTGTACAGCAAAAGCTGGCCAATATGAATATCAATGCGCTGCTGGCCGATGTATTTGATACCAGCCGCTTTGAAGGCCGTGGCCATGTCGATTTAGATATCTCAGCCGTAGGTAATCAGCTCAGCGATTTGCGCCATACCGCAGGTGGTAATATCCGCTTACTATTAAATCAAGGTGCAGTACGTGGGATTGATTTAGAAGCCTTGCTACGCACAGCCAGCCACCAAATCAGCTTAATGAATGGCGATACCAGCCAGCCACTTAATTTGGATGCTAAAACCAGCTTTAGCGAATTGCGCTCTACTTTAACGCTAAAACATGGCATTGCTAATAATAATGACCTAGCTGTGACAGCAGGGATTCTTAAATTAGCGGGTGGTGGTACTTTTGATTTAAACACCAATGCCATTAGTTATAATATGAGTGCCAGTGCCAATCCTAAAGTGCCTGAGCTTAAAGGCCTAACTGGCCTAAACTTGCCAATTAAGCTTTCGGGCTTACTCAATGCCCCCGAATATCATATCGATTACGCCAGCCTAAAAGAGCAAATCTTACTCAAACAAAAAGCCGCCGCTGAAGCCCAAGCCGCAGCAGCCGTCGCCAAACGTAAAGCCATCGCGCAGAAAGCTGCCGCAGAAAAAAAAGCCGCCGCAGAGAAAGTCGTAGCAGACAAAAAAGCGGCGATCCTAGCCGCGAAAAAAGCCAATAAATCCCCACCTAAAAAGACAGATAAACCCCATAAATGAGCGATTTTTCTCAGCGTTTAATCGCTTGGCAGGCCGTACACGGCCGCCACAACCTGCCTTGGCAAGTGTCTGATCCTTACCGCGTTTGGCTGAGCGAAATTATGCTGCAGCAAACACAAGTCGCCACCGTCATCCCCTATTACCAGCAGTTTTTAGAACGCTTTCCGGATGTCGCCAGCCTAGCAGTAGCCAGCTCGGACGATGTGCTCGCTAGATGGAGTGGCCTTGGCTACTACAGCCGCGCTCGCAATCTGCACAAAGCTGCGCAAATGGTGATGGAGCGCTTTGAAGGCCAGTTTCCACGCACGCCCGCTTTGCTGGCTGAACTCCCCGGCGTGGGGCCATCCACAGCAGCGGCCATTGCTGCATTCAGCTTTGGCGCGCAAGCCGCCATTTTGGATGGCAATGTAAAACGCGTACTGGCCCGCTGGGCTGGCATCAGCGGCTATCCGGGCACAAAAGCGGTTGAAAGAGAGCTTTGGCAACTCGCAGCAAACCTGCTGCCTGAAGGCGGCATTGAGCGCTACACCCAGAGCCTAATGGATTTGGGCGCCACCATTTGCACGCCTAAAAAGCCAGCCTGTATGGCTTGCCCAGTACAGGCAGATTGCCTCGCCCGCCAACAAGGCCGCCAAGCCGAGCTGCCCACGCCTAAACCCAAAAAAGTATCGCCAGAGCGGCAAACCGTGCTGATGATGGTAGAGCGCGGCGGGAAAATCCTGCTAGAACGCCGCCCACCCAGCGGCATTTGGGGCGGCTTGTGGAGCTTGCCGGAAGCGACCTCCACCTTGGAGGCCAGCAACGCCTGCCAGCAGCGCTTTGGCTTAAATGTAGAGTTTGATAGCGCAGGGGAAGATTTCGTCCACGTTTTCACCCATTTTCGCCTGACCATCACCCCACTACCCGGCAGCGTCATCAGCCAAACCGCCCTTACCCACGAAGACCATCTGGGCTGGTTTAGCAAAGCAGAAGCTCTGGAATTAGGCCTGCCTACACCGGTGAGGAAGCTGTTGATGAAGGGAAGATAGGTGGCTAAGCGTGGGCGAGCGGGTGCAACCCTATACGCGCCAGCCAGATTATTTTTTCATTAACAAACAGTAAAAAACCCTATAAACCACGCTCTCCGCATAGGGCTTTTAAAGTCCCCTTGAAACACGCCGTAGCGAGGAACAAGCGGGGCGGGGTTTCGGCCAGGGAGCGAGGCAGCGAGCCAATCCCGCCTGCCGCCGACTCGATTGTCCGCAGCGGAGGAGCCTTCGTGTTTCGTGGGGCGGCCTTCTTTGCTTCCTTTCTTGGCCGTTCAAGAAAGGAAGGCCCCCGCGGTGGCTACCGCTCCAAAATCAATGTGCCGAAGGCACTAAAAAGGTCTTTTTGACTTTGCTTAGCGCACATGGGGTGCAACCCGCGTATTTTTCAACATGGCTCGAGAGTTTCACCCGCCCTACAAATGCAGCAACATCAAGCCGCTTGATCAGCTAGGCGACTAGCCTTCCAATAGCTCATCAAACCCGCAGCAGAATAAATGATCAGCGCGGCCCAGATGAGTGAGAAGCCAATGATGCGATCCATGCCAAATGGCTCTTGATACAGCCACACACCTAGCAATAATTGCAGGGTTGGGCCGATATATTGGATGACGCCCACAGTAGCCAGCTTCAACGTTCTGGCCCCTGAGGCAAACATCAGCAGTGGCAAGGCCGTCACTACACCAGCGCCCATCAATAATGCATCAATATTCCAACTGATATTGCCTAGCGCGCCCTGCCCTTTTGAATGAAACCAAAGCAAAGCTGCCAGTGCAAAAGGGGCCATCAAAAACGTCTCTAAAGCCAAGCCCTCCAAAGATGGCAGGCTGGCTCTTTTACGCAGCAAGCCGTAAATTCCAAAACTCAAGCCCAAACACAGCGCAATCCACGGCAACGTGCCGGCGGCAATGGTAATCCACAGCACGCCTATGGCAGCAAGGCCTACAGCAAAGCTTTGCGAGCCACTTAGGCGCTCACCCAAAAACAACCTGCCCAGCAAAACATTAATCAGCGGATTAATAAAATAGCCCAAGCTGGCATCCACCACCCTGTTCTCATTCACCGCCCAGATATACAACAGCCAATTGAGCGACAACAGCAATGAAGACAGCGCAAATACACCAAGCACGCGGGGATTTTTAATACTTGGCAGCAGCCAGCTCCAATTCTTTTGCAGCATCAAAATCACCGCCACAAAAACAGCCGACCAAACAATACGGTGCGAGATAATTTGCAAGGCATCAATGCCATGCAAAGATTTCCAGTAAAGCGGAAACAAGCCCCAAATAATAAAGGCCAGCACGGTAAACAAAACGCCGCGCGAAGTATTGGGAGTAGACATAGAAAAACCAGAGGAAGGAGCCAGAACTGCAGCAAAGAGCTACTTTAATGGATAGTAGATAGCGTACTCAAGGAGAATTACGCAACAAACTGTAGCTGCAAACCTAAGTTCAGCAGAAACAGTAAGCAAGGCTAAGGCTTTATCAGTCCGGTGGTTTATTGTGAGGCATAATCAGCACAAGACGAGTGAATACCAACAGAGAGCACATATGAGTTATCCCGCACGAAGCTGGCATCCAAAAAAATTACTGAATAGCAAATGGACCGCCGTTGTACCACAGCAGCGCGAAAAGCATTTTCTCGTCGTCAAAGTTGAATTTGCCCCCGCAGTTGAGCAAAAAGTAACACAGGTAACACTGGAAGCAGTGCTGAGCAAACGGCATTTCACCCTGCTTTGGAGCGCACTGGCCGATGAAACACAATGGCGGGCGGGCTGGTTGTAATTAAAAAATCAATGGCTTTGCTGGCAAAAAATTCAATGCCGAAGCGTCCCCTATCAATCATTGAACTTTAGAAAAAAGGAATTAAATTAGATGCCAGAATCAGTAGACATTAGCATTCCCCAAAGCATTAGTGGAGCCGAGGGTGAACCTTTACAAATATCACTTGATATTCACCTCCAATAATTTGTTTGTCTCAGTGCTCCTATTAAAACTCTGTACCTGCCGCTCTTTTTGCCCTTACTAATCTACATCGATGACGAGCCGCTGGCGGGTTACAATGGCGGGTTGTGGCTCGTAATCTAGCGGCCGATTTACCCCTATCTGGATCTTGTTATGCTAACGCCCCGCGTGCTGTCTGTTATCCCGCCGATGACTCAGCTCAATACTCCCTACCCTTCCACCGCCTATATCACCGGTTTTTTGCGCTCGAGAAATATCGATGCGGTGCAGGAAGACTTAGCGCTGGCGCTGGTACTCAAGTTGTTTTCTAAGGCAGGCTTGCTGGCTGTTAAAGCCTGTATTGACGCCTTGCCCGAACATCAACGCACTTTTCAGGTGCAGGCCTTTGTTGAGCAGTTTGATCTCTACCTTGCCACCATCAGCCCCGCCATTGCCTTTTTGCAAGGCAGAGATTCCACCGTGGGCCACCGTATTTGCTCGCGCCAGTTTCTGCCCGAGGGTTCGCGTTTTGAATCGCTAGATGTGTATGTGGATGATGAAGGCGGCGATCCGCTGGCATGGGCCTTTGGCGCGCTCGGCATGCAAGATAAAGCGCGGCATTTAGCGACGCTTTATCTAAACGATATTTCCGATGTGCTGCGCGATGCGGTCGACCCGCGTTTTGAATTTGTACGCTACGCAGAATCGCTAGCATCCAGCCAACCGAGCTTTGATCCGCTGGCTAAAGCCCTGGGCGCGCCGCTGAATTTAGTCGATGCCACGCTGCTGGAGCTGACGCTAGAATCGGTTAAAAAGCACGCCCCCACCATTGTTTTGGTGTCTGTGCCCTTCCCCGGTGCGGTGTATGCAGCGTTCAGAATTGCCCAAGCGATTAAGGCACACGATCCAAGCATCGTGCTGGCGCTGGGTGGCGGCTTTGTAAATACCGAGCTGCGCGAGATGTCTGACCCGCGCGTATTTGATTATTTTGATTATGTAACGCTAGATGATGGCGAGCGCCCGCTTCTGGCCCTGCTCGATCATCTGGCAGGCAAACGCAGCCAGCAGCGCTTGGTGCGCACCTTTGTCAGGAACGATGGAGCAGTTAAGTATATTAACTTTGTCGAGCCAGACATCGCCTTTGCCGAAGTAGGCACGCCCACTTGGGATGGCTTGCCGATTGATCGCTACCTATCTCTCTTAGATATGCTGAACCCCATGCACAGGCTGTGGTCAGATGGGCGCTGGAATAAACTGACGGTAGCCCATGGTTGCTACTGGAAAAAATGCAGCTTTTGCGACGTGAGCCTCGACTATATCTCGCGCTACGACGGCGCATCGGCGGCTACCCTCGTCGATCGCATCGAAGAAATTATTGCAGAAACAGGCCAGACCGGCTTTCACTTCGTTGACGAAGCCGCACCGCCAAAAGCACTGAAAACGCTGGCAGCAGAATTACAAAAGCGCAATCTGGCGATTTCATGGTGGGGCAATATCCGCTTTGAAAAATCATTCAGCGCCGAGCTATGCCAATCGCTGGCCGATAGCGGCTGTATCGCGATTTCTGGCGGACTGGAAGTCGCCTCGGATCGATTGCTGACGCTCATGAAAAAAGGCGTATCCATTGATCAGGTTGCCCGCGTCACCCGCTCGTTTACCGACGCCGGTATTCTGGTGCACGCTTACCTGATGTATGGCTTCCCCACGCAAACCGTGCAAGATACCGTCGATGCGCTGGAATACGTGCGCCAGCTATTTGCCGAGGGCTGCATCCAATCGGGCTTCTTCCACCGCTTTGCCTGCACCGTGCACTCGCCAGTTGGCCAAAACCCAGAAGAATACGGCATCACCCTGCTGCCGCTTCCCGAAGTCACCTTCGCTAAAAACGACGTAGGCTTTATCGACCCCACCGGCGTTGATCATGACGCCCTTGGCGTAGCATTGAATAAAGCGCTGTACAACTATATGCACGGCATTGGTCTGGATGATGATGTGCGGGTATGGTTCAGCGGAAAAGTACCGCGTACCACGGTGCCAAGAAATAAGATTGCTAGGGCGCTGGCGGGGAAAGGCTAGGCTGCACAAGAAACAAGCAAACCTAAACCTTGAACCACAGAGTAAAAGGAGGACACTGAGTTTCACAGAGAAAACCTACTCCGTCTTTTAGCTTTTGCCCTCTGTGATATCGAGTGATGTAGGGCGTATTCGACGCGAAGCGGCAATACGCCAATTGCCCGTAGAGATTAAGCTTGAAGCTTTGCGATATACGCTCATTGCATGACATGCGGCGTAATGCCTTCGGCGATTACGCCCTACTCCGTACCACGCCGTATATTGCCTACCTCATCAACACATATTCCCTTAAAAAACAACAAGTTCACCTTGCGCTGATTTTACTTCTGCGCCATGATGTACTATCTTTTGTACATAGATAGCAAGCTCAGGAAACATCATGCACGCCCTCACCTACAGCTACACCCGCCAGCACCTCGCCGACGTCATGCGCAAAGTCAACGATGACCGCAGCCCCGTTGTTGTGACTACACAGCGCGGCAAACCTGTGGTGATCATGGCACTGGAAGACTACGAAGCGATGGAAGAAACCGCCTATCTAGCACGCAGCCCCGCCAATGCTCAGCGCCTCAATGAATCTATTACACGGATTCGAGCAGGAATTAGCCAAGAGCGGAATCTGATCGATGCAGATTAGATGGGATGAAGCAGCATGGGATGATTATCTGTACTGGCAAACTACAGATAAAGCGATACTCAAACGAATTAACTTATTAATCAAAGAAACCCAACGCCAACCCTTTGCGGGTATAGGCAAACCAGAGCCGCTAAAACACCAATACAGCGGCTTTTGGTCACGCCGTATTACCGACGAGCACCGGCTGGTTTATTGCATACTTGATGAAGCGCTGGTGATTGCGCAGTGTCGATACCATTACTAATTAATACCGGCACTTAATGACCTTAAAGAGACCCAACCAAATTAAACCCAACTTAAAAAAGGTTAGCCTGTCCCTTAATAAATTTTTTATATGACCTATATTTTTTTCCTTGAGGCGTCTCAACAGCTGAAGAACCATCTTTTTTCTCCACTACCGTCACGACAGAATAAGCAGTAACAACCACCTCACCAACCTCATCTATTTTACGAAAAACTTGCAGAACACAGTTGATATAACTGCCATGACGAAAACTCACCTCCTCACGCAGCACAGACATCTTAAATTCAGAATCAATCATTGAAAAATTAATTAGCTCTCCTTCATAAACCCCTCTCCACTTATGTGTTCCCTCCTTAAGGACTGGAGCAACTATCTCAACAATGGCCCCATCAATTATTTCTACAGGGACAAAAGTTGTAGTTAGTATATAACGCTCAAAATCTATTCTCGGCACCAAGCGCTCTAAATTTATTGGCTCCCCAACCTGATTTATAGCGGAAAAGCCAATTGCAGTAACTTTCTCATGACTACTCAACGTTTTATATAAATTAGATCTTCTAGTTTGAATCTTTATGTTTTGCCCAGTTACTCTTGCTGCATCCTCAATAACTTGCTTTGAAGGAATAGTATCTTTCATTTCCTTCTTCAATTTTTCTAAAACAATCTTTTTTTCCTCGACAGCCAACCGTTTTTCTTCAATAACTAATTCTTGAATTACTTTCTCCCGATCATCTTTCTCAACATCAGAAACAGGTAAACGTGAAAGCACAGTGCTAATAATCGATAAAAGGGTACTAAAAATCAGAGCAGTAGTAGTTATTTGATTGGCATTTTCACCAACAAACTTCCAATAATCCCGCAGCCCACCTTCTTGATGAGCAAACACCTCAATAGAAATATTTACATCAAGAGAAATACAAATTTCCTGAAAAATAACAAGGAGTTCAGCTTCACATTTATTACGAACAAGCGCATCCATAGAGTGGATGTTTTTTTCTAAGTAATAGTGAATCTCAAATTTTTCAGCAAAATTCATACTTAACCCTATAACTAAATTTTTGAATTAGTAGTGATTAAAGCAAAAAATTTACCCAAGCCTTTTCTTAAATACAACAAATACCCACAATACCCCACATCCAGTAAAGTCGAAGCCACAGCAAGGGTTAAGATAAAGTAATCATGTGGATAATGCAGATACATAAATATTGAAACTAAACCCGTACC
Source organism: Pseudomonadota bacterium (assembly GCA_026399755.1). Taxonomy (GTDB): domain Bacteria; phylum Pseudomonadota; class Gammaproteobacteria; order Burkholderiales; family Chitinibacteraceae; genus Iodobacter. The sequence continues at coordinate 24,635 of JAPLQI010000102.1, forward strand.
TAAAGTACGCGTCCAAGCAATCGCCCATGCATAGCCTATGGTGGAGGGTTGTTGTACCAATAGAATTAAGCAGAGCAGGCTGATAATAAATTGGCAGATATAAGCAGAGCGTGCGCCGATGGGGGTTTCAATTCCGGAAAGCGCCATCGTCCAATAGAGTAAAATAAAGAAAACCACACTCGCCCACACAATAGGCTGGTAATAGCGTTTGAAGAGGGGCGTGGTAAATTGGCCGGTGCCTAGTTTTAATACTTGCCAAACAATAAATAAATCAAAGAATAGCCATGCTCGGTAAGTCCAGACTAAAAATACGCCCATATCGGTGCGTAGTAATACGCCCCATACAAATTCCCAAGCTAGATTACTTGCTGCGGCAATAACGGCCATTTCGACGCATTGATGGCGCTTTGCTTGCAATAAAATCAGCACATAGGCTACCACCCATAGCAGGCAACCAATTGCAAAAAAAGCCAGCTGCAATGGCGTATAAATGCTGCCATCAATGCTGACTGTATTAAACCAAGCTTCCGGATTATTACTAGCTGTACTCAGTAAAATCATGCCTCGCTCCTCTGCGGCATGGGGCATTGAGCAGGAGATGATGGGCGCATTTGCTCGGGGATTTGAAAAGCTTGGCCGCAGTAAGGGCTGGCCCAGTGCTTTTGCAAGACTTCCATAAAGTACTCGCCATATTCTTGCATAAAGCTTTCGACGGTGTGCGAGCTATTAGCAAGGCGGCTTTTCCAGCGGAAAACCCAGCGCAGCACATCCAGCATCCAGCTCCAGCTATTGTGCTTTTTTAGCCCCAAGTAGCTGGCATTGCGGCTACCTAAAAGCTTTATCATTAATTCAGGCACAAGGTCTGCAGCAAGATCGGGCAGATTGGATTGCAAAAATGCCACATGGGCTTTAGTTAGTAATTTACCGGCATCAGAGGGGCCAAAGTTACGGCGCTGTAAGGCCCGCCATACTTCACGTGCCTCATTGATATTCACCGGCATGGCTTCTGGATGGATGCCGAGTGCGGCACCGATCACCCGCCATAAATACAGCTGGTCTTCTTCCTGCTCTTTGCTGACTTTAACGCCTAGCTGACGTAAGCCTTCGATTGCCTGTTGCGAGAATGCCAGCATGGTACCGATTAATTCTTCCTGATTAATCGGCACACCCCAGTCGCTATGCCAATTATCTGTAGCACCGCGCTGTTTAGAACGTGCAAAATGACGAACTGCCGCATGGATTAATCTAATTTTCCGAATAGTCAGCAAACCCTTACCACCGGGCTCAAGGCCACCGGGCTCGGCTACATTTAGAATAAAGCGCAGCGTTTCTGAAGCACGCCTTTCAAAATGGCCAGTTAATTGCCCCGTAGCGGCCAATACCTGCGCTCCCCCTACTCGCCCAGCGTAAAGCACAGGTAAGGAGCGGCACATGAGGCTAATGCCAAATGGAATGCCGTAGGTAGTAAAAAACTGCTGTGCCCGCTCTAAGCGAGGACGATCCACATCATTTGCCAGCTTAGATGTGGCCTCTAGGTAGGCGAGTAATTTGGGCGGCGTATCATTTGGCCATGCTATACAAGTATCTAGTTGCGCCAAAATTTGATTTGCTTTGCTAATATTGCTGCTCAAAATCAAATCACGCATACAAAGATCGGCCAGAGGATCTGCGCTGATTTTGAGTTGGTCGAGGGTGGCATCAGACCAGATAGGGGCATTGATTCGTAGCGTCACAATTTTATGTGTGTTCCTGCAAAGGTCTTAAGAATTTACTGTGCATGGGACCAGACTTGGGGCATACCCATAAATATAATGGGGCATTCCAGCCTATTATCAGCATCATATAGTCAGAAAAAAACAAGAAACTAGCGGAGTTATCCCCGTTATACAAGTAATATGCCAAATGGATTGCATGTAATTTTTCTTATTTTAGCTTAATTATTACTAAAGCTGTTATTTTTTATTGTTTTTACAGAAAGCTTGCCACATAAAAAAGAGAATATATCCAGTGCTTTTCCTAAGAAATAAACCTTGATTATCCTGACACTTCACCTATTTTCTAGGCCCATCATAAAGGCATGGACGTGGCTATTTTTAGCCCTACTGCTGATCAACCCAGCATATGCGCTTACGGTTAGCGAAAATACTGCGGGGGTACAAATCGAGAATGAGCTAAAGGTTTGGCAAGATAAAAGCCGTCAGTTAGATGTAACCGCGGTCACACGGCAGCGCGATTTAGGGCTGTTTCAAACACCTAAAGGTTTACTCCACTCCCGTGGCTATTTGAGCGACGCGGTGTGGTTTTCATTCTCACTCGAGAACCAGAGTGCAGCTACGGTTAGTAATTATTTAGAATATACAGAAGCACAAATTGACAAAGTCAGCCTATACACTCGGCACAAAGGCGAGCCATGGCAGGTGCAGCATTTTTATGCCGCGCAAAGCGAAATGACACGACCACTTGCAACGGTAAGGCCTATTTTTCTACAAAAAATAGCAGCACATAGCCAATTAGAAGTGCTGATGCGGGTGATTTATAGCGAAAACGAAGTCATGGCTGGGCCAATTGTTTCGGACGTGCGTGTCTGGGGAGAGCGTGAATTCATTCGCGTAAACAATCGCGAAATGCTGCTATGGGGTGGCATGCTGGGCATTATGCTTTTAGTGTCTTTTTCGGCCCTTGCGGTTTATTCCGCCTCAAAAGATCAAACTTTTTTATTTTATGGCCTTAATTTAATTACCCTTACCGTCGCCCATTTAAGCGCCACAGGCCTTATGCCTTTATATTTATGGCAAGGCCAATATAGCCTTACCCTGCTCTATGTATTAAGCGGCCTTTATTATATTTGCGCGGCACAATTTGTGCGGCTCTATTTAAAAACCTCGCAAATCACCCCAAGACTTGATGTTGGCTTAAAAATTATCATTGTCTTTGGTGCGGCCAGCTCGTTGGCGGCTTTATTAGGTTTTATGCAATTTACCTTATTAGCATTAGAAGTAGGGGGAATTGGATTTTTACTATATATAGTTGCAAGCTTATATGCTGTTCGCTATGGCGTTTCTGGTGCTAAATTATTTACGCTTGCTTGGGCCATCTACGCCGTTTCTATCACCGTTACCTGGGGTTTACGTGGTTTTGGCTTGATTGACCATACACCATTAACCTATCGATTTAACTCAGTCGGCATTGTGATTGAAATTCTCTTATTTAGCGCCGCAATGGCCTTACGTGTTGCAGAAATAAACCGGCAAAAAGAGCGCTTAGAACAAGTTTATCGCCTGCAATTAGAAAGAGAGGCCTCAGAGCTAGAGGCATTGGTTATGCAACGCACCTACGAGCTTGATTTAGCGCGCCGTGATGCCGAAGCGGCCAGCTTAGCTAAGGGAAATTTTTTAGCCCATGTGAGCCATGAAATTCGCACCCCTCTCACCTCTATTTTAGGCTATGTTGATCGGCTCAAGCACGATAGCGCATTAAACGCTCAGCAACAGCAAAGCTTAGCGCATATTGCAGATAGCGGCGATTATCTATTAAGCCTTATTGGTAATGTATTGAATGTTAGCAGGCTAGAAGTAGGACTATCGGAGTTAGATGAAAGCACTATTTCAATTGAAGTGCTACTAAGACAACTTAAAGCTTTATTTGATGAGCAAGCTAAATCAAAGAAAATTATATTTAGTATTCATTCTAATTTACAGGGTGACTTTGTATTAGATGCCGGAAAACTCCGGCAAATATTAGTCAATTTAATTGGTAACGCGATTAAATTCACAGATCAAGGTGAGGTGCGTTTATGCCTAAGCCTACAACAAATAAACAATCAATCTTTCTTAATTGCAGAAGTAATCGATACCGGCCCAGGAATTGCCGAAGCAGATTGCCAAAAAATATTTTCTCCTTTTGAGCAAACATGGCTAGGGAAACGTGCAGGCGGCGCAGGTTTAGGCTTATCGATTTGCAAAGATTTCTCGCAATTAATGGGCGGAAAAATTGCATTAAAGAGCGAGCTAGGAAAAGGTGCACATTTCACCGTTTCTGTACCCGTGCAAGCCCAAGCAAGCACATTATCCACAGCCTTTAATAACATAGAAAATACAAATCTATATGGGCGACATATATTAATTGCCGAAGATCAGGAAATTAATCGCGACTTACTCAAAGAGCTATTGCTAGGCGTCGGAGCGAGGGTGACGGCCTGTGAGGATGGTCTTTCCGCTTTAAGTACTTGGCGTGCCGAAACAGGCATCGATACCGTGCTATTGGATTACCACATGCCTTTAATGAATGGCATGCAAGTTTCCCGTAGCTTGCGCGCTTTAGCATTTAAGGGCCGCATCTTACTCGTTAGTGCTGGGCACTCCCCCAAGCAGGAAGAGTTAGCCGCCGCAGGTATTGATCAATGGATAGAAAAACCATTTCATCGCAACACACTCTTTAATGCTATAAGCCATAAAAATACTGCTCTGGCTAAGCCATCCACGCTAGCCATTCTTGATTTAGAGCAGGTGGCTCAAGCCTTAGCTTACCCAAAGGAAAAATGTGTAAGGATCGCGCAAAAAGGCTTGGATAGAATTGAGCAACTACTTGCAATGATGGAGGAAGAAAATAATATAGAAAGCCGCCAGCGCCACGCCCATAGCGCCAAAGGCATAGCAGGGCAAATTGGCGCGCATCAATTAAGCGAATGCTTAGGCTTACTAGAAAATGAACCAGACCAACTACATTTAAGGCAAGCGGCACAAAACGCAAGGCAAGCTGCATTAGCGGCATTACAGGCTTGGCAACAACTTTCTTAAGCACTTTTTTGGTTTTTTAATTTGTAGAGCAGGTGAAACCAATCCTGAAACATACGCGGGTGGCACCCGCCCAACGATATTTATATTGCATATAGACCAGAGACTTAATCAGGAAATCCTAAGCTAAACTCTATAGCGGCTAAGGACTAGGGAAACGGGTATAATCCTTACAACTTAGCCATAATCTATTTCTAAACTTCGTAAAACAGGGTGACACTTCAAAAGCCATGAAGTGAATAGAAATTGATTAAACGGCTCGACAGCAGCCTAGGCTGATCATTTTATGCTTTATAAGACTTAACTTAGCTGATTAAAGGTTTTGGAATTATATCGATTGGGCTTTAAAATCCCCTGCTCTATTTAAATCTAGCGAGCTCTCGGACTGAAGATTGAAGTCCGACTGAGCGCTAGCCCACAAGGTTTGTACTACCGTGATTAAACTTGAAAACGTCAGCAAGGCATATCGGGTCGATGGCCGCGATATTCCAGCACTTGCTGGTGTGTCTTTATCGATTACAGCAGGTTCTGTATTTGGCATTATTGGCCACTCCGGCGCGGGTAAATCCACGCTGATTCGCCTGATCAATCTACTAGAGCGCCCTACTGGCGGGCGCATTTTGCTAGATGGTGATGATGTTACCGAGCTAAATGCCTCAGCCCTGCGCGGCCTGCGCCAGCAAGTGAGCATGATTTTCCAGCACTTTAATTTGCTCGGCTCTAAAACCGTCGGCGAAAATGTTGCCTTCCCATTAAAAATTGCCGGCAGCCTCAATAAGCTGCAAATCGCTCAGCGTGTTGATGAATTGCTGGCGCTCGTTGGCCTTTCCGATCATCGAGATAAATACCCGGCGCAATTATCTGGCGGGCAAAAGCAACGTGTTGGCATCGCCCGTGCGCTGGCTAATCGTCCTAAAGTGCTGCTCTGCGACGAAGCCACCAGCGCGCTCGATCCGCAAACCACACAATCTGTTTTGCAATTATTGCTCGATATTAATAAGCAGCTGGGCCTGACGATTGTTTTGATCACCCACGAAATGGATGTGATCCGCACAATTTGCGATCGCGTAGCGGTGATTGATGGCGGCTTGATTGTGGAAGAAGGCCCGGTCACGCAAGTATTTTTGCACCCCAAGCATCCCACTACCCGCCGCTTTGTTTTCGAGGCCGAGCATATCGATGAAAACAAGCAGTACGACGATTACAAGCACGTTGAAGGCAAAATCGTACGCCTGACCTTTATTGGCGAATCAACATACCAGCCCATTCTGGGCTCGGTAGCCAGAGATTGCGCGGTAGATTTCAGTATTTTAGCCGGCCGTATCGAGCGTATTAAAGATACGCCTTGCGGCCAGCTTACCCTTGCCCTGAGCGGCCGTGATGTAGACGCGGCTCTCGCCCGCTTTAGCGCTGAAGGGATTGATATAGAGGTATTACGCTAATGGAATTTATTAATCACTTTATCACTAATATAGATTGGGCAGAAATCTGGCAAGCAGGGCAAGAAACGCTCATGATGCTGGCTGGCTCGCTGGTGTTTACGCTGGTGCTTGGTCTGCCGCTTGGCGTGTTGCTATTTTTAACCAGCAAGCGCCAGCTACTCGATCAGTCTAAGGTTTACTCAACCTTGTCTTTCATGGTAAATCTTTTTCGCTCAATTCCCTTTGTTATATTACTCATTCTTTTGATTCCTTTTACCAGTTTGATTGTAGGCAGCCCCCTCGGCGTAGCTGGCGCAATCCCGCCTTTGGTGGTCGGTGCAACCCCCTTCTTCGCCCGCTTAGTTGAAACTGCGCTGCGTGAAGTAGACCGAGGCATTATCGAAGCCACCCAATCTATGGGTGCCAGCACGAAGCAAATTGTATTTGGGGCCTTACTCCCTGAAGCACTACCAGGGATTTTAGCGGCCATTACAGTGACAGCCATTACCTTGGTGTCATACGCAGCAATAACAGGTGTCATCGGCGGCGGTGGTCTTGGGGATTTAGCGATTCGCTTTGGCTATCATCGCTTTCGAAACGATGTACTGGGTGTAACGGTAATCCTGCTGCTGATTCTGGTACAAATTTTACAAATGGTGGGTGATCGTTTGGTCACGCACTTTAGTCGCAAATAAATTAGCCGGAATGACGGCCGAACTTTTGCTCAGATAAATGTCTTAAAACATGAACTGCTTTCTGGTGTTTACCTTTCTAGGAAATAAATTTTTATGAAAAAGATCATTGCACTGCTAACCGCTGCCTTAGCC
>JAPLQI010000131.1 GCA_026399755.1 Pseudomonadota bacterium
GTCGATGGAGTTCTTTCTTAGTCGAAATAAAAAAAGGCTATCTGAGATAGCTAAGGTCATGACCTATGGCGAGTATTGTGATAAATACACCGCAGGTAAGCGAATTAAACTGAAAAGTTGCTTATATCGCGATCTAAGAGTTTATAAATTAAGAGCTTTCTTTGATTACAATCTCTCTTATGAGCAGATTATGGCTTCAGTAGGTAAAAATGTCAGAATTTTTACCCCTCCGCACATAGTTGATCAAAGTGGCGTCTATGGCGTTACTTCAAAGAAACTGAAGCCTAATGAGTTGATGGTCGTTATTGATTTAAGCCTTGAATTAACCGAGCAGTTTAAAAGTGCTCAAGCATTTTTACGAGAAGTAGTTAAAGAGTTGAAGTCTGAAGATAAAAATTATGTAAGACGGAAAATGAAGGTAGAAAATCCTTTGGTCGTTGCTAAAACACGATTTGATGTTTATGCCGTTGGAAAGGCATTGAGGTTTGTGAGTGCAACTTGCTATGGGTATAAAACTAATGAAATCCTGAATCAGTGAGTGTTTATAGTTAAAAACCAGCAAGTCATTGTTTATAAATGAGATAATCTTGTTTTTGACTTCACCCACTAGGTGCATGATGACTTCACTGGTTTTGCGTCGGCTTCCTTACAATTTAACGGCTCAAGCGGGTTTGAGCTTGGTCGGCGAGCATTTATCGCGCAATGCGCAGGTCAATACGATTTTCGACGCCGCCTACCCATGCTCCGGGATAAAAACCAGTGATTTAATTCGCAGTTACGTTGGCTTGCTGTGTCAAAGCAAGTCCGATTTCGATGCCATTGAGAATTTTCGCGAAGATTCACCCTTTGCCCGCATGCTCCACATCCAGCAAGTGCCGTCAGCGCCAACATTGCGCCAGCGCCTCGATGAAATCGCCGATTTAGATGCGGTCAGCCGCGTCGATGCGGCGAATGTGCGGTTTTTACAGCGCAGTAAAGCCAAATTTAGCGCTTTGCCGTCAGGGCATATTCCTTGTGATTTAGACGTATTCACCATGGACAATAGCGGCACAAAAAAACAGCACGTTGGCCGAACTTATGCTGGCTTCGATGGTTATGCGCCTGTTGCGGCGTATTTAGGCTACGAAGGCTGGTGTGTTGCCTTAGAATTACGCGCCGGCGTACAGCATTCGGCCAAAGAAACGGACTACACCTTGCAGCGACTACTGCCGCGTTTGGCGATGTTGCTGCATGAGCGGGTGCTGTTTCGCTTTGACAGTGGTTTTGATAGCGCAAAAATTGTGACTGAAATGGCCGATTGGCAGCAGCCTTGCGACTGGATTGTAAAATGGAATCCACGCAAGTTTGATAAAGACGCCTGTTTAGAAAGTAAAAACGCCGACAGCGCCACCGAATGGGTTAGCTCGCGTAAAGGCAAACGCCAAACCACTTGGATTGAAAGCACGCCCGACGCGCATTCGCCACGGCGGGTGATGCGCTTGACGGAACGAACCATAGATAAAAAAGGCCAGCAATTGCTCGTGCCAGATCTTGAGTTGGACGGCTGGTGGACGACGCTGGATTGGGCGGCACAGGATGTGATTCAGAGTTATTGCGATCACGGCACCCACGAACAATTTCATTCTGAAATTAAAACTGATATGGATTTGGAGCGTTTGCCGTCGGGCAAATTTAACACCAATGATGTGGTGATGGCCTTGGCGATGCTGGCGTATAACGTGCTACGCCATATGGGGCAAGGGGCGCTGCTTGATACTGATGCACCGATTCGACATGTAGCGAAACGCCGCCGCATCAAAACGGTGATTCAAGAATTGATTTTACTGGCGGGGCGGATCACCGAGCATGCGAGAAAAACGTGTTTGGGCTTAGGAAAAAGCTGTGCGGCGTATACCGTCTTTGTTCGTTATTGGCAAACGGTCGTGCAAGTGTAAAACAGCGCCGATGGCAGTGGCGAAGCAGCCCATTTTTCAAATGGAAGGGCTCACTGTGCGCAAAATTTGGAAAAATGAATATTTGAACTGCGCAGCTTAAAGATTACGCAGTCAAAAGGACGAGATGGGGCAAAATGAGGTGGTTAAGCGGTGATGTTGTAAGCAAAAAAATCGTTCAAGTCGTTTCTTACGTAGGGCTCAGAATAGCATCACCGATTCAGGAA
>JAPLQI010000109.1 GCA_026399755.1 Pseudomonadota bacterium
GAAACTGATCGCCGCCAAAGGCCAGCTGCAAATGCAGGCGCAAAGCGACGACATCGAAATCACCGCCGACAAAAACGCCAAGTTCACCGCCATCAAAGGCAAGGGCCTGTTCAACGCCAAGCAAGAAATCCTGCTCACCGCCGGCGGGGCTTATATCCGTATTAAAGACGGCAAAATCGAGCTGCATGCACCGGGGAAAGTGAGTATTAAGGGCGGCAGCCATGATTGGAGTGGGCCGAAGAGTTTAAATGTGACGCCACCGTTTTTGCCTCTAGGTAAGCAGCAGTTGATGATTGAACGCCAATATCACGATGAAGCACCACTACAAGGGGCGGATTACATAGCAACATTTTCAGATGGGACGATTAAAAAAGGTGTCCTTGATGCAAATGGGCAGGCTCATCTTGATGAAGTGCCAGCAGGTGCCGTTCAAGTCGTATTTGGTCCAGATAAACGAGGATTTAAGCGTAAAGATCAAAGAGCCCCAAAAGACTATAAGGAATCGCTATCAGATGCGGATATCCGAAAATTAATCGCAAAGCATAGGAAAGCATAAAAATGTCGGATATCAGTGCCGCAAACTTAAAAGAATGGGGAATGGAAATTGGAGAAGGTATCTGGGGTACTGTCCAAGGGGCTTTTAATGAACGACAAACAACTTCACAAATTATTGTAGACGCAGCAATTGGTATGATTCCCTTAGTTGGCGATGTGACTGCAGCTCGTGATTTACTCGCAGTTACTATTCGACTGATTCAAGAACCACAACGCCGTACACAAGTAATGGAATGGACGCTGCTTGTCATTCTAATTTTTGCACTGATTCCAGTTGTTGGTGGTGTCATAAAAGGTGTAGGACGCCTGGCTCTGAAAGTTGGGAAAAATGTTGCTGAAAATCAAAAGATTCTCACTGAAATTATTTCTTTTTTAAATCGCCTAGGCCACGGTAATGCCATTAAATGGTTTAAAGAACTAAATGTTTTGCAACATGAAAAAATGCTCATTGGTAAGTTTAAAAATTTCTGTGAAGGAATTGCCAAGACGATAAGTGAGATACTTAAATCCCAACTAGGGAAGCTATTACCAGAACCACTAAGGGCGATGCTAACTAAGATACAAGATGGGCTACTCGTACTAAGAGATATGGGAAGTAAATATATCCCAGAGGGATTAAAAGAACTTCATACCAAGCTCAAAGTATTACAAGAAATGGTTTATCAAGGTGAAGTTCATATGCTCGCCACTGGTCAAAAAAATCTGACTCGTGAAGTAGAAGCTCATTTACTTGAAAAAGAAGTAAGAGCTGCGATTAAAGCAGGGAAATGGCCTCAGAATTTAATGCAAGGAGATGTTAAAGATCCAAAACTTGCGGCCAAATTAGCAAAAATTTTCGATCAAAGTAAAACAGCCCAAGGCTGGCCAGATTTACTGCGTGCACAAGTAACTTTACCGGGGCTTGACGGTAAGTACTACAACTCACTCTGCACTTTTAGTGGAAAAATAGCATCTTGGTCTCTTGATGATTTTGCGGGTAAAACGATTTACCGCTCTTTTGGGCCAGATGGAAAATTAGCAACAGCTAGTAATGCACAGGGTTATTTCTGGGGGGCAGGAGAAATACCAAAAACTGCAGAAGAATGGAGAAAACTATCTGCAGTTTTAGATGAATGGAATGCAAATGGGTTTATTGTTTTAGTTACCTTCCCAAGCAGCGATATCATTCGTAAAAGCCCCGAGCTAGCTACAAGTCTTAAAGGATGGTATGGGCGAATCGCCGAACAGTTTGGCAATAAAATCAAGCATCAATACCTTGAAGGTGGGGGGCACCAGTTGGGCATGGGAGCCATGCCCAAAGAATTAGAAGATTCAATCAAAGCATTGGGTGAAAAAGCCAAAGCAACTGGGCAAGGCAGTAAGACTAAAACACTCGGAGTGACAATTGAAGTAAAGAAATCCGGCTGGGTCGATGTAGAAGGTAAATACGGCTATGCAGAAGCTGGTGATGATTTATCAAAATATGCCCCAAGTACCAGACGTCTTGAAGCTGATGAAATAAAGCCTAAAACTCAAACTCCACTAAGTAATCAGAGTGTTACAGCGGGCGTACGTAGCGCTAACCAGAATGCACAAAAGGAAACCCAATGAACGTAACTGAAACAGAACTTGGCCGTCGTAGGCTATTTTGGATAATCAAAAAATGGTCTAGTTACACTGTTTGGCAATATCACGCTGAGCAGTTTGATACTTTTGTTAAAGCCTATGAAAATGCGATCGAAACTTGGCCCAAAGGTGAAGCTCCACCTGAATATAACCTGCAATTTGCATATAAAGCACAAGCTCTGTTTCAACAGGGATTGGCAGAATTGGCAAAAGGGAATCGGCAAGTCTGGCGATCGATGCAAAGGGGCGACTCATATTTACGTGAGGCAGAACACAATGCTTTTCAAGCAATGGAGGGAATAACCTCCGAGGAAATCAATCGCTTTGATGGTGGAGAACGAGGGATACCTGCTTATGACGAATGGACTCCTCGCCTTGAGCAACTAAGACTTCTAAAAGAAAAAGCCCTTATTAAGGGTGAACAATTTGTAAATGAACCCGTCGCCACATATATAGATTGGAAACCAATTGCCTTGGTTGGCCCGCCTTCTATTGAAGGAAGTATCAATGTTTGGATGAGCCAAGGAACGGATACCCACGGCACATTTCCCCCCAATTGCCCGCCAACCCCGACACCCCAAACAACAATGATAGAAAGTGGAGATGTAGTACCTACAGATGGCGTGTGGGAATTAGCTTTGCCACAGCTCTCTCTTGGATCAACCGACCGTCTTAATTATTTAATTAAAGGCTCTACAGCCCCTTGGGCTGAAGATATTGATAGAGATTTTGATCCTAGCAAACAATTTGTAATCCCTGTTACTTGGCGACTCCTCTGGCAAGATGATCGCTATTTGGATGGAATTATTCCAGATGAATCCGAATACTTGCTCTCATATACAGATCAAGCGTCAGAAAGTGTAGCCAATATAAATACAATAACCGCTTCTCAACGAGTGGAAGCCCTACAACCCTGCCCACAAGCAGGATATTGGTACAGCCCAGCCAAGCAAAATAGCCGGGCCTTTTTTAAACAATATGAAACGATGCCTGATTTCCATGCCTCAAGTTACGGGGCGACAATTTGGTATTGGGACGTGAATCAAGAATAGTTATTCTATTTGTTCTTTAAAAATATGTTTTTGATTAAATAAGAGGCCGGGTATATGTATTCGGCCTCAATTTTATTAAAAAAGAAGAAAGAATAATTATGTAAAAGCAATGAATTGCCTCTAATCATTCAAAATGGCTACGCGCTTACAACGCTAAAAACCAGCTGATCGAAGAAACCGACCCACTGGGCCATAAAACGCAATACGCCTATAACGAGCAAGGCCTGCCCGTCAGCATTACCGATGCCAAGGGCGGTAAAAAAACAAATTAAATATCGCCCGGATGGCTTGCTGCAAAGCTATAGCGATTGCTCTGGCAAAACCAGCCAATGGCAATACGA
>JAPLQI010000026.1 GCA_026399755.1 Pseudomonadota bacterium
AAACTGGCACTGAATGAGCTATGCAAAGCAGTGATTTACTTCGACCCTCATGCAAAAAAAGATCGCCCCAAACACCCTAAGCCGCATGATTTTACAGCCTATAAATCAGGGGTTTGAGCTTAAGTTGATAGGATTGGGTTATGCATGGGCAGAGTGGTATTGCCTAGCATTGCCTTGACAGTGCGGCGGCTGCATGACACCGACCGAAGCGCATGGTGGCTATTGATTCTGCTGATCCCATTTATTGGCGCAATTACACTCTTAGTGTATTCGGCTCAAGATAGCATGCCAGGGCAAAATCAATATGGCGCAAATCCAAAAGAAGAAATGGCCTGACTATGCCCCTTGTTCAATCATCTCTGTGTAAATGAATTTGTTAAGAGCTATGCTGGATTTTTGAATTTGAAAAAAAGCATGGGGTCAGGCGTTCGCAGTAACAGTAATTTAGCTAGCGGGTTAAAGTCCCGCCCGAGGAATTGTCCATGCGCCTCGGTAGTACGAAAGAGCGGCGTTTGAGTAATCAAGGGTCGTGAGTTCTTTACGACAAAGAGGCAGACCGTAACGCAAGTGAACCTAGAAGTAGCCTCGTTAACATTGCGGTTGCCGACCTCGTGTCTGTATAGGGAAGGCCGTTGTGCTGATGTGCTGGTAATGGAAGCCACATCTGTGAACCGTCGGGGTAGCAGGGGCGGTATGTTTTGGAAGTTAAATTACCCAGTGCTGGAGATCCATCACGGTGGCAGGGAGACTGCCAAGCGCAAGGTATAAGGAAACGAAATCAGTGCGTATCGTGATGGAAGTCGGAGGGGTTCATAGTACCGTTTGAGATTGAGGGACAACATAACCCCAGTCGAGGGAAGGGACCCTGCTTTGTTCATGCAACTGAAGAGCTGAGGATCAGGAGATTGCCATATTGCTAATCACTCCGAATGAGATCAGGACGCTACAGAGGAAGCTGTATGTCAAGGCCAAGCAAGACGCTGCCTATTGCTGGCACTCAATTGGGTGCAAGCGCGAGATACTCAAATTGCGCTAGTAAGCATAAGGCGGAACAATGTGCATGCCTTGGGATGAAGAACATCGGAAAGCCGTGTGCGGGAAAATCGCATGCACGGTTTGATGAGGGAGGGTAGGTGAAAACCTGCTCTCTACTCTACCTTATATTTTACATGAGATAAAATTTACAGTGATTTGCAAAGCAGATTTAATTGATTGCTTAATGTCAAATGTAAGACCTGACCCTACAGATTTTATTGCCTAGTGCATTTTCTTTGCCGATGCGGCGGCCGAATACGTCGTAGAAGTATTTGGTTTCACCGGCTTGGCTGCTGATTTTGCTCAGACGGTTGAAGCCATCCCAGCTGTATTTAGTGGTTTGTTCGCCCTGCTGCTTTTCAATCAGATTGCTGCGAGCGTCGTATTTATAGTAAGAGCAGGTCTAATCTTACAACAAAAATATTGTAATATTAGACCTGCTCATTTTTTTCGACCTAACCACGTCGTATAGATTACTTTGATTATTAAGATCCCAAATATTTATATGTTAAAAATAACTCGTTATCTCGCTCAATAAATTCTAAATGGAGGATGGGTTCAGCGACTTTTCCATCAACAAACAAAGTACACTCTGCCCCCCAACAAAGATTATCATCCATTTTATAAAAATCAAAAAATGTTCTAGGATTTCTAGATAAAAATGCTGTTTCAATAGAGGGCAAAGAGATAAAGGGGATACTGTCAAAAAAACCCTCGATCTCTTCATATATTTCATCTAAAACGGCTTGGGAAACGCTAAATTTCTCCTTCAATTTTTCTTTGTTGTTTGTGTTTATTGCATCAATAAACTCTACAGCAAGCATATAAGCTTTTTCTTGAGCAAGCTTATTCGTCATTTCTTTCTCCTTTTTGATGGCGTTACCGTACTTGTGCCTGAACTTGCACCAATTCCTTTGAAATAACCTCGTGCTTTTAATGTCGCACATTTTGCAGCCTGAGGGCTAAGTCCAGCAGCTTTTAAAGACTTATAGGCCACAACAGTTTCGCTACCTAGCAGCCCAGCAGTAGATGCTGAATCTTGTGCTCTATTTGCTTTATAGTGTGGTGTTCCTCGTGTTGTACCATCTGCGTTTCGGCCTTGTAAACTAATCGCTGGGGCATCGTTATAGTTATAGTATTGCAATACCATTGACGGATGCATCTTGATAAATATGATGAGAATCCTGTAAACCACCAATCTTCTTCAAATCGCCATGGCGGCCAGTTTTAACGCCTTCCTGAGCAAGAATCTTTTCACAATCACATGGACATGAACTTAATCCAGTAGGGTCAGTCCACCCAGTCGGATTCGGCGCATAAGCATGAGTATTAAATCCTCCCATCAAGCCAATCGGATCGCTGCTAATAAACCGCCCAATCTCCGGATCGTAATAGCGGTGGCGGTTGTAGTGCAAGCCGGATTCTTCGTCGAAGTATTGGCCTTGGAAGCGTAGCGGATTATTGATGCCAGCTGTTTTTGCCGCTTCGCTAATCACAACCTGCGCTTCACCCCACGCTTTATATTCTGCGCTCCAAGCGATTTCGCCGTTTTCGTCGCTCAGTGTTTGTGGCGTGCCAAGTTGATCCACGTGGTAGTAGGCGGTGTGGGTGCTTTCGCCTTTTTCTACGATCTGTGCCAGCGGGATAAAACTATTGGGCTCAAACAGATAATGGCGTGTTTGCTCGGCGGTTTTTTCCAGGGCGATCACATCGCCGTCCCAGATGAATTCTGTTTTGCCTTGGGCGTTTTCTTTGCCAATGCGGCGGCCAAATACGTCATAGAAGTATTTGGTTTCGCCCGCTAGGCTGCTGATTTTGCTCAGGCGGTTAAAGCCATCCCAAGTGAATTTGGTGATTTGCTCGCCTTGCTGCTTCTCAATCAGATTGCTGCGGGCGTCGTATTTATAGTGGCTGCCTGCATATTGCTTGAGCAGATTGCCGAGCACAGCAGGTACTGCAAGGCTGTTGGCGACGGTTTGTTGATTTGCCCTGACCAGATTACTTGCCGGATCAAAGGCGAAGGTTTCATGGCCGAGGCGGCTGTTGGCGGCGATAAGGCGGCCTACCGGATCGTATTGATAGCTGCGATTGCTGCTGGTTTTGCCGCTGAGCGTTTGCTGGGTAATACGGCCCATTTTGTCGAAATGGTTTTGCGTGGTCAGCTGATTTCCCAAGGTGCGCTGGGTTTCGCGGTGCAGATCGTCGCGCTCAAAGCTGGCGATTTCTTTTTTGTTCCACAGCATGCCGTGCACATGGCCGCTGCCGTAAATCAGCCAGTCGGTGCGCTGACCATCGGGGCGGATGCTGGCGATGCGGTTGCCCAGTTCGTCGTATTCATGTTGCCAGTTGTATTGCTGTTGCTGGCCGAATAGCTTGTATTCGTGGCGCTCGGTGATGAGGTTACCGACCGCATCAAAGCCAAAATGGCATTCGCTGTATTGGTTTTTGGCGGCGTAGATTCGGCCAAGCGCGTCGTATTTAAAGCGCTCACGGCTTAGGCCGCTGCTGCGCTCGCTTAAGCGGCCCGCATTGTCGTAGGCGAGGGCGGTGATTTTACCTGCTTCGTCAATTTGCAGCAGGCGGCCGCTGCTGGCTTCGTATTGATAGCGGGTGCGCCGGTTGCCAAAGTCTGTTTCTTCTTGCAAACGGCTGGCTAGATCGTAACTAAAGCGGTAATGCTCGTTATTTTCATTGCTCAGCTGGGTAAGCCGCCCCAGTTTGTCGTATTGGTAGCTAAGGGTTTGGCCTGCCGCATCAAGGCGGCTGCTGACTCGGCCCACGCGGTCGTATTGAAAC
>JAPLQI010000142.1 GCA_026399755.1 Pseudomonadota bacterium
AGAGTCGATAAATTACCAATTATGTCAGTTAAGGCGCTTAATCATATTGTAATTATAAATCAGTGAGTTGCGATTGATTAAAGATGTTGCCGCATGCCTTGAATAAAGGCAAGCGGCTTAAGTTGATAGGATTGGGGTGAGTCGTTGGTGACGCATAGTATTTTTTCAAAATAAGATACTGAAAAATCCGACTCCAAAATAAAACAACCTGGCAACAGATTATCTTGGGACCTTGCGCTCAAACAACGCAATGAGTTGTCAGATTGAAACACCTGATTATTGCCTTTTGCATTAAACCAAGGTAAAAAATAATGACCAAGAACACATACCACTTATGCTTCAATCCTAGATTTTTTATTTATATAGAGGTTCCTTAAAACATAAATAAAATGTAGGAAAAATAACCAGAGCTACTACACTAAATATACATTTTTCTAACCTTTGTATCGACGAGTGCAAGCAAGATACCGAGGGATCATGCCAAAGAGGAGGATTCAAAGATGAGAAGATATTTTTATTGGACCGCAGTTCAGCTTATTTTATTTACTACATTATTTAGCCATGCTTGCGCAAAAACCATGACATTTTCTGGGCATGACTTACCACCCTATTTTTTCAACCAAAACGACGTTGCCAGAGGCGCTTTCGTAGATACGTTGGAGAAAATCTGTAAACACCTACAGTACCAATGTACCTTTAAAATAAAACCTGTGTTACGTGTCGAACACGAGATAAAAAAAGGAATTACTGATGGCTGGGTGGTTGGGGTTGATCCAAGTCGCGATGACTTCCTAATCCAACCAAAGCGTTGGTTTAATTTGAACTTATCATTTTTGGGGCTCACAGCATCTAGTCTGAAAGTACAAAATATTCATGATCTTAATAATACTACTGTTTCAGTTGTCAGTGGCTCAACCAGTATGTACATTTTGGAGAAAATATATCCCCCTATCAATTTTATCATCATAAAAGAAACTTCAATGCTGACTATGATTAAAAAGCTCTATGGCAATCGATATGGAACAAATGGGTTACTATTTGGCCCTGAACAAGTATTAATTTCAATAGGAAAAGAACAAGATATACCTATTAAAATTATTTTTAGATATGCTAATTATTCATTGGGTGTCGGTTTCTCAAAAAAATCAGTCTCAGCTGAAGTCGCCAATCTATTTAACCAACAATTGGAAATTATGAGAAAGAATGGAGAGCTAAAGAAAATCGAAGACAAATGGATTTTTAACGGGGTCATCCCCACTAAAAATAATTATAAGTAAAAGAAGATTTTCAAAATATTTCTTCATAAAGAGGTACTAAATACTTGGAAATAATACGCAAGCGGCACGAGGGAGTAATAAAAATACGAATAGCGTAATTCATCAGCCTTATCCGAAGAAAAAGAGTGACTTCAGCAAGGTGAGTCGCCAATAAATTCCTAATTATAAAAAAAATTTAAATAATCGACCGCAAAAATAGTTAGGGTTTCTAACCCTTGGTCAAGCATTCAACGAGGGCAAGTCACTAAATTAACGAGTCTACCTAGCATCGCACTTACTATTTGTATTCACGTCACTTATTTAAAATACAAAAATTGTAATTTTTACAATTAAACAGTTAACCAAGATGGAAGCGCTTCACTGATTCACTCAATTCACCAGCCATTCCATCCAAGCGGGTCACTGAATTAGCCATACTACGTACGGCCATTGAGTTTTCCTCCGCCATTTTGGCTATCTTTTCCACATTGGCAGCAATTTCACGAGCGGCAATACGCTGCTCCTGCATTTGCTCAGTAATATTATTAACTTCAGAAACCACATGATTACTGCTGGTATTAATTTGCATAATACTTTCGCGGGCTTTATGGGTCAGCACCAGTCCCTCCCCCACCCGGCGGTTACCATTATTCATCCGATTAATGGCATCATGCGCCCCCTGCTGAATTGCACTAACCATCGCCGTAATTTGTGCGGCAGAAGAGGTGGTCCGTTCAGCCAATTTTCTGACTTCATCGGCCACAACGGCAAAACCACGGCCCTGCTCACCGGCACGAGCCGCTTCAATTGCTGCATTTAACGCCAGCAGATTAGTCTGATCTGCCACTTCACGAATCACCGTTACAATACTGCCAATTTCTTCAATTTTTTGCCCTAGTCTGCTGATTTGTTCAGCGGCACCACTCACCTCCTGAGCAATTTCTTCCATTTCTTTAGCCGCCAGAGAAACATCAGCACTTCCAGAGGACGCCAGCAAGCCAGCTTGCCGCGCCGTACCACTAACTTCATTAGTGTTATCGGCCACCTGATCCATACTGGTACTCATTTCTTCTATGGCGGAAGCCATCGAGTTGGCGGACGAGGTTTGATTTTCTGAGCTAACGGAAACATGCTGTGCCGCCGTGGACAGTTGCTGGGAAGTAGAAGAAACCGATTGGGCACTAGTGGACAGATTACGAATCAGCCCCACAAGATTACCCTGCATGGTTTTAAGATTGGATTGCAAATCACCAATCTCATCCTGCTGAATTTCAATATTATTCCAGGAATAACTTAAATCCCCATTGGCAATCTGCTGTGCCACGCCCTTGGCCTGATTCAGTCGGCGGGTAATCATATTAGAAATGAGCCAAGCCACTGCCATTCCCAATATAATGGCAACCAGCATAAAAATAAATAAATAAGTAATTCCGCTTTGCACTACAGCATAGGCATGAGCCTTTACGCCATTCATTTTAACTTGCTGAAATTTAGCAAAATCATCCAAAGCAACCCAGTAAGCATTAGCCGCAGGAGTAAGTTCATTTTTTATAAAATTCCAGCCCTCTTCTTTATTAGTATGAAAAGAGAATAAAGAGGAATTTTTTGCAGATAAAATAATGCTAGTTTCATCCATTTTTTTAAATAACTCACGCCCCTTCGGCAAATGAATGGTCCGATCCATCTGTTTAAGAATATCCATCTGCTTTTGCATATTGGATTTCATCACACCCATAGCAGCATCAATATCTAACTGATCAGTGGCCAGAACCAGATTTCTAGCCTGCCGTCCGTTATCCAGCGCCATTTTGGCCAGTTCATCGCAAATGAGTACTTTAGGTCCTCGGTTTTCCATAAGATCGACCAGATCTTTATTTAAATCCTGCATGCTTTTATAGCCAATAATGGCCATCAATACCACCAAAAGTAATACCGCTGAAAATCCAAAAAACAGCTTAGCTTTGACCGATATTTTTTTCATGGCACTAGTCCTTACTCTAAGTAAATCTAACTATTTCATCCCCCAATGGACGATGGAGGCCTGAGCTATTACATAATAAATATGCAGCAATTTTTACAATAGTTAGATACTTATAGTCTAAATTTTGAAAATTTTATGACCTTATACTAATTGCTCAGGAAAAATATCTAATATATTTCAGATAAGGAAAAATTGATGAAAACAAATTACCATACACACTCAGATATAGATGTAGTTGGTGACAGTCTAAAGTCAGAAAATGCTTATTTTTGATCGAGATAGGAGGTAATCCTCCCTCAAAATAATCATAGGTAGAAGTAAAATTATTCTCCCTAAATAGGATGCATTGCGTATCTTGCAATAACAGGCAATCAATATGCAAATTATGCAAGCTTTTGTAGAGGCATTTTTTACCGTTTAGTGCCATATCTGGCGTGGCTTCGCGGGGAATCATGCAGGTGCATAAAAAATAGTGTGCTAAGTGGGCAGGCGTGGCGGGGTCACGAGGGCGCGCGCTGGGGGCTGATGGCAGATTCTTTTCAAAATACAGGTGCAAAAAAGCCCGCGCTTGCGGGCTTATTACGAACTACTGACTTATATAACGATCTTGCTCTTTAATGAGGCGGTCATAGTCCGGCCTTTCATAAGCATCCAAACATTTCATGACGGTAAGCTCTTGCCCTATTTGCTGACCAACAAGCTTACTTTTTTTCAGATACGTATCAAAATACCCTCGCACCTTTACATAAGCAGCTTCATCATCATGGCCGCCAAGTTGGAAGTATCCTCCCATAGCGAGGCCAGCATCATTCTTTAATTTCTCATTTGAGCTTAGGCAATATGCAAGCCCCCACTTCTTAAGAGTGGTACGTGTCTCTGTCATTTTATTACTTGAAATAGCCATTGCTGGGTAAATAAATAAGATGATAACTATCAGCTTCTTAATCATTTCAACTCCAAAAAAAACACATCAGTTGTTTTTGCATTGGGCTGATCAGGATGCATAGAATATGCAATGATTAAATGGCTCAATGCATTGTTAGGCAATTTATAAACCATATTATCTGGCAGGCATCATACATTTAAATTTAATAAATATGGGTCTCGCTATTTATCAGTTAGTTATTCAGATAAAAAAAGCCCGCGCTTGCGGGCTTGCTGTTTGCTTGGGTTTGTTTACGCCAGTACGTAAGGTTTGAAGCGGATCACCTCCACCCCTAGCCAGTCGTTTAACTCCTTCATCCGCTCCTGCAATGGTTCAATCTCGTTATAAGCAAACACGGTGGCGGCCTTCTCTACGTCACCCAAGCCGCCGGTGTTGTTGGGGATGATGCCCATCAGTTGCGCCGGTACACGGTGGGCGCTCAGCTGATCGTCACGGGTTACGTTTTTGATGTTCCAGAAGTCATCCTTGGCCGCCACTTCCGAGATCGGCAAGATCTGCATGCCATCCTTCTTGCCGCCAGGCGCGTACACCATTAAGTTTTTAAAGTTGCCAGGGCCTTTGCTGCCTTGTAATGCGGTGCGTAGGTCATCGATATAGCTTTCATTTTGCGCGGCGTCGGTCATGTACAGGATAAAACCGGCGTGGCTGCCATTGGCAAAGTAGCGGCGGCGAAATAGCGTGGCCGACTCATTGAGCCAAGTTGAATTAAGCGCCGACAGGTACTCAGGCAGGCCGTAAATCTCCTGATTAATATCGGGCTCTAAAAGGTGGAAGATGGCCCCTTGCTGGAATTGGTGCTCGTTGGCGTAATCAAGGATCTGAAAATATTGCTCTTCTTTCATCCCCACCCGCATATATTTAGCCAGCGCATGTTTCAGGCCCA
>JAPLQI010000136.1 GCA_026399755.1 Pseudomonadota bacterium
ACTCCTTCCCATCCCGAACAGGACAGTGAAACACCTTAGCGCCGATGATAGTGCAGATTACCTGTGTGAAAGTAGGTCATTGCCAGACACCCTTAAGTTGTAAACAGAACCCCCGTACTCGAAAGAGGCGGGGGTTTTGCTATTAGTGAAGCAGTTGTTTTTATAGATTGAATTAAATTGTTTGCTGAGTAACACAAGCAGGCAGTTACACCGTTTAAGTCTGGTGACCATAGCAAGGTGGCCCCACTCCTTCCCATCCCGAACAGGACAGTGAAACACCTTAGCGCCGATGATAGTGCAGATTACCTGTGTGAAAGTAGGTCATTACCAGACACCTTATATTGAGCAAGTTTAAGATTTGTTCAGCACAAAAAATGGCCCCGATATCGTTTGATGTCGGGGCTTTTTGTTTGGGTTTTACATTGTTAATCTAGTGGTAGTATTGTTTTGCCGTACATCTCATTTAAGATTTGGGCCATTGCTGCATAAATAGCTGATGCGCCGCAAATGATGCCTTCGATTCCTGCAATTTGTTTAATAACTGGGTTGCCTGTGTAATCACCAATGGCCAGTAAGGCAAAAAGAATCGTGAGTGATCCAAAAATAAATTGGGTGGCTTTATTTAGCTTCAGTGTGCCAATAAATAAAAATGCGGTAAAGATGCCCCACATGCTGAGGTAGGCTGTCATGCTGTTGGCTGAGCTGGCTTCTGCAAGGCCAAGCTTAGGTAAGATCAGTAGGCCAACCAGCGTGAGCCAGAACATGCCGTATGAAGTGAATGCAACGGTACCGAAGGTGTTTCCCTTCTTCCATTCCATAATGCCTGCAATGACTTGGGCTATGCCGCCATAGAAAATGCCCATAGCTAAGATCATTGCGCTCAGCTCGATAATTCCTGCATTGTGCAGATTAAGTAGCACGGTGGTCATGCCAAAGCCGAGTAATCCTAGTGGCGCTGGATTGGCGGTCTGGTCTTGAAGGTGAAGGGTCTGAGACATATTAAGTTCTATTGGAATTTTTAAAGAGGCGCGATTATACCGAGCTTCGCCCTGGAAAAATTTGGCCTAGATTAACTTGGCAGTATTTACGCTCTGAATGCGGCTATCTATCTGTTTTGTTTGAATAAATCATAGATGAATGGCGTGAAATTTGTTTGCTTGTAAGTTGTTTCCTTTGGAAATTGCCCTTCCCTTGTACGCTAAGTAAAAGAATTTAGTGCCGTGCATTTACTGTTAATAAAATAGCGGGAAGAGTAAGCTTGAATGCGCTTAGGCCTGTGATTGATTTATAAGGAGAGGGAAATGGTTAAAAGTATTATTTCTGATATGGATGGCGTGATTTACCGCGGCAAGCAATTAATCCCTGGCGCAAATGAATTTGTTCAGCGTTTATTAAGCAGCAAGCTGCCTTTTTTGTTTTTGACTAATAATGCAGAGCAAACCCCGCTCGATTTAAAGTTAAAACTGGAGGCGCTGGGTATTCATGGGCTGAGCGAAGAAAACTTTATTACCAGCGCAATGGCCACTGCTATGTTTTTGCGTAGCCAAAAAGAGCGAGCCACGGTTTTTATTATTGGTGGCGGAGGCTTAATTAACGAACTTTATAATGTAGGCTTTTCTATCTCTGAAAGTAAGCCAGATTATGTGGTGGTGGCAAAATCGAGTAGTTTTAATTTTGATCAAATGAAAAAAGCGGTGCGTTTTATTGATGGCGGCGCTAAATTTATTGGCACCAATCCCGACATGATTGATCCAGTTGAAGGCGGTAGTGAGCCTGCTGCAGGGACGATTCTTGCTGCCATTTCAGCCGCGACTGGCAAGACTCCCTATATCGTGGGTAAGCCAAATGCTTTGATGATGACATTGGCGACACGTAAATTAGGCGTGCATCCAGAAGATACGTTAATGATTGGCGACAGAATGGATACGGATATTGTGGGAGGTATGGAGGCAATCCTATCAACTTAAGCCGCTTGCCTTTATTCAAGGCATGCGGCAACATCTTTAATCAATCGCAACTCACTGATTTATAATTACAATATGATTAAGCGCCTTAACTGACATAATTGGTAATTTATCGACTCTTTTGC
>JAPLQI010000094.1 GCA_026399755.1 Pseudomonadota bacterium
CAAAGCCGCGCGAAAAGTCGCTGGCGGTTTACTGCTGCTAGCAACGATTATGTTGACAGCGTGTAATGGTGCATCTGGGGATGGAACGGCATCAACAGGTACGGGCACAGGGCAAGGCGGCACCAATGCC
Organism: Pseudomonadota bacterium; assembly: GCA_026399755.1. GTDB lineage: Bacteria > Pseudomonadota > Gammaproteobacteria > Burkholderiales > Chitinibacteraceae > Iodobacter. The sequence goes on from JAPLQI010000094.1 coordinate 131, forward strand.
AGCGGGCCAGTTTCTATCTCGGTGGGTCTTAGCCCAAATTCTTCGGTCAGCTTGGGCGCACAAACAACGGCAACAGCCACCTTACTTGACTCTAAGAAACAACCTATTGCAGACGCCTTAGTCACATTCACAACCGACAGCAAGCAAGCCACCATGGTCCCGTCATCCGGGAAAGTGCTGACCAATGCCAGTGGTCAGGCGGTTATTTCACTGACCGCAGCTTCGGTCGATGCCAATGGCGCAGGCAGCTTACAAGTTGATGCGGCAGGTACATCAGGCGGTAGCAGCTTTACCGCAACGAGTGCCGCCAACTACACCATCGGTAGCACCAGTATTTCACTAGAGCCGATTACGCTAGGGCAAACAACCATTGATGCTTACGCTACAACCGCAGTTAAAGTAAAAGTACTTATTAATAGCGTTGCAGCGACGACACCGCAAACAGTCACCTTTACTTCAGGTTGTGCCACATCAGGCAAAGCAAAACTAGATGCAACCGCTTTAACGATCGCGGGTGAAGCTTCTGCCACCTATACAGATAATGGTTGCACAGGATCCGATACCATCACTGCCAGTTTAAATATTGGCAGCACGGCGCCACGCTCGGCGACATTAAATATCAATCCACGCAAATCGAGCTCCTTGAAATTTGTATCTACTACACCAGCTGATGGCGTGATCACATTAAAAGGCTTTGGCTCTGCGGCAAGACAAGAAACGGCTCAAGTTGTTTTCCAATTAGTCGACGCCAATAACAATGGTATTCAGGGCAAAGCCATTGATTTCTCCCTTGATGTAGGAGTAGGTGGTGTTAGCTTGCAAAGTACAAGCAGTTTTACTGATGCCACAGGCAAAGCAACAGCCATTGTTTTAGCAGGTAATCAACCTACTCCTGTGCGGGTAATGGCGAAATCAGATGGATTAAGCTCGCAATCTAACGGTTTATCTATTTCTACTGGCTTTCCTGATATGGATAGCTTGTCGATCTCTGCCGATCGCCACAATATTAATGGCTGGAATTACGATGGCGCCACGGCAACGATAACCATGCGTATGGCAGATCACTTTAATAACCCAATTCCAGATGGCACAGTTGTCAACTTTATTACCGACGGTGGGCGTATTGGTGGCAACAACACCGGCCAATGCCAAACCAAAGATAGCCAATGTAATATTGTTCTAAACTCACAAAACCCACGCCCTACAAATGGCCGTGTGCATATTGTGGCTTATGCCATTGGTGAAGAAAGCTTTGTAGATAAAAACAATAATATTATTGCTGATCAAGACTCCGAGTTAGTCGATATTAATGGTTTTTCTAGTGATATTGGTGAAGCATTTATTGATGTTAATGAAAATGGAAAATTTGACCAAGGAGTTGATCAACTTGTCGATTTTAATAGCAACAATAAATATGATGGGCCCGACAGTAAATTTAATGGTGCCTTATGTTTAAGCTCTTGGAGTAAATGCTCAAGCACCAAGACCTTGCATGTATTTGCTCAAGAGGTCTATATTTTCTCTAGTGATGAAGCGCTGATAAATACGGTAAATGATACAGCTCCTTATGACCTTGCCACCATGGGAGCAAAAGAAGAAGTTCTACATAATCTAGTACTGAAATGCGGAACCGCAGTAGAACAAAAATTTTGGATTCGTGAAAGTAATGCCCAAAATGCCGTGCCATCAGGTACCGTGATTAGTTATTTTACGAAAGATGCAGGCACCATTGGGGATCCAGAGCCACCACAAATAGGCTCCACTCAATTCCCAGGGCTCAAAACCCAATACACCATTTTTAAGACCACAATTAAAGCCAATAAATGTTCAGACATGAAAGACTCTTTCTTGCCAGGAGTATGGGGAGTGAGTGTTGCGGTGCCGGATCATGGTGCAGGCCTTCCCCTTAGAACGACTAAAAGAAGCGCAAATCTTTGCGTGTATGCCGCAAGCCCACCGACCGATCCAGAAAAATGCCAGTAAGCTGAATTAGATCAGCCCGCCCCATCTACGGATGGGGCTTTTTTCATTCCCCATCCCACAAATAAACCTTCAAATCTATCTTCCCGCCTTCCCCAAACTCCACACCTTCGCACTGCAATAAAAACCGTTGTTCATCATCATTACCATCTAGCCCTCTAGGGCTTACTTTACCTTGGCCGTTGATGACGCGCTGCCATGGCACGGGCGTGTCTTTATCGTGCAGGCAGCGGCCGACGAAGCGGGAGTGGTTGGGGTAGCCAGCGAGCTTGGCAATCTGGCCGTAAGTGGCGACTTTGCCGTAGGGAATGCGGGTAACAACGCGGCGAATGGCTGTTGCGATGGCGCTCATAGTTGGCCTTTCAACAAAAGTTCTGTAGACACAGAGGGAGGGGAGAACACAGAGCGCACAGAGAAAAACGAGTTAATACCAACACCGAACGCGTCATTCCCGAATGCTTGTATCGGGAATCCAGAGGCAATGCTGGCCAAAATCCTATCAACTTAGCGGAGCAAAGCTTGGTTTTTATAGGGTGTGCAAGTCGGTTTTCTTGCGCACCGCCCTCTGGTATGGCTGCATAGCTACAAAAACCCAAATCTTGAACCACGGAGGACACAGAGAGCACGGAGTTTCACGGAGAAAACCCAAGCCTAGTTTTGCTTGGTTTTCTCCCTGTTCTCCTTGTCTTTCTCTGTGTTCTCTGTGTCTACAGATCTTAGGTTTTAGCCTAGCTTAGCCCTTACGTTCAACCTGGCTTACATCACGCACGGCTCCAGTGTGGGCGGAGGTAGTCATGGCGGCGTAGGCTCTTAGCGCTGGTGAGATATAGCGTTGGCGATCAACTGGTTTCCATGCGTTTTTACCACGGGCTTCCATTTCTACTCGGCGCTCTTCCAGCGTTGCGTCATCGACGCTAAGGCGGATGCTGCGCTGTGGGATGTCGATTTCAATCGTGTCGCCCTCGTGCACAAGGCCAATCAAGCCGCCATCGGCCGCTTCTGGGCTGACGTGGCCAATCGATAAGCCAGAAGTGCCGCCAGAGAAGCGCCCGTCAGTCAGCAGCGCGCACGCTTTGCCCAAGCCTTTGGATTTTAAATAGCTGGTTGGGTAGAGCATTTCTTGCATGCCGGGGCCGCCTTTCGGGCCTTCGTAGCGAATCACCACAATATCGCCTGCAACGATTTGGTCGGCCAGAATGCTGGCAACCGCGTCGTCTTGCGATTCAAACACACGGGCGCGGCCGGTGTATTTAAGGATGGAATCATCCACGCCCGCTGTTTTAACGATACAGCCTAGCGGTGCGATATTGCCGGATAACACGGCAAGGCCACCATCTTGGCTATAAGCGTGTTCTTTGCTGCGGATGCAGCCATTTTCACGGTCTAAATCTAGCTCTGGCCAGCGCATCGATTGGCTAAACGCAATAGTCGTGGCCACACCGCCAGGTGCTGCGCTAAAGAAGCGATGCGCTTCGCTGTCTTTATCATTAACGCTAATATCCCACTTCGCCAGCGCTTCACCCATGGTCGGCGCATGCACTGTTTTAGCATCGGCGTGGATCAGACCAGCGCGGTTTAACTCGCCCAATAGCGCCATCACACCACCAGCGCGGTGCACGTCTTCCATATGATATTTTTGCGTAGCCGGTGCAACTTTAGCCAAGCACGGCACGCCACGGGAAACGCGGTCGATATCTTGCATGGTGAAATCAACTTCAGCTTCAAATGCGGCAGCCAGCAGGTGCAAGACGGTATTGGTCGAGCCGCCCATCGCCACATCTAAGCTCATGGCGTTTTCAAATGCGGCCTTGGTGGCGATGCTGCGCGGCAAGACCGAATCATCATCTTGCTCGTAATAGCGCTTGGCAATTTCAACAATGGTACGGCCCGCTTGCAGGAATAATTGCTTACGATCGCCGTGCGTCGCCAGCATCGAGCCATTACCCGGCAGCGACAAGCCCAAAGCTTCGGTTAAACAATTCATCGAATTTGCGGTAAACATGCCCGAGCAAGAGCCGCAAGTTGGGCAGGCAGAGCGCTCTACTGCGGCGACTTCTTCATCGCTGACGCTGCTGTCCGCTGCTTCAACCATGGCATCGACCAGATCCAGCTTACGCACGCCGCCTTTCCAATCCACCTTACCCGCTTCCATCGGCCCGCCGGAAACAAAAATCACCGGAATATTCAGGCGTAGCGCGGCCATCAGCATGCCGGGGGTGATTTTGTCGCAATTGGAGATACACACAATCGCATCGGCACAATGGGCGTTGACCATATATTCAACCGAATCGGCGATCAGATCACGGCTGGGCAGGCTGTAGAGCATGCCCGAATGCCCCATGGCAATGCCGTCATCTACGGCAATGGTGTTGAATTCTTTGGCGATACCGCCGGCTTTTTCGATTTCTCTGGCAACCAGCTGACCTAGGTTGTGCAGGTGAACATGGCCCGGCACAAATTGGGTAAACGAATTGGCAATGGCGATAATCGGTTTATCAAAATCACCATCTTTCATGCCAGTTGCACGCCACAAGGCGCGGGCACCAGCCATATTACGGCCATGTGTTGTAGTGCGGGAGCGATAGACGGGCATTTTTTAGATCCTTGCAGCGAAGTAATCAATCAGGAAAAAGACTTTATGTATCTGAATAGCTGTAATTATAAAAAGCGCATCAAGCGCTTGGGTAAAAGCGGGATGACTGTCATAAAAACAGCTGATCGACTCTGCGTAGTAAAAGTAATTTTGTCACTTCATACATGCAGGGCTGGCAAGCCTAAAGGAAATATTCAGACTAAGTGCTTAGGGTATAATCGGCCCATTTTATCGGAAGGCTGGTTTGCATGCTAATTCATCCGCAATTTGACCCAATTGCCATCCATCTAGGCCCCGTGGGCATCCATTGGTATGGGCTGATGTATCTGATCGGCTTTATGCTTTTTTTGTTTATGGGCCGCATGCGCGCTAAACAATCAAACACATGGAAGCCAGAAGAGCTAGACGATCTTTTATTCTATGGCGTGCTAGGGGTGATTCTCGGTGGGCGGCTTGGTTATGTGCTGTTTTATAAGCCAGACTTTTACTTCTCGCACCCACTGGATATCCTTAAAGTTTGGGAAGGCGGCATGGCGTTTCATGGCGGCTTCCTTGGCGTATTGGTGGCGATGTGGGTGTTTGGGCGCAAAACCAGCCGCAGCTTCTTTCAAGTCACCGACTTTATCGCACCGCTCGTGCCGCTAGGCTTAGCCGCGGGTCGCCTAGGCAATTTTATCAATGGCGAGCTGTGGGGCCGTGTGACGTCGCAAGATATGCCGTTTGCGATGATTTTCCCACAGGCAAGAGACGGGCTGCCACGCCACCCTTCGCAGCTGTATCAGTTTGCCCTAGAAGGCATCGTCTTATTTGCCTTGCTTTGGTTTTATTCCGCCAAGCCACGCCGCACCGGCCAAGTTTCTGCACTATTTTTATTAGGCTATGGCTTATTCCGGTTTATCGCCGAATTCGCCCGCGAGCCCGATGATTTCCTCGGCTACTTAGCACTGCACCTTTCGATGGGGCAATTGCTTAGCCTGCCAATGATTCTGATTGGCGCGCATTTGTTTTGGTGGAGCAGCAAAAAATCACGCAATGCCTAAGCTTTTGTAGGGCGGGTGAAACCCGCCGAGCTTTGCTGAAACACGAAAAGCGGCGGGTTTCACCCGCCCTACGAAAGGCGCTGGCTTAAGTAGATAGAATTGGGATTTAACCCGCCCCCCATCAAATGATTAGAGAAAGCACCATGAAACTACGCTCCATCGCCCTTGTGGCCTCCTTGCTCGCCGCTGGCTTTTGCCAGGCTGAGGAAGTATTAAGAGTCTCGGCGATTCCTGATGAATCGCCTACCGAGCTGCAACGCAAATTCACCCCACTGGGTAAATATCTGGAAGCCGAGCTGGGCATGAAAGTGCAATTTGTGCCGGTAACGGATTACGCCGCCGTGGTAGAAGCACTGGCTGGCAAGCGCATTGATTTGGCTTGGCTGGGCGGCTTTACCTTTGTACAGGCCAATAAACGCGGCAAGGTTACCCCGCTGGTACAGCGCGAAGAAGACGCGCGTTTCACCAGTAAATTGATTACCGCCCGCAGTGACATCAATAGCCTGAATGATCTAAAAGGCAAAACCTTTGCCTTTGGTTCGGCGTCCAGCACCTCTGGCCACCTGATGCCGCGCTACTTTATTGAGCAAAAAGGCATCGATCCTGATAAAGATTTCAAAGGCCTGCCAGCGTATTCAGGCACCCACGATGCAACGGTGGCTTGGGTGGCTTCGGGCAAGGTAGACGCAGGTGCGTTGAATGCTTCGGTATGGGATAAATTGGTCGAGCAAAAGAAAGTAGACCCAAGCAAAGTACGCGTGTTCTACACCACGCCACCATTCTTTGATTACAACTGGACCATCCGCTCTGATCTGGATGCAGGCATTGCAGCCAAGCTAAAAGCGGCTTTCTTAAAGCTGGATGCTAAAAACCCAGCGCACAAAGAAGTGCTCGATCTACAACGCGCCAGCCGCTTTATCCCTACATCCGCCGAGAATTACAAAGCGATTGAAGAATCAGCTAAGAAAGTGGATTTGATTAAGTAAGCGGCAGGGTGGGCAAGACGCTACCTTGCCCACGCGTTTGGAGGCTCATATTTATTGAACATCGCCGCGTGGGCACAAAAAAATGCCCACCTACAAAACCGAGCTAAAAGCAGAACACAGAGAAATCATAAATTGCCATTCGTAGGGCGGGTGAAACCCGCCGTTTTTCGTGTTTCAGCAAAGCTCGGCGGGTTTCACCCGCCCTACCCATTTTGATGAGGTAGAGCTAAACCAGCTAAGCTAAAAGACGCTTTTCCTTCGTGTGCTCTGTGCTCCCCCAATCTCTGTACCTACAGATTTTTTACCCTTTCAAAAACATAAGTACATCATGTTCCAACTGCAACAGCTCTCCCTCACGCTTGGCGCTACTCGCGTATTAAATAACATCACGCTTGCCGCCGCTCAGGGCGAGCAGATTGCGCTGATTGGCCCTTCTGGCGCGGGTAAGTCTTCTTTGCTCAGGCTGCTGGGTACGCACCATTCGCCTAATAGCGGCGAGCTGCACTTATTAGATCAAAACCCGTGGCTGCTAGATCGTCGCCGTCTGCAGCAATTACGCAGCCGCATTGGCATGGTGTATCAAGCACCGCCGCTGCCAGGCAAA
>JAPLQI010000037.1 GCA_026399755.1 Pseudomonadota bacterium
GTGCCAAAGGTAATGACCGAAAACCAAACATCATATTTCTTCAGCAAAATCCCCGCGACTAATAAAATTTCCACCAAAGTGGGCAGAATATTAAATAGGGTGAAATTCAGTAAAAAGGAAATCCCCTTAGTGCCACGATCAATATCGCGGCTCATTCCGCCAGTTTGCCGCTCCAAGTGAAAACGTAAACTTAAGCGATGCAAATGTTCGAACACTTGCATCGCTACTTTTCGGATTGCCCCTTGGGTTACTTTGGCAAACACGGCATCACGCATTTCGCCAAAAACCGAGGCACAGAGGCGCAGCAGCCCATAGCCAAGCACCAGACTTAAGGGCAGCACTAAAGGCGCGTGTTTGGGGTCTAAACCGTCCACAATGCCTTTTAATACCAAGGGCACGGCCACATTGGCAAACTTTGCAAAAATAAGCAGCGACAACGCCAAAATAACACGGGTTTTATACTGCCAAAGGTAAGGCAGCAAGGTAGACAGCGTCTGCCAATCATTACGGCGGGATTCGCTCATGAGATTCCAAATAAATAAGGGCGTTGATATCACTCAACGCCCGATATAAAAAGTGAAGCATTGCTGCTTCACTCACGAATTAATGCAAGGTACGCGGCATTGCCAATACAAAAGAAGGAATTTCTGCATCAAACTGATTGCCATCTGCCGCTTGCATTCGATAATTACCTTGCATGGAGCCTATCGGTGTTGCAATGCTAGCACTGCTCATATATTCAAAATGCTGACCGGGCTCTAACACCGGCTGCTCACCCACCACACCGTCACCTTTCACCTCCTGTACACGATCTTCCATATCACGGATCACCCAATGGCGGCTCAATAGCTGTGCGGCTGCCGTGCCAGTATTGGTGATGGTGATGCGGTAAGCAAAGGCATAGCGATCAGCAACTTCGTCCGATTGCTCAGGAAGATAAAATGCTTCGGCGTGAACGAGCACGCTGTAAACAGGGGAATCACTCATTATTAGCGTTTCTTTTTGTCATTGATGAAGAGAATATTACCAAGCTAGAGGCTATAGAGGTAAGGTATCCGTTAAAATGGGTCATATACACTGACTTTAGAGGCTGTTATGTCAAATTTTCGCATTGCACCCAGCATTCTTGCTGCTGACTTTGCCCGTTTGGGTGAAGAAGTTAAAAATGTGATCACAGCAGGCGCAGATATGATCCATTTTGATGTAATGGACAACCATTACGTCCCTAACCTCACCATGGGCCCGATGTTTTGTGAGGCGATTCGTCCTTACACCACCGCGCCGATTGATGTGCATTTAATGGTCAAGCCGGTTGATCGCATCATTCCTGATTTTGCCAAAGCCGGCGCCAACATCATTACCTTTCACCCCGAAGCATCTGAGCATATTGATCGATCCTTGGGGCTCATTAAAGAGCACGGCTGTAAGGCGGGCCTCGTATTTAATCCAGCTACGCCTCTCCATTATTTAGATTATGTCATGGATAAAATCGACATGATTTTGCTGATGTCGGTCAACCCAGGCTACGGCGGGCAAAGTTTTATTCCTGGCGTATTAGCCAAAGCAAAAGAAGCGCGTGCGCGTATTGATGCTTATACCGCTAAAACAGGCCGTGAAATTTGGCTAGAAATTGATGGTGGCGTAAATACCAACAATATCGCCGAAATTGCCGCGGCCGGTGTAGACACCTTTGTGGCGGGCTCGGCTATTTTTAGCAAGCCCGACTACAAAACAGTGATTGATCAGATGCGCCTTGAACTAGCCAAGGTTAAGGTATGAAGCTACAGCATAACCCTCGCTGCTCCAAAAGCCGCGAAGCGCTTGCCGCTCTGATTGCCAGAGGCCACTCGCCAGAAATCATTGATTATCTTGCTAACCCACTGGATGAGGCTGCTATCCGCGTCCTGCTTGCCCAGCTAGGCATTGCGCCACTAGCGCTCGTTCGCACTAAAGAAGCCCTATGGAAAGAGCAATTTGCTCAAAACACTTTAGACGACGATGCCATCATTGCCGCTTTAGCTTCTTTCCCCAAGCTGATTGAGCGCCCGATTTTAATTCACCAAAATCGCGCTGCCATCGGCAGGCCACTTGAAAATATTCTTAGTTTATTGGACACACCCGCATGAGTATCAAAGCCTTTGCTTTTGATTTAGACGGCACACTTGCCGATTCGATCCCCGATTTAGCCCACGCAGCCAACGCTGCCCGCCGCGATGCAGGCCTTGCCCAGCTCGAAGAAGCACTCATTGAAAGCTATGTAGGCGATGGCACAGAAAGCCTCGTCGCCCGTGCAATGGCCGCCGATATGGGCGCTAGCTTCACCGGCACAGCAGCGCAAACAGAAGCGCTTGCCCGCTTTGATCAGCATTACCTTGAAGGCCTCACCCTCAAGACCAAGCTTTACCCTGGTGTAGCCAATACGCTGAATGAATTACATGATTGCGGCTATCGCCTCGCCATTGTCACCAATAAACCAGAACGCTTCACCCTGCCACTCTTAAAAGAGCTAGGCATAGGTAATGTTTTTGATGTTGTTGTTAGTGGCGATTCACTTGCCACCCGCAAACCCAATGCCGAGCCCTTGCAGTATGTGATGGAAAAGCTAGGCGTAAGCGCGGATGAATTTCTTATGGTCGGCGATTCCAAAAACGACATCCTCGCGGCACGCGCCGCAGGCTGCAAAGTGGCCTTTGTCAGCTACGGCTACGGCGAATCAGAAACCATCCCAGAAGCCGATGTTACGCTGGCGCGCTTTGATGAGCTGATGAATTGGCTGGAAGAGCAAGATTAAGTGATTACACAAAAAAACCCACTACTTTGTGAGTAGTGGGTTTTTTATTTGGGCGGAGATTAAATCCGTCGATATTCAACATAAGAAAATTCAATTCCCTTGGCACTAAGCTGAGGCGCTCTTGCTACCTCTTGCCATTTTGCGCGATCAAATGCGGGGAAATAGGCATCACCCGCGGGGCTTAAGCCTACCTCGGTTAAATACAGCGTGTTTACTAAAGGCAAAGAGCGGGTGTAAATTTCGCCGCCGCCGATGATAAATAACTTTTCCAAGCTCGCCTCGGCCGCTGCCTCTAAAGCCGCTTCAACACTTAAAAATGCCCTTGCGCCTGCCGCTTGCCATTCTGAATTGCGCGTCACCACCCAATGTGGGCGACCCGGTAAAAGACCTGGCAAGGATTCAAATGTTTTACGCCCCATCAGCATGGGCGAGCCCATCGTGAGGGCTTTGAAGTTTTTCAAATCTTCAGGTAAAGACCAAGGCAAGCGGTTCTCTATGCCGATCACGCCGTTTTTCCCGATAGCTGCAATAATTGCAATATCCACTTTCATCTCACTCATCTCAACTCATTAAACCGCAATCGGCGCTTTAATCCCTGGATAAGGGTCATAAGCTTCTAATGTAAAGTCTTCATACTCAAAATCAAAAATATCTTTTTTGAGCGGATTCAGCTTGAGCACCGGCAAGGCACGCGGCGTGCGGGATAATTGCTCGTGCACCTGATCTAAGTGATTGCTGTAGATGTGGCAATCACCGCCCGTCCATACGAAATCGCCTAATTGCAAATCGCAGACCTGTGCCAGCATCATCACCAGCATGGCGTAAGAAGCGATATTAAACGGCACACCTAAGAAGATATCCGCACTGCGCTGATACAGCTGGCAAGAGAGCTTGCCGCGCTGATCTGCATCATCTGCAGCGGCTGGGGCCACATAAAATTGGAAAAACGCATGACAAGGCGGCAATGCCATGTTTTCGATCTCGCCCACATTCCAAGCAGAAACAATAATACGGCGCGAATCAGGATTGTTTTTTAGCTGCTGAACCACCTGGCTAATCTGATCAATATGACGGCCATCGTGCGTTGGCCAACTACGCCACTGCGAGCCATACACTGGGCCCAGCTCACCATCGGGAGCGGCCCATTCGTTCCATATTTTAACGCCACGTTCTTGTAACCACTTCACATTGGTTTCGCCACGCAAAAACCATAGCAGTTCGTAAGCAATCGATTTTAAGTGCGTTTTTTTAGTTGTGACCAGCGGAAAACCATCTGCCAGATTAAAGCGCATCTGATGCCCAAATACGCTGATCGTTCCGGTGCCAGTTCGATCTTCTTTCCTGACGCCGTGGTCTAAAACATGTTGGAGAAGGTCAAGATAAGGACGCATAGAAGGAGCCAAATAATTTTTAAATAGGGGCGCAGTTTATCAGATCAGCTCGAAGAAGGCAGTTCAAGCACAAAGGTCGCTCCGCTTCCAAACTGGCTTTGGCAATAAACACAGCCATGCATCGCCTCAACCAAACGCTTCACAATCGACAAGCCAAGGCCGGTGGTGTGCTCGCCCCCCGTGGGTAGCGCCGAAAGCCGGCTAAACTTCAAAAATAGCTTAGGCATCTCGTGCGGAGCAATCCCAGGGCCTTGATCACTGACTAGGATGCGCACAATTGCACCATCAAACTGGCTACTTATATGGATCGTACTGCCTTGAGGTGAATATTTAGAAGCATTAGAAAGCAGGTTATCCAATACTTGCCACAAGGCCTGCCGATCGGCCTGCACGGGATAATCACCTAATTCTAAATCGCACTGCTGCTGTTTAATTATTAAGCGCTCTTCCCAGCTAAACAATAACTCTTTTAGTAATTGGCTTAAGCATAGCGATTCAAGGTGGATCTGCACCGAGCCACTTTCTAAAGCCTCATGGTCAAGTAAATTACTTAAAATACATTGGGTGCGATCGGCTAATAAACCAATACCAGAGAGCCGATCTAATATTCGCTCTCTTGGCCATTCATCCAAGCGTAAAGCAATCAGCTGCGCCATGCCTTGAATGCTCGCCACTGGATTTTTTAAATCATGGGCAGCAATGGCCAATAGCTCATTTTTTTCTGTATTTAAATGGGTCAATGAATCATTGAGTACTTCTAATTGCCCATTTCTGGCTGCTAATTCCGTCGTGCGAATCTCTACCAATTGCTCAAGATGCCGTCGATGCAATTGCACGGTTCGAGACATTTCTGCAAAATTGCGAGCTAAATCGCCCAATTCATCATTGCGTTTTAAATCTAACTCATCGCTGGGTTTGCCTTCTGCTGTGGCGTGAATAGCGTTTTTTAGTTTTTTTAATGGTAGAGCCACGTCTTTTTTTAATACCAAGGCCATTAATAGCAATTCAACCACCAAGGCCAGCATGCCTAATAACAACACCACGCTCGTAGTCTTTGCGGCTTTTTCTTGCAAAAGCTTTTTTGGATAAACCGTGACAAACAACCAATTTGCGCCTTCAATCGGTGCTACACCTAGCCAGTTCAAGCCATCCGCTGACTCCACAAAGCGCTGCCCCGGCATGGCTGCGAGCGTGGCTTCATAAATCCCTTTTAATACTGGATCACCCAGAGCGCTATATTGGCCTTTACTCTTTTCAATTTGCTCCATTTTATTGGGGTGAGCAATCAGCATGCCCTGTCGTGTCATCGTAATATTATAGGTACCAGTGATATTTACTTTGTTATTTCGCTCAATCAGCTGATCCAATAAAACATCCTGCCCCACCCCTCCAAGATATTGCCCAAGATGATCAAGAGGCGTAACGACCGACACCATCCAGTGCAAGGCTTGCCGATCAAAATAAATCCCTGTCCAAAATGTTTTACGCTCTGGATTTCTAATGGGTGTTGCGTCCAATTCAACAGCAAGATCTACGGAAAAATCCGCAAGAGACCCATTGCGTGCGTAATTTAAATCAGGCAGATACATTAAATTTGCATCTGATACTTTTAAATCAATAAAGGTATCGTAATAGCGATTTCTAAATGCTGGGCCATATTGAGATAGTACTTCATAGCTTAATAATACTTGCTGCATAAAAGCGGGGGTTTGTTTGGCAGTTGGCAATAAAGCAACCGTTGCTTTGCGCTCAAAATCGTCTTTTTGTACCCGCACCCGCCATAAGCCATCTTTATCTTGGGCAAGCAGAGCGTGAAATGCGGCACTAGGGTCTTCATCGCCCAATAAAACATAACGGCGCAAAAACTCATCACGAACAATCTTGGTATTGGCTTCTGCCTGCACAAACAATTCGCTTTCTAATTGGCTGCGGGCAGTAATGTATTGAGCAAGATTGGCGAGCGCTTCTTCTTGAAAAGTGACGTAACTCCAGTAATAGCTTAAAGCAGAAATCAGCGCGCCTGCGATGACAATACGCATGACCATATTGCGGAAAACGCGCCGAAAAAGACTATCACGAGGTTGACGTAAGGTATTCATGGTAAAGAAGATACCGTACACAGAGGAATGTGCAAAGTACCAATTCAGCAAAGAGGCTTAAAAGCTGGGCAGCTCGGTGTCTAGAGCCTGATAGATAACGTCAGTGATCTCTAGTTCCTCTGTGCCTGCGGGGGTGCGTAAGAGTACCGCATCGCCTTCTCTGGCCTTAATGAGCGCGCGAGCAACGGGGGAAGTCCAACTAATATAATGGCGCTTCATATCCGTTTCATCGACGCCCACAATCGCGACAGTTTCGCTGCGACCATCTTCGCGCAAATAACTGACTGTTGCGCTAAAGAAAATTTGATCGGTGGCTTCGCGTAATTCAGGGTCAATGACTTCGGCTAATTCAAGGCGTTTGGTCAAAAAACGAATGCGCCTATCAATCTCGCGCAAACGTCTTTTGCCATAAATATAATCGCCATTTTCTGAGCGGTCTCCGTTGGAGGCCGCCCAGTTGATCATTAGCGTCAGTTCGGGGCGCTCTTTTTGCACCAGCTGGGCGAACTCAGCTTTCATTTTTCGCCAGCCACCTGGAGTCATATAATTTTTGCTCCCAGCGGGAACACGCAGCTCCGCGGGGACTTCATCATCATCGGAGTCCGACTCACGAACAAACGCTTTACTCATCGTTTAAAGCCTATTCATCCGCTTGACGACCGTTAATCTTCAGGCCAGCCCAACGCATAATGCCCAAGATTTCTAGCTCAGTCAGCTCATGGAACTGACCACGACGCAAGCGACCTGGCAAGTTCATCGTACCGAAACGAATACGAATCAAGCGGCTCACAATCAAACCAAAGTATTCAAACATCCGGCGAACTTCGCGGTTGCGGCCTTCTTTCAGAATGACGTGATACCAGTGATTAAAGCCTTCTCCACCACGTCTTTCAATACGGGCAAAACGTGCGTTACCGTCTTCCAGCTCAATACCACTGAGCATGGTGCTCATTTGCTCAGGAGTTAGCTCACCAAACACGCGCACGGCGTATTCGCGCTCTACTTCGAAGCTTGGGTGCATCATGCGGTTGGCTAATTCGCCAGAAGTTGTGAACAACAATAAACCACTGGTGTTGTAATCCAAACGGCCCACAGCAACCCATTTGCTGGATTTAAGACGCGGCAATCGATCAAACACGGTGACACGGCCTTCTGGGTCATCGCGACTCACCAACTCGCCTTCTTGCTTGTGATACATCACGATACGTGGCAAACGATCTGGCCATTTCAGTACTACTTTTTTGCCTTCAAAACGCACATCGTCGCCCAGCTTTACTTTACTTCCCAGCGCGGCAATTTTACCGTTAACCGACACCTTGCCAGCAGCAATCGCGTCTTCCATAGCGCGACGTGAGCCGTAACCGGTAAAGGCAAGCGCTTTTTGTAAGCGTTCTGCGGGGATTTCTGTTGTGGCGACGCGGCGTTCACGCAATTCTTTTTGCATTTGCAGCTCTTTTACCGAGCCTTGGCGCAATTGCATACGGCGAGCACGGCTCACCGTTTTGTATTTAATTTTACGGCTATCGCTGTCTGCCGCGACAAGACCGCCTGCCGCCGCAACTGCCTTATAGGCTTCAAATGTTGGACGCTCTGCCTTGCCGCCCTGAGGGTTTGGCTTAGAACGTGGAGCGCGTGGCACACGAGGCGCTTCTGACTCGGCTGCAACACCGCGGCCACTTCGGCCGCCACGACCTGCTACAGGCATGGCCTCAGCAAAGCCAGCACTCGCTGGGCGGCCCTTACCACGGGGATTGCCATTGGTTTTTACGCCCGTCACAGCCGATTTACCGTAAGCAGGGCTGCGCGTCGAAAACGCTTCGCCGGTGGCTTGGCCGCTACGTGGTTTTGCACCTGTTGCCGCTGGCTTGTCATAGGCAGGGTTGGTTTTGCCACCGCGTGGCTTAGCGCCCGTTGTTGCGGGCTTATCATAGGCCGAACTACTGTTCGAGTACGCCTCACCCGTGGTTTTACCACTTCGGAATTTAGCACCCGTTACAGCGGGTTTGTCATAGGCAGGGTTACGGTTCGTGAACTCTTCACCGGTGGCTTTGCCACCCGTACGTTTACCCGCACCTGCAGCCTGCGCGCTGCGCTCGCTCGCCTTACGTTCAGCTATAGCGGGCTGGGGGCGACGTGATCGGGTGGTTTTCATGTGTGTTTCTTTCCAAAAAAACAGAGGATTATAGCCTGAATCCGCGTCTTACACGACACTCATCCCTCATAATAGCAAACGCCGCCGATAATTTATCGGCGGCGGCGGCATTATATTGACAGTTTTCAATCGTCCGTATGCGCAATGCAAGCGTTATTGCACGTTTTCTTTACATCACTAAAAACAGAAACCTTATATACGTTTGTATATAGCGCGCTGCTTTATTTACACCACTGAAAAGAAAGCAACGCACCCCAAACTCGTTAGGCCCAAGTTAAATACCTGCCCTTCTAAGCTTTGCGCGCCGTGTAACTCGGTGCTACGTAAAATTTCGTGCATGACTTCTATTTCTTTATACCACTTTAATAAACGTGTATTGGCATTCAAAAACGACTCGATTTCAGTCTTTAAGGCATGTTCACCAATCACATGCATTGCTCCGGTGTTATCCCCTCGCAACTGCAAAGCAGGGGGAATAGTCACTGAAATTGAATTTAACTGGGCTTGTAAATCCAAACCAAATCGTGTCAATTCAGAAGCGGCTTTCGTCTTTAATTCGCTTAAAGAAAACCCCTCATTAGGGGATCCATCCGACAAAAAAGAAGCAATCTCAAGTAGAGTGCTGCCCTGTACTTCCACTCCTTGCCCAGCAATATCAGACACCGTATTCACAGCTACTCTCCGTTTAAAATGCACATTTGCTTGTCTTTTTAATGTTAGCAAACAGTCATATATTGTAACTGGTAAAATTTACAATCTTACTGAGTTTTTTCGATTAACTTATCAAAATCGAAAAAAAACACTAGTAGAGACCTAACATCACTCTTAAATACTCATTAGCTGTAGAGCCAGCTCGCCAAGTAAGGAATATTAATTATAGGCAATCATGCACAAAAACCAACCTTTGCGCATGATTCTCAATACAACATCAATCACTGTTATAGCGAAGACGATCCAAGCTAGAGCAAGGCGCACAGGCGATAGAGCAGATCATGTGCCTCACGGGCTGTTAATTCATCCGGATCCACTCCAGCCAAGGCGTCTTGAAGTGGATGTGGCTCTGGTTCAATTTGCATAATGCTAGCCGTCGCAAACAAATCGCCCTGCATTCCGCCTTGCACACTATTGGATTCTAGCTCGAGTAATTTTTTCCGAGCTTGACGTACAACATCTTTTGGCACACCCGCTAGCTGGGCCACTGCAACCCCATAGCTTTGCGATGCCGGGCCTTCTTGCACCGCGTGCAAAAACACGATGCGATCTTTATGCTCAACGGCATCCAAATGCACATTGGCGACGACGGGATAATCCTGCGCCAAACGGGTCAGCTCAAAATAATGGGTTGCAAACAAGGTGTAAGCACGGTTTTTTTCGATTAAGGCCTTTGCTATCGACCAAGCCAGTGCCAAACCATCAAAAGTAGACGTGCCGCGCCCTACTTCATCCATCAATACCAAAGAGTGCTCTGAGGCATTATTGAGGATATTGGCCGTTTCGGTCATTTCCACCATAAAGGTAGAGCGCCCGCCCGCCAAATCGTCCGATGCCCCGATACGGGTAAAGATACGGTCGAGCTTACCGATAATGGCACTCTGTGCAGGCACAAAGCTCCCCACATGCGCTAGCAGCACAATCAAGGCCACCTGCCGCATATAGGTCGATTTACCGCCCATATTGGGGCCGGTAATCAACAGCAGCTTACGCGCTACCGAGAAATCCACACTATTGGGGATAAAGTCATCGATCTGCGCTTCAACCACCGGATGACGGCCCGCCTCGATATGCAGCAGCTGGCCTTCCACAAATTGTGGCGCAATATAATTGCCACGCTCGGCACGATTCGCAAGGCTGGCCAGTACATCGGCAGTTGCTAAAGCTTGCGCCGCCAAACGTAAAGCGCCCAGATAGGGCTGCAAGCGCTGTAGCAAATCGTCATAAAGCGCTTTTTCCAAGACCAAGGACCGCTCTTTCGCGCTTAAAGCCTTATCTTCAAACAGTTTCAGCTCAGGCGTAATATAACGCTCGGCGTTTTTCATGGTTTGACGACGGCGATAATCGTCCGGCACGGCACCTGCGTAGGAGTTAGTAATCTCAATAAAATAACCCGCCACGCGGTTGTACTCGACCCTTAGCGTAGGAATACCGGTGCGCTCACGCTCACGCGTTTCAAGCTCTAGCAAGAATTCACCGCCATGCGTTTGAATGGTACGCAACTCATCCAGCTCGCCACTATAGCCATCTGCAATTACCCCGCCTTCGCGTAGCACCACAGAAGGCTCAGTCTTAATCGCCGCACTTAGCAGTGCAAGAATTTGCGCATCAGGTGACAAGGCTTTACCTAACGATGCAAAGAACTCATCCTGAGGCAATACCGCAATCAAGGCGGGCAGCGCCTTGAGGCTATCCCTCAGGCTTGATAAATCACGTGGCCTTGCACTCGATAATGCAATCCTTGCCGTAATCCGCTCTACGTCCGCCACACAATCCAAGGCAGAATGAATGGGCTCAAACGAAGCCGTTGCCAGCAGCGCTGCAATCGCATTTTGCCGCTGCATGATTTTGCTGCTGGATCTAAGCGGATGATGCAGCCAATGACGCAGCAAGCGCGACCCCATGCCGGTGGCACATTGATCCAGTAGGGAGAATAAAGTCGGCGAGCTTTCACCGCGTATGGTTTCAGTAATTTCCAGATTGCGGCGCGTGGCCGCATCCAGCTCGATATATTGACTTTGCGATTCACAGCGCAGTCCAGCCAAAACCGGCAATGCGCCGCCTTGCGTGCTGCGAACGTATTCCAGCAAAGCCCCTGCCGGCCCAAGGGCCAACATGCCTTCACTCACGCCAAAGCCTGCTAAATCGTGCGTTTCAAAATGACGGGATAGGTTGCGCACCGCAGCGGCCGTTTCAAATTGCCAAGGCGGCAATTTACGCACCACGGCAGTGCCCTGATCAAACAAGGCCAAGCCCGCATCGTCGGCCACTAGGATTTCAGCAGGACGTAAACGCTCTAACTCAGAAGCCAGCTTATCTGCCGTGCTATCCATCAGTGCAAAATCACCTGAGGCGAGCGACAGCCATGCCATGCCCATCTTGCCGCGCGAGAAACTCAGCGCCAGCAGGCGGTTTTCAGTTTTAACATCAAGCAAGGCCGTATCGGTCAGCGTACCGGGCGTGACCACGCGCATCACTTTACGATCAACCGGCCCCTTGCCAGTGACCTCCCCAACCTGCTCGCAAATCGCCACCGATTCGCCCATTTTGACGAGGCGTGCCAGATATTGCTCGGCGGCGTGATAAGGCACACCAGCCATACGAATCGGCTCACCCGCCGTTTGTCCACGGGTGGTCAGTGTGATGTCGAGTAATTTGGCTGCGCGTACCGCATCGTCAAAAAACAATTCATAGAAATCGCCCATGCGATAAAACAATAATTTATCGGGGTGATCGCTCTTTAAACGCAGGTATTGCTGCATAAATGGCGTGTGCGTTGGTTTGGCGCTAGCGCTTGGTTTTTTTTCCGCCATTTTTGTATTCCCTTGCTGAAATATCAATTCAAAAAACATATCTATATATGGCCGCCATTATCCAATCAGGGCAGCGGCAAGTCCACGAACGGTGAGCGGCAAAATGCCCGTCAACCATAAAAAAAAGCGTCACCCGAGATGACGCTTTTTTAAAAACGCTAAGAAATACGCGTTAATTATTTATTGTGCTGACGAATCACCGACAACATCTGGCCGAATACGCGCGGCGTACCGCACAGAATATCGCCAGATTGCAAGAAGCCTTCTTCGCCATTTAAATCAGTCACCAAACCACCCGCCTCTTGCACCAACAAGGAGCCCGCAGCGATATCAACCGTTTTAAGATCAAATTCAAAGAAACCATCGTAACGGCCGCAAGCCACATAAGCCAAATCCAAGGCTGCAGCGCCCGGACGACGTAAGCCAGCTGACTTTTGCGTCATATCGCGGAAAATATTGATGTAGTTTTCAAGATTGTCAAAGCGGGTGTACGGAAAACCAGTGGCAATCAAGCCATCGGTTAATTCACGTACTTTAGAAACGCGGATACGGCGATCATTCAGGTAAGCGCCTACACCACGCGTTGCGGTAAACAAATCATTGCGGCAAGGATCATAAACAACGGCTTGGGTGATCACGCCTTTATGCTCTAGCGCAATTGATACCGCGTACTGAGGAACGCCATGCAAGAAATTGGTAGTGCCATCCAATGGATCAATAATCCATGTGTATTCTGACTGACCACGGTTGCCCGACTCTTCGGCCATGATGGCGTGCGTTGGATACGCTTCGAGGATGGTATCAATAATCGCTTGTTCGGCGGCACGGTCTACTTCGGAAACAAAGTCGTTATGACCTTTTTTCTCAACGGCTAAATGGTCCAGATTGCTGGAAGCACGTTGGATGATAGAAGCAGCACGGCGCGCGGCGCGCACAGCGGTATTGAGCATTGGATGCATGGCGAATTCCTGATTAAAAGTAAAAGATCGACTAACGGGGCAGCGTAAAAGGGCTTAAAAAACGCGACACATCATGAATCACAGTATATATTCATGCGAATCAAAATCGCATCCCAAGCCCACATCAGGGCTACCCGAGATAAGATTGGCCGCTATTCTACCTGCGCTCTCAAAATGAATAAACAAGTGTTCTCAAAATGACTCAAGAAACCCCTCGTAATTCCTCTGCCGAATGCCTCTCCCGCATTCGAGTGGTGCTATCTCACACCTCCCATCCTGGCAATATCGGCTCCACCGCCCGCGCCATGAAAACCATGGGAATCAACAAGCTCTACCTAATTAATCCTAAGGAATTCCCTTCAGACACCGCCACCGCCTTAGCGAGTAATGCTGGCGATGTGCTTAATACCGCTACCGTAGTTGGCAGCATGGAAGAAGCCTTAGCTGGCACAACTTTGCAAATTGCCCTGACCGCACGCCGCAGAGAACTCGCCCATCCTCTGCAAACCCCAAGACAGCTCGCCCCAGAAATTATCCAAACCATTCAAGCGGGCCACGATATTGCACTGGTATTTGGCACAGAAATGTCTGGCTTAACGATCGACGAAGTACTGCTTTGCAACCGCATGGCCACCATCCCGACCAATCCGGATTACTCCAGCCTGAATCTGGCGCAAGCCGTGCAAGTATTCGCCTACGAAATCTTCGCGACTCTTGCTGACGATGTGTCCTACCTTGCCGAAAGCCGCGACAGCGCCACGCACGATGCACTGGAACATTTCTTTACGCATCTTGAAGAAACACTGACCACAATTGGTTTTCTTAAGCCCGACGCCCCCAAGCGCCTCATGCCCAGGATGCGTCGCATGTTTACCCGCGCCAACCTAGAGCGCGAAGAGGTTGATATCTTGCGTGGCTGGTTACGTGCAACCACGACAACTGAAAGATGGCAGAAGCCACCAAAATAGGCTTTGCCTGTTTTATACTTTGCAGTAAGGTAGCTTTGAATTTATTCAAAGCTATTTTTTTGCTTTAAGATTACAGCGCAATTTTCATTAAATACCCCTATGGAGTTAAACCACGATGAGCAGTCGTCCCCTTAAAAAGTACCGAGGCAGCTGTCATTGCGGTGCTATTCAATTTGAGATTGAAACAGACTTTCCAGAGCTAACCCGCTGTGATTGCTCAATTTGCTATCGCAAGAATGCGCTCATGGTTAAAGTGCATGAAGCAGCATTCAAGCTATTAGCTGGGAAAGAGTCTTTAAGTGAATATCAATTTCACACCCAAACGGCCTATCATTTCTTCTGCAAGGTCTGCGGGATTTACCCCTTTCACCGTAAACGTGTTACGCCTGATTATTTTGGAATCAATGTATTTTGTTTGGCTGATTTTAATGCCGAAGGGATTCCAATCAGGCAAGCTATTGGTGCAGCAATGTCGTAGTTTTCCCTAAACTATCAGGAACTAGAAATGCATTTATCTAATTGGCTTATTTTTTGCGGTGTAGCACTAGTGGTTACTTTTACGCCCGGCCCCGGCGTATTGCTGGCAATTTCCAATTCGCTCTCTATCGGGCCATGGCGTAGCATGATTAGCTCACTTGGCAATATGATGGGTTTGTTTATTATTTCAGGCGTAACAATGGCAGGCATGGGGGTCATATTGGCCACATCCGCCATCGCCTTTACCATATTAAAACTAAGCGGCGCGGCCTATTTAATTTATCTAGGCATTAAGCAATGGCGTAGCAAGACCAGTCTTTTTTCTGATCCCCTCACCCAAGCGGATTCACACTCAGCTTGGCGCTTATTCAGCCAAGGCTTAACAGTTGCACTCACTAACCCGAAAGCCATTTTGTTTTTTTCGGCGCTGTTTCCACAATTTATTAAGCAAGATTCGCCTGTCTTTCCCCAATTCACCGTATTGACCATCACTTTTGCAGCTTGCGCCCTGATATCACACGCTTTTTATGCATTATTGGCCCGCAGCTTAAAAAGCCAATTTGCCAACCCTCGCCGTATGCAGCTTTTTAATTATGCATCGGGTGGTTTATTTGTAGTGCTGGGGCTTAGTCTGCTGCGCTTACGCAATAAAACAATTTAAAGAGCACACTGATGAACGCTTTTGATCAAATTAATATACAAACAAATCGCTTATTACTTCGCCCACTACAAGTATCAGATGCACCTGCCTTGCTGGCTATTTTTGGCGATGAAAAAGTCATGCAATATTGGAGCACTCCAGCTTGGGATTCTATTGAAATCGCCCATGCATTGATTGCCCGTGATTTAAAGGCAATGGTCGCAGGGGAATATATTCGCCTAGGCATTGAACGCACAGAAGACCATGCTTTAATTGGAACAGCCTCGCTTTTTGATCTAAACGAGCAATGCCGCCGTGCAGAAATTGGCTACGGAATGACCTCCTCTGCATGGGGAGTCGGCTATATGCACGAAGCCCTTAGTGCTCTGCTTAGTTTTGGCTTTTCAGAATTAAAATTAAACCGTGTAGAGGCCGATATTGACCCTAGAAACCTAGCTTCTGCCAAAAGCCTAGAGCGCCTTGGCTTTAGCCGCGAAGGCTATTTACGCGAACGATGGATTGTAGATGGGGTGGTATCGGATACGGCACTGTATGGGCTGTTAGTCAGCGAATGGAAAACGCGCGTTTTATAACGTAAATGAAGGCCATACCGGCCTTTTCTTTACACTTAGCTCCCTCTTTAACCCCTTACAAACAGCGCCTTCATCCTCTTCCCTATGCAAATTTCAATTGGTCACAATGTGCAATTATTTGTTGATGTCGAAGGCTTAAGCCTTGTGGCTGATGGCATGCAAATGCGCGAAAAACCTACACTCATCCTACTGCATGGCGGCCCTGGCTACGATCACACAGGCTTTAAACCTGCATTTAGCCAGTTTACCGATATCGCACAAATTATTTATTACGACCATCGCGCCCATGGCCGCAGCAATCCACGCCCGAAGGCGGAGCTTATCCTCGACAACTTTGCTGATGATCTGGTGGCGCTCTGCACCGCGCTAGGGATTAGCAAGCCCATTGTTTTAGGGCAATCTTTTGGTGGTTTTGTGGCCCAACATTATTTAGCTAAATATCCAACACACCCCAGCAAGGTCATTTTATCCAGCACCTCAGCTGCGCTTAATCTGGAACGTAAACTCGCTATGTTCGAGCAATTAGGCGGGCCAGCGGCAAGAGAGGCTGCATTACAATTTTGGAGCGCCCCCAGCATGTCCACACTCGGGCCTTATCAGCAAATTTGCAAGCCGCTTTACTCCACGCATAAAGCAGCAGCAAGACGCAGCCACCCCAACCACGATATTTTGCTGGCATGGGCGAGCACTGAGCAGCAGACCATGAATTTATTGCCTGGCTTGGCGCACGCGCAATGCCCTGTACTGATCTTGGCCGGTGAGCTTGATCCAGTTTGCCCTCTGGAAGACGCCCAAGATATTGCCCAAGCGCTCCCTAAAAAGTGGATGCAATTCGCGCAATTTGCAGACTGCGGCCACGGCGTATGGCGAGATAACCCAGAAGCGGCTTTTGCGAGGATTAGAGCGTTTATTAAGCAAGAGTAAGCTTTTACTGTGGCTACCCCTTTCGCACCAACACGCCCGCCGCTAAAAGCATTAAGCTATCGGTCAGCAAACTGGCTTATTCCCATGTAGACCACCTATTTCAAGGAGCTTTAATGACTGCCAAGCATCTTATTGCGGCCGCGATGGCATGCATTTCTATTCCTGCTTTTGCCGATGAAGTTCAAGTGGCGGTTGCTGCTAATTTTGCTGGGCCGATGCAAAAGATTGCGGTGCTATTTGAGCAAAGCAGCGGCCACAAATTGCTGCTTTCTAGCGGGGCAACGGGCAAGTTTTATGCGCAGATTAAAAACGGTGCGCCTTTTGAGGTGCTACTCGCCGCCGATGATGAAACCCCTGCCAAGCTAGAAAAAGAAAGCTTGGCCACCAATCGCTTCACCTACGCCATCGGCAAATTAGTGCTGTGGAGTGAAAAAGCCAATTATGTTGACGATAAGGGCGAGATTTTAAAAAAAGCCAGCTTTGCTCATCTCGCCATTGCCAACCCCAAGCTCGCCCCCTATGGCTTAGCCGCAAGTGAAACATTAAAAGCACTGGGCATTTTTGATCTCCTTGCGCCTAAATTTGTGACCGGTGAAAACATTGCCCAAACCCATCAGTTTATTGCCACCGGCAATGCGGAGCTGGGCTTTATTGCGATGTCGCAAGCGTTTGAAGCAGGCAAACTGAAAAGCGGCTCCGCATGGATCGTCCCGCCAGCCTTGTACTCGGCGATTCGGCAAGATGCTGTATTACTCAATAAGGGCAAAGGTAAGCCTGCGGCTGAAGCGCTACTTAAATTCTTACAATCAGCCCCAGCAAAAGCAATCATAAATGCTTCTGGGTATACGATTTAAATCATGATGATATGCGGGCTTGAGATTGGCGGGTTTCACCCGCCCTACGACAAACATCCCTAGGTCGATAGAGAAAAGATGCATGCTGTTAACTGAGAGTGATTTGCAAGCTATTTGGCTTACGCTAAGGCTGGCAAGCGTGGTGACTTTGATTTTGCTGATCATCGGCACGCCCATTGCGTGGTGGTTGGCGCGCAGCAAAAAATGGTGGAAAGGACCAGTCGCTGCCGTCGTGGCGCTACCGCTGGTTTTACCTCCGTCGGTACTGGGCTTTTATCTACTACTGGCGATGGGGCCACAGGGGCCGATTGGGCAGCTCACTCAATCGCTGGGCCTTGGGCTGTTGCCGTTTACGTTTTGGGGGCTGGTGATTGCTTCGGTGTTTTATTCCCTGCCCTTTATGGTGCAACCGCTGCAAACCGCGTTTGAAGCCGTGGGGGAGCGCCCAATGGAAGTCGCCGCCACCTTACGCGCGTCCCCACTCGATGCTTTCTTTACCGTTGCGGTCCCCCTATCCCTACCCGGCTTTATGACCGCAGGTATTCTGACTTTTGCCCATACCGTGGGTGAGTTTGGCGTCGTGCTGATGATAGGCGGCAATATCCCTGGCGTCAGCCGCGTAGTTTCGGTACAGATTTATGATCATGTAGAAGCAATGGATTACCTGCAGGCGCACCGGCTATCCGCCGTTATGCTGGCATTCTCTTTTATTGTTTTACTGGCGATGTATCTCTGGCGACCAAGTAGGAGCGTGAAATGACAGGGATTCAGGCACGCTTTCAATTGAACTGGCCCAGCTTTCAGCTAGATGTCGATTTAGATTTACCCAGCCATGGCATCACAGCCTTTTTCGGGTCTTCTGGGTCGGGCAAAACCACCTTACTACGTTGTATTGCGGGACTGGAACGTGCTGCAGGCCAGCTCGTCATCAATGGCGAAATCTGGCAAGACGAACGCCGTTTTTTGGCTACGCATAAACGCGCTCTGGGTTATGTGTTTCAGGAAGCCAGTTTATTTGCGCATCTCAATGTATTGGGTAATTTGCGTTATGGGCTAAAGCGCATCCCTGCCAAGCAGCAAGTCAACTTAGAGCAAGCCATCGAGCTACTCGGCATCGGCCATTTACTGGAGCGCAAGCCCGAACGGCTCTCTGGCGGAGAGCGTAGCCGAGTCGGCATCGCACGCGCCCTTGCGCTCAGCCCCGATATCTTACTGATGGACGAGCCACTGGCCGCGCTTGATATAAAACGCAAGCAAGAAATCCTCCCCTATCTAGAACGCTTGCACGAAGAACTACGCATCCCTGTGCTGTATATCAGCCACTCCCCCGATGAAGTCGCTAGGCTGGCCGATCATTTAGTGGTGATGGAAAACGGCCGCGTGTTGGCAAGCGGCCCGCTAGCCGAAACGCTCACCCGGCTCGATTTACCCATATATTTAGGGGAAGACGCTGGTGCAATTTTAGAGGTCAGCGTGGCGGAGCTAGACCCAGCATGGCATTTAGCTAGGGTGATTTTTTCAGGTGGCAGCCTATGGGCCAGAGATCAAGGCTTGCCGATAGGCCGCAAGCTGCGAGTACGTGTACTCGCCAGAGATGTCAGCCTAGCGATTGAGCCGCCGAGCAAAAGCAGCATCCAAAACATCTTACAAGGCCGCGTCGATGCCCTAAGCGACGATGAGCACCCCGGCCTAGTGCTGGTCAGAGTGCAAGTCGGGGATGCAATGATTTTGGCAAGACTCACCAAAAAATCAGCCGTAGCGCTAGATATCCGCCCCGGCCAGCAAGTTTGGGCGCAGATTAAATCGGTGGCATTGATGGAGTAGGCTGCGAGCAGGGCCCCGCCCAGGGGCCTCTTTTAAAAGGCGCTACTCATCACGCGTCAGCACTTCTAGTAATTCCAATTCAAAAATCAAATTAGAATTCGGCTGAATATGCTCGCCAATCTGCCGCTCGCCATAGGCCAGATGTGCAGGCACCCAAAGCTTACGCTTGCCACCTACCTTCATGCCCATTAATCCCTGATCCCAGCCCTTAATCACTCGGCCCGTACCAATCACACACTTAAACGGCGCGCCTCTATCATACGAAGAATCAAACTGCGTGCCATCTTCCAGAAAACCACGGTATTGCGTGGTAATCAAAGCGCCCCTCACGGCTTCTTTGCCCTCACCCAGCTGTATATCTTCAATTTTTAGTTCATTACTCATTTTTGCGCTCTTTTAAATAAGCCACATTATAAGCGCGGCAGATGCGATCTCGGCATTGCATTATTTTAGGGCAAACTACCCCAATCCTAGCGACTTACCCCTTGCAAAATTAATCTTGATGAAAGCAAGTTGGCATGGCAACATCAACTCCGCAATAAGAGACTGTTTAAAATCGTAAGCAAATACACAAGCTCACCTTTTTTATAAGGCCAGCCATCATGATTGATGAAAAAACCGAGCAACTTCTCCGTGATATTTGTTTAAACAATCCAGAAATACATACGCTGGTGCAATCTATTCGGGCGCTAATTTATTCTCTTATTCCCCATGCCAGTGAACGCGTCATGTATGGTGGCTTGATGTTTGCGGATACCACGCCATTTTGTGGGATATTTGCTTATACCCGCCATATCAGCCTTGAATTTGGTCGAGGTTGTGATCTTCAAGATCCCTATCAAGTATTAGAAGGCAAAGGAAAAATCCGCCGCCATATTAAAATTCAAGCCGCTGCCGATATAGAAGACAAGCATTTAAATGCATATCTACTTGCAGCTCATCAAAATAGTCTTGAAAAATAGATCAAATCCACGCGCAATATTTAATCAATCCTTAATGCCACTACTGGATGCTTTGCCTTGCGTTTCATTCTGCTTCTTTTTATTCAAATCTATAAAAAATACATTTCCCCCTACAAAGGCTTTCGCTGCGCCTATCACTTTCATACAGGCAGAGCCAGCTGCTCTACACTAGGCTTACGGGCAATACGCAGACATGGCGCATTTGTAGGGCTTCTTATTCTTAGGCAACGCATGTATCACTGCGGACTGGTTTATCGGCAGCACACGCCTCTACCACGTCGCCCAGCCATCGCTCAACGAGGAGATTGTGATTGCGACCTACCCCATGGAATAAGCGTTAGCGATGCATTTGAGTGCCTCAACTGCTGCAATGGCTGTGACTGGCCCAAGCGTAAGCAAAAATCAGGCAAAGCCCCACGTTCATGGTGGCAGCGTCAACACAACACAGATCCTCATTAGGAGCCCAGATGCAAATTTCAAATATCCCTTTTGGCACGACTGATTGGTTAAAAATTGAACGCACCGAGCACCTCGGCGAAAGCGGCGTGGCCTATTGGCGTACCCAGCATTTTGGCGATCTGCGGGTGCGTATGGTGGAATATAGCGCTGGCTATTTAGCCGACCATTGGTGCAGCAAAGGCCATATTTTGCTTTGCCTAGAAGGAGAGCTGCATACCGAACTTGAAGATGGGCGCACATTTACCTTAACTGCCGGCATGAGCTACCAAGTCGCAGATCAAGCAGAGCCACATCGCTCGGCTACAGCGCTTGGGGCCAAGTTGTTTATTGTGGATTAAGTAAGCTCACCCTGCTCGCCGCTGTACGCCTGAATAAACTCTGGCTTTATTTTGCCATCTGGAATTATGCGCATCATGAAATACCCTATTTTATCTTTAGATGGCGGTGGCGCTTGGGCGCTGATTCAGGTTAAAGCGCTGATTAAAATTTATGGTGCAGAGACTCGTGGGCATGCTGTTTTAAAGCATTTCGACTTAGTTGCGGCCAATTCTGGCGGCAGCATTGTGGCTGCGGCATTAATTGAAGACTTTACGCTGGCAGAGATACTGGCCCTCTTTACCAGCGAGCCACAACGGCGAGCAATATTCAGCGAACTACCTTGGTATACAAAATTAAATCCTTTGAGTTTGTTTTTTCCCTTGCCACGATTCTCTACCGCGCAAAAACATCAGGCATTAATTGCCTTATTTAAGCTCTACGGCGCTAATTCTATGCGTGACATTCAGATTATTGGCAAAAATAATCAGCCTATTTTATTTGTATTTGTTAGCTACGATTATGATAGAGATCGCGCCAAATTCTTTCGCTCTTGGCCAAGCCTTGCGGGCGCAATCACCTCCCCTTATATCGATATATCGCTGGTCGATGCAGTGCATGCATCCAGCAATGCACCTATTCAATTTTTTG
Source organism: Pseudomonadota bacterium (assembly GCA_026399755.1). Taxonomy (GTDB): domain Bacteria; phylum Pseudomonadota; class Gammaproteobacteria; order Burkholderiales; family Chitinibacteraceae; genus Iodobacter. Next base: position 21,584 of record JAPLQI010000037.1, read on the forward strand.
ATCAACCCGCCAAAATAGCCGGTGGGCAATATTGGGACGGGGGATTAACAGGCTATAACAACCCCGTATTAGCCGCCGCCGCAGAAGCGATTGCCGCCAATTGGGGCAAAGATCAAATTGCCATCTTAAGCATAGGCACGGGAAGCGCCATGCTGCCGCTGCTAAATACTCGAAACAATAATGAACCCAGCGTGCTATTTAAAGAACAACAAATTTCATCAACAAAGAACGATATCAAAAAAATAGCCGCCACTATTTTGGCCGACCCACCCGATTCGCATACTTTTCTAGCTCATTTATTAATTGGCGGGCGTTTACCATTGGCTATCGATGCATGCCCTATCATTGATTCTGGCCTCGTTCGATTAAATCCTTTAATTCAAGCCAATGGCAATAGCGAGGATGGGTGGACTCTTCCAGATGGCTTGGACGAGGCACAATTTAAGCGCCTTATCCATTTAGATATGGCGGTTATTGCGCAGCAGGATATTGATTTAATTGTACATTTTTGCGATTTATGGATGCAGAATAAGGTCCATAATCAATCCATCCGCTCAGGGAAAGATTTTATTTGCGAAATAGGTTTTGCTCGTTTTTCTGATGCAATAAAAAAATGGCAAAGCTACAACCTTACACCACTTAAAGGCCAACATCATGAGCACAGCACGCAACTATTCTGACGATGACTTCTGGCAAAAAATCAAAAAATTCGCCTTAAAAGCAGGCAAAGAAGTGATAGAAAAAGCGCTGTGGCTTTATTACGCAGCGCAGCGCCCAGAAACACCGACATGGGCCAAAACCATTATCTTTGGCGCGCTCGCCTATTTTATTTTGCCCCTAGATGCCATTCCAGATTTTATCCCTGTAGCGGGCTTCGGTGATGATTTAGGCGCACTCGCCGCAGCCATTGCCATGGTATCGATGTATATCACGGCAGATATCAAAGAGCAGGCGGCACAAAAACTACAGCAGTGGTTTCATTAAAGCCTAAGTGGGAAATGAGCGATGAATCTTCATGTCGATCGATTTGAACAGGGCCACCCCATGCTACTGGGAGGCTTAAGGCAACAACATGGTTTTGCTGAATCAATTCTCAGCCAAACTGAGCAATGGCGTCAGTTTCACTTACTTCTACCCCTAGCTAGCCAGCAAGGCTCAAATGTTTATGGCGTCATGTGTGGACATGATTCAGCTCATAGTTTTGAATATATGTGTGGTGTTGAAGTGACGTCCTTGCAAGATCTACCAGCCGACATGGGGCGTATGCGCATTGCAAGCCAGCAATATGCGGTTTTCAAGCATAGCGGCCCTGTTGCTCGTTTAGGCAAAACGTGGGAAGCAATTTGCAATGAATGGCTAGCTAACTCTGAATATCAATCGGCCCACAAACCAGATTTTGAAATTTATGCTGCGTCTTTTGACTGGGATGCGGGCATCGGTGAGGTTGAAATCTGGATTTCAATTACTGATAAATAACAATCCATACTTATTGAAACGGTATATTTCTTTTTCTTGACGTAAGATTACTGAATCTTTTATTTCAGCGATAAGCTTATATGTCAATAAAACGCCTGCTCAGCCTTTTTTTGATAGGCCAACTTTGTGCGTGCACCCTGCTTGGTGCGGTTGCTGGCAAACAACTTGATGATCATCGTAATACGCCTCTCTATCAAGAGCCGCTGATGCAGGCTGGGGCTGCGGTTGATGAAGAAATCATCAAGGGGCTACTCAGTAATCGCACTAAAAAGCCCGAGATTTGGGAAGAAACCCCCACCCCATGCCCAAATGAGGTTCGCGTTTGTTCTGCTAAAAGTGGCGATTGCTGGTGCGAGTCACTTAAGAAATAGCATTGATTAGGCATGAAGCATTCCTATTTCACACACACAAATATATATAAAGATGAGCGGCTCAGTGGCGATTTAGCATTGGGCTCTCTACACTGGATTGGGCGCTCAAGTCGCCTTTCAAACGGCGTATGGAATACGCCACGCTAAAATCCTTTCTTCATTCTGAAGGCGCACCGATGAGCCGCAAAATCTTCGTTAATCTCCCCGTTAAAGATCTAAAAGCGTCTCTTGATTTTTTTAAAGCACTTGGCTTTAGTTTTAACCCTCAGTTTTCTGACAGTACGGGCAGCGGTATGATTGTGTCTGATGACATCTTTGTAATGCTATTAGATGAAGTCAGATTTCAAACCTTTACACCCAAGGCGCTTTGCAACGCGCACACCCACACTGAAATGCTGCTCTGCCTTTCATGCGACAGCCACAAAGAAGTAGACGAGCTGGTCGCCAAAGCGGTAGCAGCAGGCGGCTCTACCTATAACGAGCCGCAAGATCATGGGTTTATGTATGCGCATGGTTTTCAGGATTTAGACGGGCACATTTGGGAACTGGTTTATATGAAAGACGCGGTCTAAAAATTATGATGGATTTTCATCGCTCAGCTCTTGTTTGATTTAGATGGCACGATCAGCGATCCATTTTTAGACATTTTCCGCTCAACTGAATACCAGCCTCGAAATAGTTCATTTTCTTTTGGATCAACATGGCTCAACTTTTATTTGATTTAGATGGCACGATCAGTGATCCATTTTGTGGAATTGCCCGCTCAATTAATTACGCACTCGAATCTCGGGATTATCCGCCACAAGCCGAATCATCCCTCGCTCAATATATTGGGCCGCCACTGGATGAAACATTCAAGCAGATTACAGGCGTAAATAATGAGCCTGAGATTTATGCGCTCGTCGCCAAATACCGCGAGCGCTATGCCGAGGTGGGTTATTCAGAAAACACCCTTTATCCCGGCATTTTAGAATCCCTGCAACTACTTGCAGAGCACAATATCCCCATGGGGATTTGCACCTCTAAACGCGCCGATTTTGCCGATAAAATTCTAAAACTATTTGATATCAGAGATTATTTTGATTTTATTAGTGGTGGTGATATTGGTATTCAAAAGTGGCAGCAAATAGAATCTTTACTCGCTAGACTAGCCATTACTCAGCAAACGCTCATGATTGGCGATCGTGCCGTCGATTTGCAAGCGGCGCACATAAATGGCTTAAAATCCTGCGGCGTTACCTGGGGCTATGGCTCTTTGAGCGAGCTTGAGGCAGAATCTCCCTCTTGCATCCTTACAAAAACCAAAGAGCTTGGCCTATTTCTTAGCAAGACGCCCCAGCCCGCTTTTTAACGCCCTGCACTACTTGCCTTATTAAAAGAAAACCAATCACTATGACAACGCCAACTCATCACTGTGCCCTTTCCATAAACGTCAATAAAGTAGCGCTGCTACGCAATACTCGCCACTTGGGTATCCCTAGCGTCGTGAAAGCAGCGCAAATTTGCCTTAGTGCGGGCGCGCAAGGGATTACGGTTCACCCTAGGCCTGATGCGCGCCATATTCGTAGTGATGATGTCAGCGACCTAGCCACCTTACTGAAAAGCTGGCCGCAGGCGGAATACAATATTGAAGGCAACCCGACTCAAAACCTGATGGATTTTATCCGCGAATACCGCCCCCATCAGGCCACTTTTGTGCCCGATAGTGAAGAACAATTCACCTCAAACGTAGGATGGAATTTGCCTGCGGATATGGGTCGCTTACGCCCCTTGATTGCCGAATGCAAAGCGCTGGGCGTGCGCGTTAGCCTCTTTATGGACCCTACCCCCGCTGCGATGCCCTTTGTGGCCGAGCTGGGCGCTGATCGTATCGAGCTTTACACCGAAACCTACGCCAATGCTTACGGCACAGATGCAGAAGAGCAAGTTTTGGCAGGCTTTACGGCCACAGCAGAGGCCGCTCTGGCTCTGGGATTAGGCATCAATGCCGGCCACGATTTGAATCGCGATAATTTAACGCGCTTTTTGCGGGCCGTACCCGGCGTGCAAGAAGTCTCCATCGGCCACGCCTTTATTGCCGACGCGCTGGAGCTGGGATATACGCAGACGGTAGGCGAATACTTGCAGTGCATTCAAAATGCTTACGATTCATAGCTGATAATTACGCAAGGCAAGCCCGTATCTTGAACCATGGAGTTTTACGGAGAAAACCTTATTTTCCTGTGTTTTTTTCTTGGCACTCCGTGCTCTCTTTTTTCTCCGTGGTTCAAGATGTGGGTTCAATTCGAAATCCCCTTACAAAACAGGCGCATCATGAAATCACTTTTTATCATCCCTCTTTTCATCGCCCTTAGCGCCTGCGGCCCTAGCTCTGAGCCACACAAAATTGCCGAGCCGCAGCGTGAAGCCTTAGAAAAAGCCAAGCAAGTTGAAGGCATGGTGCTTAAACAAGCGGAAGAACAGGCTTCTGCAGTAGAAAATAATTAGCAAGTTGGGAATCCTTCTCTATCTAAATTATGCCAAACGCGACAAAATGCTCGGTTGATCATCGCCCTGCTTACATCCCATGCCAGCCTCTCCCGCCCTTATTACGCAACTCACATGGCGTACCCTGCTTTTACCTCTGGCCTTAGTGCTATTTGAATTCTCCACCTATATCGCTAACGATATGATTTTGCCTGGCATGCTGGCGGTTACGCATGAATTTAATGCAGGCCCACATTGGATTCCCACCTCAATGACAGCCTACCTCGTGGGCGGTGCGTCTTTGCAGTGGCTACTTGGCCCACTCTCTGATCGAATCGGCCGCAGGCCGGTGATGTTGACGGGCGTAATGTTTTTTATTTGCATGTGCCTACTCACCCTTCTGACCCGCTCTATTGAGCAATTTATTGTGCTACGGGTTTTTCAGGGTATCGGCATGTGTTTTATTGGCGCGGTAGGTTATGCGCTGGTACAAGAATCATTCGATGAAAAAACCGCGATTAAAGTAACCGCGCTAATGGCAAATGTGGCGATGATCGCACCCTTGCTCGGGCCGCTTGCTGGCGCAATCATGATCGAGTTCGCGCCTTGGCGAATGATTTTTGTCTTGATTGCTGCAGTTTCTTTTGTGGCTTTTGTAGGCCTCTGGCACGCCATGCCCAAAGTCACACCAGCCAAGGCCAATACGCCGTTTACTTTCAGTGCGGTTTGGCAAGATTACAAACAAGTCTTTAGCAATACTCATTTTTTAACCGGCGCATTGGCGATGGGCCTGTGTAGCGTGCCTTTGCTCACCTGGATTGGTATTTCACCGATCATTTTGATCAAAGACGCGGGCCTCTCTCCGATTGAATTTGGCTACTGGCAAATGCCGGTTTTTGGTGCGCTAATCATGGGCAATTTCACGCTGGCTAAATTAAGCAACTATTTGCCTGTGCGCCGCATGATCGGTTTGGGGCTGATTCCTCAAATCTTTGGTCTGGCCTTTTGCTTTATCAGCATGATTATCGCGCCTAGTCACTATATTTTATTGGTGATCGGCATTAGCTTCTATGCCTTTGGTTGCGGCTTGGTGAATGCAGGGCTATTCAGGCTGGTGCTTTTTTCAAGCAATGTCAGCAAGGGCACGGTTGCTGCCGCATTTGGCATGATCACCATGGGTGTTTACTCGCTGGGAATTGAAAGCATTAAGGCGGGGCACTTACTGGCGGGCAATCGCTTTTTTGCTAGCGCCCTACTGATTGTTGGCATCATTTTTGTTGCGGCTTTAAAACGATTTATGGATAAGCATCAGCGCATCGAGGCGCTTAAAGCCTAATGCCAACAAACCCTGACTTTGTAAGCCGCCACCATTTACCAGAGCGCTGGCAAGACAGAGAACGCTTTGTGATGCTGCAATTTGATTTTGCAGATGGTGCAGACTTTTTGCAGGCATGGCAGGCATGGCGGCAAGACCCACAACGCAGCCAGCGCCTTTATTACTTTGCCATGATCAATGAAGCCGAATTAGCTGCTTGTACGCAGCCGGAGCTGGCGGCTTTTCATGCCAAATTAGCCAGTCAATGGCCCGCATTAAAACGTGGTTTTCAGCGGATTCATTTAGAAAACGGCGCGTTAATTCTCACTCTGATGTGGGGTGAGCCACTGGCCCAGCTTCGCAGCCTACACGCCACACTGGATGCGGCAGATATCAATACTGGCGAGCTAAGCGCCGCTCACTACAAAGCCCTATGGCGCTTATCGAGCGCCAATACGCGCGTAGTCACCTACCGCAAATCCGGCGAGGCGCATTTAAAAAGCGCGGGCTACGCGATGGAGGATCTAGGCAACTACCAAGCGGGCCTATGCTCGCGCCCGCCTTTTGATAAAGCCCCATACCATCCCCATCACGCCATGATTATTGGCGCGGGCCTTGCCGGAACAAGTATCGCCGAGCGCTTAGCCACCCGTGGCTGGAAGATTGATTTATTAGAAGCGCAAAGCGAAGTCGCCACTCAATCATCAGGCAATCACGCTGGATTATTCCACCCCAGCGCTAGCCGTGATGACAATATCTCCGCTCGTTTAAGCCGTATTGGCTGTGCAGAAACCCAAGAACACTTGGCGCGATTGCAAAATGCGGGCCTCGATGTTTTCTTTGGCGTCGATGGTATTTTGCAAGTCGCCAAAGACGATACACAAGCCCTGCTGATGCAAGAAATCGCCAACGATTTCCCTGCAGAAATATTGAACTGGAAAACCCAAGACGCCGCTACTGAATTACTAGGCGCGCGCCCCAATCATGGTGGCTGGTGGTTTCCACAAGGAGGCTGGGCCAACCCTAGCAGCGTATGCCGCGCCAATCTGGCGCTTTGGCCTGAGCAAATACGGCTGCGCTGTAATAGCCAAGTGGCGCAGCTTGTGCAAACCCCCGATGGATGGACTGCTTTAGACTCGGCTGGCCTCGTTTTGGCCGCCGCGCCTGTAATTATTGTTGCTAACGCCACCGATGCCATGGCGCTCTTGCCAGAGCTTGAGTTGCCGCTGAGTAAAACATTGCGCAGCACGACGCTTATTCCTGCGCTTGAATCACCCCGTCATAGCCTAACTGGCTCGGGCTATATCACCCCAGCCTTCCAAGGCTATCACTGCATCGGCGCCGCCGAAGTTCGTGATAATGATCTAGCAAGTGCCGAGCAGCGCAATCTTGCTGAGCTGCAAGCCCTGCTACCTGAGCTTGCAGCGGTTAGCAGTGCTACTAGCCGCGCCTGTTTTCGCCCAAACAGCCTCGACCGCCTGCCTTTGGCAGGCGCTTTGCCAGACCCGCAAAGCATCACTAGCGCCATTCATCAGCTGCATCAAATCCCGAGATTAAAAGGGGCTTATGGCTTATTAGGGCTAGGTTCTCGCGGGCTAAGCTGGGCCATCATTGCAGCTGAAACCCTGGCCTGCCAGCTCAATCATGATCCCGCCCCTATTGAAATAGACTTACAACAAGCCATTGACCCAGCGCGATTTTTATTACGAAAATATCGCCAAAGCAATCAGTAATAACTTGGCTATCTGACAAAAATCGATAAAAAACAAGCTCTATTTTGCCAATTGTTATTTGATGTAACCGGATGTATCCGTTCGGCGGATTTCCCCACATTCGGCCCTTACATGTCAGCTATGCGCTCTATTCTGCACATACAGAGTAGGAGATTAATCATGCGCAAACATATTCCTTTATTACTACTTAGCTTAGGCCTCACCCACCCCGTTGCCCTTGCCGATATCAACGACATTCTGGGTTTGCAACAAGCCATTAATGCTTTTTGCGGTGTAAAAATGAATGTTATTTTGGTGGATGAATCGCATACCAACCCGCCTTGCCTCTTGAGCTATTCAGACGGATGTGAAGAAACACAGCCCAACACGCCTCAAAGCTGCCAAGTGGTCATGCGGGAGCAAAACAGCGAAGAGGCTGAGGGCAAAATGGTAAGCGCTTCATGGTAGGGCTTAGCCGGATTAAGCCTTATAAGCATTACCTTAGGTATTTATCATCCTCGTTGCCACTCACTTGCACGCATTGAATCATCGTAGGGCGAGTGAAACCCGCGTATTTTTCAGGATTGCTCGCGGGTTTCTCCCGCCATACGAAAAAGCTCAGTCATAACATTGATTTAAGTTGATGCGCACAGGACTAAGCCTGATCGGCAGGCAGCGGGATTTGCTGCCTAATCAACTCTCCTAAGCGTGCAATGGCCCCATCATGCTGATCACTCCAAGGCTCATTACAGCAAATGCGCAGGCAATGCCCATAGCTATGACTTGGAGAAAACAAAGGCCCAGGGGTGAAGCTAATCCCCTCCTTGAGCGCCTGCTGCAACAAAAGCAAAGTATCGACTGCCGCATTTAATTCCACCCAAAACACATAGCCCCCCTGCGGCACATACAGCCGCGTATCAGCAGGAAATGATCGCTCAATAGCCGCCACGGCGCTGACAACTTGATCATGACATGCACGGCGTAAGCGGCGTAAATGATGATCATAACCGCCACTTTCTAAAAACTTGGCAATAGTTCTTTGTAATGGCATGGCATTTGAAAAGGTGTTAATAAATTTAAGCTGCTCAATTTTCTGGTGATATTTCCCCGCCACCACCCAGCCAATTCTAAAACCCGGCGCAACCGTTTTAGTAAACGAGGAAATTAACATGACATTGCCTTCTTTATCAAAGGCCTTGGCTGGACGTGGGCGCTCGCCCTTATAATAAAATTCACCGTATAAATCATCCTCAATGAGTGGAATATGCCGCTCTGCTAATAGCTCAACCAAACGTTTTTTATTTTCATCCGGCATTAAACTGCCAACCGGATTAGAAAAATTAGGCAGTAATACGCAGGCTTTTACGCCGCCATTACGCGTGGCTAATTCTAACGCCTCGATGGATATACCGGTTTGTGGATGGGTAGGGATTTCTAATGCTTTGAGTTGAAAGCTTTCTAAAATCTGCAATAAGCCAAAATAAGAAGGCGATTCAATCGCCACCACATCGCCGGGCTGAGTAACCGCTCTTAAACACAAATTAAGTGCTTCAATTGCACCCTGAGTAATTAGAATTTCATCGGCCTCAAATTGCCCTCCCCAATTTAAAGCGCGGCGTGCAATTTGGCGACGCAATTCCACGTCCCCTGCTGGGCGGCCATAATCGGCAATCAATTCTGGCGCATGCCGAGTGACTTGTGCCAATAAGCGCTGCAATTGCTGATTAGGAAATAGTTGGGGGGCTAGAATAGCAAAACCAAAATCAATTTTAATATCATGTAGCCGCGCCAAAGTGGCGGGCAGCCACATTGGATCAATCACGACTTCACTCGGCGATTGAGGGGGCTGAGTGATTTCAGGCGGAAATAATGCGCTGGGTTTGCTGCGAACATAAAAGCCAGACTGCGGACGAACCTCGATCAAGGCTCGATCTTCTAGCTCTCGATAGGCTTCCATCACCGTGGAAAGGCTGACTTGCCGCTGCGAGGAAAGCTTACGAATAGAGGGTAGTTTTTCCCCTGCTTGCAAAACACCAGAGGCAATGGCGTGGGCAATTTCACCTGCCAATTGAAAATAGAGTGTTTCTGTCTTTCGCTGCGAAAGTGTGCTCTGTAAGTCGGCCATATCAAACTCCCCTAGAGTCCTTACTATATCTCAGCGGGAGTAATGATTACAGTAGCAAATTTATTAATTATTGCGAGGGGTGTACTGCTCGGCTACTTACTCGGTGGGGTGGATGCTGGCGGCGCAGTCACGCTTGGGCGATCTTTATCGAGCACCTGAAAGAACACCTCATCTTGGCGTATCATGCCCAATTCATTGCGCCCACGCTCTTCAATGGCATCAGAGCCGGTTTTTAAATCGCGCACATCGGCATCAAGCGCATCATTGCGCTCTTTTAATTTTTCATTGTGAAGTTTTTTTTCGACCAATTGATGGTCCAGCTGCCAAACACGTAGCCAGCTTCCCTTGCCCACCCAAAGTGGCCATTGCAAAGCAGCAATCATGATGGAGAAAATAATAGCGAGAAGGCGCATAAATTTATTCTATATAGAAGAAAACCGGAGCCTGATGGCTCCGGTTCGGTATATTACTCTAACTCTATCAATTATTTATTGATTTGGTAAAAAGCCTCAATACCTGGGTAAACAGCAGCTTCACCCATTTCTTCTTCAATACGAATCAATTGATTGTATTTAGCAATACGATCAGAACGGCTTAATGAGCCGGTCTTGATTTGCATGCAGTTAGTTGCCACAGCCAAATCAGCAATGGTTGCATCTTCGGTTTCGCCTGAGCGATGGCTCATCACTGATGTGTAGCCATGACGCTTAGCCAAATCAACTGCTGCCAGTGTTTCGGACAAAGTACCGATTTGGTTTACTTTGATCAAGATGGAGTTACAAACACCTAAGCGAATCCCTTCAGCCAAGATCTTAGTGTTGGTCACGAACAAATCATCACCTACGATCTGTACACGCTTACCAAGACGATCGGTCAATACTTTCCAACCATCCCAATCACGCTCGCCCATACCATCTTCGATCGAAATAATTGGGAACTTGTTAACCAAGCTTTCCAAGTAATCGACTTGCTCTACCGAAGTCAGTGCACGTTTGTCGCTCTTTTTGTAAACATACTTGCCGGTTTCTTTATCAAAGAATTCGGAAGCAGCGCAATCAAGGGCGATGCAGAAATCAGTACCGGCTTTGTAACCTGCTTTTTCAATCGCAGACATAATCATTTCTAATGCTTCTTCTGCATTAGCTACGTCCGGAGCAAAACCACCTTCATCGCCAACTTGGGTAGGCATACCCTTGTCGTGTAGGATTTTTTTCAGGTTATGGAATACTTCAGCGCCGTAACGCAGTGCTTCGCGAAAAGTCGGTGCACCAACAGGAATAATCATCAATTCTTGGAAATCCAAGCTGTTTGATGCGTGTTCGCCGCCGTTAACCACATTCATCATTGGCACTGGCAGGCTCATCGGGCCTGAACCACCGATATAACGATAGAGTGGCAAGCCTGCTTCTTCAGCAGCCGCTTTAGCAACAGCCATCGATACAGCCAAGATGGCATTCGCACCCAAATTGCGTTTGTCGTCAGTACCATCTAAGTCGATCATAGTTTTGTCGATAAACGCTTGGTCAGCTGCATCAAGACCAATGATGGCTTCACAGATTTCGGTGTTGATATTTTCAACAGCCTTCAGTACACCCTTACCTAAGTAGCGGGCTTTATCGCCATCACGCAGCTCAAGCGCTTCGCGCTCACCTGTGGATGCGCCAGACGGCACTGCTGCACGGCCCATTACGCCGGATTCCAGCAATACATCGGCTTCTACAGTTGGGTTGCCACGTGAATCAAGGATTTCACGGGCGATAACTTCAACAATTGCGCTCATATTTCAAACACCTATATGGAGAGTTGGTCTGAAGACTAGCTTGCCGGATTGCTCCGACACTAAATTACACACTTAATATTACAGCGAGTGTTCAATAAGCAAGTGTGCCTTAACTGCACAGCCATTGTCTTTGAGTACGATCAGCAAATATTTCATTCGTTCCGATGGCGGATATATTCACCATCGTGAGCGAGGCATAACAAAATGTGTTCAATAAAGGGTGACCTGCGCGATCAATACCCTTCAATACGACTAAAGCTCTTTCACTCAGGCCAGAGGCGATACACCTTGGCCATCAGAAAGCGGCTTTACAAACTATGTTCAATAAAAGGATGGCCTTTTACTGCGCGATCAAGATCTTTCAATACTATTAGCAGCTCTTTCATTCGAGCTAAAGGCCAAGCATTCGGGCCGTCAGAAAGCGCCTTGGATGGATCTGGGTGGGTTTCCATAAATAAGCCAGAAATCCCAGCCGCCACAGCCGCACGTGCCAATACCGGCACAAATTCACGCTGACCACCAGAGCGATCGCCTTGCCCGCCCGGCTGTTGCACCGAGTGCGTTGCATCAAACACAATTGGGCAGCCCGTTTCGCGCATGATGGCTAAGCCACGCATATCGCTAATCAAGGTGTTGTAGCCAAATGATGCACCGCGCTCACAGACCATTAGATTATCCAGCCCGCCATTAGCATCGCGCGCCTTATTAATCACATTCACCATATCGCCAGGGGCCATAAACTGGCCTTTCTTGATATTTACCGGCTTGCCCGTGGCACATACGGCGTGAATAAAATCGGTTTGGCGCGCTAAAAAGGCGGGGGTTTGCAATACATCAACCACACTCGCCACAATCGGCGCTTCGGCTTCGGTATGCACATCGGTAATAACCGGCACACCAATTTGTTTTTTAACTTCAGATAAAATGCGCAGGCCTTCATCAATTCCTAAACCACGGAATGATTTGCCGGAGCTGCGATTGGCTTTATCAAAGCTTGATTTGTAGATAAAAGGAATGCCCAATGCATCGGTCATTTCTTTTAATTGGCCTGCGGTATCCAGCGCCATTTGCTCGCTTTCAATCACGCAAGTGCCGGCGATCAAAAAGAAAGGTTGATCGATACCGACTTCAAAACCACATAATTTCATTTTTCGCTCCGTGAGGAGTGAGGAGTAAGGTGCAAGGCGAGGGCAACCCCTCCCCCCTTACACCTACTCTTCACGGGTTTATTAGCAGCTCAGGCCTTCGCGACCCTGCTCTTTTGCGTAAGACAATGCTGCTTGAATGTAGGACGTAAACAGCGGATGGCCATCACGCGGTGTGGATGTGAATTCCGGATGGAATTGACAAGCAAAGAACCAGCGATGAGCGGTTAATTCAACGGTTTCAACCAATTGCTCTGTACCTGTTGATCGGCCGCTGATTTTTAAGCCAGCTGCTTCTAAACGAGGCAAGTAGTAATTGTTAACTTCATAACGATGACGATGACGCTCGGCAATGGTTTTTGCACCGTAAATATGCGCGGCCAATGAATCATCTACTAAGCGGCATTCCTGCGCGCCCAAGCGCATCGTGCCGCCCAGATTGGAGTTTGCATCGCGCGTTTCAATTTTACCGTCGTGGTTTACCCATTCATTAATCAGCGCAACCACAGGGAATTCGGTATCTAAATCGAATTCAGTCGAATTTGCACCTTTCATGCCAGCAACATCGCGTGCGTATTCAATCAGCGCAATCTGCATACCCAAGCAAATACCGAGGTAAGGCACATTGTTTTCACGCGCAAATTTAACGGCAAGAATCTTGCCTTCTACACCGCGCTTACCAAAGCCGCCTGGCACCAGAATCGCATCCATCCCTTCAAGACAAGACGAGCCATTTCTTTCCAGCTCTTCTGAATCCATATAATGGATGTGCACACGACTATTGGTATGAACACCCGCATGGATCAGCGCTTCAGATAAGGACTTGTATGATTCTGTAAGGTCGACATATTTACCGACCATGGCGATATTAACCGAGCATGCTGGGTTTTTGAGGCCATGAACGATTTTCTCCCAAGCAGACAAGTCTGCTTTAGGTGCGTCAATTTGCAGTAATTCGCAAGCGATCTCATCAATGCCTTGGGCGTGCAGCATATTAGGGACTTGATAAATACTATCTGCGTCGTAGCAAGCAATAACGGCGTTTTCTTCAACATTACAGAACAACGCCAACTTGCGACGCTCTTCATCAGGCAGCTCTCTGTCCATACGGCACAGCAAGATGTCTGGTTGAATACCAATCTGACGCAATTCTTTTACGCTGTGCTGAGTAGGCTTAGTTTTGATTTCGCCCGCTGCAGCCAAATAAGGCACGTAAGACAAATGCACATACAGGGTGTTTTTACGACCCTCATTAGAGCGCATTTGACGAATTGCTTCTAAGAATGGCAACGATTCGATATCGCCGACCGTGCCGCCGATTTCAACAATTGCAACATCCACATCACCCGCGCCTTCGCGCAGTTTCATTTTGATTTCATCTGTGATGTGCGGAATCACTTGCACCGTGCCACCAAGGTAGTCGCCACGGCGCTCCTTAGTGATCACGGACTCATAAATTTGCCCAGTGGTGAAGTTATTAGATTTGCGCATTTTTGAGCTAATAAAACGCTCGTAATGACCAAGATCCAAATCAGTTTCAGCGCCGTCTTCTGTTACGAAGACTTCGCCATGTTGAAATGGACTCATGGTGCCGGGATCGACGTTGATATACGGATCCAGCTTCATCATCGTGACTTTAAGGCCACGTGATTCAAGAATAGCGGCCAGCGACGCGGCAGCGATGCCCTTGCCCAGCGAGGAAACAACACCACCGGTAACGAAAATGTACTTGGTCATGGCAGGAATAGCAGGTTGGAATTCGCTATTTTACCCGATAGGCAGAGGAGGCTCAATTCTCGACAAGCGCCCGACTTTGTGCGTCCAGCTAAAAAAAGATTCATTCTTCTCTCCAATTGGGGTTGACTAATAATCAAACACAGCAAAAACAAGGCATTCACGGCCATTTATGCCGTTTTAATGCTAAAAATTAAAAATCAAGTGTAGAAATCACCAGACATTTATTCTCGCCCATAGCTGCATCCAGGCTCATCTCCCGATGCTTTTAACAAAATATAATCCAGTACACGGGTTGGTAAGATTTTTTTAAGCAGCCAAAACACTTTTGTTGGGGTGGTTATTTGGTAGCGAGCAGATGGGCGGCGGGCCGTCAGTGCTTTTAATACAACAGCCAGCACCGCCTCTGCGGGTAGAGTAAATGGCGCAGCTGGGCCAATCTTAGCCAAACGCGCTTGCATTGCTATATAAGAAGGCTGATGAAAACTATGCTCAGCAGAAATCCAACGCATAAATTGCTGCTGCGCATTGGCCCGAAAGCGACTGGCAATAGGGCCAGGCTGCAATAGAATAGTATGAATATTGCTACCCATCATTTCTTGCCGCAAAGTATCTGCAAATCCCTCCAATGCAAACTTACTTGCATTATAAGCCCCGCGATAAGGCATAGCCGCAAATCCCAGCACCGAGCCATTAAAGATAACTCGCCCATGGCCCTGCTTTCGCATGACAGGCAACACAGCATTAGTCAGCTCGATGGCACCAAATACATTGGTTTCAAACTGATGGCGCATCGCTTCTCTGCTTAAATCCTCCACCGCACCGGCCACAGCAAAACCTGCATTATTAAATAGCGCATCTATGCGGCCACCGGTTTTTGTGAGCAACGCAGCCACACAGGCTTTAATCGATTCCGAATCGGCCACATCCAACTGCAAAGCCTCAAACCCTTCACTTTTAAGCTGCGCTACATTGGCAGGAGCACGAGCTGTTGCAAAAACACGCCACCCTTTTGCTTTAAGCCCATGCGCAGTGACATAGCCAATTCCACTTGAACAACCGCTCATTAAGATCACGCCAACAGCCACAAGCACCTCTCCTCTATTTTGTGCGACGCAACATTACGCCAATAAATTTCAAAAATTCACAATAAAACTTGCAAATCGATTAAGACATTAAAATTTTGCTAAACATTCACACGACTAGACCAGTATAAAAACAGCTTAAAGATATATTCATAAAATACAAATGCTTATGCAACACAATCTTGCTTTTATGCCTACTAATAAACTAGTAATAAAATTCACACAGACCTTACACAAAAACATGCTTTGCTTATACATACAAACAATGTAAGATTTTTAACGGGTTTCACGCAATCACACACATAAGCAAAGAAAGGGAGCATCTATGAAAAAAATCGCACTCGTCACCGGCGGCATGGGTGGTATTGGCTCTGCCATTTGCAAGGCACTCGCAGATAGCGGTTTTAATGTTGTAGCGACTTACTCCAAGGCGGGCCGTGAGCTGCAATGGCTTTCAGACATGAAAGCATCCGGCTATCTTTTTAGCGCCTATGAGTGTGATGTGACTGATTTTGATGCCTGCGTGCGCATGGCTGAAAAAATCAACGAAGAAATCGGCCCTGTTGATGTATTGGTGAACAACGCCGGTATTACCCGCGATGCCACTTTTAAACGCATGGGCAAATTAGATTGGGATAGCGTCATTAGCACCAATCTTAACTCGCTATTTAATGTATCGAAGCAATTCTTAGACGCCATGGTTGAGCGCAACTGGGGCCGTGTTATTAACATCTCGTCGATTAATGGGCAAAAAGGCCAATTTGGTCAAACAAATTACTCGGCAGCAAAAGCAGGCGTACACGGCTTTAGTATGGCTTTAGCGCAAGAAGTTGCAAAAAAAGGCGTGACGGTTAATACCATCTCCCCTGGCTATATCGCTACCGACATGGTGATGGCAGTACCTGAAGACGTGCGAAATAAAATCATTTCCGGCATCCCCGTCAACCGCCTTGGCACTCCAGAAGAAATCGCAGGCTTAGTCAGCTACCTTGCTTCTGATTTATCTGGCTTTATGACAGGCGCTAATATCGCCATCAATGGTGGTCAGCACACTTGCTGATGATATAAAGCCATTCTATTAATGGCAGCAAGGCGGATTAATGATGTGGAGGCCACACCTTCTAATCATTAAGCTGCCTTTTTTATTGCCTGCCAATTCCAAACTGCACTAACTATCAACTTAAAATCTAAGCAATGTCTGATTTTTATAGGGTGTGCAAGTCGCCTTTCTTGCGCACCGCTTTTCGGCTTTTATTCCGGCATGCTCTCCTTAAACAGTGCCGAATCGATCCAACGGGCTTTGTACACCCATGCCACCACGATTTAAAACATGCGTGTAAATCATGGTCGTGCGCACATCGCTGTGCCCCAACAGCTCTTGCACGGTACGGATATCGTAACCCGCCTCTAATAAATGCGTAGCGAAAGAATGGCGTAATGTATGCGGTGTAGCCAGCTTGGTAATGCGCGTAGCATGCAGTGCCTGTTTCATCGCTCGCTGCATGCCCTTTTCATCCAAATGATGCCGCCGTATCAGCCCCGAGCGCGGATCAGCACTGCGTTGTGCCGAAGGGAAAATATATTGCCAAGCCCATTCGCGATTGGCATTCGGGTATTTTTGCGCAAGGGCGAACGGCAGGTAAACCTCGCCCCAGCCTTGGGCTAAATCTGCATCATGCAATGCTTTTGCATCCGCCATTTGCGCTTGTAATGCGCTGGAAATGTTTGCCGGCAGCATGGTCACGCGGTCTTTATCGCCCTTGCCCGAACGCACCACAATTTCATGCCGTAAAAAATCAACATCCTTAACGCGTAAGCGTAGGCCCTCTAAAAGCCGCAAACCTGTGCCATACAATAGCCGCCCCACTAGCGACCACACACCATCCAGTTGCGCCAAAATTTGCTGCACCTCGCTCGGCGTTAATACCACCGGCAAGCGCTGGCTGGCCTTGGCGCTCACCACGTCTTTGAGCCATGGCAAGTCAATTTTCAGTACTTCACGATAAAGAAATAGCAAGGCAGACTTGGCTTGATTCTGAGTAGACGCTGACACTTGTCTATCAACCGCTAGATGCGTCAAAAAAGCCTCAATCTCACCCTGCCCCATTTCCTGCGGATGACGTAGTTGATGATGACGGATATAGCGCTTTATCCAATCCAGATAAGCCTGCTCGGTACGCAAACTGTAATGCAATGTACGCAATCGATCGCGAACCTGATTCAACAGCACGGACATGGTGGAAATCTCCGCTCAATCGGGTGTAGTATAACGGCATAAAATACTTCAGGCTGCGCCCAGCAAGGCATTTCACGGGGCTTAGCGTTTTTATACACCATAGATGGCGGTTTTTCTGCTGTTTTAGGGTGTCTACATATTGTTAGGCATTTATCTCCATGACTCCGGAATTCCGAGAAAAATTGCAATCCAAGCTAGCCTCCTATCAAATGTGGGTCGAAGTGAATCGCCCCCAAAGTTGGCGGCTTGTTCAATATTGCGGCCTAGAACTCATTGGGGCGTTTGAGGTAGCCCATGATCAAATTGAAAGCCAAATCACTGGCCTGCTTTGTGAAGGGTTCTTTGTCGATTGGGCGCTCAACGGAAGCCAAGCTTTTCTTCGTGTTTACGAATTTGACGACCCAGAGCCACCTTGGGAAAGCGTGTTTTCTGAAAGACACTTAGCTGATGTCGAAGCAATTCTGAAGGAAGCGGGTTTCGGCAACACAAATTCCTAACAAATCATTCAACCGGACGCCGGGTAAGCGTCTTCTCGCTACCGCAAGCAGGCTTCTGGCCGCGCCGGTTAATTCAAACGTTAGATTGCTTATGGTTCATCTCAACTGTTCAGGTATTACCTTCGGTTCACAACTCGACGAAAAGCACTTATTCGTTTGGGCGAGGGAAATATCGTGCGTAGTAGGCTGGGAACAAGATACTTTGGTTATTAGGTCAAGCCGCATCTCTCAAGATAATTTGCGAGACCTTATTGCCCTTTTTTGGCGCTACAACATTCCAATGGGCCAGTTGGCACAGTTCAAAAACAACGCTAATGAGGCATGGTTTACCGCTCCAAAAATGTACTGGCACAAGAAGGTATTTGGTCCACAATCTAACTCATCATTCAAGCGGGACGCGCTGAAGCGCGCCCCTTAATTCAAACGTTAGGTGCTCTTACTTAAATCTCATCCTTATGGAGGAATCATGGAAACAAACGATGTTTATGAATTTATTGGTGAACTTGCAATAGCTCTATATTCAAAAAAAATACAGATCAGCCTCTCATCCTTGAATCAGATTCTTCAAGACAAGGGTGGTGAATATGGAAATAATAGAGGGCTCGCTAGTGGTGTGTCTGCAGCTTATCGCTTTTGGGAAAAAAAGGATCCTGTAGTTCATCATGCGATTGCCTACACATATACCGATAAAAACGGTGACTTACCTTGGGAGAAATAGCCCTAACAAGTCATTCAACCAGACTAGCCGGAACGTGCAGCATTTCTTTCAAAATGCAGCGTGCGGCCAGCCGGTTAACTCCAACGTTAGGCACTTATGTCCGCTGTAATCACGAATGAAAGCTACGCTTTGTCAGTTCATAAGCGCGTAGGCACTGTGGCGTTTGGCATGCTCAGTGGTGAGGTTGGATTTATTGAAGGTGCGATTGAGTTGGCATCTTTGCGCCATGAAGCTGCAGTCGAAGAAAACGCCTCTGACTTTATGGCTTTTGTTGTAATTGCATCCGAAACGGATAGTCTTCCTATTGGTACATCGAGAGAACTATGGTCTAAAGAAGCATTAGCTAAGCATCAACCCGAAATTGATGCAGCTATTGTGTGGGCTAAAAAAGTGGGGTTAGCAGCCTGTCAATCTCTTTCGGAGCGTTTCCATGCCTAACCCATCATTCAAGCGGGACGCGCTAAAGCGCGCCCCTTAATTCAAACGTTAGGCCTATTCCTTCTCACAACGAGATTTAAATGACTTTTCTACGCCATTTCTTTTTTATAATTTCTTTATTTTTGGCAACTACTGCATCGCAGGCCAATGAGCTAAGTCTTGATTTGATGCCAAGCAAAGCAACTGCACTGGCTGAGGTAACGGTAAATGTAGTGGCCCAAATGAACGGGAAGAAACTCGACTACTCACCGGAAAGCTTAAAAATAATTGACCAGCTTGTTTTGGGATTCCGAAAGGAAGGGAATTCAGTTGAGTCAATGAATAAAACATTGATTATTTTTGGCTGTTATGTGGGCGAAGTTATGGTCCGCAATCTTGGCTACAAATGGGACAACCCAACACAAAAGGAAATATCTATTGGTTTTGATTTGACAGGCGTTCGTGGGAAAAATGCTGGTTTTTCAAACCCCATCGGTAAGGTTTTTAAACTCATGAAAAATGGACAAGAGGATAGTGTCGAGCACTTCTATAACGTTTTCTCAAAAGATCTAACTGAATTAGCGCCTGAACAGGCAGTGAAAAATTAATGCCTAACCTTTCGGTCAAGAGGGTCGCTCCGCTGGCAAGCCGGCTTCGCGCCCCTTACCTCTAACGTTAGACCTTACCCAATATGCCTGAGAACATCCTATGAAACCTCTACCCCGTGACGCCACTGACAAACAACTAATTGAGGAAGTACATCAATGGGTTAGGCTCCTGGAAGTTGAAAAATATGATGCGGCATATAGTTACACAGGTCATATCGAAAACTCGGGCTGGTCGCCCGAATTCATAAAACAGTTCATTGAAGGTTATGGCGAAGCAGAGCCTGGCCAAAAAGTCACATTTAATGGCAAATCCACGGATATTCACCAACACATTGAAGTATCGCGCTGGAAAGAAAACGAAAGCGAAGAAATCGGGGAGGTTTGGTACGACTTAAACATTAACGGTTTTGCTTCTGACATCACCGCCACATTCCGCATTTGCGTCGTTCCCGGCGGCTTAGTTTTGAAACTCAACGACGTCCATGTTATGTAAACGGGCTAACCTATCCAACAACTTTGCTCACCGCATTTCACCTGCGGGACCGTACAATCGGCTTCAAAGCAGAGCGTCGTGTTTTCAAAAACTGCGCATGGCAGGACGTCTAACAATCAGTTCAAGTCGTTCGCTTCGCTCACTAGGACCGCGTTCCGCGGCCTCTTAACTGAAACGTTAGCAGTCAAGGAAAATTCAGTGGATAGGAAATACGCAAAGGAAATTTCTCAGCTACTGGCCAGCGCCACTAACGCCGCTGGATCGAAGTACAAGCTGAAAGAATATATCAACCGGAAGAAATTAGCCGGCTTCCATCATTGGGCAGATGCACGACCTTGTGAGGGAGCATATCTCTTCGCAGATCAGGCAGACAATGGCCTCTGGGTACTGCTTTTAGATTGGAGAGAACAAGACAATTTCTACGTTGTGCTGTTTCCTGAGTCAAAATCTGGCCCTGTTGCTGAAATACACCGCCTTACAGTCAAGAGCGGCGAAGAGGTTCTTCATTGGCGTTACTCTCCAAGTAAACGAGACGGGAAAAATGAAGAACGGAAGGCTTATTTTGTTGAGGCTTTCCTTTCTGACAATGTCCAAATATCTGTTCCGAAAAACCTTGACGACGTAGACGACTTCATCGAGGAACTCTTTTCGCTCGCCAGCAGCAGGGCGAAAGCTGATGAACTCGACCCGAATCGCCCAAATGTGCGTAGTGGATTTCCAGAAGGGAAGCTGAAAGAAAGGCTGCACCTTTCCAGAGAAAGAAATCGTGAACTTGTTCGGCAAGCTAAGCTCTTGGGGCAAAGTCGAGATGGGCACTTAAAGTGCGCATGTTGTGGCTTTGACTTCTTTGCAACTTACGGCGAGGTTGGAAAGGGTTTCATTGAGGCGCATCACACTAACCCGGTTAGCACGCTTCATGAAAATGGAGAGGAAACTAAGATTGAAGACCTCGCGTTGGTATGCTCAAACTGCCACCGTATGCTACATCGCAAGCGACCGTGGCTTGAAATGAATGATTTAGCCAAGTTGCTGACTGCTAACCTAACATTCGAGAGGGACAGGCCAGAAGCGGCCTGCCCCTCAATTTAACGTTAGGCATAGGACATAAGTTATGGGCAAATTTGATGGCCCTTATTTTAGGTGTGACGAAGATTTAGTATCGGTATGGATTGCCAAATGTCCATGCTCGAAAATGCCAGTTGATTACTTCACGGAAAATTATGATGGAGAAGACGAAGATCCGTTTAATCAATTCAGTACAGACTTTGGATTCGGGTATTACGATCATGATTTTGTTGAGGGTTCAGCACTAATTGGTAGCGCATCGATTGAGGACATTATTAAAAAAGCATCCTACGGACACTCATTCGCAATGGAAGTAAGCGATACAAGTGATGTGAAATACTCCGAACATGTTTTTCTTATGTATAACTTCAATTACTCGCCAAGCGTAACTGGAGTAACAGAAAGCAAATACTATAAATTTATCGGCGTTTTTAAGTTTAATCAAAATGCCTAACAAGGCATTCAACCGGACTGGCCGGGACGCGGCAGTTGATTCGGACGCTTCGCGATCGGCCATCCGGTTAATTTAATCGTTAGGCTTTTTAGGAAGCAGCATGGAACTAGTCTCGTCGTCAGATCAAATTGCTACGAACTTGCACATCTTTGATGGCTACCGACAGAGCGCCAATGAATTTCATAGCGCCTACTACAAAGAGCGACTACGCCTAGGGAAAATCTTTGTATACGGTGTACTGGACGGAAGGTTCATGTTCGCACCAAGTCGCTTTGCTGGCTACGCCAATTGCACAGCGGAAAAGCACCAAGCATTTCCAAGAAAGAATGGATCGATTACGACGCCAGCCATTGCCAAGCATTTAGGCAGCGCCATCGAGGATACCAAGGCCGAGAAGGCATACCTTGCGCTCTGCCAACAGATCGGCGTCACTCCATCCGAAAAAGATCGAACCTATTGGCCTATCAAGCTGAAAGCGGACTTCTCGCCAGACATTATTCTTGGTGGCGAAGCGGGCTACCCGGATGAAGTCGAAACTTTTGTTGAAGGCGCAACGAAGCGAGTAATTGTGAATGCCTATGAACGCAGTGGCAAGGCACGGTCGGCATGCTTAACTCATCATGGATATAGCTGTACTGTTTGCAGATTCAACTTTGCCGCCAAGTTTGGCGAGGCAGGCAAGGGTTTTATGCACGTTCATCACCTCACGCCTATTTCAAGCAACAGCAAGGCTCGTGAGGTCGATCCAATCAATGAGCTCCGCCCTGTCTGCCCAAACTGCCACGCCATGTTGCACAAGAGCGATCCACCATTCTCAATCGAAGAGTTGCAAGAACTCATTCAGGCCACGGAATCCATGCACGAGGAACCAAAGCCATGAGCGACGCCGTCAATAGTGCATCTGTCACCAGCCTAACTGTAGGTTCAACGCGGACAAAAATGCTCCGAATTTTTGCCGGATAACCTGGGCGTTAGGCGTTAGGCGTTAGGCATCAGGAGAATAGTGTGACCAAATCGCTACAGAAACTGCTACTTGAACTCGAACAGTTCGGCTTGAGCAACGATGGCAGCATTGCCGATCGGCCTCGGCGCATGCTGAACATCACCCGAGACACTGGAGAATTTCTTTCAGTGCTTGTGCGGGCCATGAATGCTCAACGTGTGCTTGAGATAGGAACCTCTAACGGCTACTCAACTCTTTGGCTCGCCTTGGCAGCAAAGGCAATCAAAGGACACGTTACCACCGTGGAACTATCTGATTTCAAGCTTGCCCTCGCGGCGAAGAACTTCGAGCGATCCGGCCTTGCTCCGTTCATTACGCAGGTTAACGGTGAAGCCGGTGCCGTGCTCAGGGGCGCTTCCGAATCAAGCTTCGATCTTGTCTTCCTCGATTCCGAGCGCTCTGAGTATCTGGGATGGTGGCCCGACATCAAGCGAGTTCTTCGCAAAGGCGGTCTTCTTGTCGTTGATAATGCTACATCCCATTCGGTCGAGATGGCACCCTTTGTCGCAATGGTATCAGCAGATCACGACTTCACCACATGCACTGTTCCTGTCGGAAATGGTGAATTCTTGGCTACTCAGGTTTCTCCGTAGCCATGACGCCCAATCCTGCAGTCGAGCGGCCTGCGCGAAAAGCCGCGCAGTCCCCTCACTTCTACGTTATGTGTCGGCTGATTTTGGAGGAAATAGATGATGCTGAGCAAAAGTCTAGTTTCACGTATACCCGCTTATAAAGCCGCTTTCTCCAGTGGAGAACTCCAAAAGACCTATCAAGATCTAGTGGGCATTGTTCAAAATCTAAGAACTGAATTCTCAAAGAAATACAAAAGTGAATTCTCGATTGCGAATGTGTTACATGGCTATATAGATTTCACGTACTTCTACTTGCAAAATGACTATCTCAAGAAGAAAAAGTTAAAACTTGCGATTGTCTTCAACCACAAAAATGCAAACTTTGAGCTGTGGCTTCTTGGGCAAACAAAGGATATACAGATTCTCTATTGGAGAAAGCTAAGAGATGTGAAGTGGGTCAATAAGGAGGCAATGCCAGAGTATTCAATTTTCGAAGCGCCTCTACTTTTGGCCCCAGACTTTGATAGTTCAACAAAGCTATCGGAGTCCATTCACACTCAATTTGAAACGCTGTCCCAGGAAGTTTTCAATACGCTGGCGGCATACGAGTAATGCCACATAACATGGCAGCCGAGAGGGATGGCCGCAAGTTGCGCTTGTGGTTCCCTACGCTTCGCCTCACTTCCACGTTAGCCGTCTCAAGGAGACTAGGTGCACAAAGTAGAGCTGGCCGATCCCGAATCCCCAGAAGCTCAGCAGCTTCTGGCGGGTCTTTCTGAAACGCTTCAGCAAATCACCGGCAGCAGCGGCATGGCTTCGTTCGATGTCGGCGATGTCAAGGCCGAGCGGGCCTGTTTTGCCATCGCTCGCTCGGCCAGCGGTGTTGTAGTTGGCTGCGGCGCTCTTCGTCCGCTTGAGCCTGGTGTCGCCGAGCTTAAGCGCATGTTCGCCGTGCAGGATTCCAAGGGTGTAGGGAGCGCGGTTCTCGCGTTTCTAGAGCGCAAGGCAATCGAGTTCGGCTATGGCCAGGTCTGGCTCGAAACTCGCAAGGTCAATGAGCGAGCTGTCGCCTTCTATCAGCGCCACGGCTACCGCGTCATCTCCAGTTTTGGTCGCTACGTCGACAGGCCCGAGGCCGTCTGCCTTGGCAAGTATGTGCCAGTGGCACAAACGTCAGCAGCTGAGCCGCCGCAGCAGCCCAACCCGTCAGCGGCAAGCGGCAAGACGTCCCTTGCCTCGAACGTTAGGCGGCGCAAACACACTATGCTCGACCACCTTAAGTCTGAAACACCTCGTTGTCGCATTCGACCAGCGGTCGTCGGGGACCTCACAGCGCTTGAGCGTGCCGTCGGTTCTCCCGAGTTTCCGCAAGCGTTGCCTCTCGCTCGGCTACACAGAGAAGGCAAGCTGTCGCATTGGCTTGAGAGGCTGTGCACCTATGACGTCGCCCCCAAGCTATGGTCAATCACGATGCGATCGTCTCCAGAGTGCATTGGCCAAGTAGCGCTGGTCCCGGAGTTGAAGCTTGGCACTTATTGGCTGTCGTACTGGCTTACTCCTGCATACTGGGGCAGAGGCATCGCCAAGGAGTGCATCGCTGCACTGCTTCGTCAGAGTGCTGCGATGCCAAACTATCAAGTGGTTGTCGCTGTTGTTGCGGAGTCCAATCCACGCAGCATCTCTGTCCTCCGCGGTCTAGGCTTCAAGCAAGCGGTCGCAATGATTACCCAGTCGCCCATTCCAGACGGTCATATCTGTTTCGCACTTGAGTTCGGGCCCGAAAATGCTGTCTAGCCCTTACGCCGAGCAGACATGCCTACGGTATGCCGCTTAAGTCAAATGTTAGCCTTCAGGATCTCATCGAATGCCTTCTCTCACATCATTGCTCACTGAAGTGCGCTCTTGCGTGCTTTGCGCTGAGCATCTGCCGTTGGGGCCGCGCCCAGTTTTGCAGGTGCACCCGTCAGCCCGCATCCTGATCGCCGGTCAAGCACCTGGTAGAAAGGTTCACGAAACGAGCGTGCCTTTCAACGATGCAAGCGGAGATCGGCTGCGTGAGTGGTTGGGTATTTCCCGTGAAGTTTTTTACGATGCCAAGCAAATTGCTATCCTCCCCATGGGGTTTTGCTTCCCCGGAACAGGCAAGTCTGGAGACTTACTGAGGTAGGCTGCTAAATATGGACACCTTCAATTGAGATAAAATCTTCTCTGGAGGTAAGTCATGACAAGTCGTTATACCGCTGCATTTCGTGCAGAAGCCGTTAAATTAGTACTCGAACAACACTTGAATGTGCCGCA
>JAPLQI010000049.1 GCA_026399755.1 Pseudomonadota bacterium
CAGATTCCATAGGGCGGATGCCACAGAAGAAAGTGATTCGCTCACCAAATGGAACACACAGCGGCAAATTGGCAGCAGCTCGGTGGCCCTTGCCAGCTTTGATTACAAAGCCAGTAGCACCAGCCACAGCCTAAGCGATAGTGCAGTTGATCAGGGTGATGGCGGGCAGAAAATTCAATCCAGCCTAGAATATTACGACCCACAAGCGCATTACTACGGCAGCGATTTAGACGAGCTTAACCACGATGCCAAGCTGCGTCAGGATGCTTTAGATGGGCAAAAGAAATTATTTACTGGCTCTGGCACATTGCGTGCCTTGCAGGCCGGGCAATGGTTCCGCTTAGAAGATCACCCCGCGCACGAGTGGGATAGCGCCGAGCAGCGCGAATTCGCCATTACCGAGCTTAAATTCACCGCAAACAATAATTTGCCGGTGGATCTTACCCAGCAACTTAGCTTGCTTGCGCCCAGCTTGCTCGTAGGAGCGGCTTTCGCCGCGAATACTCCCCCATACCAAGCCGATTTCACCGCCCAAAGACGCGGCCAGCCTGTACTGAGCCATCTTGGGGAACAAGAACTCACCAAGCCCACCAGCCTAGGCTTGCAAACCGCCACCGTGGTCGGCCCCGCCGGATCTGAAGTTCACACCGATGAGCAAGGGCGCATAAAAGTACAATTTCACTGGCAGCGTGCCGCAGAACACCCCGAGTTTGGCGCAAACCTCGACGATAAATCATCCTGCTGGATACGCGTCGCCGCGCCATCGGCCGGTGCAGGCTTTGGGCATCAGTTCATCCCGCGCATCGGCCAGGAAGTAACCGTCAGCTTTATAGAGGGCGATATCGACCGCCCCGTAGTGACTGGCGCTGTGTATAACGGCAGCCATTCAGTGCCCACCTTCAGCGGTGCAGGCGTCTTGCCCGCCAACAAAACGCTATCTGGCATCAAAACCAAAGAGCATGAAGGCGGCCAATACGGCGAGCTGCTGTTTGATGATACTAAGGGGGAAGTGCGTACCAAATTATCCAGCGAGCACGGTAAAACCCAGCTTAATCTGGGCTACTTAATCCATCCAAGAACGGACGGAAAAGGCGAGCCACGCGGTGAAGGCTTTGAGCTGCGCAGCGACAATCAAGGCGCAATCCGCGCCAATGGCCTGTTAATTAGCACCGAAACCAAAAGCGGCGCTAGCGGCAAGCAACTAGACCACACACCCGCCCAAAGCCAGCTTGAATCAGCATTTTCACTCGCCCAAAGCCTAGGCGAAACAGCTACCAACCAACTTGCCGACACCATAGAAACCGGCGACGAAGGCAAAACCGTAGAGGCCGACAATAGTGCAGGCAGCAAGGCCAGCACCGGCCATATGTATCACCACGTACACGCCAGCAAAAGCCTTGAAGCGGGCAGCAATACCGATATAGACGGCAAAACTAAATCCAAAGACCAAGCCGGCCAGCAAAAAATCATCCTGCTGCACGGTGAGGACGGCATAGCCATCACCAGCCCGCAAAGCCAGACAATTACCGCAGGCACTAACCTAGATCTAGTCGCGCAAAGAGACAGCAACCAAACCTCCGGCCGCCGCTGGATACATAACGTCGGCCAACACATCAGCCTGTTTGTGGTGGGGGTGAAGGATAAAGTCGCGCTGAAACTAATCGCAGCCAAAGGCAAAATCCAGCTGCAAGCGCAGTCTGACGATATCGAAATCACCGGCGATAAAGACCTGAAAATCACGGCCTGCAAAGAAAGCATTCATGTCGTTGCCAAAGACGAAATTCTGGTTACGGCAGGGGGTGGTTATATCCGCATCAAAGGCGGCAATATCGAAATCCATTGCCCGGGGAAGGTGAGTATTAAGGGCGCTAATCACGATATAAGTGGGCCAACCAGCCTCAATGCACCCTTGCCTAAGTTTGCGAAAGGCTGCGAGCAGAGTATGGATGCTGCCGCTGCATCTCAAGCGGCCACTGTGCGCTTAAGCTAAGGGATTCAAAAAATGACGGATCCAACCATAGAAAACCATGCTACGGCAGTCTTGCAGTGCTTAAGCGATAAGGTGCAGGCAGGAAAACAACTCTGCCTTGCATTAGATTACAGCCACAGAGCGCTGTCAGATGATGAGTTACTGCTGGCTGAGGAGGTAAAGCTAAAAGGCTTTGTCGTGCCTTTAAAACATCGCTCGCTCAACCCAGCAATGCGCCCGTATTGGCTGCCATTACCGGGCGAAAATTCAGAATTTTTGTTACCTAGCATTGAGCAAGCCCTGCAAGAAGCCTCGCCAGATTTAATTGCCGAAGGCTGTGGTCGCAGAGTGGCAGGCTGGCTGGAGATTGCGGGAGATGCCAAGCAAGCCGCCCTGCATATCAGCGAGCAAATGATTCGCTTTTCTCCTTTAGGCGGCAATCACTTACTGCGCTTGCATGATCCTGCCGTGCTGTGGGCCTTATGGCCACTGCTGAATCATGAGCAGCAAAAATACTTACTCGGCCCCGTGGACAGCTGGAGCCTCATTGCACCAAACGGGCAGCTGATTGCTTTGCAAATCAAGCCGGATACGGGCAATAACAAGGGCACTCCTCATATATGGGGTCGCGAGCTTTGGCAGGATATCG
>JAPLQI010000114.1 GCA_026399755.1 Pseudomonadota bacterium
CTCCGTATTTCTGGTAGCTTTGAGATTAATAAACTCAAGCAATTTACTCGCGCCTTGCCGCAAGTATTACCTGTGCAGATTAATAACGGCGCCATTTCAAAGCAATAGGTCTGCATCAAACCATCTCTATGCAAGCCGAAAGCGCTGCATTTGCGCTTGCAGCTGCAAGCTAATTTCAAACAATTGCCGGCTATCTTGGCTGGCTTGCTGGGTGATGCTGAGATTGTTATCCGCAAACTGAGCGATGGAGGCCACGCTATGGGCGATGGCTTGGCTTTCTGCGACTTGTTCAGAAATATTTTGGCTTAAGGTATCTAGCTCAACAGAAGCCTTATTAGCGCCTTCGCGTAATTCGGTGAGCGGCTCAACGATTTCACCGATCATTTTAACCCCGCGCGCCATTTCGTTTTTTCCATGACCAATTTGCAGTATGGCTTCACTCGTCTGCTGATCCATCGCTTCAATTACACCTTGAATTTCTCTGGTGGCGCTGGCTGTTCTATCCGCCAGCCGCCTTACCTCATCTGCCACCACCGCAAACCCACGACCCGCTTCCCCTGCTCGCGCAGCTTCAATCGCAGCATTTAAAGCCAGCATATTTGTTTGCTCAGCAATTTCGGTCACAGAGCTAATCATGGTGCGCATGGAGTTAGCCCTTTGCCGCAACACATCGACGGCATCGGCACTATTTTGAATGGTGCTGGCAATCGAGGCGATTTCATGCGAGGCAACTTCAATCAGCTGTTGGCCACGCCCTGCCAAGCTGGCGGCTTGTTTGGATTGCTGCTGAGCCAAGCAAGCCGTTTGCTCTGCTGCATGCAGTTTATTAACAAACTCGCCCACCACCCGATTGATTTGATAGAGCTCTGATTGCTGCCTAGCCACGCCATCGGCCACATCCGCAGCGCCTTGCTGGGTAGACTGCGCAGCAGTAGAAACTTGATTTGCCGAATCGCGCAAACCCAACACCATCGTGGCCAGCCCTGCCTGCATTTTCTGCATTTGCGTCAACATCATGGCGGTTTCATCACGCCCATTAATTTTCACTACGCAGCGTAAATCGCCATCCGCCATATTCACCATCATCTCAACGCCATGCCCAAGTGGGCGAACAATGCTACGCGTTACAGACCAAGCAAAAAAGGGCCCTGCCGCTAAAGCGGCCAAGCTTAAAATCCAGAGAAAAGAGCGTGTCTCACTCATGCGCTTTAATACATTATCCAACTCCCCCGACATATTACTTTGCTGCATAGCGGCCAATTGTGCGGTGGCAGCAAGCAAAGCATTCAGGGATGGCTGAGTTTGGCTGGCGTATTGTTGGGCCAGAGTGGCTTGATCACCCAGCTCGATTAAATCTACCGTATCGGTAAAAGCGCGAAGATATTGCTCCCGCAGCGCGGCTAAAGATTGCAAAGTGGCCGCCTTATCCCCCGCCCAAGGCAAAGCTTGCAATTTTAGAAAAGAGTCATTGGTTTGCTTACTAGCTAATTCCATAGCGGTATAGAGAGGCAAACGGGCTTGTCGCTCAGGCGTGGTCACAATTTGTAATAGCAGCAGTGCGGCACTTTGAGAGTGGCGCTCTAAATCGGCAGTCACACTCTGTTTTCTAGCCTCAACCTGCACAATATTATGCATGGCTTGATCTATGCGGGCTAAACCGGCCCAGACGCTTACAGAAATAATCAATAAAAACACCAGCATCAGCATGAATGCCATGGTTAATCGAGCGCCAATTTTAATTTTGTTTAAATAGTTCATTCATCAGCCTCTATTAAAAGCGCCCAACAAATCGCCAATATCACTACAAGAAAAAAAGCGATCAATACCATTCCAAGCTTTGCTTGCCCTTAATCACAAGCAAACTGGATGTCAGCTCATTCGCGCTATATCAAGAGTAGTTGAAATTTTTCTGATCAGTAGTAGGCAGTCAATATTTCGCACTATGTAAGCAAATATCATGATTTAGATTTGCGCCACCACCTGCCCCTCACCTCGCCAATACGACTGCCACCAGCGCTTAGGCAATTTCACTTTTGCTGATTTACACCCACTCGCCTCTCAATTAAATAACTGATGTTACGCAGTGATCATCTTTTTAGTGCCTTCGGCACGTTGATTTTGGCGCGGTATCCCCGCGGGGGACTCACTTTCTTGAACGGCCAGAAATCATAGTACGCAAAGAAGGCCGCCCCACGAAACACGAAGGCCCCTGCGCTGCGGACAATCGAGTCGGCGGCAGGCGGGATTGGCTTGGATCCTCCTTCCCTAGCCGAAACCCCGCCCCGCTTGTTCGGAGCTTGCGTATTTCAAGGGGAGATTTAATCCCCGTGCCACTTGCTGCGATACGAATTTTAATCGCTGGGTATTAGACACTAAAAACCTATAAAACAACTTAATTCAAGTCTTGTTTTTCTTCGTGTTTCAAGATTTAGGTTTGGCTGCGTAACATCAATTAAATAAAAAATATTTGCACAGCCACGTCAGGGTTAATGCATTTCATTCGTTTTACTTGTGAATGATTCTTAAAATCATCTATGAGAGAGTAGAAACCCATGAAATCATCCCGCCGCACTGCGCTTCGTCCTTTGATTTTGGCGCTTAGCTTGGCTTTTGCAGCACTGCCCAGCCATGCTGCCCAGCCTGCTGCCGCAGAATTTAATATCAGCACCCAGCCACTGAGCCACGCTTTGAACGAGCTAGCTCGCCAAGCAGGTATGGTTTTACTGGTCGATGCCAAACTCACAGAAGGTCGTCAAAGCCCTGCACTCAAAGGCAGATATAGCGTGCGCGATGCTTTGCGCCAATTACTGAGCGGCAGTGGTTTACGTGCCGAGGTAAATAGCGATGGCACAATTGTTTTAAAGCCAGCGCCGCAAGCGGATAAAGCCGTTGCCATTGGCGCGGTTAAAGTCAGTGGCGCGGCTGCGGCGTTTTTAAGTGATGAGCAAATCGAAGCCAGCGATCGTCCCTATGTAAAGCCGGGCTCGTCGGCCCATATCAGCCGTGAAAATATTGATCGCTTTCGGGGCACCTCGCCCGCCGATATTTTTAAGGGCACGCCCGGCGTGGTGGTAGGCGATGCAAGAAATAGCGGCGCGGTAGATGTGAATATCCGTGGCATGCAGGGCCAAGGCCGCGTGCCGGTCTTGATTGATGGCAGCTTGCAATCCTCCACCGTTTACCGAGGCTACGCAGGGATTGCCGATCGCAGCTATATCGACCCAGAGCTAATCAGCGAAATCAATATCGCCAAAGGCCCAAGCATGGGTGCTGAAGGCGCGGGAGCGATTGGTGGGCTGGTGAGTATGCAAACACTGCGCAGCGAAGATATTTTAAAGCCGGGTGAGCGTAGCGGTTTTAGAATCCGCACCGGCCTGCAAGACAATAGCAAGGAAGCACCCACTGATTTTGAAACCACACCCCGTGCTGATCGCAACAATATCTTGGACCCACGTAGTGGCTTTTTAAGCCTTGCATATGCCACCAAGCAAGATGATTTTGATGTGGTTGCGGCCATCAGCCATCGCAGCATTGGCAATTACTTTGCGGGTAAAAATGGCTTCAGCAGCTACCAGAATATCGATGAAAATGGCGACGACAATGGCATCACCCAGTTTTACCACGCTGGCGATGAAGTGCTTAATACTTCGAACACCACCGATTCTGCTCTGCTGAAAACCACGATCCACTTAAGTGACGATCAAGCTTTAGAGCTGGGTTATCGCTACTTTAAAAGCACTTACGGCGAAATCATGCCTTCGCAAATTTTGCGTAATAGCACCGGCATTATTAAGCAATGGAAGCCGAGCGAAGTCAGCACTGACGCATGGACCGCACGCTATAAATATCAGCCCGCTGACAATGCACTGATTAGCCTGAAAGCCAATCTGTGGTACACCGATATGGAAAGCGCGGCCCGCAATGGTGATATTTTCCGTAATCCGCACGAAGGTAAGCCCATCGGCTGGGATCATGAATGCGAGCAATGCGTTGAATCACTCTATTTGGCTAAAAACCAATCGCAACGCTACGGGGCAGATTTAAGCAATACCTCACGCTTTGATAACACCTACGGTGCTTTTAGCCTGAACTATGGTTTTTCACTGCAAAAAGAAGATATCGCCCCATCAGACAGCGTAAAAATAGATATCGATGATGTAAACCACAACCGCAGCTTGCGCAGCGGCACACGCAATGAAGAAAGCGCCTTTATTAATATGCTATGGCAGCCCACAAACTGGCTGACTGTAGAGGCCGGTGGCCGCTATTTGCGCTATCGCAGTAAAGACCGTAATACCATCGCCACCCAGCTTGAAGAGCCGCTAGGCTGGAAACGCATCTATTTATACGACGATAAAAGTGATCGAATTGGCAGCGTGCTCTGGCACCAAGATAATACCGGCCAATTTAGTGATGCAACAAACCCACTCAAAGCCGACAAAATTGTTCTGGAGCATGACAAAGACGAAGAGCCGATAGAAATCAGCAGCAGCCAAGTTCACGAATCCTCCGTCGACGAGATGGTTTATCACAACGATATCCCCGGGGCCTTTAGCCGCACCGAGCCTATCGAGCGTGAAGGCAGTGGCTTTGCGCCTGCGTTTGGTCTGACATTTAAACTAAGCGACAACATCAGCAGCTATCTGCGCTACACCGAAGGCCTGCGCATGCCTAGCCTTTATGAATCCACGGTTGGCTTCTCGGCGACTTTCTCCTCGCCACTGGAGCCTGAGCACAGCAAAAACTGGGAAACCGGTATCAGCTTTGTGAAAGACGATGTATTTACAGCGGAAGACAAACTGCGTTTTAAAGTGGCCTACTTTAATAACACCACCGATCAATACATCAGCCGCGTGATGATCTCAGGCAAAAAGGCTTGGGATCAGAACTTCTCCATGGCCAATATTGATAGCTTCAGCGTTTCTGGCTTTGAGCTGCAGTCGTCTTACGACCGTGGCGATTTCTTTGGCGAGCTAGCCGCAACTCTGAATCATAAAGCCATGATTTGCGACTCAAAAATGGCAGGCTATCTGCGTGGCAAGGCTGAGTTCACAACTAAACTAAGCGAAACCCCAGACTGCTCACCCGTCGGATTTAGCTCGTCCTACGTCAGCAATATGATTCCACCCAAGATCAGCACTAACGCTACATTGGGCGCCCGCTTGCTGGATCAAAAACTCACTATGGGCTTGCGCGCTAGTTATGTAAGCGGCCCATTAAACACCGCCGAAGATGGTGCATCTTGGCAGAGCTACAGTGGCTCAGCATTACAAATCAAAACCCTGCCTTACAGCTTGGTTGATCTGTTTGCCAGCTACAAAATCAACGCCGATACCCGTGTGGATATGAGCATCGACAATGCCACAGATCGCTACTATCTCGACCCGCTCTCACTCAGCCTGATGCCAGGCCCTGGGCGCACGGTAAGGATGTCTGTAGGGATAAAATTTTAAGCGTTGTGCTTGTGAATCAATGAGCATTCTCCATAACCAAGACGCAGGTTTTTCGTAGGGCGGGTGAAACCCGAACAGCTAAAAAATCGGCGGGTTTCACCCGCCCTACGAATGATGCAATGCCTAAAAACATAAGACCGGCTTTATAAAAAAACCACCACACCCCGTATCAAATTTAAATATCAATCCACCTTTATGACTAGAGTAAACAAACCACTATGAATACTGTTGCCGAACTGAGCCGTACCCAACAACTCAAAGCCTTAACGACTGACACGCACGATCAGCTAGATAAGCGCATTATGGCCAACAAGCCTTTTGCTAACCGCGATAATTACGCTCGCTTTCTGATTGCCCAATACGGCTTTCTGAGGGATTGCGATCCGCTTTATGACAACTCGCAACTGGCCGCCCTTTTCCCTGATTTGGCCGAGCGCCGCCGCTATGATCGTATCGCTGCCGATATCACTGACTTGGAACGCAGCTTGCCAGAGCACGATACTTTGCCCGCCCTTGAGCATACGCAAGATATTCCCACCGCTTTGGGCTGGATGTATGTGACCGAAGGCTCTAAACTCGGCGCGGCGATTTTATTAAAAATGGCGGCAAGCTTAGGCCTATCTGAAGAATTTGGTGCTCGCCATTTAGCCGGAGCGCCAGAAGGGCGCGCTAAAAATTGGCGTGAATTTGTAGCGGTACTCGATGGCATTGCCTTAAGCGCGGCAGAAGAAGCACGCGCAGTCGCCGGTGCCAAAGCCGCTTTCACCCGTATGAATAACCATTTAGATCAGGTGTATTAATGCATCAACGCGGACTGCATGCACCATTACGCTGGGGTTACACCATTTTGGGTTGCCTGATGGTAGTGCTCGGCATTATCGGAGCAATGCTGCCCGTGATGCCCACCACGATTTTCTTACTGATGGCCTTGGCTTGCTTTAGCAAATCATCGCCTAAGTTTGAGCAATGGCTGCTGCAGCATCCGCGTTTTGGCGCCTCGCTTCGCGCTTGGCGGGAGCACCGTGCTGTGCCTAAGCGGGCCAAGATATCGGCCTGCTTAGGTATGGTGCTAGGGCTAATTGTTTTAGCCCTCACCCCTGTGCCATGGTGGGTCGTAGCCGTTGTCGCTGTGTGTGAGCTTATCGTCGCCATTTATCTGATCCGCCGCCCCTCTATCGCGCTAGATATCAACAATGATCTCAGTAAAACAGAAATAACCTCCTGTCCAATCAAGCCCGCTCGTCTAGGCATAAAACGCAGCCTCATCATCAGCCTCTTACTGCATGTGGGCTTGCTCAGCTATTTTGTAAGCAACTGGACCAGTGAGCCAATCACGCCTAAGTTTGCCAGTGAAAAGATGGAAGTCACCCTGCTGCAAGCGGCAGCCCCTAGTATTCCGCTCGAGCAAACTGAAGCCAAACACGTCAGCCAAGCAGCGGCCAAACAAGCGCCCAAAGAAGCCAAGCCCCCCGCACCCAAAGCCACTCCACAAGTAATCGATCAGATTGTCAGCAAAACCCTTGCCGAATCAACGCTTTCAGCCACGGCCCAGCCTGAGAAAAAAGCCAGCGAGCAAACCAGCAGTAAAGAAGTAGGCCCGCTCAATAAAACCGCAGCCATTGCAGCCGCCCCACCTGCACCGCCGGCCTCCAATCAGCAGGCCAGCGGCGGCAGTAATAGCTGGGAAGGCAAAGTACTTGCCCGCTTAGAGCGCTTTCGCCGCTACCCCACCGCCGCCCGTATGCGCGGCGACGAGGGCGTGGCCTATTTGCGAATTATGATTAATCGAGAAGGGCAAGTACTCAGTGCAAAACTAGAGCGCAGCTCCGGCGTGCCCGCACTCGACAAAGCCGCCATGGAAGCCCTCAACCGCGCCGCCCCCCTGCCCCGCATCCCCGCCGATCGGCCAGAAGAGCTAGAATTACTGGTGCCATTTGAGTTTTTTATTGCGAATTGAGTGAAAAGCAATCGTTGATTAATTGCATTCGATTTGTGCATTTGTAGGGCGGGTGAAACCCGCCGAGCTTTGCTGAAACACGAAAAACGGCGGGTTACACCCACCCTACGATTAAAATCAATGTGCATCCTTTTGAAAAGAATATTCGCAAATTCAATCTCCTGCTTTTAATTTTTTTATCTTATGTTTTCAATAACAAGATGTTTTTTATATGGGAATGGCTATCAGTGGCTTAGCTAAAATAGGCCTATGGCATTACTCAAGAAGACAATTAAAAACTGAGCAACGTTATATCTACTCTGAGCAAAAACCAAAATAGACCGCTCAAACGCGGTTTGGCGCCTTGCGTTTTTAGTTCATCCAATGACATTTACTTACCAATTCTTTCATAAAACTCGCATTTAAAATTAGCCTTGTTTAAACTAGCGCAAGACTTTACCCCTCTCTGCCGGACCACGTCTATTTCCTCGCCAAGGAACACCATGACTCTTACTCAAAAGCTCCTCCCGCTTGCGATCAGTGCTTTACTCTCAGCAGCCCCCTTGATGGCCGCAGAAGTTGCGAAAGAAGCCATTGCCGCTGGGCTGATCGCCAAGGTGAATGCTGCGGTAGATGCTGATACATCAAGGTTAACCCTTATTTTTAAAGACCTGCACCAGCATCCAGAGCTCGCGTTCACCGAGACCCGTACGGCAGGCATTGTGAGTAAGGAGCTAAAAGCCTTGGGCTTTAGCGTGACTGAGGGCATAGGTAAAACCGGCGTTGTGGGCGTGCTTAAAAACGGCGAGGGGCCAACGGTATGGTTCCGCGCCGATATGGATTCAAACGCAGTACGCGAAACCACCGGCCTGCCCTATGCAGCCAAGGCCAAGCAAAAACTAGCCGATGGCAGTGAGGTCAATGTGATGCACGCCTGCGGCCACGATGCCCACGTCACTTGGATGCTAGGCCTTGCCAAAACCATGGCAGCGCTAAAATCTGACTGGTCTGGCACGCTGGTGCTTTATGCCCAGCCCGCCGAAGAAGTCGGCTTAGGCGCACAAGCGATGGTGGATGACAAGCTTTGGGAGCGCGGTTTTCCAAAGCCTGATTTCGCCTTTGGTGCCCATACCGCGCCAGGCCCCGTGGGCTTTATTTCTAGCTCGCCAGGGGTGCGCATGGCAGGTGTTGATCAACTTGATGTCACCTTTCATGGCTTGGGTGGCCATGGCTCCACGCCACAAATGACGGTCGATCCAGTGGTAATGGCATCGCAAGCGGTACTGGCTTATCAAACTATTGTGAGCCGCAATCTTGATCCACAGGCTGCAGCGGTATTATCGGTGGGCTCCATCGTCACTGGCCGCGATAATAATGTGATTCCAGAAACCGCCGTGCTCAAGCTTAATCTGCGCTGGTTTAGCCCAGAAGTGCGCACGCAGATGCTCAAACGTATCGACGAAATCAATAAAGGCGTGGCCATTGCCGCGGGTGTGAGTGCCGATAAAATGCCAACCCGCGTGATGAAAGGCAACGCAGGACCGCTCGTCAACGATAAGGTCTTGGTGAGCCGTATCAATCCCTCGCTGGAAGCGCTAATGGGCAAGGGCAAAGTGATTGACCATTTCCCCGCCGTGATGGGCTCGGAAGACTTTCAAGAAGCGTTTAAATCCCTGAATACGCCCTATGCCTTTATGTTGGTCGGTGTGGCGCCACCTGCGCTCTATCATGAAGCGCAATTAATGGGTCGACCTTTCCCTTATTCCAATCACAATCCAGATTTCTTTGTTGATTTAGCCGCGATTCCAATTGGAGCAAAGGTAAATAGCGTTGCGGTGCTGAGTATTATGGCAAAGCGCCCTTAAACACGAGACGCAATCAACTTACTGTATTCACACTGGCGTGGGCACCTGCACCCCACGCCAGCAGAACAGAACATTCACCAAGATGCTAAACAAAATTTACACCTCAACACCTATCTGCATATACAAATAATCAGTTACTGATTAGACAAAAATCTTTCTATCGACGAAAGCAAAAAATGACGATAGAATATATCTTCTATTCGTAGAGAATATATTACATATTTATTTAAATGCTCGAATTTAAATAATCCCACCATTACAGAGAAATTTTTATGAAACAATTATTACTTGCTGCAGTTATTCTTTCTAGCTTAATTGGATGCGCTTCCGTCCCCAAAGGGGATGCAAAACAAGATATCGCTTTAAAAACATTTACTGCTCCTACAGATAAAGCCGGCCTTTATATTTTCCGCAATGAATCACATTACAAAAATATTAAACCCCTTACAGTTTGATAAAAAAATATAGCAATAAAATAAAGAAAAACCGATTTAAACATAGTCGAAACTCATACGCTTTACCTACCATATGAATAATTTCTCTGATTGGCCTTTAATCAGAAACGGTTCACTACACCTCTATAGCAGGAGGTGAGCACTTAATGAGTCGATATGAGTCTTTATACAAAAATAAGATATTTTCTTTGCCTGTTTATTCTGCAAGCCAATCTGCTTGGCGCAGAAGCATCGGTTCAACTCAATGCAGTTACAGAATATTTACCGCCACTTAATTACGAGCAAGATGGCAAAGTGACGGGGTTTTCAAGCGAATTGCTGGATTTAATTGCCCACGATATGGGGATTACAATTAATAAAGAAATACTACCGTGGCCACGGGCATATAGCCGAGCTCAAAAGGAAGCGAATACGCTGATTTATTCGATGGCACGCACAAGCGAGCGCGAAGCGCAGTTTCAGTGGGTGGGGCCAATTAGCTCTCGGCGCATCATGCTTTACAAGCTAGCCAAGCGCAAAGATATCGTCATTAAAAAACTAGACGACGCTCGTGCTTATCATATTGGAGTAGTACACGAATCAGAATCCAGCAAATATTTAATTCGCTTGGGTTTTGACAAGCTAGATATAGCGAGCGATGATGAAAACAATATGCGCAAATTTAAACACGGGCGATTTGATCTGCTGCTCTCGCTAGATTGGGCGGCGGTCTATAATGCAAAAAAATTAGACATCGCCAATGAAATCGTCCCCGTACAGCTCTTAATTTCCCAAAATGACTATTGGTTTGGAATTAGCAAACGCACTAATCCAGAAATTGCACGAAAAATGAATGTAGCATTAAACAAAATACGCAAAAATGGCCGTTTAGATAAACTGAGGCAGCAATATTTATCTGAAAATAAAAAACCCGTCCCGTTTTAGGCATACAAACAAACCACCATGGCAGATCAAAGCCCAAAGGATAATATGAAATATATCTCCAGCATGATTACAGGGGTATTGCTTATGACAACTACCGCTTATGCTCAAACACCACCCCGCTTACGCACGCCCTTTGTAGAAAACTGGGGGCAAATCCCTCCTGCAGTATTGGATAGACAAGCCAAGGAGTTTGCAGGAACTTACTTTTTAGAAGGCCCTGGGGATCGCAAGGAAATTGCCTTTAGCTACGATGATGGCCCAAGTTTAGATACGCCTGCGCTACTAGATTTACTCAAAAAAGAAAATGTAAAAGTCACCTTTTTTTGGCAAGGTAGCCAGATTGAGCAGTTCCCAGATACAGTGCGCCGTGCACTAGCAGAAGGCCACACGCTGGCTAATCACAGCTATAACCACCCGGATTTAAGCAAGCTAGAAGACGGCGCTGTGTGGTGGAAAGATCAAGTCGAAAAAACCCAGCTGGCTTACCAAAAAGTAGTGGGATTTCAGCCGAGCATGATGCGCCCGCCCTATGGCTTTTTAAACGATACGCAAATTAAAAGTTTGCAGAGCAAAGGCATGAAAGCCATTTTATGGTCGGTAGATAGCGCCGATTGGTTTCATACCTATCAAAACAAAATGGACGAGCTAGCCAGTAATGCCATCGAAAATGTGATCCGCCAATATATCCACCCAGAGGCGATTGTGCTGATGCACGATTCAGGCGGCCGCGGCCGTAAACCCACGATTATGGCCACAGCGCGCTTAATCCCCGAGCTAAGAAAACAGGGCTATCAATTTACCACGGTCGATAAACTGCTCAATATCCCAGCCAAGCTGAATACCAGCGAAGTAACGGCAATCAGTAGCGCAGCAAAGCCTTAACACTCGGCTCATATTAATTACCCAAAAAGGCATGTCGTCATTCCCGAATGTGTTTATCGGGGCTCCAGCAGTTCCACTGGATTCCCGATAGATACACGAGTGAATGACGATTATATTGAGCCTACCATTTCGGGATATATTTTGAGCCATACCCTTAAAATGGTAAGGGCTGATGCCTATCAGTCATCAATGATGGTTAGCAATGGACATTGAAGCCACAAAAAACTATTGCCGATCTCTTGCAGGGGTAAGTGAGAAAGAGTTTGCGGCCCCCAGCAATATTCTGTTTTTTTATGTAGGCGATAAGCAGTTCGCCTATTTTAAAACCAGCGAACCCGAGCAATGGCGTTTTAGTATTCGCGTTGCACCAGAGCGATTTTTAGAGCTAACGGACCAAGAGGGCATTAAACCCGCCCGCTATATGCAACGTTTTCACTGGGTTAGTATTAACAATATTGAATTACATGAAAGCGGGCTGATTACAACACTGATTGATGGCTCCTACCAAAAAGCATTGAGCCGCCTGACTAAAAAAACGCAGGTAATGATCGCTTTGTCTAAATCATAATTTATAGTTTTTCGAACAAAACAGAGGAATAAAGCTCTTTCATATTTTTAACTCTTTTCATAAAAATTTCTTTGAATTTTCCTGCCTTTAGCTTTGAATTAAATTCAGCAATCAAAAACAATCTATCCTTTTCTTGCATGCTCGTTTTAGAAAAATAAAAGCCAGAGTACACAATGGGCATCGTTTCCATCGGTATGACTTGCAATTTTGATTCTAAATTAAATTTTTCAATCGACTTGGCAAAGGTAGATGCCCCAACTACGGTTGCATCACATCTTTTTTCAAGCATTTTGCGTGCAATCACATCGGTATCTAACACGTCTTCTAGTCTGTTTTTTTGCTTTAATTGCTCCAGCAAGGCCCTGTACTCCGGCCCAATATCAAACCCCCTCACTACATTCACTTGCAGCTTTCCCTGCATTAAGGCATCAAGCGGTGTGGCTGCATTAGGATGATCTTTTAACATAATCAAACTCGGCCGCTCAGAAATTACATTTACATAATCTGCCAGCGCATCTCTTTTATCTATTTTTGATGCGGCAATGATGTCGATCTTGCCTGCTTCAAGCATCCGCAGCGCACGTATTCTGGGCATCACTTCGTAAATAAACTGGCAGCCCGTAGTTTTTGTGATCTCGGCTAAAAAATCAGGAACCACGCCGCTTACACGGTCTAAATCGTCAACTTCCATAAAAATACTAATCGAGCTGCTTGCCACAATCAGCGGCCTAGAGCAGCCGCTGGCGGCCTCTGAGAAGGCTGACCATTGCGCTAGCAATATACAAATCACAACTCTTAGCCAATACATAAACTGCCTCGATTTAGATCAGCCATCGCCACACGCGGCTTTTGTTCAGCATAGCTTATGGTTCAACCGCTGCACGCAACCCTTCAAACCCTTCTCTTGCGAAAATTTGCACAATAAAAAACGGCGCGAGCATGATGCTCGCGCCGCAGATAGCTGATTAGGCTTTATGCCTTATGCAACAGGGAGTGGCGGCGTGAATAGCCAAAATAAACCATCAGCCCAATGGCCAACCAGATCACAAAACATAGCCATGTGATGGCTGAAAGCTGAGTCATCAAAAACACGCAAAAAATCACTGCCAGCGCAGGGATATACGGCACGCCCGGGCAGACGAATTTACGCGGTAAATCTGGCTCACGTTTACGTAGCACAACCACTGCAATGGCAATTAAGGAGAACGCTGCCAAGGTTCCGATATTCACCAGTTCGGCTAAGGTATGCAGCGGTACCAAGCCTGCGATGAGCGCAATAATTGCGCCAATCAGCCAAGTCGCTTTATAGGGCGTGCCGTAGCGCGGGTTGATTTCAGAGAAAATCTTAGGCAAGAGGCCATCGCGAGACATGGCCAGCAAGATGCGAGTCTGGCCGTAAGTCATCACCAGAATCACCGTCATCATGCCCAATATCGCGCCCAAATCAACAAAGCCTGCAAACCAATTAAGCTTGGCCACTTGCAGCGCAAGCGATACAGGATGATCAATACCTGCAAACTGAGCGTAAGGCACGATGCCGGTCATAATGGCCGCCACAATCACGTAGAGCACCGAGCAAATCGCTAGCGACCAGATCACTCCCTTAGGGATATCTGTGGCCGGGTTTTTAACTTCTTCAGCCGCGCAAGTCACGGCATCAAAACCTAAGAAGCTAAAGAATACAATGGCCGCGCCGTGAAACACGCCAGAAAAACCATAGGGCAAAGCAGGGTTCCAGTTGGCGGGCTCCACATGCCACACACCAATGGCGATAAATAGCAGCACCACGGCCACCTTGATCAGCACCACAATATTATTCACGCGCTTGGATTCTTTAATCCCAAATGCCAGTAAGCTGGTAATCACCATGGCAATCGCAAAAGCGGGCAAATTAAAGAGTGTATCTTTACCCGGCACAGCACCCGCCGCCGCCGTCAGCATTTCGGGCAGGGTAATACCAAACCCCGCCAGCAAGCTTTGGAAATAGCCAGACCAGCCCACCGATACGGCGGAAGAAGCCAGCAGATATTCCAACATTAAATCCCAACCTATCATCCAAGCGATCAACTCGCCCAAGGTGGCATAAGCGTAAGTATAGGTAGAGCCGGAAACCGGCAGCATAGAGGCAAATTCGGCATAGCAAAGCGCCGCAAAGCCACAAGCCAGCGCGCCAATAATAAATGACAGCACCAAGCCGGGCCCAGCAACGGTTGCACCCGTGCCGGTAAGTACAAAAATACCTGTGCCAATAATGGCGCCTATCCCCAACATGGTGAGGTCAAATGCAGACAGCTCCCTACGAAGCGCCGTGGACGTCTGGGCAAATACCAGCATGTCCTGAACGCTTTTCTTGCGCATCAAACTCATATTCCCAATCCCATTTATTGCCTGCAGCTTGCTGCCAGCTCAGCAGAAGATGCACAGCGATCAACTAAAATACGCGGGCTGGCGATGTGTTTTAAACACGCTCAAACCAGTGCAATAAAAGGGGCGGGATATTACAGCAATCACTTGTAAGCGCAATCTGGTGAGATCAGTATAAACATAAGTTTTATCCTAAAATTTAAAAAAATTTTAGTTTTTAACATCAAAATATAAAAAATAATAGCATTTAAATCCACAAAAAATATAAAACAGCGTCATAAATTATGTAGATCAATACTTACAAAACAACAGTATGCCTATTTAATATAAGAGGGGAAAACAGTCGCTTCCTGACTAAGCTGCCGCCGCCACGCCCCCCTTACACACTCAATGGGCTTTTTTCATATCCGGCAAGAGCAGCGCAATCATCCCGCCCAAAGGTAAAAACGCCGTGACGTGGTAGACGCTGGCAATGCCATATTGATCAGCAAAGCTGCCTATCACCGCCGCGCCTATCCCCGCCACGCCAAAAGCCAGCCCAAAGAATAAGCCCGAGACCATGCCCACCTTACCCGGCAGCAACTCTTGCGCCAGCACTAAAATCGCCGAAAACGCCGACGACATCACCACGCCAATAATAAAACTCAGCGCTATCGTGCCGTTTAAATCCATATAGGGCAGCGCCAGTGAGAACGGTGCCGAGCCTAAAATAGAAAACCAAATCACCCGCTTACGGCCTATCCGATCGCCAATGGGCCCGCCCAGAATTGTCCCTAAGGCCACACCAAATAAGAAAACAAACAGCATCAGCTGCGCCGCTTGCGCGCTCAAGGCAAAACGCTCGATTAGATAAAATGTGTAATAACTATGAAAGCTAGACATATAAATATACTTGGTAAACACCAAGGCAATCAGCACCGCCATCGCATAAATCGTCTGACGCTGCGGCAAAGGCTGAATCGCAAGCTGGGCTTTGCTGCCTGTATTTTTTTGCTGGCGTGCTTTCCAGATGCTGATCTGCCAAAGCACTGCCATCGCCAAAAGGGCTGCAGGCGAAAACCATGCCAAGCTGCCTTGGCCCAGTGGAATCACAATCAAAGCCGCAAGCAAAGGCCCGCAAGCACTGCCCGCGTTGCCTCCCACCTGAAAAATAGACTGCGCCAAACCATGTTTGCCGCCCGAAGCCAACCTCGCTACGCGGGAAGATTCAGGATGAAAAATCGCCGAACCGGTGCCGGTAAGTCCTGCCGCCAATAGCAGCAAGCCAAAGGTAGAGGCTTGCGAGAGCAATAACAGCCCGCACATCGAAAGGCCCATTCCCACCACCAGCGCAAATTTCTGCGGATGCTTGTCGGTAAAGCTGCCCACCAGCGGCTGCAAAATCGACGCCGTAATCTGGTAGGTGAGTGTGAGTAAGCCAATCTGGGTAAAGCTGAGGTGGTAACTACCTTTTAGCAGCGGATACAGCGCCAGAATTAAGGATTGCAACATATCGTTTAAAAAATGCGCGCTACTGATTGCCGCCAATACGCGATAGCGCGTGGCCTCGATCGCGGGCTTGATCTCCATCATTGCCGTGGTCATGACGTTTACCTTTGTTGTTTTATGGAAGCATGTTAAGGTCATTGACCTCGCCTGTCTTACGCAGATAAGGCAACAACTATTGCAAAAGCGACATGACAGCAACCATTCAAAACTTAGGCCCGCCCCGTGAGC
Source organism: Pseudomonadota bacterium (assembly GCA_026399755.1). Lineage (GTDB taxonomy): Bacteria > Pseudomonadota > Gammaproteobacteria > Burkholderiales > Chitinibacteraceae > Iodobacter. Next base: position 16,164 of record JAPLQI010000114.1, read on the forward strand.
TGGGCAATGCACTCTTGATCGGTAAATCGGGCGAGCGCGAATCAGGCAGCAGCACGATTCGCCATCAGCACGAAGTGGCGCAATTGCTGTACGGCATCAGCGGCGTGATGCGGGTGATTACGCCTTACGGGCAATGGATAGTGCCGCCCAACCGAGGCATCTGGCTGCCTGCTGGCGTGTGGCATGAAGTGCATATGCTGGCTTTTGTAGAAATGCGCACGGTGTATATCCACCCCGACGCCCTGCCCAATCTGCCCTGCTGTGTATTGGCCATCACCCCACTGCTGCGTGAGCTGATTCTTGCTGCCGTCAATTTCGATCAGGCTTATCCAAGCAACAGCCGCGAAGGCCGCATTATTCGGCTGCTACTCGACGAAATCATCAGCATCCCCACCCTGCCCATGGTGCTGCCCATGCCGGAAGACAAAGCCCTGCGCCTAATTTGCGACGAGCTACTCACTGCTCCCGACGATATTCGCAGCAGCAGTGATTGGGCTGGAAAAATGGGCGTGGATGCCAGAACGCTACAACGCCGCTTTAATAAAAACACCGGCATGACCTTTGGCGAATGGCGGCGGCAAGCCCGATTATTAAAAGCGCTGGAGCGCCTAGCCAGTGGTGAGCGAGTGATCGACATCGCCCTCGAATCCGGCTACGCCAGCCCCAGCGCCTTCACCGCCATGTTTAAACGCCAATTTGGCGTAGCACCGAGTGAGTTTTTCAAGTAAGAATTTGCTTCTTATGAACGTCAGCTCCCCTAAACGTCATCATTCCCGCGTGCCTTTGGCGTGAATCCAGCAGCATGACTGGACTACCGATAAAAACACACAGAAGCCCCTCAATCCCAGCATTATAATTGCATAAATTGCCAATATGTACGATTAAATGAGAGGCAATTTGTGACTAAACGCAAAACATCAACCCTCGTATAGTGATGTAATTCGATGAACTGCGAGGGCATCATGCAAATCACTCAACTTAAAACTGCTGAAGTATTTTCTATTCGAGCTGCTAAATCATGGATTCATTGTGCGGCAGGCCAACTATGGCTAAGCCACGATGGTCACGATGTGATTTTGGAGCGTGGGCAAAAATGGCAGATCGATGATATCGATTTAGCGGTCATTCAAGCTTTAGAAAATAGCCGCTTTGTTGTAGCAAGCAATGAGTTGCTATCTGAAAAAAATACTGCGGAAGTCATGACTTTCGCAGGCATTTAAATAAAGGTGACGTGGCTGTGGCGCCTTGCACATATTCGCTTGCGGCAATTTTTTGGGCGCTTAATTAACAAGCGTAGAAGCTTGCAATTTGCCTAATTCATTTTGTGTGGATTGGCGCAATTGGCTGAGTTTTATTAATGCATCTTGCTCTGGATTCACTTCCAGCGAGGCCCAATATTGCCCCAATGTTTCTGCACCAATTTGCAGGGCTATCCCTTTGGCACTATGTGCGTAGCGCACCGCTTCTATACTTTCTTTCTGTTCAAGCGCTACTTTATATAGCTCTTCTAATTCGGCGATGCGTTTTAAACCTTTTTGGCTCAGCGCTAAATATCGGTTTAATGAAAACCCTAGAGAACTCATCGCCAAATGATGATCAAGCAACACATGCGTTGAACTAAGAATGGCTTCATAACGCTTACTCAATAGCCGAATTAATTCATCAATCTTAAAAGGCTTTCTTAAATGACCGCTAAAGGCACTAAAGCCCTGCGCCTGCTGTAGCTCTTCTAAGGGGCTGGCTGAAACTAAATAAATAGGTTTCTTCCATTTTTGTTCACGCAAAATACCCGCAGCAGCCATACCATCCATTTCTGGCATTTGGTAATCCATAATAATGCTGTCTATTTCAGGATGCTGGCTCACCTGTAAAATAGCTTCAAGGCCATTAGCTGCTTGCAAGGCATGTGCGCCAAAGTCCTGCAAAATACCACAAATCATTTCACGATTAATGGCTTCATCTTCGACCACTAAAATCGTATACCCACTTAATGATTGCTGCTGTGGCTGAAAAATACGCACTGGCGCAACAGAATTAAAAGCAATTTGGGCCTCAATCGAAACAATAAACTCACTACCTTTACCCTCTTCACTAGTAAAAGTAATATCACCTTGCATTAGCCGAGCGTAATCACGGCTAAGCGATAAGCCTAGACCCGTGCCCCCAGCTAATTGGCCGGCTTGGCTTTGCTCAAAAGGGGAAAAAATACGAGGGTGATCTTCTTGTTTAATACCACAACCACTATCTGCCACCACCGCATATAAACGATAGCAATGTGTACATACTTCACCAGACAACGTTAAAGTAATTGAGCCATATTGAGTAAACTTCAGGCTATTGCCTAATAAATTTATCAATATTTGCCGAAGTTTCCCTGCATCCACGCTTAAGTTAACAGGTAAATCTGCAGCTAAATTCACATTGAATTCGATGCCCTTTTGCTTAGCCATCATACTAAACATGGTTTCTAATTCAATTTTTAGCTGGTTTAAATGAATAGTTTCTATAATCAGTAATATCTTATTATGCTCAGACTTCGACAAATCCAGCACATTATTAAGTAGACTTAATAAATGAGTACCACTATTGGCAATATATCCAATCTCACGCTTTTGCTCTGTGGCTAGATCTTTACTACGCAATAAGCGATCGGCATAGCCCAGTATAGAAGTCAGGGGTGTGCGAATTTCATGACTAATATGCGCCAAAAAACGACTTTTAGTAGCATTGGCAAATTCCGCCTGCTGCCTTGCTTCTGATAATGTTTCTGCCAGCTCAGCGAGTTTCTTACGATTTTTTTCTGTCTTCCATAAAGCATAAAGACCTAGCGAAGCAAATAGAATCAATAACAAAATTTGTGTTGTCGCTAATAAAATTCGCAACTCCCCCCAATGGCTAATATTTTTTCGGTATTCCTCGATCGCTTGGGCGTCCAGAGTGCGAGCTTCCTGAATTAAATCATTGACCGCATCTTGCTGTAACCACGTTTCACGCTGAAAATCCGACCATTCTTGCTGAGATAAAAAACCATCACTTAATTTATTTTCACTACCATGAATATAGCTAATTAAAGGCTTGAGCAGCTTTAATTGTAGTTTTCTATCTTGAAATAAGGCTGAAGCTTCTATTTCATTTTTAGAAAAGCTATCGATTCGGCTAAAATAAATATCAAATCGTAAGCTAATCTTATCTAGCTGATCGGGCTTACCATTTTCTACCGCCTCTCTTAGACGGTTATATTCATTGCTTAGCTGAAAAAACTGCCAAAGTTGGTTGTCCATGCCAAACTGATTGGCTCGATCTAGCTCTCTTTTTTGTTCTAATTCAAAATGCACAATCAGGCTAAAATTCATCAGCAAGATAATACACATTGCACCTAAAATAAGCCTAAATCGAGTCATTGTTATTCAGCCCTAATGCTGTTTAACTGCCAACTACTGCGTCGAAAATATTCAGGTTTTATCAATTCGGCATGCTGATGAAATGGATAAATTAAAAATAACGGTCCCTTATCACGTACCGTCATTATTTTTCCATTACGCTTGCGCGCTAAAATCACATCATATTTGAATGCATCACTCACAGGAAATTTTATTGTATATTCATTTAACGCGATTAATTTAATATCCCCATCTTTAATTTCCGCAAGTTTTAATATATCACGCAGCAACGGCCCTTCAAATGTTTGCGGTGTTTGATACCAAGGCGTCTGCACCGTCATGCTAATTTGCGGTATTTTGTCAAACTGCTCATCGTCCAGTTGAATTTCAGGAACCACCGCAGCCCGACTACTCACACTAAGAATAATTTTATGGCTCTTTGCCGCTACTGAATTGGCTACAAACACAAGGCATAAACTAAAAAAACCGATGCGAAACATTACAAACCCCTGACTACTTAAACACTGGGTCATTGTAATGTAAAAAGCAATACGATGTAATTGCAATAGCGCATTTTACAATTAGCTGATACCTAACTATTTATCATAAAACAACACAAAATAAAAAAAGGCAGCATCTAAAGATGCTGCCTTTTCACAACAGAAATTAGGCTAATAAATTAGGCTTTTTGCCCTTTAAATTTTCACAATATTCCCTTTCAATAAGACCTATTTCTTACCCAAATAAGCATCCAGTGCAGCACGGCCTATAGATGGATCATCGGTAAAGAAGCCATCAATACCCGCTTGTAAAAACACCGTTAGCTCAGCAGCCGAATCCCCACGCTCGGTCAGCGACTTCACATCACCTTTACGCAAATTAGCCGGTAAAAATGGATTTTCTGGGCGGAAGGTATACGGGTGCAAGACTAAATTTGCGGCATGCGCATCTTTCACCAAGCTAGTTGGTACACCCAAATTATTATTGGCATCACGCGGGATAATCATGTCTTTAGATGGACCAACGCCATTAGCGTAAGTAGCAACTTCTTTTAGACCTGCAGCAGTGGCGATATCAGCATAGCTACGCTTATCCCCTGCTAGGCGAAAGTCTTCAGGCTGGCCAGCTGCCGACAAAAGCTGAACAATCGGTAGATCAGTCAGTGTGCGAATTTCTTTAAGATTACTGACTTCAAAAGACTGGATAAACACCGGCGCAGTTTTACCCTTGTAGCCATTGGCGTGCAGCATATCAACCAAGCGCTTTTCTAGTGGAAGATTAATCGACTTGAAATAGCTAGGGTGCTTAGTTTCTGGATAAATGCCAATCGTGCGGCCGGTTTCTTTAGTCTTGGCTTTAGCCAAATCAATCACTTCTTGCAATGTAGGTATTTCAAATTGCCCATCATATTTTGTGTTTTCTGGGCGATTAGCCGGAATACGCTCTTTAGCGCGCAGTGTTTTAAGCTCCGCCAAAGTAAAGTCTTCGGTAAACCAGCCGGTGTAATCTACATTATCAATTTTCTTAGTTTTTTTGCGAGCAGCAAACTCAGGCTTATCTGCCACATTGGTGGTGCCAGAAATTTCATTTTCATGCCGTGCGACCAAAACGCCATCTTTGGTACTGACCAAATCAGGCTCGATCACATCAGCGCCAATCTCAATTGCCTTGGTATAAGCCGCAATCGTGTGCTCTGGGCGTAAGGCCGATGCGCCACGATGGCCAATCACTAGTTTGGCTGGAAGTGGCGTTGCCACTGCTTGAGCGATCACCGGCTCGGCATCATCACTGCTGCATGCGGTAAGGCTTAGCGTAGCAATCAGCAAAGCTGACAGAGAGGTGTATTTAATCATCGACATAGAATCAGCAATTAGAAATGAAAGAGAAGCTAATCTAAGCGAGTGCTATGACACCCTCATGAAAGTAGAGTGCTAATAAAAAAAAGCCTCACCAAATGGTGAGGCTTCATCGTTCGCCTAGCTTAAATTTAAGCTAGCCATAAATCGGCAACAACAAAAACAGCTTAATCAAAATTGCATTCGCAATATCAATAAAGAAGGCGCCAACCATAGGAACCACCAAGAAAGCGATGTGCGAGGGGCCGAAGCGTTCGGTTACAGCTTGCATATTGGCGATGGCGGTAGGCGTAGCGCCCAGGCCAAAGCCGCAGTTACCGGCGGCCAGCACCACGGCGTCGTAGTTTTTGCCCATCACGCGGAAAGTAACAAAGATGGCAAAAAGCGCCATTACTGTGGCTTGCAACGCCAAAATGCCCAGCATAGGCAGGGCTAATGAGCCTAATTCCCATAGGCGTAAAGTCATCAAAGCCATGGCTAAAAACAGCGAAAGGCTTACATTGCCCAGCACCGATACGCCGCGATCAAAGACTTGGTAAATACCCAGAGCGGATAAGCCGTTTCTGAGTACCACACCAATAAACAGTACGCATACAAAACTCGGCAACTCAAAGGCGGTGCCTTTTAATATCGCAGCCAGCGCCGATCCGGCCATCAGGCTTACAGCAATCAGGGCCAGTGTTTCGATAAAGGCTTGGGGGGTGATCAGGCGCACGGCATGTGGCTGCTCGAAGGGCGTAGGGCTATCGTCGCTATTATGCTCAGAGCCAGGAATGGTTACTTTTTTAACCAGATAGCGCGCAACCGGGCCGCCGATCAGCCCGCCCATCACCAAGCCAAATGTGGCGCAGGCCATGGCGACTTCAGTGGCCGATGCTAGGTCGTATTTCTCGCCAAACACAGTGCTCCACGCGGCACCCGTGCCATGCCCGCCCGACATGGTGATCGATCCGCCCAAAAGGCCGAGCAGCGGGTTGATCCCCATGGCGCTAGCTGCGGCAATCCCGACAATGTTTTGCATCACCAACATGGAAACCACCACACTGGTGAAGATAACAAGGGTGCGGCCACCTTTTTTCAAGCTGGCCAGATCTGCGTTTAAACCAATACTGGCAAAAAATGCCAGCATCAAAGGTGTTTGCATGCCGGTATCAAACTTTACTTCGGCCCCAAAACTCAGCCGCCCAAGCAGCAGTAATACAGCCACTAATAAGCCACCCACTACAGGCTCGGGAATACTGTAATTGCGCAGTGGCGCAGACCACTCAACAATTTTTCGCCCCAGCAATAAAACCAACGACGCTGCAACTAAAGTGCCATAAAAATCGAGTTGAAGCATATACATCCTTATTGTCTTTATATAAAAAAAAATGACATTCCGATATTACATAAGAATATTTAGCTACTTTATTCAGACCGCAATTAAACAAGTCATTGTTATTTAGAGCAAGCGAGGAAAACCCGACTCAAGCCCCATAATTTGTCATAAAGGTAAAAATAACCAAACATGTCCTCGGTAAAACCCTTATTAGATCATTTATGAAGTCATTATATTTATACAACATACCAAATAAATATCTACTATTTCAGTTTTATTCTATTTTCAATCCACAACGCCGCTCATGATGGCCACAATATCGCCAACTTAAGCACTGGCCTCTCAAAGCGAAGCCCCTTTCTAAGGGCGAAGCATCCGCATTTTTCTCGCTGACTCACATTTTGAACATCATCTTAACTTTCGCATCAGCTTCGAAGCACAATTCCGTCTAACAAGATGCTGATTACCTTATCTAATCTCAGTATTTTTCTTAAAAAAAGCCATACTAAAGTCTCCTCTTTTTGCAAATGCATCATGCAAGCTGAAAAAACCGTTCACTTTATTTTCCCCTCACAATTGCAAGTGGGCTTGTATGTCCATTTAGATCTGCCATGGACTCAGCACCCCTTCACCTTTGGCAGCTTTAAAATAGATTCTGACGAGCAAGTTGTGACGATTAGACAACTTGGCTTACAAAAAATCCGCTATTCACCCACAAAAAGTGACATGCTGCCTACACCCTTGCCGGCCGCGCCCAATGGCCTGCTTGAAAGCCTCCCCCTTGCCCCTCCTTGCATAGTTTCAGAAGTACAAGCCGCTATTAACGCCAAGCAAAGCTTGCTCTTGCACTATGAGCACAATAAAAAACAGCGCGCGGAATGTGCCAAAGCTTTTTCTGCAACCTTACAAGCCGTGCGCCGTATTGATGAGCAGCTAAGTCAGCGCCCTAAGGAAACGCTGGCCGGAGCCTATCATTTAGTCTCTCAGTTACTCGACTCCTTACTGGTCGATAGCGATCTCGTGATTCACCTTATGAATGATAAATCTCCCAGTGAGGCGTTTTATTACCACCCCTTAAATGTAGCGGTCTTATCTTTGATTTTGGCGCGCGATATGCAATTGCCCAAGCAAGATATTCACACGCTTGGCATGGCGGCCTTGTTTCATGACATTGGTAAGGCACAACTATCTGGGCGTATTGTGCTAAAAACGGATCCGCTCACTTCGGCTGAAACCAAAATTTATCAGCAGCATTGCCTATGGGGAGTGAATGCGGGTAAAGCCGCTGGCCTGCCCGCAGCCGTATTACACATCATTAGCCAGCACCATGAAATGTGTGATGGTAGCGGCTACCCTAAGCATTTAAAAATGGCTGAAATCGACCCGCTGGCTCGTATTTTATCCATGGTCAATTGCTACGATAATTACTGTAATCGCCTTAATCCTGCCGACTCGCTAACCCCACACGAAGCATTGTCGCTGATGTTTTCCCAGCAAAAAGCGTGGTTTGATCCCATTCCGCTTAATTTAATGATTCATAGCATGGGGGTTTACCCGCCAGGCTCGCTGGTGATGCTCTCTAATGATTGCTTTGCCTTGGTGATGGCAGTTAATTCTGCTAAACCCTTAAAACCTGTGGTTTTGGTCTACAACAGCGACGGCAGCAATACCAGTAATGATGACGCCGTTTTAATTGATTTGGAATACGAAACTCAGCTCAATATCAGAAAATCAATTAAAAGCCATCAACTCTCCAAGGGAGCGGCTACTTACCTATGCCCCGGCAAACGTATCAGCTACTTTTTTAATGCAAGCAATCAATCATGATTGACAATATAAACGAATCGCTTATTTTTTTAATGCGACTAATCAATCATGATTATCGATGCAAACGAATCAGTTATTTTTTTAGTGCGAGAAATAAATCATGACGCCCAGCGCCCAAATACTACTGGATGCGTGCGGCTATGCAGTGCTTGCAATCAACCCAGCTAACGGCTTAATTGTGGCAAGTAATATGGAGTGCGAGCATTTATTGGGCTATAGCCAAGCTAGCCTGATAGGACAACCGATTGCTGACATTGAAATTGGCTTACATGATTTATTTTTTTGGGAGGAAGTCAGGCAAGGCTCAACCACCTCCGTAAGCGCCGTTCAAAGTGAATACCGGCATGAAAATGGCTCATTAATCACCGTACAAAAAACAGTTCGCTGCATCCCTACGGAAAAAGGCCTGCTCTGTGTGCTCTCAGTACACGACGTGAGCAGCGCCAAACGGCTGGAAGACGAAACCGCACGCAGCTCATCTTTGCTGGCGGCCACACTAGAATCCACTCACGATGGAATATTAGTCACCGATTTAGACGGCAAAGTACGCAATTTCAACCAACGTATCCATGCCATCTGGCAATGGCAGCCTACCGATAACGGTATATCTCTCTTTACCCATATGGCCGAACAACAACAAGACCCTGCTGGTTTTCTACACTGGTTAGACACCATATATCAAGACCCAAACCATAGCGACCAATTAGAATGCCCATTAAAAGACGGCCGAGTACTTGAGCTGACCAGCACTCCGCAGCTACTCAAAAACCAAGCCATAGGCCGCTTGATCACCATGCACGATATCAGCGAGCTAAAATCAATCGAGGAGGAATTACGGCTGGCTCGCGATGCGGCCCAAGCGGCCAATAGAGCCAAATCAGATTTCCTCTCGCATATGAGCCACGAGCTGCGCACCCCGCTCAACGCCATTTTGGGCTTTGCACAGCTTTTAGAAACCGAGACCGATCCCACCGCACATGAATTGGGAAGTTATATCGCCAAAGCAGGTTGGCATTTGCTTGAGCTGATTAATGAAGTGCTGGATCTCGCCAGCATCGATGCGGGGAAAATGAAGCTGCGAATTGAGCCTGTCGATCTCACGCTGGTTATTCAAGATTGCTGCGAGCTGACCCGACATCTAGCCAGCGTTAAGCAGATTCACCTCGCGGAGCCACATCTACCCCAAAACCGCTTTATGGCCCAAGTCGATGCTAGGCGCTTAAAACAAATGCTGCTCAATCTTATTTCCAATGCCATTAAATACAATCGATCGGGGGGCCAAGTAGAAATCACCATTACTGCGGCCGACGAAACGCATTGGCGGCTGATGGTTTCTGATACCGGCAATGGTATTTCAGCTAGCGATCAAGCCCTGTTATTTCAACCTTTTAGCCGAGTGGGGGCTCACCAATTAGAGATTGAAGGCACCGGCATCGGCCTCGCATTTACTCGCAAGCTCGCCCACTTGATGAGCGGGGAAGTCGGCATGGATAGCACGCTAGGCCAAGGCAGCCGTTTTTGGATTGATCTGCCCTGCGCCATCATGCAAATGCAGCCTAGCTTGGAAAACAGCGAGCTTAAAACCCACACACTGCTCTATATCGAGGACGATCTATTATCGCAGCAGCTACTGGCACGCATCATTGCTCATCATCGCCCGAGTTATCTATTTTTGCAGGCTAGCGACGCCGCATCTGGCTTAGCCTTGGCTATTTCTGCTGAGCCTGATTTAATCTTGCTCGATATGCACCTCCCAGACGCCAGCGGAGCCGCTGTGCTTGAGCAGCTAGGCAAGGGCGAAAACACGCGGCAGATTCCGGTGATGGCGCTCTCAGGCGACGCTGGAGAAGAAGAAATTGCCCATGCCACAAAAATTGGTTTTGATGGCTATCTCAGTAAACCCGTTAGGCTAGACAGCACATTAGCGCTGATTGATAAAATGTTAATGGGTAAAAAACCGAAAAGATTGTAAAAATAAGCCTGCCTAAGCCTCTTGTTCAATCATCTCTGTGTAAATGGCTTTCTATAAGGGCAGTGCTCGTTTTTTGAATTTATAGGGCGAGAGAAACCCGCGAGCAGTTTCGCTCAATACGCGCCAAGCAAAGTCAAAAAGATCTTTTTAGTGTCTTCGGCTCGTTGATTTTTAAGCGTTTAGCCACTTCGCAATCATTTTTCATCATCTGCACGGGAGATGACTTATAAGTAATATTTGTAATTAGAGGCATTTCATGAAGGGGGCGCTATTCATCCATTTATCCCAAGCTCTATTAAAAATATCCGTCTAATTAATAAATATAAAAACAATTGCATATGTCGAATTTATTTATAAATCGATAAATCATGACTTAGATTTTTAGTTGTGCACAATCAGCGCCACCACCTTGCGATCTTCCGAAGTCAAAATATTAAAGGTGCGGCATAGTGCGCCGGTATCCATCACATCCAGCCCAATATGCGCGGCGGCAAGCGCACGATAAAGGCGCGGATGAGGGAAGCGAATGCTCTTGCCCGTGCCCAATAAAACCACTTCAGGCTTATAGGCCAGCACAGCGCTGAAATCATCCTCAGTTAAATCTTCAAAATCCACAGGCCGCCAAACATGGACTTCGCTAGCGGTGACCAGCACATTGCCTTGATATTGCTCGGCATTGACTCGCACAAAATCATCACCATAGCCTGAGAACTGGTTCAGATTTTCGATCATGGTATGTTGTAATTTCATAATAATTTCTCTGTTAAATTTCTGTTATTTTAACTTAATCGCAGATTAATAGGTTTTGGAAGCCGCCTTGTATTCATTTTTTTGTTTTCGTAATCACAATAAGTGCAGTACAGCGCAATCTTTCGCTAGAATACGTTCTCCCTAGCTTATTTAGCCGCTGCCATGACGACCATTCTTAAATCAAACAAATTACAAAATGTCTGTTACGAGATTCGTGGGCCTGTTCCAGAACGAGCGCGGCAGATGGAAGAAGAAGGCCAGCGCATTATTAAGCTGAACATCGGCAATCTGGCTGCCTTCGGCTTTGATGCGCCTGAAGAAGTGGTGCAAGACGTGATTCGCAACCTGCCCAATGCCGCAGGTTATGTCGATTCCAAAGGCCTGTTTCAGGCGCGTAAAGCCGTGATGCATTACACGCAATCTAAAAACATCAGCGATGTGACAGTCGACGATATTTATATTGGCAACGGCGCATCCGAGCTGATTGTGATGGCCATGCAAGGCCTATTAAACGATGGCGATGAAGTGCTGGTGCCTATGCCAGATTACCCGCTCTGGACCGCCGCAGTCAGCCTAGCGGGCGGCACGCCGCGCCATTATCTGTGCGATGAAGCCAATGAATGGCATCCATCGCTGGATGATATTCGCAGCAAAATCAGCGCCAAAACCAAAGCGATTGTGATTATTAACCCGAATAATCCAACGGGTGCTTTATATCCTGATTCGCTACTCAAAGACATTATTCAAATTGCGCGTGAAAATAATCTCATTATTTATGCCGATGAAATATACGACAAAGTACTTTATGACGGCGTAACGCATACTTCGATTGCTTCTTTAGCCAATGATATTTTATTTGTGACCTTTAATGGCTTATCTAAAAATTATCGCGCTTGTGGCTTTCGATCGGGTTGGATGTTTGTCTCTGGCAATAAGAAAATAGCCAAAGATTATATCGAGGGACTGAATATCCTCGCTACCATGCGGCTCTGCGCCAATGTGCCCGCCCAATACGCAATTCAAACCGCGCTGGGCGGATATCAAAGCATTAATGATTTAGTAAAACCCACAGGCCGTCTCGCTAAGCAACGCGATCTGGCCTACAAGCTGCTCACGGAGATCCCGGGGGTAAGCTGTGTAAAACCAAGAGCAGCGCTCTATATGTTCCCCAAGCTTGATCCGGCCATTTACCCGATTGCCGACGATCAGCAGTTTATTTTAGAGCTATTACAAGAAGAGAAAGTACTACTGGTGCAAGGCACAGGTTTTAACTGGCAACAGCCTGATCATTTCCGCGTGGTGTTCTTACCCAACCTAGATGATCTAACTGACGCCATTGCCCGCCTTGCCCGCTTCTTAGCAAACTATCGAAAACGTCACGGCACAGATTAATCAGAGGAATAAAACAAATGAAACCCATCAATGTAGGTTTATGCGGTGTAGGCACCGTAGGCGGCGGAACGGTCACGGTTCTTAAAAGGAATGCCATCGAAATCAGCCGCCGTGCAGGCAGACCGATTGTGATTACCATGGCGGCCAACCGTGATCTAGTCCGTGCTCGTGAGCTCTGTGGTGATGACATTACCCTGACAGACGATGCGATGGATGTAGTGAACAACCCAGAAATCGACATTGTGGTGGAACTCATAGGCGGCACTACCATCGCCAAAGACCTTGTATTGGCGGCCATTGCCAATGGCAAGCATGTGGTGACCGCTAATAAAAAACTAATTGCCGAATACGGCAATGAGATTTTCGCCCGCGCCACAGAAAAAGGCGTGATGGTTTCATTTGAAGCCGCAGTAGCTGGCGGCATCCCGATTATTAAAGCGCTGCGCGAAGGCCTAACCGCCAATAAAATTGAGTGGGTGGCCGGCATTATCAACGGCACATCCAACTTTATTCTGACCGAAATGCGCGATAAGGGCTTGGCCTTTGCCGATGTTTTAAAAGAAGCACAACGCCTAGGCTATGCCGAAGCAGACCCTACTTTTGATATCGAAGGCCACGATGCCGCGCATAAGCTCACCATCATGAGCGCAATTGCCTTCGGCATTCCGGTGCAATTTGATAAAGCTTACTTAGAAGGCATTAGCAAGCTGTCCGCAATTGATATCCAATACGCACAAGAGCTGGGCTATCGCATCAAGCTGCTGGGTATGACTCGCCGCCGCGAACAAGGCATTGAGCTGCGCGTTGCCCCTACGCTGATTCCTGCCAGCCGCCTGATTGCCAATGTAGATGGCGTGATGAATGCGATTCTGGTGAAGGGTGATGCGGTCGGTGCCACCATGTATTACGGCCCCGGTGCCGGTGCCGAGCCAACAGCGTCTTCCGTGATTGCCGATCTGGTAGATATCACTCGCCTGCATACTGCAGACCCAGAGCAACGCGTGCCGCATCTGGCTTTTCAGCCATCGCAAATCGCCGATCTGCCGATTCTACCGATTGAAGAAATCGAAACCTGCTACTACCTGCGTATCAATACCGAAGACAAACCTGGCGTGCTGGCCGATATCACGCGCCTCTTGGCTGATAACGGTATTTCGGTCGACGCCATGTTGCAGCGCCCGATTGCAGGTGAAGCACGCGCCGATATCATCATCATCACGCATCTGGCCGTCGAAAAACGCGTCAACACCGCCATCAAAGGCATCGAAGCCCTGCCAAGCATCACCGGCGCAGTTGTACGCTTACGCCTTGAGCATTTAAACGGCTAATGCATATTAAAATCTAAAAGTTCTGTAGACACAGAGGACACGGAGAAAAGCAAAGGCGAGAATAAGCTGAGCAAATTCTAATTGATGAGGCAAGGTAGGGCGGATGCAACACAATCCTATTAACTTAAGCGAAATATTTTTCGTAGGGCGGGTGAAACCCGCCGAGCTTTGCGATGTAATACGAAAAATGGCGGGTTTCACCCGCCCTACGATGACTCAATGCTTGTCATTACGTGGTAGTCATGGCTTATTGCTAAGTTGATAGGATTGGGGTGCAACCCGCGAGCAATGCTAAAAAATACGCGAGTTGCACCTGCCCTATAAGACTATCAATTTAAGCCCTGCCAGCGAGTGTGCTGCCCTTGTCGCTTGAGCTTTATTTGGTTTTCCTCGCATTTGTTTTCCTCGCCCTTGCCTTTCTCCGTGTTCTCCGTGTCTACAGACTTTAGGGTTTATTAAAGGTCTAAAAATCATGCGCTATATCTCTACCCGCGGTGGTATGCCGCCTAAGTCTTTTTCTGAAATCCTGCTCGGTGGTTTAGCGCCTGATGGCGGCTTGGTGATGCCTGAAGTATGCCCCCGCCTCACGCAGGCCGATTTAGAACGCCTCGCTCCCCTGCCCTATGCTGAGCTAGCTTTTGAAGTGATCCGCCTGTTTGTGGACGATATCCCCGAAGCAGATTTAAAAGCACTGGTCAGCAAGACTTACACGGAAGAAGTGTTTGGCTCCGCCGACATCACACCAATCAAAACACTGGCCCCAAATCTGCATCTGCAACAGCTCTCTAATGGCCCAACGCTGGCTTTTAAAGATATGGCGATGCAGTTGCTGGGCAATCTGTTTGAATACGTGCTGGCCAAAGAAGGCAAAGAAATCAATATCGTCGGCGCAACCTCAGGCGACACCGGCTCGGCAGCGGAATACGCCATGCGCGGCAAAAAGGGCGTGAATGTATTTATGCTCAGCCCCGCGGGCAAAATGAGCCCCTTCCAGCGCGCACAGATGTTTAGCCTGCAAGACGCAAACATCCACAATATCGCGGTGAAGAGCATGTTTGATGCCTGCCAGGATATGGTGAAAGCCATTAATAACGATGCCGCGTTTAAGCAGGATTACAAAATTGGTGCGGTGAATTCGATCAACTGGGGCCGTGTGGTGGCGCAGATTTGCTACTACTTCAAAGGCTATTTTGCCGTGGCTAAAACCGTTGGCGAGCCGGTAGATTTCTGTGTACCATCTGGCAACTTTGGCAATATCTGCGCGGGCCATATGGCACGCCAAATGGGCTTGCCAATTCGCCGCCTGATTGTTGCCACCAATGAAAATGATGTACTGGACGAGTTTTTCAGCAGCGGCGGCTACCACCCACGCGGCCTTGATCGCACTTTCGAAACATCCAGCCCATCAATGGATATCACCAAGGCTTCTAATCTGGAACGCTTTGTATTCGATTTGCTGGGCCGCGATGCGAGCAAACTATCCGCCCTGTGGAAAGGCATCGATGCAGGCATCGGCTTTGATTTAAGTGCAGACGATTTCGCCAAAATGCGTGAGGTGTATGGCTTTAGATCCAGCCGCAGCACTCATCAAGACCGCCTCGATAATATTCGCAGCGTGTTTGAGACTTATGGCGTAGAAATCGACCCTCACACCGCCGACGGCTATAAAGCAGCCATTGAGCACAGAGATGCAGACGTCGCCATGGTCATCCTTGAAACAGCCCTGCCCGCCAAGTTTGAAGACACCATGCTGGAAGCCATAGACCAAAAACCACAGCGCCCAGCGGCTTTGCATAATCTAGAATATTTACCGCAGCGCTTTGATGTACTGGAAGCCGATGTAGCCGCGCTTAAGGCCTACTTGGTAGAACGGATTAAAGCGTAAGCTGTAGGTGAGGAACGACTTTTTGTTCCTCACCTATGCCCACTAAAAATGACAACATATTTACAAGGAGAAATAGAAGAAAATTGGCCGTAGAGAAACGGCCAAGGAGGCAAAAATTAGCTGCTGCGCTTACCGCGCTGATCAAAAGAAGCGGGTTTAAAACGAATAAACAGCAAGGAGCCGATGCCCGATAATACGCAGGCAATAATGGTATTTTCTACCCGTGCCCGCACCAAGGTATGGTGCTCACCGCCAAAATCCAGCAGCACCATCACCAAAGCAGTAATAGGAATAACCGCTAGCCAGTAATTACGCTCCAAACAAATCGGCGTTACCGCAGCCAAAACCACCACCATCGCCGCTAACTGCCATTCGGCCTGAAAAAAATACAAAACAGCCCAGCCCAATAAAGCGCCAATCATCGAGCCAATTAGACGCTGCACCATGCGATCAATCGTCAGCTTATTATCGTAAACAGTTACCAGCACCACAGTCAGCGGCACCCAATAGGCGCGCTCCAGGCCAAAGCCATAGCCAATTAAGTAAGCCAAAACCACTTTAGCGGCAAAGTAAAAAGCAAAAATAGAATTATTATGATTGCGCCGTAATAGGCGGCTCATGGCCTCATAGAGCATCGGGCCGCTTTTAGGCTCTGGGGCACGAAATAGGTAGCGATCTAATACCACAGCAAGAATGCCTGAAGCGCCGCCCAGCAATAAATAGGTTCCGGCCAAGGGAGAAAGCATAGGGGCGCTATCGCCAAATAAGAAAGCAATCAGCCAGTATTTGCTCATCATTTCGACAGAATTACCAGCGCCTTGCAGCCAACCGGTGAAGATTGCAAACGCTAACAAGAAAGCCAGCGGCGCACCTTGCACATAATGCCCCGCTACCCCAGCAATCCCTGCCAGCAACATCCCCACCGTCATGTACACCATCACGGTGATTCGCTCTGAGGTATTGCCGCCATTATCAACAAACATGGTGTAAAATCCAGCCACCGCGCCATACACAGCCGGTAAAAACTCACCCCGAAGCAGCGCAATCGCCAGAGGTAAGCCAACTGCAATCATCACCCGCAACACCCGTCTCCACGGAATACTCTGCTGCGGTTTAATCGCCAGCATCTGAACCAGCTGTGTTTGCATATTTAGCCCTTTAAATAAGGGGGAGAATTTTACTGCTTAAGGCGATTCAGGCTGTACGAGCGATTGCAGTAAAAAATAACAATTAATCGCTGCCGTGCGGCTTAAATTCAATTGATACCGAGTTAATACAATAACGCTCGCCCGTAGGCATAGGGCCATCAGGGAAAACATGGCCCAGATGTGCATCACAACTACTACAACGCACTTCCACCCGTATCATGCCGTGGCTACCGTCCCTAATCCGCTGAATATTGGCTCCTGCCGCCTCAGCCCAAAAACTAGGCCAACCGCAGCCGGCATCAAATTTACGCTCGGACTCAAACAACACCGCGCCACAGCAAATGCAGTGATACTTACCGCTACCGGTCTGACGATAATGCTCGCCCGAAAACGGCCGCTCAGTACCGCCTTCTCTGGCGACTCGGTATTGCTCGGCACTGAGCTGCTCACGCCACTCTGCATCGCTTTTCTTTACTTTTTCGCCCATCTTAAAACTCCACTACGTTTTCTAAAAAATTCTGTAGACACAAAGATCGGTGAGAACACTGAATACACAAAGAAAATCATTTGTAGGGCGGGTGAAACCCACGAGCGATGCTGAAAAATACGCGGGTTTCACCCGCCCTACAAAATCATATCGCCTCATCGGAGAATGGGTTTAACCCTCTGGATACGTCAGCTCCAACCACTCGTGTATTTCTTTGGCGGCTTCCGCTTTGTGGAAATCTGCCATCATGGCGTGGCCGCAATCTTCAATAATAATTGCCTTGGTATGCCAAGCACTGGCACACGCGTGGCTGTCGCTCGGCGGAATCAGTTGATCTGCGCCTGCTCCTAGCACCAAGCACGGTAATTTGGGGCAGTTTAGGCCAGCAAAGGGGTGCGGGATCGCCATTTCGGTCAGGGCCAGCATCGATTCGGGCTGGGCACGGGCGGCAAAGTGATCGACCATCGCTCGATCTGTTTTAGATGAAAACAGCAGCTCACGCACAAAGCTTGGGTTGCCTGCTGCAGCCGCACCATGCCATTGAAACTGGCTTAAATCCCATAATAGGCTTGGCTGTGAAGTCACTAAATGAGCAAAAGACGCCGCCACACCATAGGGGGCAACGCTTGCCAGCAACACCATTCCAGCCAGCTTAGCTTGCTTGGCCACTCGCTGCGCCACCAAGCCGCCCATCGAATGGCCGATTAGGATCGGAGGCTCGGGCATATCGGCAATCATCAGCAAGATATCTTTCACATAATCATCAATACCAAAGTGATCTAGCTTCTCTCTGCCCATGCTGCCCGCATGGCCACGTAAGCTAGGTGCAATGACATCCCAGCCTGCTTCTGTAAAATATGGCAGGAAATAACTCTCCCAGCACCAGGAGCCTGCGTAAGCGCCATGAATCATGAGTAAAGGGGGTGCATTCTTTCGCGGCTTTACTGCGTCAGCCTTTAAAATCTCAAGTGTGTAAACGCTCATATATACTTTTTTCCCAGCCCGCTTAAACTAAATACGCAGCTCATCATTATTAAGGATCCACAATGCCCTACATCTCACGAGACTCCAACGGCCACATTAGCGCTGTTTTTCGCGACACCCATGAAACAGCCAGCGAATTTATCCCGCTGAATGCGCCAGAATTGGTGAGTTTTATAGGTGCTCCCGCTAACACCGAATTATTTCACTCGCTCGATAGCGATTTAATTCGTGTTATTGAGGACGTGATCGACGCATTAATTCGTAAAAACTTACTATTACTGACTGATCTTCCAGCAGAAGCACAGACCAAAATCTTGGCCCGCCGTAACCTAAGACAAAGCCTGCCACAGAGTACCAGCATCTTATCGCCCAACGACGGTTTAATTTAATCAAGCCAAGGATGCTAAGCCGCATGCACCGCTGCTCTAAGCAAGATGTTTATATTTAGTAGCCTGCGGGCTTGAACAGCGGCCCGCTGACCCCACTTATCAAACATCATTGTTCACACATAAAGCAGAGCATCTTCATGGCAAAAGAAACACTGGGCTTCCAAACCGAAGTTAAACAGCTTTTACAGCTGATGATCCACTCTCTCTACTCTAATAAAGAGATTTTCCTACGCGAGCTGATCTCTAATGCATCTGACGCTTGCGACAAGCTGCGTTTTGAAGCACTGAATGATGCAAGCTTGTACGGGGATGATAGCGAGTTAAAGATCAGCCTTTCCTTTGATAAAGATGCTCGCACACTGACATTACATGACAACGGGATCGGCATGAGCCGTGACGAAGTCGTAAAAAATATCGGTACGATTGCCCGCTCTGGCACCAAAGAATTCTTTGGCAAACTCTCTGGCGATGCACAAAAAGACGCTAACCTGATCGGCCAATTTGGTGTGGGCTTCTACTCGGCGTTTATTGTGGCCGATAAAGTGACCCTCACCTCCCGCCGCGCAGGTGAAGCCACCGCCACCCAATGGGAATCCTTAGGTGACGGCGAATTTACGCTAGAAGAAGTAGCTAAAGACAGCCGTGGTACTGAAATCGTCTTACATATGAAAGAAGGCGAAGACGAATATCTATCGGATTGGAGCTTACGCACGATTATCCGCAAGTATTCCGACCACATCACCCTCCCTATCTTTATGCCTAAAACAGCAGGCTACGATGCAGAAGGCAATGTCACCCCTGCGGAAGGCTTTGAAGCGGTTAACCAAGCTTCTGCACTATGGTCGCGTCCAAAATCAGAAATTAGCGACGAGCAATACACCGAATTCTACAAACATGTGTCGCACGATTTTGAAGCACCACTGGCATGGAGCCATGCCCGCGTAGAAGGCAAGCAAGAATATACCGAGCTGTTGTACATCCCTCAGCGCGCGCCATTTGATATGCACGACCGTGAGCGCCGTCATGGCATCAAGCTCTATGTGCGCCGTGTATTTATTATGGAAGACGCAGAAAAGCTGCTGCCACAATACCTACGCTTTGTTCGCGGCCTGATCGACAGCAGCAACTTACCGCTGAATGTAAGTCGTGAAATTCTGCAACACAGCAAAGACATCGAGCAAATTAAGCAAGGTTGCGTGAAAAAAGTGCTGGGCTTGCTTGAATCTATGGCTAATTCTGACGATGCAGCCGAGCAAGCCAAGTATGTGACTTTTTGGGAGCAATTTGGCCGCGTAATGAAAGAAGGCGTTGCCGAAGATTTCGCTAACAAAGATCGCATCGCAGCCTTACTACGCTTTGCCTCATCGCACAGCGATAGCACCGAACAAAATGTCAGCTTAGCCGCCTATATTGGCCGCATGAAAGAAGGCCAAGACAAGATCTACTTTATTACTGCCGACAGTTTTGCCGCTGCTAAAAACAGCCCACACCTCGAAGTCTTCCGCAAGAAAGGCATCGAAGTGCTACTGATGAGCGAGCGCGTTGACGAATGGATGATCTCTGGCTTAACCGAGTTTGACGGCAAAAAGCTGCAATCTGTTACCAAAGGCGAGCTGGACCTTTCTCAATTCGAAAACGAAGAAGAGAAACAACAGCAGGAAGCCGCCGCTAGCGATCTAAAAGAAGTGCTAGATAAAGTGAAAGCGGTACTGGGCGACAAAGTAAAAGACGTCCGAGTCACCAACCGCCTGACTGATAGCCCAGCTTGCATCGTGGTAGAAAATCAAGATATGAGCGCCAACCTTGAGCGCTTATTGAAATCTGCTGGTCAGGATGTAAAAGGCAGCAAGCCGATTCTGGAAATCAACCCAGAACATATGCTGGTGAAAAAGCTGAAAGCTGAGCTGGAAGGCGAGCGCTTTAGTGACTGGACCGAACTACTGTTCGATCAAGCCCAGCTAGCAGAAGGCGCACAACTGGACGACCCAGCGACCTTTGTTAAGCGCTTAAATAGCTTGATGATGTCGGTCGCTGCTTAAATCACTCTGATTTGAGAAAACCCACTATTGAACCACTGAGAACACGGAGGACGCAGAGTTTCACAGAGAAAACCATGAGAAATGATTTTCGATTCTTGCGTATTTTTTATAAGTAGCCGTGTTCACGTATCTGAGTTGTTTTAAAAAACCAAGGCCAGCTTTATGCTGGCCTTTTTTACACCCAAGCGCTAAATCTCAGCCATCATTAATCACATTCACATAATGCTTTCCCCCTTACCCTCCAATATCGCGTAGGCTAGCTCCGTCAAATGGCATAACCGCAGGAATAAATATCATGGCTAAAGGTCAGGCACGCAGCAATCGCGAAACTAAGAAACCAAAGAAAGATAAAGTAGCAACGACTCCCGTTACCACTTTTGGCAATGCCGCAGCACAAGCTAGCGCGCAAATTAACGAAGCTAAAAAGAAATAAACTGCAGAATCGAGCACTTGCAAAATAGAATGAAAAGCTCCAAATTGATCATTCATTAATTCCGCCCCGTATGCGGAAAAAATAATATGCAAAACTCATTTCGCACATAAAAGTGGCCGCTCTCTTTACAGAAGATCGGCCATTTTTTATATCAAACTAAAATCAACTAAAACAATTCAATATCCCCAGAATCCTGCACCGCATTTTCTTTGCTAGGCACCGGCACCATGCTGGCCGCCAAAGAGAGTGCTTGGCGAATATCCATACCATTTAAGATATCGTCGAATAGTTTTTTCTCTTGCTCCATCGAATACTGCGAGCGAATGCGATCTTGCAGCTCCATCCACTCCGACGGCACATACAGCCGATTGCGATCAGACACCAACTCAGCCAAGCCACTGATCGTGCCACAAACGTGATCCAAGCGTTGCGAGAGCCTGTCGTAAAACTGAAAGGAAATCACCGCCTGCATATTGCGCTGACCAATTTCTGCAATCTTACTGTCTAAATCAAGCTCTGCCGGTAAGGATGAAGCTTGGGCTAACAAATCATTACGCAAAGCTTCGATGCGATCATGGGTATCAGCAAAAGAAAACGCTAAGGCATTGAGCGAGGCATTACTTTCTGCCACCGCATGCCTCACTTGCGCCACCGCAATACCTAGCATCAGCATGGTTTCACGCACCTGACTCCAGTCCAGATCTGGATTACGCGCGGCAGAACCGCCAGCAGGAAGTTCAATCATTATTAAGTCCAAAGAATGGCAGAACACTCAATTTATAGGTTTAAACGAGCAAGCTTGCCCAAACAATCTTGTGCAAGCTTATTAACGGCCCCTACAAAGACAGCAACTCTTGTAAGCCTTGCACAAGGGCAGCGCTTTCTTGATCTGTGCCTATGCTAAGACGTAAAAACTGATCAATACGATCTAGCTTAAAGTGCCGCACAATAATCGAGCGCTCACGTAAAGCTGCCGCCAAAGCCGCCGCATCGTAATCTGGATGGCGAGCAAAAATAAAATTAGCAGCTGAGGGCAAGACTTCAAAGCCCATCTGCGTCATGGCTTGGCTTAGATTTTCGCGCGTAGCAATAATGGCTTGGCAGGTTTGCTGAAAATACGCCTCATCGGCAAAAGATGCGGCAGCGCCCGCCAAGGCGACCTTATCCAGCGGATAGGAATTAAAGCTATTCTTAATCCGCTCTAAGGCTTCAATTAAATCTGCATGGCCAATCGCAAAACCCACCCTTAAACCGGCCAAAGAGCGCGATTTAGAAAGCGTTTGCACCACAAGTAGGTTGGGGTAGCGATTCACCAAGGGAATGGCACTGTCACCGCCAAAATCGATATACGCCTCATCCACCAGCACAACTTGCTGTGGGTGGCGCTGTAGCAGCGCTTCTACGCTAGCGATAGGCAATAATTTAGCGGTGGGTGCATTGGGATTAGGAAAAATAATCGCGCCACAGGGCTGATCGTAATCATCAATATCGATGCCAAAATCGGCCGCCAGCGGCACTTGGCGATAATCAATGCCATAGAGGCCACAATAGACAGGGTAAAAGCTATAGCTGATGTCGGGAAACAACAGCGGCGCGTCGTGCTTAAGTAGCGCGGCAAAGGCGTGAGCCAAGACTTCATCCGAGCCATTACCCAAAAACACCTGAGATTTATCCACGCCATGATATGCGGCAATGGTCGTTTTTAAATGATCGCCATTCGGATCCGGATACAGGCGCAAGGTGTCCGCCAGCTCGCCTTGCATGGCTTGCAATACTTTAGGCGAGGGGCCGTAGGGATTTTCATTGGTGTTGAGTTTAATGAGGTTTGTTAGCTTGGGCTGCTCTCCCGGCACATAGGGTGTCAGCGTTGTGACCAGCGGGCTCCAGAATGGGCTCATATCTTGGACTCGTAAGGGATCAAGCCACTATCTTATCAGTCTGAGCGCGCACAAATGCAAAAACGCCGGATTCTTTTGTAAGAATCCGGCGTTTTTAATATTCTACTAGATGGTGCCGACAGAGAGACTCGAACTCTCACAACCGAAGTCACTACCCCCTCAAGATAGCGTGTCTACCAATTTCACCATGTCGGCATTCAAATGCTTGCTTCGTCAGAAGCAGAGAGGGACGCATAATAGTATATAAATTCAGCTTCGTCTAGCCCTAAACGAAAGAAAATTTAAAAAAATACGCTTAGCCTGATTTTTTACAAATTCAATCAAAGGGAAAAGCAATAGATTGAATTTATCATTTCTATCTCTTGCTGCTTATCATTAGAATAGAAGACGTATAGGTAGTCCACCTTATTCTTAAAAAAAAGAGGAGTCACCAATGAGTCAAGTACACACCCTGATCGCCCAAGCCTGCAGCCAATTACCAGAAAGCCTGCGTCAAAACGATGGCATTCGCCAAGCCCTTGCTAGCATTAAAGAGCGCTACCCAGAATGGCTACAAATCAATGCTCATGATATTCAAGAATTAAGCCAAGTCTCTAAAACCCTAGGCCGCGCATTTAGCAATAGCGCCACAGGGCATGTCACCCTGCAATTTGCCGCCCTGTGCGAGGTATCTAGCGAACTTTTTAAAGAAGTAAAAGATATTCGCAAAGAGATCAAAGGCATCATCAGCGATAACGAACAAGCACTGCTAGACGATAATGTCGGTGCGCTGGCCTATGTGCCCGAATTCCGCCGCTGCATGGGCCCAGCCCTAGCCCGCTCGATTGTATTAAGAAACTTCGCTAATATGGTCGATGCCGTACTCTTGGCACAAATTCAGTATTCTGATGAAAATGTGGAAATCGAATTATTGATTGAAGCGGCGTAATTCAAAGCACACGCACAAACGCCACCTTGATCAGGTGGCGTTTTTTTATGCGTTTAAATAACAAAAAAGAGGCAAACAACACTAGCCCTCATAAGACACCTCAGAGCGTGGCAGCTTCTGAGCCAGCAAACCCAATAGAATAAGGCCCAAACCAAACAAAGTGGACATTAAGATAGTTTCCCCAATCAACAACCAAATGAAGAACAAAGAAATAATCGGCGATAAAAAAATAAGATTAGCAATTTTAGCCGTGCTATAAGTGAGCTTCATTGCAAAAAGCCACAAGACAAAAGTAAAGCCCATTTCAAATGCGCCGATATAAGCAGCCCCTACTAAGCCCTGCCAGCGTACGCTCACTAACTCACCATTGATCACACACCAAACTAAAGTCAGAGGCAAAGAAATTGCAAAATTAAGTGTTAAACCTAGCACTGGTTCGCGCTGATCTTTGGCATTCAGTATCCAATAGGCAGCCCACAACAAAGTAGACGCTAGCGCCAAGCCAACACCGGTTAAATTAGAAAAATTCAAACTCAATAGCTCGCCACGAGTCGCAATAACCAACACGCCTAAATAGCAAAGCACGGCAGCCCAGATATCATTCTTTTTTAATGTCTGCTTTAAAAAAGGCACCGCCAACAAAGTCATCGTTAAGGCCCAAGTATAATTAATCGCCTGAGCTTCTTGTGCCGGCAGTAAAGAATAAGCCTTAAATAAAATAAGGTAGTATGCAAATGGATTAATTGCGCCAAATAATAAGGAGGCACGCCAATTATCTCCCAAAGCAGGTAATACTTCTTTTAAACGACCTTGGTAAATCAAAATAGACAATAGGGCCAATAATGAAGCCGCACTGGCATACAGCAATAATTGTGCGGGGCTTAAATAAACCAAGCTAAGTTTAAAAGCCGTTGCTACTGTAGACCAAGCCAAAACGGCAGCCAAACCAAAGCCGTAAGCACGTTGCTGTTGAGTCAAAATACGCCCCCTTTTTAAGCCGCCAAGATTAACAACGATATAGCCCTACTGACAATAGTGTCCTTACCACCCCCTTGAATGATTCAAGCTATCTCGTTCCAAACACAGCCATTTTCATACAAAATGCATACACAAAAATTACCAAGCAAGATAGAATTAAATTTTTAAGCGAAAGGGGTCAATATGGAATACAAAGGTGCATGCTTATGCGGCGCAGTGAAATTTAGCGCCAAAACAATGAGCAATAAAGTAGGGGCTTGCCATTGCGGCATGTGTAGAAAATGGACTGGCGGCCCCTTTCTAGCCGTTGATTGTGGTACTGAAGTGGCATTTACAGGTAGCGATGCAATCAGCCGCTATGCGTCATCAGAATGGGCTGAGCGAGCCTTTTGCAAGCAATGCGGCAGCCATTTGTTTTATTTTCTAAAAGAAAAGAATCAGTTTATTATTTCGGCAGGTTTATTTGATGAGCCGATTGATTTAATTTTTGATCATCAAATCTTTATTGATAAAAAGCCTGATTATTATAGCTTCAGCAACCCAACACATAATATGACCGAAGCTGAAGTCTTTGCGGCAGATGAATAAAGACAAAACAATATAAAAACAGCCTCACCAAAAGCAACATAAATCTTTAGGAAGGTCTGATCTATATCCTTAGTAATACCATCCAAATTTGCACGGGGTCCCCGACAAAAGCACCTAGGGATGACGATTTGATCAGAGCTTCCTTCGTTTTTTTACCTGATCTAAAGAATAACTAAAGCAATATTTAATTAGTGCTTTGTATTTTTCAATAAACCTTTAACCCTTGCCTTCTTAATTGTTTGATTAAAGCTTTGCAAAAATTTTGTCATCTTCATCGATTTATGAAACCCCAAATAAAGCGGATCCACCGCAATGGCTGTACTTAAAAATATCAATTGATCGCGATTAGCAAATAACTCTGGATCCGACTTCAAAGCAAGCGCAAGGGCCTCCCTGCCTCCAATCCTATCAACTTAAGCTCAAACCCCTGATTTATAGGCTGTAAAATCATGCGGCTTAGGGTGTTTGGGGCGATCTTTTTTTGCATGAGGGTCGAAGTAAATCACTGCTTTGCATAGCTCATTCAGTGCCAGTTTTA
>JAPLQI010000046.1 GCA_026399755.1 Pseudomonadota bacterium
GGCTTAGTGCGCGTAAATTTTTCTTTTGCCATGATATTTCCTATCTCGAGAACTTGAAAATATACCAAGCGATTGGAGCCGTTGGCGGGAATTGAACCCGCGACCTCTCCCTTACCAAGGGAGTGCTCTACCCCTGAGCTACAACGGCACGCTAATCTTTTTTGGAGCGGGTGAAGGGAATCGAACCCTCGTCGTAAGCTTGGAAGGCTTCTGCTCTACCATTGAGCTACACCCGCATTTTTAAATCTAGCTATACAACCAGTTACGCAGACTCTTCACTACGCATACATTGTTCTGGTGGGGGGGGAAGGATTCGAACCTTCGAAGGCTAAGCCGCCGGATTTACAGTCCGGACCCGTTGACCGCTGGGGTAACCCCCCCGACAAGAGAAGCGCATTCTAGGCAAGGATCCTCCTTGCGTCAAGCCCGCAAAGAGAACAATTTCAAAATTAACCGCTATAAACTCAAGCAATCGAGCATTAATGTATTTAAAAACAATCCCTAAGCGGCGAAAAACGAGTTTCTTTTTTATTTTAATTCTTTTCTATTACGATCATTCACAGCCGATCGAGCAAAAATTCTGCTGTATTTAGACTACTCCTGCTAGAACCCACTTCCCCCCTCTTTTAACTCTAGCCCTCCAATACCCTAGCCCGTCAAAAAAACCGATGTATCGACCCAACTTATCTTATATAGCGAATTATAAAAAATTAGCTATTTTCGAATATTATTCATAATAAAGGTTGACGACTCATTACAAATGGGCTTTAATAGCGACCTCTCAGCGGCCTGTTAGCTCAGTTGGTAGAGCAGCGGATTGAAAATCCGCGTGTCCTTGGTTCGATTCCGAGACAGGCCACCAAGTTTTTATAAGATCAGATTTTTATAATCTGGTTGGCTTTAAACCGCTTTATGCGGCCCGTTAGCTCAGTTGGTAGAGCAGCGGATTGAAAATCCGCGTGTCCTTGGTTCGATTCCGAGACGGGCCACCAGCATTAAAAAAAACGGCTCCAATGCAAATTGGGGCCGTTTTTCATTTCCCCCGCCATTTCGCGCTCAGATTAGTTCCCTTGATTTATTTGTGGTTATTGCACGTGGAATCAACTCTGATTACGCTATCATGTTTACTTCTTGCAATGCCTGCGATTGCACAGCTAATTAAAGAATCAATAAAAATTCATGTCAAACAGCACAACGCTTTCAGATCAAATGGTTAAAGCCATTCGCCGTGATATTTTACTTGGCACATTCTTGCCGGGCGAAAAGCTACAGATGAATGAATTAAAGCAGCATTATCAGGTAGGTGGCACGCCTATTCGTGAAGCTTTGGTGCAATTGGTCTGGCAGCATTTTGTGGTAATGGAGCCACAAAAGGGCTTTAGGGTGGCTCCTGTATCTCTCGATGAATTACGCGATATTCTAGCCACTCGGCGCGCTATTGCCGGCCTCGCCTTAGAAAAAGCCTTGCAACGCGGGGATGAGGAATGGGAGCTGAGTATTATTACGGCCTTCCACCGCATGGAACGCATTCAATTAGATCAGCCCGGTGTGGATTACGAAGAATGGGGCGAGCGCCATATGGGCTTTCATATGGCCTTAATTAAGTCATGCAACTCGCCCATGATGCTTTCTACCCTAGAGAATATTTATAATCAGCTGGAACGCTATCGCCATATCTGGCTCAATGGCGAATTAGACGAAGTCACCCGCTATCACGATCATGGTGAGCACAAGGGCATTATGGATGCCGTACTCGCCAGAGATTTGCAAAAGGCATTGGCACTTATTGAAGCGCACTACCAGCATGTAATTGATTTAGCAGAGTCTTTAAGCCCCGAAAAGTTTTCTGAAAGAGTAAAACCAAACTCACTCAGTGCTTAATTCAATACAACTTAATTAAAAAGATCAGTAATGAGAAAGATTGCTTTATGTTTGGCCTTGTTTTTATCTGCCTGCGGCTCATCTGAAGTCGACGATGCCAGCGACATTATCAAACAAACACTCAAAAAGCCGATGAGCTTCACGCTCAAAACCGGAGAGGTCATTTGGCAAGGTAAGCTGGCGGCTCAGCAAAACGCTTTTATTGTTAAAGTAAAATACACGGCTATGAATGGCTTAAACCAAACCATAGACGAGTGTAAATACGTGGCGTTTTACACGGAAGATGGCAGCAATCACTGGCAGGAAAATGGCGGGTTGGAGAACTGTATTGCAGCAGGTGGCAAGGAAGAAGAAAACGCTTTAATCATGCTTAGAAAAATCAATTCATTCAAATAAATACTGAAACAAAAGCTTCCCTCCACAGGGAGCTTTTGCTCAAAATGGCTGTACTAAAGCCTAATCGCATGCAGGGTATGGCTTGGCTTTGTGTACTCTTGCCTTGCGTCAACCACGGCCAGCTCGTAACGCGACTGGCTGGCGGTTTCCAGCAGTACACCATACACCGCCGCCGTAGTGTGCTCTAGCGCAGCTGAAATCGATTTTCCAGCCAGTAAGCTAGCTAAGAACAGCGCCGAAGTCATATCCCCTACCCCAACCGGCTCTTTATCAAAAGCAAGTATCGGGCGGCGAATAAGCCAGGCTTCATCGTTACTGAGCGCCAGCATTTCAAAGCTCGCTGGATCCTTACTCTGATAATGCAGATGTTTAATCAGGATAGTTTGTGGCCCTCTAGCCAGCACCTCGTGGCAAGCCGTCACAATCTCAGACAGGCTACTTAATGAGCGGCCCACGATCATTTCTAATTCAAGCTGATTGGGGGAAACGATATTTGCCTCTAGTATCGCTTTTTCAATTAGAAACTCTGCCACGCCGGGCGCCACGATGCAGCCCTTGAGCGGGTGGCCCATCACTGGATCGCAATGGTAGATGGCTAATGGGTTGGCCGCTCTCACCATCTGCAAAGCCGCTAGGATATGCTTGCCCTGAGCTGCGCTGCCAATATAGCCAGACAATACCGCGTTGCACTGGGCCAGCTGTCCTGTTAGCGCAATGCCTGCAGTTAGCTCGCTAATCTGCGCCTCTGGCATCACCATGCCAGCCCAATGCCCGTATTGCGTGTGATTAGAAAATTGCACCGTGTGGATAGGCCAAACATTCGCCCCCATGCATTGCATAGGAAACACTGCAGCACTATTTCCTGCATGGCCAAATACCACATGGGATTGAATAGACAAGATATTCATATGAGATCCAAGAGTGAAATAGCTGCATAAAAAAATCACCACTCCCGAACACAAGGAAAGTGATGATTTAATTGGATAGTAAGCACTGGTATTCAAGTACTTACCTTCTGAAAAACAATTATTTCCAAATAATCAGGCAATGATTTTTTTTGCCACGTCTCAGCAGAGTGTAACGGCTAAAACGATGATCAACCATGCCCATATGGTAAGTAAGATCGCTGATCTTCTGGCCATTAATACTCACCGCATCGCTTTCAATAAAGCCACGCGCTTGGCTTTTTGAGCTGGCTAATCCAGATTGAACCAGCGCATCTACAAGGCTTGTTTCGGTATAACCCAGCTCAATATGATCCACGCCATCTAATGCTAATTGCTGGAAATCACTTTCAGTTAAAGCACTTTGATCTTCTGAAAATAGATTTAGGCTAATGCGCTTAGCCGCTTCCAAGGCATCTTTACCATGCACCAACTCAGTCGCATGATCGGCCAAAATACGCTGTGCGCTTGGCGCTGTGCCGCTAACACGATCTGCCGCTTCAATGGCATCGATCTCGGCCAGAGTCATAAAGGTAAAGTACTTCATAAAGCGGTAAACATCGTCATCCGATGTGGTTAGCCAGAACTGGTAAAACTTATAAGGCGAGCATTTGCTTGGATCAAGCCAGATGGCATTGCCTTCGCTCTTACCAAACTTAGTACCATCTGATTTAGTAATCAGCGGCATGGTAATACCGAACACCTGCTGCTGATTCATGCGGCGAGTCAGATCAACCCCAGCCGTGATATTGCCCCATTGATCCGAGCCGCCCAATTGCAGCTGGCAATCATGGCTTTTATTTAATACCGCAAAGTCATAACTTTGCAGCAGGCTGTAGGCGAACTCGGTAAATGAAATACCCACTTCATCACGGTTAAGCCTTTGCTTCACTGATTCTTTATTAATCATGGCATTCACTGAGAAATGCTTGCCGATATCGCGCAAGAAGCTCAGCACATCCATGCCTGCAAACCAATCATTATTGTTCACCATGGCTGCACTATTGGCACCACAGTCAAAATCTAAAAATGGTGAGACTTGCTTGCGAATTTTTTCTACCCAACCAGCAACCACATCAGGTGTATTGAGTGAGCGTTCAGTCGTTTTAAAACTAGGATCGCCAATCATACCGGTCGCGCCCCCCACCAAAGCCAAGGGGCGATGGCCTGCCATTTGAAAACGCTTTAAAGCCAGCAAAGGCACAAGATGGCCTAAATGCAAGCTATCTGCCGTTGGATCAAAACCACAATAGAGCGTAACGGATTTCTGAGCGAGGATGGCATCGAGTGCTGCGGCATCGGTTACTTGCGCAATCAGCCCACGCTCTTGTAGCTGGCTAATTAAGTTTGATTCTTTCATTACGTGCTCCTAGCAATTGGTTAGCTAACCGGTAATAAATTCTGCATTTTCATAATTTGGAAAACGATAATGCACCCGCCCATCATCGTTACAGTACAAAACGAGCAGGTATTACAAGGAACTCTCCAGCTGGCTTGATAGCTATCTTGAGCGCGTAATTTATACAGCGCCAAGGCGGGAAATAAAATCGCCAAAATAGATAGGAAAATAGCAGCCGCCCCAAGGGCTAAAACAAAACCTTCCGGGTAAATCCACGCAAAAACAAAGGGGGGAAGATAAGTGGCCAGCGCCGTAATTAAGCGATCATGCTTAGAATCTTTCCAGCCTATGCTGCTTGCCACCGAATCAAACAATCCTAAGGAATAAATAGGAGGTAAATAAAGCGATCGATGAAAACAAGCTAATCAGGCTGGGTATCCAATAATTACTGGTACTGGCATGGATATAATCAAGAAACATTCCCACCGATCCTTGGTTTTCTGCAAGGGTCAGAAAGCTATTCTCCCCTATTCTGGGCACAAGGCCGAGACTGCAATATTCCCAAATCGCGTAAACCAGGAGCGGAATTAGCCCACCCAAGATAAAGATATTACGTAGCGTTTGTGGCTTATCGCGGCCAATATATTTCACCATACTGGGAATGCTGCCATGAAAGCCAAATGCCGTAATAAACACCGGAAATGCAGCGTAAATATAGCGGCTGGAATCTTGCGGGCTATTTAAATTACCCTGATTAACATAAGGCTGAATGGTGATAGCCATTACAACGAAGATAAAGACATTCAAACTAAATAACACACGATTAACACGATCCACGGCTCCCGTGCTCATATAGACAATAGAGCCGATCAGCAGGGTAAAGATCGCCGCAACCACGGCAGAGGGGACGTCGATTCCTAAATACTGTTTAATATTTGAGGTATAGGACGAGGCAGCACCAGAGATATACGCACCAGAAAGTGCATATAAAAGCAGTAACAAGGAGGCGTTGAAAATCCACAAACCTTTATTGCCGAACAAACTTTGTGCCATTACATCAAAACCGCTACC
>JAPLQI010000006.1 GCA_026399755.1 Pseudomonadota bacterium
AAGCGCCTGCGCCGCTGAAATTTGGCACTGAATGGCTGCCGTTATACACAGCGCCAGTCACTACGGGGCGATCGATATCGCCCTCTATAAAGCTCACCGTCACTTCCTGGCCGATACGCGGGATGAATTGATGCCCCCAGCTAGCGCCTGCTGATGGCGCGGCGACGCGTACCCAGCAGGATGATTTATCGTCGAGGTTTGCACCAAACTCGGGATGTTCTGCGGCACGTTGCCAGTGGAATTCTATTTTTATGCGCCCTTGCTCGTCGGTGTGGACTTCTGATCCGGCAGGGCCAACTACCGTAGCGGTTTGCAAGCCTGGGCTAGTGGGTTTGGTAAATTCTTGCGCGCCAAGATGGCTCAGCACAGGCTGGCCGCGTCTTTGCGCGGTAAAGTCCGCTTGGTAAGGTGCGTTATCTTTGGCTGACGTGGCAAGCAGGCTAGGTGCAACTAAGCCAAGTTGCTGGGTTAAATCCACTGGCAAGTTATTGTTTGCCGTAAATTTGAGCTCGGTGATGGCGAACTCTCGCTGTTCCGCGTTATCCCACTCGTGCGCGGGGTGATCTTCTAAGCGGAACCATTGCCCGGCCTGCAAGGCACGCAATGTGCCAGAGCCGGTAAATGATTTTTTTTGCCCGTCTAAAGCATCCTGACGCAGTTTGGCATCGTGGTTAAGCTCGTCTAAATCACTTGCGTAGTAATGCGCTTGGGGGTCGTAATATTCTAGGCTGGACTGAATTTGTTGCCCGCCATCACCCTGATCAACCGCACTATCGCTTAGGCTGTGGCTGGTATTGGCGGCTTTGTAATCAAAGCTGGCAAGGGAAACTGAGCTGCTGCCAATTTGCCGCTGTGTGTTCCATTTGGTAAGCGAATCACTTTCTTCTGTGGCGTCTGCGCGGTGGAATCTCACCGCAGTTTCTGCCGCTTCGGGCAGGGCAAAAGCGTCATCAAATACGATAAGTTGAACCTGAGGCGCGTCTCCAGCCAAATGCTCAAAGCGCCATGCTAGGCCGCTTTCTTTCATTAAGCGGCACAGAAAGGCGTAGTCGTCTTCGCGGTATTGCAGACAGTAAGAGCGCGGCGGGTATTCGACCGATAGTTTGAAATCCAGCGTTTGCGCCGAGGCAAACACAGGGTTTTTGGCCTGATGCTCAGCCAGCACCTGTTTCACAATATCAACGACGGATAAATCCTGGAATACGCGGGAAGTGCGGCGGTATCTGAGCAGCGCGAATGGTGGCTCTACGGTAATAGAATATTTAGCAAAGCCGCCATCCGAGCCTAAAAGCTGCGCCTGCGAGATCACGCCACAGCGCTCGATCGCATCGCCATTGGCATCGGCCACTGCCAAAACGACCGGCAGGCCAAGCAGGAATTTAAGCTCTAAAGCAGCATCGGATGATAAGCAATCAATCTGATAGCGATAAGCCTGATTAATCCCCTCATTGCCTGTTACGCGTTGAGGTAAAAGCTGCTCGCCCCACGCTGCGCCATCGCCCAATTGTAGAGAGATAAGACGCTGCTCTTGACTAAACGCAGAGGCAAAAGAAGCAAGCAGATCACTAAGATTCATGATAAATCAACGATGTATGGCGACCGCAAAATATTACACGAAGCTTTAACCTACCTGTTT
Source organism: Pseudomonadota bacterium (assembly GCA_026399755.1). Classification (GTDB taxonomy): domain Bacteria; phylum Pseudomonadota; class Gammaproteobacteria; order Burkholderiales; family Chitinibacteraceae; genus Iodobacter. The sequence continues at coordinate 1,637 of JAPLQI010000006.1, forward strand.
TATGATTTACCCTGTTTGTGTATATTCACTAATTTACCAGCCAATAAACGTAAGTAAAATACCGTACGGACTGAAAATAGGTGTGTAAAGCTTAAAATAAAGTAGGCCAACGGGACGTTTTTTTAACCATTTATGAAGCCCAATCAATCAACCCATCATGCCTAATCCGGCAGTCGTGATAAATCACAGCCCATTCGGTCATGGTTTGCAGCACATCCCCGGCGGAGCCGTCAGTCAGTGGCGGCAGCTCTGGAGGGCAGCGCACCAGCAGGCTGGCTTGCGGCATAGCCCTTGGCGGCGGCATTGATGAGCAGGCGCCCAGCAGCAGGCAGGCACTCACGGTTATAAATCGTGCTATTGGTTTTAATTTCACGGATGACTCCTCGGTCGATAATGCGTTCTGTAATTTTCAGCGCGGCCAGGCGCTCTTCTACGGCTGAAGCAATGGCCTCGCTTTTTGCCTGAGTTTTAACCGTGGCGCTGATGGCGGCTTTCTGAGCGACTAATTCCCGCGCATCCTGCCGCCAGCCATTCACCAGCCAGCCCGTGCCAAAGCCCAGCGCGGCTGCAATGATCGTGGCCCGCATCATGAGGTTTGCTCGCACAAGACCCGCTCTGCTGCGCGGCGGCGAACCAGACCTGGGAGCTTTTCTCCGCCGGCGTAGACCCATTTACTCAGCTCAGCACATGCGCCAGCTGCATCGCCAGCATTAAGTTTTTTAAGCAAGCTGGAGCGGCAGAACTTCCCTCCCCCGACATTAAAGGTAAAAGAGGCAAAAGCGCCGCGTTGATTGGCGGTCAGCGGCACGGTGACGCAAGCATCGATCGCGTGATTTGCTGTCAGCAGATCCGTAGTCAGCAAGTCTTTGCAGGTCTCGGTGCTGTTTTTTTGCCCCAGCCTGACTTCTGCCCCGGTATGGCCCCAGCAGATGGTTGGAATGCCGACCGGATCCGGGTAGGCCGCGGTGCGCAGCCCTTCAAAGTGCATCACCACCGGCATGACCAGCCCGATGGCCGCAGCCACCGCGGCACTGATGATTTTCTTATTCATCATGTCCTTCCTCCTCTTTATTTCCACGTTTACGCAGCACGCGCCAGTATTTGAGCGCGAGTAAGCCAATCTGCAATACGAGATAAAGCAAGGTCACCAGCTGGATCAGTTCATCCATGCTCCATGAGCCCACCGCCGAAATGCTGAGGGTGAATCCTGTTTTAATGCCGACGCTGCCGATATCGTCTTTCAACATGTTTTGATCCATAAAAAAACCCGCATCGAGGCGGGTGAGGTTGATTCATTAAAAGGGGCTTTATGCGCGTAAACGGCTTTTTTATGCGGTAATTGAGACCAGTTTTTTAGCGGGCTTTTTCTGCTTCGCGGGTTTTCTGGATTTCTTAAGCTGGGCTTTGCTGATCACCAGCTCAAGGCTGCTGGACCAGCCATTGGCACTAAAATCATGGGTAATCGTATCCACCACCCACTGGCCATCTACGCCCTGCTTCACGCCTGACAGGCTAATTTTACGTTCGGCCACGATATCTGCCCTGCCTGCCAGATCCAGCGTTAAGGTGCCGGTGGAGCGGTTATTTCGCTCTAACGCCCCTTTTGCGCTTGCCCCCGCCCGAGCTGCGCTGGGGACGGAATGGCGGGCAGCCCGCACAGGGGCAGAAGGGTTGTCTTTATCCGGCACAATGATTTCCAGCGTTTTACCGGTCTTTTTGTTATGGCTTTTAACCGCAACGCCGCCCGACTCATTCCGGTCTGAAAGGGTATAGCGCCAGCTTTTAATATCGGCCCTGTGTAACACCAGCAGCGGAATCGCTTTGCCACTCACGCTTTTAGCCTGCCCGCCCCGCGGAACCACGAGCAATTTTCCGGCCTTGACGGAGGCGGTGGCGTCGTACTGGCGGGCGATCCGCGTAATAAAGTGAATATCCGATTCATTCACCTGATCCAGCCGCTCTACCTTGGCCTTCATCGTGCAAACCGGCGTCAGCTTATTACGCTGCGCGATCTCTTTGACGACCTGAGCGAGAGTGACGTTTTCCCAGGCATGGCGGCGCACCGCTTTTACCGTGCCGGATAAATCCGCAGGCCGGCCACGCAGGGTGATTTGTTGCGGCGGGCCGCTGGATTCCACTTCATCAATCCGATAGCTGCCCAGCGTTGTTAGCCCTGTTTCCTGATAACCCAGCGAAATCTGCAGTCGGGCACCTCGCGCCGGCAATGCCACTGCGCCGTCTCGATCATCTAGCGAAATTTCAGCTTCATCACTATCTATACCCGCTTTATCCGTAATCCGGATACTGAGCAGCCGATCCGACAACAGCGCTGTAATATCACGCCCTGCTGCTTGGCCTGCAGCCGTGGCCACAATTTTAAAGATGGGTTGCATGCTCTACTCCCAAAGCGTAATGGTTTCGCGCATCGGCGCAGCTAAATCAGGAAAATGGATCATGACGCCTGAGGGATAGGGTTGTTTGATCGCAGCCAGCCCGTGATTACGAGCCAGCACCGCTTCCACCGTGCCTTTTACATGGCCGTAAACCGCATAGCACAGGCGATCGAGCAGGTCCCCATCACAGGTTCTGATAGTCTTCGCCATAGCGTTTGAACTCCATATTAAAAGTCTGTTTGCGCGGCGCACCGTCGGTAAAGAGAAACTCCTGATCCTCTTCAATGTGGGTGATGTACCAGCGCCCGAATGATTGCCCATAGCCCGTTGTCAGCGTGACGGGTTTCAATGCGCTGGCGATCTCACGCAAGGTGTCAAGATGCCCCGTTCCCTGCTGCGCCAAATAAATCACGCCATTAATCTTGATGGTTTCACCGCCTTTAGAGACTGCCTGCTCAGCCGGTGTGCGGGTCAGCCGCTCTTGAGACTGAATACCGTACTGGCTGGAGCGGCTTAGGCGATCAAATGCCGCCTGCCCCAGCGCAAAACGAAAGATCCGGCCTTTTTCAGCAGCGATTTCCAGTAAAAAGCCTTTGGCAATTGGCGTCTCATCCCGACGAATCCCTTCATCAAATAAAACATCACGCGCACGAATAGCGCCATTAACGCCGGCAGAACGCATATCCAGCACGCCCCCCATCGATTTCTTTAAGGCGCCATGGCTCAAATCCAGCCATGCACC
>JAPLQI010000103.1 GCA_026399755.1 Pseudomonadota bacterium
GCCGCGCCAGGCATAATTGCCAAGCCTGCCGCCAAGGCTTTTTCCATTAATAGCATCGTATCTTGCGCCTCTGTTAGCTCCAGCCAAAAGAACAAGCCACCTACGGGCACATCCCAGCGCGCCTTGTCACCGACATGCCGCTGCAAACTGGCATGCATCGCATCCCGTTTTTGGCGATACAGGGGTAAAACGCTGGCGACGTGTTGATCCAAACTACCATCAATCAGCACTTGCGCCACAATCGCTTGGCTCAGTCGATTACTATGCAAATCGGCCGCTTGCTTTAGCCGTGTTAGGGCTTGAACCAGCTCAGGATGCACAATCAAATAGCCCAAACGCAAACCCGGCGCGAGCGTTTTAGAGAACGAGCCTTGATACACCCAAAGCGCTTTTTCAAGATGACTCACGATGGGCGCAGGTGCTGTGCCATCAAACGATAAATCACGGTAAGGATCGTCCTCAAACACCACCATTGAGTGCCGATCAAAAGCACGCGCTAATGCCTTACGCCGCTCTGTGCTATAACAACGACCTGTTGGATTTTGAAACGTAGGTACCAAGTAAGCTAGGCGTGCATCTAACTGAGCCAAGGCTTCGGGGATAATCCCCTGCTCGTCCTGCGGTGCGGCAACAAATTCAGCGCCAAATAGACGAAACACTTGTAAGGCGGCAAGATAAGTAGGGGATTCGGTCAGCACGCGGCTACCCTCGTCCACCATTAGCTTGCTCACTAAATCGATACCCTGCTGCGAGCCATTCACAATCAGCACTTGCTCCGCAGAGCAGGCAATGCCGAGCTGACGCGCCCTAATGGCCACTTGCTCACGCAAGACCGGCTCTCCTTCGGTTTGCCCATACTGCCAAATATCGTCAGGCAATTGATTGAGCACCTCTTGGCTAGGGCGAAACAATGCCTCACTTGCGGGTAAGCCTCCTGCAAAAGAAATCACCCCCGGCTTTGATGCGGCAGCTAAAATGTCTCTAACAAGAGAGGAAGTAAGACGATCAATACGCGCAGCAAACATGAGATTCACCAGACAGGTCAATAGATATGACCTATTTATGCCGTATGCGCAACCGCCCTGTCAATACGTAGCTTGCGCAGTAAACCAGTACTTAGGCAAAAGCATCCCCGCAAAACACGCTAGCACGGGGAGATTTTTGCATACGCACTTCACACGACACTGAACCATGAACCCACACCACACCCTCAACGCGGATTTAGAAAGCCTGTTTTACGGCTATCGCGCTTTTACATCTCTGCCCGATGAAATGCTCGCGCCCTTGCAATTGGCACGGGTACACCACCGCATTTTATATTTTGTAGCTCGTGATGCAGGCTTGTCGGTCAATACCTTACTGGCAAGACTGGGCACATCCAAACAAGCGCTAAACCGCCCACTCAGAGAGCTACAAACCAAGGGGCTGATTATTGCCAGCACCGCCCGCCATGACGGCCGAGTAAAGCGCCTAAGCTTAAGTGAATCTGGGCAGCTTTTAGAAGAACAACTTTCCAGCAGTCAGCGTCAATTATTACAACACGCTTTTGCCCAAAGCCCCGAATCAGAAGCAGGCTGGCGAGCGATCATGTCCATTCTGGCGGCAGCCGACAAACACGCCATCAGGCCGCTATCATGAAGCTCAGTATTGTGATTCCCTTTATGAACCCCGATAAGCAGCATTTTTCTGAAATGCTGGCGGGTATAGCCACAGCGAATTTCGCTCTATTCTCTGATGTAGAAGTGATTCTTATCAATGATGGCAGTCAACAAAACTACCAGCAGGAAATCGCCCATTTCTCGAAGGTGACACACCCTCTTTGTATTCATATCATTGAATTACCCTGTAATCGCGGCGTGTCTTATGCACGCAATATCGGCATGGCTGCAGCACAGGGCGATTATATTGCTTTACACGATGCCGACGATATCAGCCTGCCAGAGCGATTTGCCCTTTGCGCCCAATTTTTAAATGAACACCCCGAAGTGATTGCTGTAGGGGGCGATATGCTGGTGTTTAATGAATTCCGCAAAGAAACATCGCTGCGCTTATTCCCCATTCATCATCATGATATTTGCGTAGATAATTTATTTTATTGCGCCATGGCTCAACCTGCGATGATGATTAATCGTGCCTTATGGCAAGCCAGCGGCATTCAATACACTGATAAAATGGATATGGCGCAAGATTGGGATTTAGTGATTCGCCTTAGCCAGCACGGGCAACTGGCCAATATGGGCATGCCACTGGTACGCTACCGCCAGCATTTAAAACAGCGCAGCGCCGAAATCAATGGCGAATTTGCCAATATTCATGTGCGCGGCATTTGGGAAAAGCAGCTCAATCATTTGGGCGCAAATATCAACCCCAAGCTATTGCAAGTTCACGGGCATTTATCGCCCTATTGGCTTTGGCAGCTTTCAGACATTAGCCAAGCATGGGCGCTTGATGCCGATGATGTAAGCCACTGGGCAAAGGAAATACTGCATCAAAATCAAAGCAGCCAATATGTCAGCACAGCAATTTTGGCGCAAAAAATAGATCGCTTACAGCGCCATTGGCATGCATGGAAAGCCAGCGGCAATCCCAATACACAGATTCAGTTTTTATTATAAAAAGCGACGAATTAAGATTTAACGCCATAAGCGTCACTTTAACTTATTCAAAACTAAGCCTTTAATTCACACGGAGCCGCGCCATGCATCAGCACCATAAAATCAATTATATTGAAATGCCCTCCAAAGATTTAAATAAGAGCAAAGCGTTTTTTAGCACGGTATTTGGCTGGACTTTTGTGGATTACGGGCCAGAGTATTGCGCATTTTCTAATGAAGGTATTGATGGTGGCTTTTACCTAGCCGATTTAAGCATTTCCAGCCACTCCGGCGCACCCCTTATTGTTTTATACAGCAGCAACCTTGAGGCCAGCCAAGTGGCCGTACTTGCGGCAGGAGGCAGCATACTAAAGCCCATTTTCTCCTTCCCCGGCGGGCGACGCTTTCAATTTAGCGACCCAAACGGCAATGAATATGCAGTGTGGTCTGAATAATGACCATCCACCCAACCACCCCCAGTGCTCCTCAACCACATATGCCAGAGGCAGAATGCCAAGCGCTCACGGCGGCGCTACAAAGCGCCCAGAGCTATCTAGAGTTTGGCATGGGCGGCAGCACGGTGCTGGCGGCTTGGCTGGGGGTGCCGCAGATTGTATCTGTTGATTCAAGCGAAAAATGGATAGAAAAAGTAGCTGGCCAAATCGCCCCGATTCAGTCATCCAGCCAAATCGAGCTACTGCACGCCCCTATCGGCGAAACGCTGGAATGGGGCTTTCCTAAAGATACTCAAATGCAAAGCCTATGGCCCGACTATTACAGCAAGCCTTGGCGTGTGGCGCATGATCCGAGTCTGGTATTGATCGACGGGCGTTTTAGAGTGCCCTGCTTTTTATACTCGCTCCTTCAGCTAAAACCCGGCGCAATCATTTTGTGGGATGACTATGCAGATCGCAGCGAATATCACCACATCGAGCAGCATCTGGCCCCAGTCGCCTATTTTGGCAAAATGGCTAAGTTTTTAGTTCCTAGTCACATAAATTCAGCAAAAATCATAAGCAGTCTGTTTGAGAATCTCTACGCCGTAAATTAAACACTTTAAAACTTACTATTTATCAGGGGCATGTATGCAGATAAAAATCGACCCTTTAACTGGCCCAGAAATTTATGAGCTCCTGACTGAGCACTTGCAAAGCATGGCATCGCACTCCCCCGAAGAAAGCTGCCACGCACTAGATATCGGGGCGTTGCGTCAGCCAGAAATCACCTTCTGGACAGCATGGCAAGATAATGACTTGCTTGGCTGTGGGGCAATCAAGGAACTAAGCCCCGAACAGGCCGAAATTAAATCCATGCGAACCTCATCCAAACACCTACGCCAAGGTGTTGCCAAAGCGCTGCTTGGGCACATCATGGCTGAAGCTCTATCTCGCAACTATCAAAGAGTCAGTCTAGAAACAGGTACAGTGGCAGCGTTCGACCCTGCGCGTAAAATGTATGAAAGCTTTGGGTTTTCTTACTGTGAGCCATTTGCAGATTACACAATCGACCCATTTAGTACATTTATGACTAAAGTGCTGTGAAGCCAACTCGGGTTGATGATTCTTTCTTAAGGTGCAAGCCAACCCTATAGGCTTATGCCATTAGGCGAATCAGAATTTATAGGGTGTACAACGACGAAGTCGTTGCGCACCAAGAGCGGTGCGCAAGAAAAACGACTTGCACACCCTATAAAAACCAATAATGCTTTTGACCTTACGTTACTAGGACGAGGGTAAACCTCGCCGGACTTTGGCATGAAATTACGAAAGCGGCGGGTTGCACCCGCCCTACAGTGATTCAAAACTTGTAAATACGCGGCTCTTTTTATGCCAAAAAAACTAAAAAGCTGTCGAGCTTAGCCCCTTCAAGGAATAAAGCATGGATCAGCGCCTTACTCTCTACGCGCTAGCGGCCAAATATCGGCTAGACGCGACGGACACCCAAAAATTACGGCAATTGGCGGGGCCTGACGCCAGTGCCATCGCTAGTCGCCTACCTCGCGGGATGGCGATTGCGGCTGCGGCCATGTTTGGGCTGGGGCTGATTTTTTGGATAGCCGCTAATTGGGACACGCTGGGGCGGGCCGGTCATTTTGTCTTACTGCAATCGCTCTGCGTTTTATTGTGCGTAGCCGCTCTTGGGCTAGCAAAGGCACGCGTCCCTTTCTGCTTATTGGCCATGCTGTCTATCGGCGGGCTTTTTGCTTACTTTGGGCAAAGCTATCAAACCGGCGCAGACCCGTGGCAGCTGTTTGCAGTGTGGGGCGTCTTGGCGCTACCGCTTTGCTTTAGCGCCCAAAGCGATGTGCTGTGGACCCCTTGGGCCTTGATAGTCAGCACAGGTATTTCTTTGTGGATACACGCGCATACTGGACATAGATGGCGATTTGAAGCAGAAGATACGCGGATATTTTTACTAGGCTGGAGCAGTGCATTGCTACTGACACTCGTGCTTAGCCCTAAGATGCCTTACTTAAAGATACCTTGCTTAAACGACAGCGGCCCTTCCCATGCTCAACCAAATACAGACAATTTAAAAGGCACAGGCCCTTGGGCGTTTCGCACCGCCCTTACGCTTAGCAGCGTCATGATTTGCAGCAGCGCTTTCACGGCACTCTTAATGCACGATGCCAACACGCTTTACTACCCTGGCTTACTTCTCTTTGCCATTGCCGCAGCAGCGCTGGTGCAACCCTCTACTTTTGATATTTATGGCCTTAGCATCATCGGCCTTTGCCTGAATATTCTGCTGGTGTCCGGGCTGACAAAGCTGCTCTTTAATGACAATTCCTACGGGGAGGTCATAGGGAAAATATTTCTGATTGGCCTTGTTGCAGCGGGTTTACTCGCCTTTACCGTCAGCATCTTACTGCGCCTGTCTAAGCGCCAAGCGAAGGCCTTATGAGCATGCAACATTTCGATCAACTGTTAAGCAAAGCCATAGATTTAGGCCTTTTGCCTAGCGATGCTCACGTCGACGCACCAGAAAGCCGGCCTTGGCCGGTGGTGCTGCTCACGGCTTTAGGCGCATGGCTCGCTGCGATTCCGCTATTGATTGTGGTTGGACTCTTACTCGGCGACGCCATTATTCATAGCGTGGCAGGGCCGTATTTAGTGGGCATATTAGTTTTAGCTGCCGCCATTTTGCTATTACGCAGCCAAGATATTCCCTTATTCGTAGAGCAACTCGCCATCCCCGCCTTGATCGTTGGTTCCGCACTCTTGGCTTTTGGCCTGTTTGAACATTTACCCAGTGCTCTTGCCTGCACCTTGCTGGCACTGCTGGCGGGCGGGCTGACATGGGCTATCCCCAGACCTTGGTTGCGTGTTTTATTAGGCGCAGCATCCGCGGGCCTAACGGGCAGCGCCCTTCTTATCTGCATGAAAAATAGCTATAGCGCCTATGCCGAGCTATGGATTACGCTGCACGCCTTGCTTTTACTGTGGCTACTGGCCATTGCAGTGCAGCACACACAACTTATAGATGGTACAAAAGCCTTAGTCGCCGCAGCGTTTGAATCATTTTTTACCGGCTGGCTACTCCTTACTCTTGCCGGATTAGCCTTTAGCTCGGGGATGACTTTCCTTGTTGGGGCCAGCCTGAGTAATAGCGTTTTTGCTGAAGTCATGAATGAAGTAGCGCCCCAATCGACGGGTATAAGCCACCTATTCGCGCTTAGCTCATCCATCCTTGCTTTGGCTGCAGGATTGTTAATATGGCGCAACTGGCCTACCCTGCGCCCCTATGCAGGCGCGGCACTGATCTTAATCGCGCTGGCTTGGTTTATGCCCGCACTTGGCGCGATATTACTCGGCCTATCCATCAGCCTAATCGCTGGGCGCTGGCGCGTTGCAAGCACTGCAGGCCTTGCCGCCGCATGGATTATTGGCGCGTTTTACTACCAGCTAGACTGGTCACTCGCCAATAAAGCCCTACTTTTTATGCTGGCAGGCAGCCTACTCGGCGCAATTGCATGGCGAGCACTGGCCCCCAAAGCATCTGCCCCAACACCTCCAACACAGGCCATTAACCCTCGCCAAAAAATCGGCATTTTGCTCTGCGCCGTAAGCGTCTTGCTCGTCGCCAATATCGGCATCTGGCAAAAAGAAGACCTGATCACCCACGGCCAGCCGCTGTATGTCTCGCTCGCCCCCGTCGACCCCCGCTCGCTGATGCAGGGCGATTTTATGCAGCTTAATTTTCAAATCCCCTTTGATACTCCTTCAGTTGGCGACATAAGCAGCCGCCCCTTTATCGTCATGAAAAGAGATAAGCAAAATATCGGCAGCGCACAGCGTATAGCCCAAGGCGAGCCACTGGCGGCTGACGAATTCAAAATCGAACTCAGCCCCAAAAACGGCCGCTGGGTACTCGTTAGCGACGCATGGTTTTTTAAAGAAGGCGAAGCAAACCGCTGGGCGCAAGCCCGATATGGGGAATTTAGAGTCATGCCGGATGGGAGGGCTTTGCTGGTGGGGTTGAAGGGAGAGGGATTGAAAGGGCTTTGAACAGACAATTAATCTGCGAAATATTAGGCTGATTAATATATACCTCATGCAGATTCCCCCTAAGGCAAAAGCTAAGTGATTAGGATTGGGGTGAAACCCGCGAA
>JAPLQI010000069.1 GCA_026399755.1 Pseudomonadota bacterium
CGAATACCGCCCTATTCGTGAACAAGCCAATCTAAATAAGCCCTTTACATTGCGTGTATTTGATAGCGCCAATATTTTTGCTGGCCAAGGCTTAGTGGTGGCTGAAGTGGCACGCTTAATTAGCCTGCAGGCTTCTAATTCAGAAATCACCAAACATATAGAGCAATTAACGCAAACGGCACAAGGCTTTTTAATGCCCGCCGATTTAGGCCAATTACGCCATCAGGCACGGCGTAAAGGCGATAAAAGTGTGGGATTTTTATCCTATGCGCTGGGCAGTGCACTCGATATTAAACCGGTAGTACGCGCCTATCGCGGAGTAACTGCACCGGTTGCTCGTATTCATGGCTTTAATACTGGGGTTGAAAAACTATTCTCGCTGGCCCAAGCCCATCTAGAACGCGGCCTCTTTGCCCCCACCATTTGCATCAGCTACGGCGGCGACCCGGCCGTCGTCACCGATATGCCTGCTTATCAAAAACTAAAGCAGGCCTGCAAAAATAATGATGTGCAATTATTGCTTTGCGAAATGAGCACCACAGCAGGGGTGAATATCGGCTCAGGCGGAATGGCCATTGCCTTTGCATCGGAGATTGAGGCGGAGTTGGATTAGGCAGAGAGGAGGAGAAGGTGAGTAAAGCCTCAGCCCTAGTAACTTAGCCATTTGTCATTACTCTACTGCTCACCACAAATATTGAATCATCGTAGGGCGAGTGCAATCCGACGTTTTTCGTGTTTCATCGCAAAGCTCGGCGGGTTTCACTCCAGATACGCTAACCAATTTGCTTTTGCCTTAGCAAGCAATAAAAAAACATAATGACCAAGCATTCTGCACGGGGCTTAAACCTCCCCTTGAAGCACGCCGAAGCGAGGAACAAGCGGGGCGGGGTTTCGGCCAGGGAGCGAGGAACGAGCTGATCCCGCCCGCCGCCGACTCGATTGTCCGCAGCTGAGGGGCTTTCGTGCTGGTCGGGGCGGCCTTCTTTGCTTCCTTTCTTGGCCGTTCAAGAAAGGGAGTCCCCGCGGGGATGCCGCACCTGAAATTTCACCCACCCGACGAAAAACTTTGCCTTAAGTTGAAAGGATTGACTACAAGCTAGCTTAGGAAAAAATACCAGCTCGCCCTCCTATTTACTTCCGCTCAAAATACAATTTCATTACCAAGACCGCCCCAGCCAGCGCTAGCGTAATGGCATTGGCAATAATCCGCGGTAGCTCTTTGGTAAACACGCCATACACCAACCAGAGCAGCACCCCCGTTACAAATACCAGATACATACCCAGTGAAATATCTTTTGCAGAGCGCGTTGACCACACTTGCCAGACTTGCGGAATAAATGCCGCCGTGGTGCATGCGCCAGCGGCAAAGCCCAATAAATTCAGGGTGTTCATTTCAGGAGGCTCAAAAATAAATAGCCATTACCCACTGCCACGGACACATTCCGCCAATCCGGCAACACAGCCAAAACATTCGGATGCAATTTATATGTTCCGCCAATCTGCACCACTGCACAGCCTGCCGCCAAGGCACTAGCAACGCCTGCGGGCGCATCTTCAAAAGCAATGCAATCGCTAGGTGCAAAATTTAATCGGCTAGCGGCTAAAAGATAGGCTTGAGGGTCCGGCTTGCCTGCGCTAACGTCTTCGGCACAAACAATATGCGGTGGCACGGGCAGCTTGCAATAGCCCAAGCGATTGCTCGCTAGCTCCATACCTGCCGAAGTAGCCACCGTCCAGCAAGGCTCAGGCAAGGCGGCAAGCAGCTTGGCGGCTCCGGGGATTTCTGTAATTCCTTCGCAATCACCTGCCTCATATTGATCAACCCAGCGCCCTTCTAACACCGCATCCAGATGAGGTGCAGCACTGCGGATCGTGTCTTCTGAACGCACGCCCTGCTGAATCGCCATCACCTGATTTAAATCCACACCATGCTCCTGACACCAAGCAGACCAGACCGCTTCTACTTTGCTGGATGAATCAACCAGTGTGCCATCCATATCAAATAAAAAAGCGCGTGCCATTAAGACCGTGGTATTACTCATGCAAATCTCCTTTGAATGCGCAAATTCTGCACGATATTTTTTGCTTAAAGTTCCAGAGCTAGATCTATTTCTTCTACAATCAGCTCATTCCTTATCAGAGCAGCAAGATGTTAATCAGAGAATGGGTGGAAAATACCCAAGGGCAAGGCTGGCAGTATCATTACACCAAAGACCAGATGTGCCCATTTCAGTGGCATTACCACCCAGAGTACGAACTTACCTTCACCCAACACACCCACGGCACACGCTATATCGGCAGCGATGCCAGCCCGTTTACCGAGCTAGACTTAGCCCTCGTAGCCCCCAACCAAGCACATACTTGGCTTTCAGCAGCAGAAGGCGCTCCAAAAGAAGTGCAAGTGGCTTACTTTACGCTGGGCTGGTTACAAACTTTAGCCAAGCAAGGCGCGCCAGAGCTATTACCGCTATGTCTATGGCTAGGGAAAATCCGCATGGGGGTGATTTTTGGCCCAGCCATCTGCGCCGAGCTTGCACCGCGCTTTGCCCAACTGCATGAGCTGCGCGGCTTAGCTCGGCTGGCTTGCCTGCTAGAGATCTTGTCCCGCTTACAACAAGACCCAGAGCAGCGGCTTTTACAAGGCGAGCCTCATAGTGGGGAGCAAGACCGGCGTTTAAATGCCGCACTTGGCTATTTACAAGCTCATTTTGCCCAGCAAGTCACGCTGAATGATTTAGCCATTGCCGCCAAAGCCAGCACCGCCACCATCAAGCGCCTATTTGCTGAGCAAATGAAAACCAGCTTTAGCGCCCTGCTGGCCCAAATACGCATCAGCCACGCCTGCCAACTTTTACTCACCAGCGAGCAATCTATTCCTGCTTTAGCGCAAAACAGTGGCTTTCCCAGCCTTAGTCAGTTTTATCGTAAATTTACCGAGCTAAAAGGCAGCTCGCCCGCCAGCTACCGTAAACAATACCGCCTGCCAAAGACGCACGCTTAACTTGCAAAAAACTATCGCGGCACTTACATTCCTAGCTAAGCTCAATCACCCCATTAAAAAGAAGCCCCATGCCTGCATCGTTAGACGGCCAATTAGTTATCGCTATTTCATCCCGCGCCCTCTTTGATTTTGAAGCCGAAAATCAAATCTTTGATAAGGCCGACGATCTGCCCTATATGGCCTTGCAGCTGGAGAAAATCGACGAGCCTGCCGCGCCGGGCATGGCCTATTCGCTGGTCAAAAAGCTACTGGCCTTTAATAGCCCAGAGCATCAGCGAGTAGAAGTGGTGATTCTTTCGCGTAATGATCCGGTCAGTGGATTACGCGTATTTAAATCTTGCTATACCCACGGCCTGCCGCTGCTGCGTGGCGTATTTACCCGCGGGCGGCCAGCTTGGTCTTTTTTAGAGCCCTTGCAGGCCAATCTATTTTTGTCTGCCGACGAGGCCGATGTGCGCGATGCACTGGCAGCCGATTTTGCTGCGGCACGGGTGTACCCAAAGTCGGCCAGCACCGAGCAACATCCCGATGAAATTCGCATCGCCTTTGACGGCGATGCCGTACTGTTTTCAGATGAAGCCGAACGCGTTTACCAGCAAGATGGCCTGCTCGCTTTTCAGGCACACGAAAGCGCTAAAGTGCAGCAGCCATTACCACCCGGCCCATTCAAATCGTTTTTGCAAGCCTTGCACCGCCTGCAGCAAGATGCAGGCGACGCCCCGATGAAAATCCGCACCGCCCTTGTAACGGCACGCAGCGCACCCGCGCATGAGCGAGCGATTCGCACCCTGATGAGCTGGAATATTCAAATCGACGAGGCTTACTTTTTAGGCGGCTTAGAAAAAGGCCCTTTCTTAAAAGTATTCGCACCCGATTTATTTTTTGATGACCAAACCGGCCACTGTGATTCCGCCGCCAGCGTTGCGCCAACAGCCCATGTGGCTGCGGGGATTTCCAACTACAGGCCAGTTGCAAACTAAGCCGCTAAAACTGCAATCTATGCCACGCTTTACGCAGCGTATCGCATCAATACAGCGCCTCACTTACACGCATGGCATAATTACCAACAATTAAACCGAATTAACCATGCAAACAACGTAAGGAATAAAAATGAACCGCCTCAGCCGCCTAATTTTTCTAGTCCTATGTATTTTTCAATTTAATAATGCTCATGCGTTTTCCTTATTTAGTAAAACCATACAGGGCTCAGGAAAAATAGAAAAACAAACACGAGTAGTTAGCGCTTTTAATGCAATAAGCAGTGAAACCACAGGCCGAGTAGAAATTATTCAAGGAAACATCGAAAGCGTGAGCATTGAAAGTGACGATAATATTATTCCAGTCATTGAAACCATCGTCGAAAATGGCACACTTAAAATTCGCCATAAAAAATTTGATTTAGAAACTAAAACACTCAATATTATTGTTCACGTAAAAAATATTAATAGCCTTAATTTAAGCGGATCTGGCACGATCGCTGCACCTATATTAAGTGCAAAAAAATTCAGTATTAATGTGGGCGGCTCAGGAAAAATACAGCTAGATAAACTAGATACTACAGATTTAAGCGTAAATTTAGGCGGGTCTGGCGGAGTAACGATTCAATCATTAAAAAATGAGGAGTTAGATGTCTCTTTGGGGGGCAGTGGCTCATTTAAAGCAGCAGGCAATAGCAATAAGCTATCTATCTCTATTGGCGGATCGGGCCGAATTGATACAGCACAATTAAAAGCCAAAGAAGTAAGCCTTAGCGTAGCGGGATCGGGGCAAATTATTGTGGCCGCCCAGAATAAACTAAGCGCTAGCGTGGCTGGCTCGGGCAATATTCAATATTACGGCGACCCACAAACCCATTTATCGATGATGGGCTCGGGCACATTAAAGCGAATTGGCGCGTTTCCAATCTAAACGATCAATAAAACAGGCATCGCCCCTGATCAATAAGCGGCGATGCCCATTATCACACTTTAAACCGATCCAATAATTGATCCTGATTACTGACCTGATCCACCATCACAGTACATTGCTTCACTTGGCTATCCGCACCATCTGCAACTTGATGACTAATATCTCGAATATTGGTGGTATTACGATTAATCACTTCCGTAGTTGCACTTTGCTCGCCAGCGGCAATAGAAATTTGTAAATTCATTTGATTAATTCGGGTAATCCCCTCACTAATTCTGCCCAGCATTTCATTGGCGGCACCTGCCTCGGTCGCCGTAATACTGGCGGTATGACTACTTTGTTGTATTCTTTCCTCTGCCTGCTTCACGCCACTCCTTAGCTGATCAATCATATCGCGAATCTCCCTTGTGGATTGCTGAGTCAGCGAGGCTAATTTACGCACTTCATCGGCCACCACCGCAAATCCCCGCCCTGCTTCTCCTGCTCTGGCAGCTTCAATTGCGGCATTCAGTGCAAGTAAATTAGTCTGATCCGCAATACTGGTAATCACCGATAAAATAGATTCAATATTTTGACTTAATTTGGCTAATTCATTAATAGCTTGGCTGGTATCGCTCATTTCATTCGCCAATTGCTGAATCGCCTCGGTGGAGCGAGACACCAAAGCCACGCCACTTTGCGTTTCTTCATTCGCTGTTACAGCAGCCTGTGCTGCGGCCTGTGCATTGCCCGCCACTTCTTCCGCTTTGGCCGACATATCTTGCATCGATACCGCCAGCTGATCCAATTCTTGTAATTGCATTTGTAAGCGGCCAGAAGCTTGATTAGCCGCATCCGAAGTAAAGACCGTACTTTCCCTGACCAGAACCGAACTATTTTTTACCTCGCTAATTAAGGTCTGCAAGGTTTGTAAAAAGTAATTAAATTCTTGTGAAACATGGGCAATTTCATCATTACCCAAAATAGGTAAGCGGCTGGTTAAATCGCCTTCTCCACGATTAATTTCATGCAAGGATTGGTTTAAACGATCCAATGGTTTAAGTAATTTGCTCATTAAAACACCAAGAACCAACATACTAATCAGCACGCCAACAATTGTGCCTATTGCAGAGCGCCAGCTTAAAGCATTAGTTTCTGCCATCAAAACGTCTTCATCCAGCACCACGCCGATATACCAATCCATTCCTTTTAAATTGGTGAGTGGCGTAAATGAAACCAAGAGCTTCTTACCGCCTCCCTTTACATTTTGCAGCGCTTTTTCTAAAGTAGGGCTAGTGCCATCAAATAAATCACTATAACTTTTACCATTAAAATCAGCCTTGGGATGAGAAATGATTTTCCCAGATTTGCTCAGCAAAAAAGCATAGCCGGCATGATTAAAATCCAGCGTATTTACCGCTTCAGATACGGACTTAAGACTTAAATCACCGCCAAAAGCACCTTTAAATTGCCCCTTATCAGAGAGCCTAGCCACCACAGAAATCAAAATCTCCCCCGTGCCCGCATCGGCATAGGGCTCGGTTAGCACCGCCCTTGATGCGGCTTTAGCAACAGGATACCAAGGGCGTTTACGCGCATCCCAATTAGGTGGATTCCAAGACAAATCATTGGTAATCCGCTTACCTTCATTTTCTTCTAGGCCGCCAAATATCAATAAAAACTGCTCTTTTAATATGGGCAGGGTAAAAGTATGATCAATTTGCTCATTGCTATATTTGCTATCAATATCCTGCGCCATTAAATCAATCAGCTGTAATTTGCCGTTTAACCAATTCTCAATTTGCCTCGCTAATACATTGCTCGACTCCACAATCGTCGACTCAGCTTGGCTACGTAAAGTGCCTCGAATCTGACTAATTTGGGTGAATGAAAGCAAGCTGGCCGTGAGTAATAACACGAGCGCAGCAGCTAATCCCACTTTATGGCTGATCTTCATCGCAATGACACTCCCAAGGGTGGGTACAAAACTAAGCTGTTCGGCAGGCCCAATAGCTATATTTACTCTAGACTGGCCGCTGTTTAGAGCCACAAATGCAGCTTTTCATTAGCGTATGTTAATTTATTAAAACTACCAGTTGTTTTTAGCTTACAAACCGCAGTACGGTTATTTTTGTAAGGAATCCTTTCTAGGCTTAATCAGCATTTACACGAATAAGCTAATGTGAAAAAGAATGCTGGCAAGGCGCACTTACAAAATCTTAAACAGTTAGAATCTGCTGCTTTGTTTAAGAGGATTAGATTCTTGCCCTATCTCGCCTTTATCACCGTGGTTTGGGCCCTATCGTTTAATCTGATTGGCGTATTTTTAGCGGGCCATGTAGATAGCGATTTTGCCGTACTCAGCCGCGTTGCGATTGCAACGCTCGTTTTCTTACCCTTTACCCGCTGGGCAGGCATTAGCACAGTACGCAAATTAGGCACCATGGCCGCAGGCGCACTGCAATTTGGTATTACCTATTTATGCCTTTATCGATCATTCCAATTTCTAAGCGTGGCAGAAGTACTGCTGTTTACGATTTTCACGCCGATTTATATCACCCTACTCGACGACGTATTACAAAAGCATTTTAATCCCCGCGCCTTAGCTGCTGCTTTTATCGCGGTATTAGGCTCTTTGGTCATTCGCTACAATCAAATCGATAGCCATGCCTTAAATGGCTTTTTATTATTGCAACTCGCCAATATCACCTTTGCCGCTGGCCAAGTAGGCTATCGCTATTTAAATAAGTACTATCCAGATCAGCAGCCGCAATCTGCTAGCTTTGGTTATTTTTTCATTGGCGCACTATTAATTGCCCTGCCGTCCTTTTTAATTTTTGGCAACGCCAGCAAGCTTCCCCAGCATATAGAGGAATTCGCGGTATTAGCCTTCTTAGGCCTTGCTGCATCGGCACTTGGCTTTTACTGGTGGAATAAAGGCGCGTGCTTAGTCGACGCAGGCACTTTAGGCGCGATGAATAATATGCATATTCCGGTGGGACTGATGATTAATTTAATCTTCTGGCATCAAGCGCAAGATATGCCGCGTTTGATCATTGGCGGGGCGATTATGCTCATGGCACTATTGATTAATAAATCGGCATGGCAAAAGAAACATTAATGCTTAGGGGTAAAGGAGCGGCCTCTTTTACCCCTGTTAAAACTACTCAATATTCTGGCCAATTCTCCAGAGCACACCGCTAGGGTCTGTTATTGTAAAATCGAGCATTTTCCATGGCTGCGTTTCTATATCAGACAAGTGAATTTGATATTTACTTACCAAATCTTGCGCCGTTAAATGTGCATGCCATGCCGCCACGTCTTTCACCAATAAATGCATCATAAAATTCTCTGCATGATCTTTTTCATAGAAATCTTGCAGTAAAAAACTATTATTGCCGTAATAAAAATACGCAACCCCCACCGTATCAGACGCCAGAGTAAAGCCCATATCCTGATAAAACTGCTTAGATATTGCATAGTTTTTAGCGGGAATAAACGCTTTAATTTCTGCTATTTCTAAACTATTCATCTGTTTTCCTTTATCGTATTTAAGCTGCCAGCTCAGGGAACATCGTGTCGGTATAGCCAAAGCGCCGCAAATCCTTAATCCGCTGCGGATATAAAATCCCATTTAAATGATCACACTCATGCTGCACTACGCGGGCATGAAAACCGCTGACGCTACGATCAATGATCTGCCCCTCGGCATCAAAGCCCTGATAGCGCAGCTGAGTATAGCGTGGCACTTCACCGCGTAAGCCTGGTACGGACAAGCAGCCTTCCCAACCATCGACCACTTCATCGCTCAGTGGCGTTAATACAGGGTTAATCAGCACCGTCATCGGCACGGCTTCGGCCTCTGGATAGCGATCACTCACATCAAAGCCAAAAATCACCACTTGCAAGCTCACACCAATCTGCGGCGCAGCAATCCCTACTCCGCCAGTGGCCTGCATAGTGTCAAATAGGTCGCTAATCAAGCTGTGTAATTCAGGCGTACCAAACGTCTCGACTGGAGCAGCTTGCTCAAGCAACAGCGGATCGCCCATTTTAATAACAGTGCGTATAGCCATTTTTCTTCACTTATTTAATTAACTCAAGATGGATCGATTCTATCCCGAGCAGGGCGACTCTCCAAACTTTCGCGAAGCGTAAATGCAAAAAGGCCTCAGCATAAGCTGAGGCCTTTTTGTTAATACTGGTGCCGACGGCAGGAATCGAACTCGCGACCCCCTGATTACAAGTCAGGTGCTCTACCAACTGAGCTACATCGGCATAAACTTTACAACACCTAAAGAAGCTTAGGTTTTACTACTATAGTACTGGTGCCGACGGCAGGAATCGAACTCGCGACCCCCTGATTACAAGTCAGGTGCTCTACCAACTGAGCTACATCGGCGTAAAACTTTACAAATAAATTGTGCTGCCAGATAAGCCAAGCTTACCCTTAAATATTTTCTGGTGCCGACGGCAGGAATCGAACTCGCGACCCCCTGATTACAAGTCAGGTGCTCTACCAACTGAGCTACATCGGCAACGGCACGCAGAATAAGTCATCAGGCGCATTAAGGCAAGCTTTAGGCCGAACTATTTCGCTAAGTCCTTGGAAGTAAAGAAGGCATCAGAGAAAAATTCATCATTTGGCAAACCACGTGAAACACAATGGGTGTAGGCCGCTTCCACCATCACCGGCGCGCCGCAGGCATAAACTTGGTAGCTTTCAAGGTTGGCAAAGTCATTCATCACCGCCTCATGCACCAGCCCCGTACGGCCATTCCAAGCATCTGCGTCGCTCGGCTCAGACAAAACAGGAATAAAAGTGAAGTTAGGATGAGTTTGCTGCCATTCGGACGGCAGCTCAGGCATATAAATATCGGCCAGAGTGCGTGCGCCCCAATACAAAACGATTTCGCGCTGAATGCCATTATTAAAGGCGTGCTCTAAAATCCCCTTGATCGGAGCAAAGCCCGTGCCGGTCGCAATGAGTAAAATCGGCTTATCGCTGTCTTCACGCAAGAAGAACGAGCCCAGCGGGCCGGTAAAGCGCATGATTTCGCGCTCTTTCATTGTGTTCCATACGTAATCGGAAAACTCACCGCCTGCTACATGGCGAATATGCAGTTGCAGATACTCAGCATCGTGCGGCGCATTCGCAATTGAGAATGAGCGTTTTTTGCCGTTTTTGGTGTGGATATCAATATATTGCCCTGCCATAAAAGCCAGCTTTTCACTGCTTGGCAATTTAAGCGATAACACGGCCACATCGTGCGAGACTTTATCTATGCTTTGCACGCGGCAAGGCAGCGTTTTAATTTGGATGTCTTTGCTAGCCGCAACTTCTTTGCACTCAATGGTGATATCGGCATCGGTGCTGGCACAGCAAAATAGTGCGTAGCCGTTCTCACGCTCCATTGCAGTTAGAGCGCTTTCAGCATGGTCACCGTGGGTGACTTCACCGGTAATCACTTTGCCTTTACACGAGCCACACGCGCCATTTTTGCAGCCGTAAGCCATATTAAAGCCGCCACGCATGGCGGCATCTAAAATAGTTTCATTATCATTCATGGCGATTTGCTGGCCACTTGGTAGAATAGTAAGTTGCTTGCTCATTGCGGTCCGCTATGCGAAAAAATCGATTACTTATTATAGGGTGCGGCGATGTTGTTATCCGCGCCCTGCCTTGGTTAACTCAACGTTTTAAAGTGTATGCCACTGCGCGTAGCACGGAGGCGGCTGCCAAGCTACGCGAGCTTGGGGTCATCCCTGTGCGATGCGACTTAGATCAAGCCACCAGCCTGCGCCGCTTATCCGGCCTTGCCCGCTGGGTTATTTATAGTGCACCGCCAGCTGGCGATGGTGTGGATGATGTGCGCTGCAAGCGATTTATCGCCAAGATGGAGCGCTACACTGGCTTTGATAAGTCAGCGATTCTAACACCTCGCCACCTTGCCTACATCAGCACCAGTGGCGTTTATGGTGATTGTAAGGGTGAATGGGTGGCAGAAACCCAGCCCCTGCACGCGCAATCGGCCAGAGCGATTCGCCGAGTCGCCGCAGAAAACAACTTAAAAGCGTGGGCTAGATCGCAAAAAATCAAACTGGCGATCTTGCGAGCCCCAGGCATTTATGCCAGCGAGCGCTTACCCGTGCAGCGTATTATGCAAGCCACGCCAGCCTTAATCAGTCATGAGGACAGCTGGTCTAATCATATTCATGCCGATGATTTAGCCCACGCAGTGAGTATTGCGCTGTTTCGCGGCAAGCCATTACGCGCAATTAATGTGGTGGACGATCAGCCACATAAAATGGGCGATTATTTTGATCAGGTTGCGGATTATCTGGGCCAGCCCCATCCGCCAAGAATAAGCCGCCAAGATGCTCCAACAGTGTTATCGGCAAGCTTGATGTCGTTTTTAAATGAATCACGGCGGCTAAAAAATTCGCGCTTAAAGAAAGAGCTCAGGCTGCAATTAAAATGGCCAACAACTGAGCAATTTCTAAAACAACAATAAAAAAAGGGGCGATTTATTTCGCCCCTTTTTTTATTTAAAGATCAAAAGCTCAACCCGTTAATGCTTTTCTTTCAGCTTCTAATTGCGCCATTAATCTTTGGATATTGGCCTCAGTTTGCCTTGGCAGATTCGCATACTGACAGCCCATCATCCAAGCAAATTGCCCAGGCCGCTGCTCTAATTGGCGTAAAGAGCGAACTTCAAAATTAAGCTTCATAATGCCTGCAGGGCCAAAATCAAATGACACATCGTTATAAACATTCCCACGCTCAATCAAAGGCTTAATCTCATTAGGCACCCAAGCCCCAACGCCACCTAAGGAAACATCATGCACATTCAACCATTCACGCGTGCCATTGCTAAGTAGTAATTGGCAGCGATAAGGGCGTGCTACGGGCGTAGGTAGACGATAATATTCTCGGCGTTGTAATTTAATTAAATCAGGAGGAAAAGCAGCAGTTAATGCAGGGCTTCCTTGATATTGGCAATTTCGTACTATGCCCACAGCGAATTGTATTTTAACGCCATCTGGTATGGCCAATACTAAAGAGCGAGCGGAATTTAGCAGAATTTGATTGGATGCGGCATTGCCACCCACATCAAAAATAAAGGTTTTTCCTTTAATATCGACTTCTAAAATGCGCGATAAGATCAGCTCTCGGCCTTCATTCACATAGATGGTAATAAACGTGCCGCGCTGTGCCAAAGTGCGCAGCACAGCACCAATCTCCATCGGTGCTGTGATCCGATAGGCCTCAATATCTTCCCCATCCGAAATCGGACTGACTTGCTCGCTTTCACCCACGGATATCTCGCCTTAATTAATTATTCATTCAGCAAAAGTGTTAAATCATGTACAAAAACACTGGCTCCAGCCCCATAGCTTACCATTACACGCGCCTTGCCGTTTTTATCTAGTAAATAACTGCCTGCGCTATGATCAACGGTGTAATCACCACTCGCGCTTATTTGCTTTTGATAAATGATTTTATAACGCCCTGCCACCTCAGCCAATTGGGCTAGCGTACCGCTTAGGCCTAAAAATCGTGAATCAAACGCGGGCACATATTGGCTTAATACTTGCGTACTATCTCGCTCTGGATCAACCGAAACAAATAAAACTTGCACCTGATCCGCTTTCTTGCCTAATTGCTGCATTGCATTTTTTAATTCAATCATAGTGGTCGGGCAAACATCTGGGCAATGGGTATAGCCAAAAAAAATCACCACCACCTTATCTTTAAAATCAGCCAAAGAACGTGTTTTACCAGTGTGATCACTTAAAGTGAATTCGCCCCCCAATGATCCGCCGCTTATATCCGCACCTTGAAAAACGGGCTTAGAACACGAAGTCAATAAAACCAAAAACAGAACGCAGCATAGGGCTCTTAACATCCGCAATCATCCTTTCAATTATTTATAGTGTGCTTTGCACCCGCTCTACAAGCAAGTGCTGCTATTGATTGTGCGCTCAAAGCTAAATACGCTGCATCAGGGCAATAAGCAATTTCTGCCAATAAAGGCGCAGGTAAATGTGTTTGTAGATATTGCACATTATCGGCATAGCGCGGCATTTCTGAATCCACCTGATTAGCAATCCAGCCCGCCAATGGCAAACCTGCCGCTAAAATGGCCTCTGCGCTCAGCATGGCGTGGTTTAAACAGCCTAAACGCATGCCCACTACCAAAATCACCGGTGCTTGCAAGCGTTGCGCTAAATCGGCCATGGATGCATTTTCTGACAAGGGCGCATACCAACCGCCCGCACCTTCTACCAGCACCACATCGGCCAGTGTTTGTAATTGCTTTGCTGCGCTCACCATCAAATCTAAATCTAAAACTTGCCCTGCATCGCCAGCAACCAAATGCGGCGAAATCGGCGCTTCAAATAGATAGGGGCAGACCAAATGGGCTGGCGCAGAGATATTTGATGCTGCAGCATGCGCATCCACATCGCTATTCCAAAGCTGCCCATTTCGCCACTCACAGCCAGCCGCTACCGGCTTCATGCCTACTGCCGACTGCCCTGTTGCAACAAAGCCACGTAATAGCTGAGCCGTGGCGATCGTTTTGCCAACATCGGTATCGGTGCCGGTCACAAAATACATTTGCCCGCTCATGCTTGACGTGGCCTGAATTCAATAATTTGACTGCCATCGGCATTCTTTTTGGTGGGCTTGGTTAAGGGCTTCCATGCATGGCCGTAAACCACTTCGTAGGTACACGGCAGCAGGCCATCGCGCCTGAATGTTTCGTATTTCGCCACAATTTTTTGCCAAGCAGCCTTGCCCAGCATGCCACGCGAGCGGCCTTCTGCCACATTGTGCGCGCCGATATCTTTTAAATCTTGCATGATGGCTTTGGCACTATCGTAAGTCATGGTGAGGTATTCCATATCCATTACCGGCGTACTCAAGCCATTTTTGACTAAGGCGTCACCCAAATCGTGCATATCAATAAAGCGATTCACATGCTCTTTGTCGTCCACCGCAGCAAAAGACGCACGCAGCTCTTTTAAGGTGTCTGGGCCGAGGGTAGAAAACATCAATAGCCCACCCGGTTTTAAAACACGGGTGAACTCTGCAAATGCAGCATCAGGCTCATTACACCATTGCAAGGTAAGGCTAGACCAAATCACATCGACCGATTCATCCGCCAGCGGCAGGGATTCAATATCAGCACAAAGATAGGCCGCGCCTTGGCCACGCAAGCTCGCCCAGAGTTTTTTTAAACCACCGCCCTCTTTGGCTCTCGCCACTTGCAACATGCCCGGCGCTAGATCCAACTCTATCAGCTGAGCATCTTTATAGAGCGTTTGTAATTGCGGCGCGCAGTAGCCTGTGCCGCAGCCTGCATCTAATACGGTGACCGGATTAACTTTGATGTAATCCAAGCGCTCAAACATGCGATCGGCCACTTCACGCTGCAAAATAGCTGCGGCGTCATAGCTTGTTGCTGCTTTATCAAAAGCGGCGCGCATGGCCGCTTTTTCTGTGTGAAAAGATTTATTCATAGGCAAGGGGTAACCTGCTCCTCTGCTGCCTCGAATGCCCTCAGAGACATTCGAATTATACTTATATCTAAAAACAGCCATGACCTACTCTACCGCGCCATGCAAGCAGCTGAACTTTCAAAATCGTCACCCCGAGCGCTGATATCGGGCGTGACGACTTTTGATCTGGCCTAAATGATATAGATGGCTAGGATAAAATAACGAGCTTATGCTTCTTTTTTAGCAAATTTCATTTTAAAAAACTCAATTACAACCGGCATAGCCGGAATCAGCACTAAGGCAATTGCGATAGAGCCGATATTTTTGGCAATAAAGGGAATACCACCAAGGAAATAGCCTGCGTAGAGCAAGGAAACCACCCAAACCGCTGCGCCAATAAAATTGAACATTAAAAAGCGGTGATAGCTCATTTCTGCCATGCCCGCTACAAAGGGTGCAAAGGTGCGCACAATCGGCACAAAGCGCGCCAAGATAATTGTTTTACCACCATGCTTTTCATAAAAAGCATGGGTCTTTTGCAAATAATCTTGACGAAATATTTTAGAATCTTTATTGGCAAACAGCTTATGCCCAAAATATCGGCCTATGGTGTAATTAACCGCGTCACCTAAAACCGCAGCGGTAAATAACAAGCCCATCAAAACATACAAATTCATATGCCCGCCACCGGCCAGCATCCCAGCTACAAATAATAATGAATCGCCAGGCAGATCTACAAAAATAACGGCAAACAATAGTGCATAAACCCAGCTGCCATATTGGGCAATGATCTGGGCTAGATAGACATCTAAATGTAAAAAAACATCAATTGGATTAAATTCCACGCTCTCTCTCCCAAACATAAAAACGCCGACGATAATTCGTCGGCGTCAGCTTATTCACGACATGAGCCGTTAAACAACAGCCTCTTCTTTAATTCTAACTGGCTTAACCATATTTTCGCGTGTTACACCAAACATCAGCAAGAGCGGGGACGCCACCAAAACCGATGAATAGATACCAAACACGATGCCGATCGTTAATGCCATTGCAAAACCATGCAGGGCAGCACCACCAAACAACAACATCGACAGCACCATAAATTCCGTCGAGCCGTGGGTAATCATGGTGCGGCTAATCGTGGCTGTAATGGCGTTATCAATCACTTCTGGCACTGTTTTGCCACGCAGATTTGGCTTGCGGAAATTCTCACGAATCCGGTCGAACACCACGACCGACTCATTCACGGAATAACCCAATACCGCCAAAATACCCGCCAAAACAGTCAGAGTAAATTCCCACTGAAATAGTGCAAAGAAGCCCAGAATAATCACCACATCATGCATATTGGCAATCACGGCCGATACGGCAAAGCGCCATTCAAAACGAATTGCAAGGTAGGCGATAATACCCAAACACACCAGCAAAATAGCCGTTGCACCGTGGGTAACTAGTTCGCTACCGACTGAAGGGCCGATAAACTCAACTTTACGCAGCTCAACATCAGCACGATCCGTTTTGAGTGTGTTCAACACTTCATTCGATAACTGAGCACTGGTTTTAGTCTTGATATTAGGAATACGCACCATTACATCGCGCGTAGTTCCTAAAGACTGCACCTGTGCTTCGCCGTAATGTAAGCCTTCTACCTTGCCGCGAATTTGGTTGAGATCGACAGACTGGCCATAGCGCAGCTCGATGACGGTGCCACCAGTAAATTCCACGCCAAAATTCAGGCCCTTCATCACCAAAAACGCCACTGCCACCACAAAAGTCGCCAGCGAAATCGCCGTTGTGAGCTTGCCGTAGCTCATAAACGGGATATCACGCTTTACATGAAAAAATTCAATCATTGCGAATACCCTTACACAGCCAGCGTCGAAACACGACGGCCGCCATAAATGAGGTTAATGATGCCGCGAGAAACAAATACCGCGCTATACATCGACGTTAAGATGCCAATGCAATGCACCCATGCAAAGCCACGAACCGCACCCGAGCCAAAAATCAGCAAGGCAAGACCCGCGATCAAGGTAGTGACATTCGAATCCAAAATGGTGGCAAATGCATGGCCGTAGCCATTTTGAATAGCCGCTTGCGGTGTCATGCCATTACGAATTTCTTCACGCACACGCTCGTTGATCAGCACGTTGGCATCAATCGCCATGCCCAGTGTTAAGGCAATCGCCGCGATACCTGGCAAGGTCAGCGTCACGCCTAGCAAGGAAAGCAGCGCCAGCAAGAACAGTAAATTGCCTGCCAGCGAAATCGTCGAGACCACACCAAACACGCGGTAGTAGATCATCATAAAGACAGAGATCGCTAGGAAACCATATAGGGTCGAGTTAAAACCCTTGCTGATATTGTCCTTACCTAGGCTAGGGCCAATGGTGCGTTCTTCAACGATATTCATTGGAGCCGCTAATGAGCCAGCGCGTAATAACATCGCCGTATCATTGGCTTCGGCAACGCCCATCGAGCCAGAAATCTGCACACGACCGCCGCCAATCTCAGAACGAATCACAGGAGCTGTTACGACTTCGCCCTTGCCTTTTTCAACCAACACCATCGCCATGCGCTTACCAATACTTTCTTTGGTGAGCGTTTTAAAGATGGCGGCACCGGTGGAATCAAGGCCAATATGCACAGCAGCTGAATTTTGATCATCAAAGCCCGCTTGCGCGTCATTGATATTATCGCCAGTCAGCTCAACTTCTTTTTTCAGCAAGATCGGACGATTTTGGCCATCACTACCGCGTTCATTCAATAGCTCAAAGCCCGCAGGGACATTGCCATTGAGTGCATCGGCCATTTTGGCTTGATCGTCTTCCACCATGCGCACTTCCAGCGTGGCGGTACGGCCCAGAATATCTTTAGCCTTGGAGGTATCTTGCACGCCTGGCAACTGAACCACGATACGGCCTTCGCCCTGCTGCTGAATCACCGGCTCTGCCACACCCAGCTCGTTCACACGATTATGCAAGGTGGTGATATTTTGCTTCACAGCATCGTTTTTCAACTGCTGCAATGCGGCGGCAGAATAAGAAATCACAATTTTATTGTCAACGACATCAATCTGGCGTTGCAGCAAGACTTTGCGCAAAGCTTTTGCCGCCTCTGCCGTGGTCTCAGCGTCACGCAGCTGAACTTCAACGCTGTCACGAGTCGATGCAATTCGGCCGTAGCGAATTTTCTTTTCTTTTAATTCACGGCGAACATCACCCGCGGTTTTTTCTAGCGCCTTATCCACAGCGGCTTTCATATCAACTTCTAGCAAGAAGTGCACACCACCACGTAGATCCAAACCAAGCGACATCGGCTTAGCGCCAATCTTAGTCAGCCAAGAAGGGGTATCAGAGATCAGATTTAAAGCCACGCTGTAATCATCACCAAGCTTGGCTTGTAATAAATCCTTAGCTTTAAGCTGAACTTCAGTGTCTTTAAAACGAAACTTCACCGAATTGCCATCAAAGAAGGCGTCTTCGGATTTCACACCAGCCGCCTTTAAGATGGCCTCAGCATTTTGCTGTAGTGCAGTATTCACCTTTACCGTGGCGCGAACGCTGGCAATTTGTACTGCGGGGCTTTCACCAAAAAGATTCGGCAGGGTGTAGAGCGCTGCTAAAGCAACGGTCAGCAAAATTAAGATGTATTTCCAAATCGGGTAGCGATTCATGGCAGGACCCAGAATGCACAAAAGGCGGCGCAGTTGTTTAAAAACAATCTGCTGCCGCCATCTTGGCTTTACTTGTTATTTTTAATAGTGCCTTTTTCCAAACGCGCCGCAATTGCAGAACGTTGGAACAGGATTTCTACGCCATCAGCTAACTCAAGAGTGACATATTGCTCATTCACCTTGGTGATACGACCAGCCATACCACCGCTGGTAACCACTTCATCACCCTTAGCAAGGGCAGCGAGCATGGCTTGTTGTTCTTTAGCGCGTTTTTGTTGTGGGCGAATCAACATAAAGTAGAACAAAACAAAAATCACGATCATAGGAAGAAAAGACATAAAGTCCATTCCTGCCGCCGGTGCGGCACCTGAGGCAAATGCGGGTGCAATGAACATAGAGGGTCGGTTCCGTGTCAATAATACAAAGCGGGCCATTCTAGCCGCTGAACCGTACAAAATCTACCCAGCTTTTTTGCCTTGAGTCATCGAAGCGCCTTAAATGCGCCCTGCCCTGCGATGAGATTTGGCAGCACACCTATTTCACAAAATAAATGGGAACTTTATTTATATCTATTTGTCGAGGCCAAACGAGGGCGTAAAGATCAGCGTAGCGCCAAGCAACAAATCACCAGCAGCCTCCCGCAAACCACGAGTCTACTTGGCCCAGAAGCGCTCTAGCCAACTCTTTTTATGCCATTGAGCCTGTGCGCCCCGAGATAAAAAATGTTCGGTATAGCGCTTATCGCCTTCAATAATATGATGAGTCAGCCAATTTCTCAGGAAATGCATCAATTCAAAAGTAATCGCTTCGCCCCCCTCTAAGCGGGCTTGTAAATCATTCATTTGTTTTATTAAATCTTCGTGATGTTGCTTATGCGCATCGTAATCGGGGTAGCCCAAAATGCGCATCAAGCTTTCTTCCACCGTAAAATGAGTACGCGTGTAATCGGCCAAACGCCCCAAAATGCGCGCCGATGCCTCGCTACCATGATGCAAACGAATCGCATCGTGCAGCTCATTTAATAAATCGATGAGCACCTTATGCTGTTCATCAATCTCCTGAATCCCTACTGATAACTCATCATTCCATTCAAAAAACGCGGCCATACCTTATCACTCCCTGACAGTTAGCCGGAATACTGCCAAGTAAATGTTATTTAAATATTGAGGCATATCAATTTTTAAATAAGCCTAGGGAAAGCCTGAATAAGAAATGAAGAGCCTTTTGTAGGGCGAAATAAGTCTGAGGCTTTAGCCAGACGCATTACGACGCTCTTCGCCAACCAGCTTGCGGCGTAATGCAGCCAAACTAAAAACACTTGGCTTTATTACGCCCTACGAAATACGTTTTTCTTAAGTTGATCAGACTGAATTCCTCCCTTGCTAAAGCAGCATAATCACCACTCCCATGTAAAAGCGTTCTCAAAAGAAGGCGAGAATGCGACAATACGGGGAAGAATCTCTATTAGGTAAGAAAAAATGCCCTGGCAAGAACTACGCATCACCACTGAATCCACCCAAGCCGAACGCTTTTCTGACGCACTTTTTGATCTGGGCGCGTTGTCCGTGAGCGTTGAAGACGCGGCGGCGGGCACCGATGCAGAAAAGCCAATTTTTGGTGAGCCGGGTGAGCCTGTCGATCAAATGTGGGAAAACAGCGTAGTGCTTGCCCTATTTGATGAAGATATCGACACCAGCCTCATCGTGATCGCGGCCAGCAATACCTTGCAACTCGCCGTTCCGCCTTATGATGTAGTGCGTGTTGAAGAGCAAGATTGGGTGCGCCTCACTCAATCACAATTCAACCCGATTCCTATTTCTGATCGCCTATGGATTACCCCAACTTGGCACGAATGCCCTGATGCGGGCGCGATCAGCATTCAACTCGATCCGGGCTTGGCTTTTGGTACAGGCAGCCACCCAACCACCCGTCTTTGCCTAAAATGGCTGGACAGCAACTTAGCTGGCGGTGAAAAGCTGCTTGATTACGGCTGTGGCTCAGGAATTTTAGCCATTGCAGCCATTAAGCTAGGCGCGGCCTCAGCGGCTGGGGTGGATATCGATCCGCAAGCGATGACGGCCTCCAGACAAAATGCCGAGCAAAACGCCGTTGAAGTCGCATTTTACTTGCCAGATACAGAGCCCACCGATACCTACGATGTGGTGATTGCCAATATTCTGACTAATCCACTCAAAGCCTTAGCGCCTATGCTGGCGGCAAAAGTAAAACCAGCAGGCCGCATTGCTTTATCGGGCATTTTGGCCGAGCAAGCCGACGATGTGATCGCCATTTACAGCCAGTGGTTTGCCATGAACGCGCCGCAACAGGAAGACGGCTGGGTGTGTTTGTCGGGCATTCGTAAATAAATGAACGATATTACCCGTTGCCCAAACTGCCAAACCGCTTTTCGTGTAACGGAAGCGCAGCTGCAAGCCCACCGCGGAAAAGTTCGCTGTGGGCGCTGTGCCTTTGTTTTTAATGCCAATGAATGCTTAGAAATCGAGCAAAAAGTAGAAATCGTTAGCGAGGTCACTACGCCCTCGCCTGTTAAAGTGACAAAAACGATTGAAGCGACTGAAGTAATCGCAGTGCGCGAGCCGATTCAGCCAAGCGCAGCGCAAATAATGGCCGCTGCAATCACCGATCCCCTTGTGCCAAAGCAGGATAAGCCAGCTCCACTCATTACTGCCATCGCAGAGCCAAATGAGACCGCGGCCCTCGCTCCTTCTGCTCTAGCAGAGCCTATCGAAATACCGACTCGTCATTCCGCGCTGAATGAACCCGCAGCGCTCGTCGTTCCTCCGCCCATCGCAGACTCCATTGAGCCACGTCCATCCCGCCCCAAGCGCATTGTGCTTGATAGCGACGAGCCCAAGGTGGACTTTGCCAGCATAGGCATGACGACAATCAGCGAGCCCGAAGTTGAAACGATGGCAGAAGTACCCCTCGCGCCGCCAAAGCCGCAAAGCCAAGCCGCATTTGAAACAGCTCATGGCTATCACCCGATATTGACCGAAGACGACGATGCTTTGCTGGCCCAGCAGCCTGAGCGCTCCAAATGGCAGGGCTTATTTATTGCGATGAGCATCATCCTGATGCTGAGCTTTGCCGCTCAGTTGGCGTATCAGCAGCGTACAAATATCTCAATGGAATTCCCTTGGCTGCGCCCCAAGATGATCCTCGCCTGCCAGACGCTGGGTTGCAGTATGCCACTGCCTAAAAATGCAGAATTGCTGCGCTCTGAATGGTCGGAGCTAAGCTATGTGCCCGAGTTTCCAAGCATTATTCAGCTCAATGCAACCTTACGAAACTTAGCGCAATATGAGCAAGCCCTGCCGTTGCTCGAAGTCACGCTCACCGATGACCAAGAACGCATCGTGCTTAAAAAAGTATTTAAGCCCAGCGAATACCTCAGTGGCCATGACAAAAAGCGCTTGAAGTTTGATGCGCAAGATGATTTACGTGCTTTTTTGCAAATCGATCTGGGCGAGCTGCATTCCACGGCTTATTCCATCTATTGGTTTTATCCCTAAAAAGCCACCTTTGTCTTGAAAGGATGGCGTGGCTTTGCATTTAAAACTAATCTACGTACTTATTATCAGCGAACAAATACAGGATCGGTCATGGCTACTATTTCTCTAAACCATACTGAAATAAATGTTGGGGGCCACTTCCCCGTTGTTGGCGAGTATGCCCACAGCTTTCTTGTCGTCGATTCCAACATGATTGACGTGCCACTCTCCCGCTTTGCTGGTAAGCCAAAAGTTATCGCGGTGATCCCTAGCATTGATAGCGCCATTGGCCTCACCATCGCTCGCCAGCTTGAGCGT
This sequence comes from Pseudomonadota bacterium, assembly GCA_026399755.1. Classification (GTDB taxonomy): domain Bacteria; phylum Pseudomonadota; class Gammaproteobacteria; order Burkholderiales; family Chitinibacteraceae; genus Iodobacter. The sequence goes on from JAPLQI010000069.1 coordinate 21,902, forward strand.
CTATCCGTCGATTGGCCAGACGCCGTTATTTTAGTGATTTCTGTAGACACGCCTTACGCCTTAAGCCGCGTGATAGAGCAAGAACGCTTTCGCCGTGTTCAACTGCTTTGCACGCTACGTGGCCGTGATTTCCATAAAGACTATGGCGTGATGATTACCGATATTCCGCTCTCTGGCTTTATGGCCACAGCGCTGATTGGGCTAAATGCATCTGATATCGTTGTATACAGCGAGCTCGTTTCCGACCTGAGCTTTGAGCCTGATTATGGCGCAATGGTAGAGGATCTCTTCCCGCCCATTGAGGAAGAAGAGCTTGAGCTAGATGATGCAGAGCAGATAGAAAAATTGGAACGCTACGAGCCTAATGCCTAGTCAATAAAAGCTGCCTGCTTGCATCATCAATCAGGCGGCTTTCTCTACCCTTTCCTTCCCTCAAATTTAGTGCCCTATTTTCCTTTACTACGCCCAAAATGAGTCTCGCCATCACTTGTTCATATTGCAGGCATATCCTCTTAATGCTTGCAATTGAGCACCGTCACAATAGATAATTCATATCGCAATTTCAAAATTAATAGCCACAAAACGGAGATTATTTATGTCTGCAGTGACTCTTGGCGGCAACGCCATCGAAATCAAAGGTTCTTTCCCTAAAGTAGGCGATACAGCCCAAGACTTTAGCCTTGTTGCAAAAGATTTATCTGACGCAACACTAGCGACTTTTGCTGGTAAAAGAAAAATCCTGAATATTTTCCCAAGCGTAGATACAGGCGTATGTGCTGCCTCGGTTCGTCGTTTTAACGAAACCGCTTCTGGCTTAGAAAACGCCGTTGTACTGTGCATCTCTGCTGATTTGCCCTTTGCGCAAAGCCGTTTCTGCGGCGCAGAAGGCTTGGAAAACGTGGTTAGCTTATCTACCATGCGTGGCCGTGAATTCTTAAGCCACTACGGTGTGGAAATTGTCAGCGGCCCATTAGCTGGCGTATCCGCCCGTGCCGTTGTAGTGCTTGATGAAAACAATCAAGTCTTGCATGCAGAATTGGTTTCTGAAATCAAAGAAGAGCCAAACTACACTGCTGCACTGGCTGTGCTGTAAATCCCAGTAAGTAAGTAAGAAAAGAGCCACTTTCACACTCGGTGTATTTGTTTCTATCAACGGATATTACAAGCACTTCGATCAAATATTTAGCAAAGCTGGCTCTAAAAAAACACAAAGCCGCATCAAGCGGCTTTGTGTTTTTATGGGCACCACTTGCGCTGCTCATTGTAAAAAGTGATCACGCAAAGTACAGATACACGCTCTCCAAGCCGCTATATAGGATAAATCCCCCCTAGGGCTAAATGAAGATTCACACGCTGAATCAGACGCTCATTTTGCAAACGCAGCAATGTCATCTGACTGCTTGCCAGATTAAGTTGCAATTGTTGTAATTGATAGCGATCGCCCTTTCCTACTTTAATCAGCACACCTTGCAAATCGATAAGCTGCTGCTGATTAACCAGCAGTGTGGCCAGCAAATTGCTGCGCTCAAGCAGCTTCTGCTCGGCATAAAGGCCACCTTCAATTTCGGCCAAAGCATTCAGTACCGTCTTCGCGTAATTCACCGTACTTTCTTGCTGCTGCGCCGTTTTAACTTCAATCTGTGCATCGAGTGCCCCACCGGTAAAGATCGGAGCAAGCAGGCGGCTGTTAATACCCCAAATAGGATTGCTCAAGTCTTTTTGCAAAACAAGCAAGCTGTTATCTAGGATGCCCAAGCCCGCCATTAAGCTAATAGATGGAAGTTTAGCTTTTTTAGCCGCTTCCACCTGATAAAAAGCAGCACGAAAGCGGTTTTCAGCGGCACGTAAATCAGGGCGCCGTTCAGCCAAATCAGAAGGCAAGCCAACCGGAATCGGCTGAAGCTCACGAGGCAGAGCAGTGCCCACTGCCACTTCCGCCGCAGGATATCGGCCAAGCAATATCTCTAAACCACGTCGCGCCGAACTCAAGGCCTGCTCACTTTGCAATAATTGCAGGCGGTAATTTTTGAGTGCGATCTGGCTGATAACGACGTCTTGCTGTGTATTACGCCCTATTTGTTTAGCAGACTGAATCAAAGCGAGCTGTTTTTCAGCCAGCACCACCATAGCCTGCACCAACTGAATCTGCTGCTGAGCTTCGGCAGCGGCCAGCCAAGCCTTAACAACAGCGGCAGCAATCGACTGGCGAGCATAGAGGCCATCCAGCTCTGCAGCCATCGACATTTCACGGCTAGCCGCCTGACTGCTGCGTGTTTTTCCCCAAATATCAATTTCCCAATTGCTCACCAGCGCGAGGCCATTCATCGCTAGAGACGAAGTAGGAATAGTCGCATCCCCCATCTGCCCACCCAGCCCCAGCGTTGGATAAAGGGCGGCTCCAGCAGCTTTCACTGCGCTATGGGATTGCTCAACACGTAAAGCGGCCAAGCGCAAGTCGGGATTATTTAACTGAGCCTCACGAATCAACAGCAATATTTCGGGCGGCAAAACAAAACCCAGCGTGGCCGCATCAAACTCGCCAGCACTGCGGGCAAATTTCCAATTGGCCGGAAACTGTAGCTGTGACAAAGCCGCTTGCATCAGTGCAGCATGATCCGGAGCAGGAGGAATTGCACAAGATGCTAGGGTCAACACGCTCAGCGCAGTCAGACCCAAATGAGCGATTATTTTTCTCATCGGGCGCATTCCTTAGTGCAACTTCAGCACAAGATAATTCACCTTTGATTGCGCACGAATCATCACCATTCGTAACAAATGCAGCGCCGCCAGTTTATCCGTATAAATCGCCGCCCCACCCCGTGCGCCCATCGGTATAAACAGTTTTTCATCGCCTTCACGCGGCTCTATCGTTAACTTGACCGCATATTTCTGCGCCAATGGGGCAGGAATATATTCAGTAGGCGCATTAGGAATCACGCCAGCCTGAACCAACTGCCCCTGGCCATTAGCCCAAACAATAGAATCCACTTTTGCATGCACGATATCCCCTGGTAGGCTCTTGAAAGCAATTTCAGCCTTATTCCCCGGTTTGACATAGCGCAGCTCGTTCTGCTCTAAAAACGCCATGATGCGCTGCTCATGCTCAACAAAACTCAGCGCAGGCTTAAATGGCATACTGACCAAATAATTGCCTGGCCGCACCGATACATTGACGGCATAACCATCTGCCGGAGCACGGACCACAGTGGACTGCAAATCATAACGAGCCGCTTCAAGCTGAGCCTTGATTTGCGCCACACTGGCCAAATCAGGCCCTACCACGCCCTCCAGCTTAGTCTGGATCTTCGCTTCGCCCGCTTTAGCATTCGCTACCGCAGCCTCCGCCTTTTTAACTTCGGTCTTAAAATTTTCAACATCAAATTGCGGGCCTGCGCCCACTTTAGCCAACTCGCGCGACTCGGCCAGCCGCTTCACCATCAAATCAAGATGTGCCTGTGTCGCAATGGTATTGCTCTTGGCGCTATCTAGATCTTGCCATAGCGTTTTGGAAGTAGCCGTTGCCTCGGCCAGCTTGGCCTCGAGCTCTTTCACTTTTAAGCGATAGGGCGTGTTATCAATTTCCAGCAACACATCCCCTTTTTTAATGAGCTGATTACCTTCAACTACAACCCGCGTGACGGTTCCTTGTACGCGAGGAATCACTTCAACCACATAATTAATGACACGCACATCACTAGATGAAGGCGTCACCACATTAATGGTAAAAATAATTGTAGCCGTAAGAACAAGCGCCCCTGTAACTGCTCCCACCTGAGTTTTGATATTCCACGGAATGATTTTTAGTTTGATGCAAAACAACCAAACCAAAAAAGCGTAACCACCAATGATAATTTCAAGCACGGGGATCTTCCTCGATCACAACAGCATCAGGAGCGGGGGCTTGCTTCGCCAAAATTAATTCGCGTTGCTGAGTTAAGCCTTCAATTTTTTCTTTTAATAGCAATAACTCGTCGTCCACTATCGCTAGATCTAAGGGCTTGTCGCTATGCTCACCATTAGGTTTTCGGAAAAAATCATCGTGTTTATCCGTGCCATACGCCTGCTTATAAGCAGTAGGCTTGGTAAACGCCCATAACCAAGCGAGCGGCCAAAGCAAGCCGCCAACCCCCAGCGACAATAGGCAAAGCACCTGAATCGCATGTTTTTGCGGATGATTGTGTTTTTCAGCAAAAACTTCCGGTAGCACATGTACTTTCCAGAATAAATACAATGCTGCGATAGGCACAGCAATGAGCACAACCCAGACCATTACATCGGCAATGGCTTCTTCCATGCCAGCCATAGCCCAAGCCGAAGTGGGTAATAGACATAAGATCAGTGCAACCCCAGCACTCCGTCGGCATACTTTTTGCATAGTAATTATTACCATTACAAACTTGATACTGGATCTTAGCATACGTCCAATTAAATACTGCCCCGCAGCCCCGTAACTTATTAAGGGCTTGCTATTAAACAAAATGTCTACGTCAGTGAAACTAAAGTATGAACATTTCACAAAATAAATAAGGACCTATATTCAAGCCCAAGTAAGCCATCCTTTTTGCAAAAATCATCACCTGAATCAACACTCTGTGCTTTAATCCCTTCATTTTTTTACCGTCGCACTCAATGACTTCAACTTGGCCCGTCCACTTTTTTACTCAACAAGTTCCCTTCGCCCCGCTACTTAAGCAGATCAGGCAATTTACTTGCTTTCCCAGCCACGCCGATTGGGATGCATCGGGCCTCAACGCCAAAAATCAGCAAGGCCTAACTATTCGCTTTGTAGCGCCAGAAGCCATTAGCGATTATTACGAAGTAGCCATCGCCCAAAAAGGCCATGTTGCAACCCGTGCCAACAATTGGCACGATTGCTTTAATGCACTGGTTTGGTGTGCCTTTCCTCAAAGCAAAGCCGCCATTACCGCACTGCATATGCGGCATTTCAGCCCAGATGGGCCGCGTGGCGCCATTCGCGATGCCGCTACTTTATTTGATGAATGCGGGCTGATTCTGCCCTATTGCGACGATGCACTATTACAATTACTGATTGATCATCAATGGCAAGATTTATTCCAATTACATCATAGTGATTGGGGGGTGAAAATTAATGCAATTTGCTTTGGCCATGCCACCTATGAAAACCTGCTCGAGCCATTTTTAGGATTAACCGGCAAGTGCTGGCCAATTAAAGTTGCTGCAGATTTTTTTGATTTACCTTTCAGTGCTCAATGCAATCTATTAGATACGGAATTAGCACAGCGCTTAAATGAAGAACAACTACAAAAACCCCGCCAATTACCGCCACTCCCTTATTTAGGCATACCCAACTGGTGGGCGGAGCAGGATAATGCTTTTTACGCTAATACCCAGTATTTCAGGGTAAAAACAATTAAAAAATGAGCGCTGCATAGATAGATTTATTAAGCACTGTTCTCGATTTTAGAATTTGTAGGACGGGTGAAACCCGCCATTTTGTAGCATGGCATAACGGCGAGTTTCACCCGCCCTACGAAATTTATAATACGTTTGAACAAGAGGCATATTCATGAAAAATAATGCGCCAAAATTTTCAAACAAAAAAAAGCCAAGCATTCATCGCTTGGCTTTTTTTATTGTAGATAAATTACTTTGCAGCAAGCAATTGCTCGATCTGCTCTTTAGGAATCGCACCGGATACAATTTGGCCTGATTTAAAAATCAATGCCGGTGTACCGCTAATGCCTAAGCTTTCAGCCAGTTTCATATTTTTTTCAACTGGGTTTTCACAATCAGCCTTGCCATCTAGTGCTTGATCCTTGAGCATAAAGTTGCTCCATGCCGCTTGTTTATCAGCCGAACACCAGATCACTTTCGATTTACGCTCGGCATCGGGGTGAATGCTTAAAGGCATGAGGAAAGTATAAATCGTGACATTGGTGATGCCATTTAAGCTTTCACGTTCTAATTTTTTGCAATAAGGGCAATCTGGGTCTGAAAAAACTGCCAATACGCGGGAACCATTGCCACGGACTTCTTTAAATGCTTGTTCTAGTGGTAATTTGCTGAAATCGGTTTTTTGTAATTCAGCCGCACGTTGTTCAGTAAGGCTGGATTTTTTAGCCAGATCAATCATATCGCCGGCTAAGATATATTCACCTTTAGCATCGGTATACACAATTTGGCGCTTACCAATCACCACTTCATAAATGCCTTTCATGGGCGTGGTATTGATTGAAGTAATTTCGCGCCCTGGTAATTGCTTGGCTAATTTTTGTTTTAGCTGCGCAGTAGAATTATCTGCTGAGGCCGAGCAAGCGGTTAATGCTAAAAAACCAGCCGCAATCAAGATTTGAGTAACAGACTTCATTTTCATATAAACCTTTAGGCGTCCATAGCATGACGAATTAATTGTCTTTTAAGCCATGGTAATTGATGAGTGGCCCCTAAGCCCAGATTACGTAAAGTTTTTAGCAGGGGATTCGTATTATTAAATAATTTTTGCAAGCCATGACACACGCCTTGCATGGTATAGACCGCTTCACGTCTAGCACGTTCATAACGGCGTAAAAGCAAATAATCGCCGATTTGATGTACCGGTGTATTGGCTAATAATGCCGCTAATTCGATCACATCGCCAAAGCCTAAATTCACTCCCTGCCCTGCTAAAGGATGCACCGTATGTGCTGCATCTCCTATCAGCACCACTTTATCCCTTACCGTTTCGGGTAAATGATTGAGTCGCAAAGGAAATGCCGCAGCTGCGGTCATCAATTGCAATCTGCCTAAACGAGCGCCGCCTGCTGCCGCAACGTATTCGCACAGTTCATCTGGCGAAAGTGCCATCAATTCCGCCCGTTTTTCTTCATTGCAAGACCACACCATCGACATGCGATTACCTGCCAAGGGTAGCCAAGCCAAGATGCTATCAGACATAAACCATTGGTGAGCCACACCTAGATGTGGTGTTTCAATCTCAAAATTAGCCACCACCCCAAACTGCTGGTAGGGCATCACCTGCGGCTCAATCGCAAGCTGGTTTCGCACCCAGGAATTTGCGCCATCGGCACCGACCACTAAACGAGCACGCAATTGTTGCCCATCGGCGAGTAGCAGCGTTGCACCTGTTTGATCGGTAGTGAGTTTTACAGGGCTTGCCGGGGAAAAAATATTAATCTGGCTACAATCTTTTAAGCCCTGCCACAGCGCTTTTTGCAATTCACGATTTTCCAACATAAACGCCAGCTCATCGACGCCTGCCTCTAGCGCATCAAATTGCAGAACAGTGCCGTAAGTATCGCCAAAGATTTTCATCGCCGACGTGGCTTGTAAGCGACTCGCATCCATACGCTGCCACGCGCCAATACGCTGCAACATTTTACGGCTGGCGCGGCTGATGGCGTAAATTCGCTGATCCCAAGAATCTTTTGGCCATTCCAAGGCAGGTTGACGGCCTTCAATCAATAAGATCGAAAGACTTGTTTCTTTTAGCGCCAAAGCTAAGGCACTGCCCACTAAACCGCCACCCACGATGATGACATCTGCGTCAAAATTTTCCATGGGGGAGAGTTTATCAGGCCGCTTTATGCTTTGGAAACCCGCAACAAGCCCCGCATCTATTTAAGTGTCAAACTACCTTCGCCCACCAAACGCTTCGAGCAGCATATCTTCCCGCGGCAAAACCAGTTTTTCTGCAAATGCGCCTCGCTCCCACTCTTGCATGGCCGGATGAGCCAGCATCACATCTCGATAAATAGCAGCATCCTCAGGTAGCTGCACGTTATAGCAATGCAAGCGCCAAACCACGGGTGCATACATGGCGTCTGCAATAGAAAATGCGCCAAATAAATAAGGGCCCGCTTCTGCCAACTGGCGCGCCTCACGCCAAAGGCTGCAAATTCGCTCTATATCCTGTCTTGCGCTTAAGGATAAATCTCCGCCTTGAGCACGCAATTTAATATTCATGGGCAATTCACAGCGCAAATGAGAAAACCCTGAATGCATTTCTGCTGAAATACAGCGTGCACGCGCTCTGGCGGAGGCCTTTTCTGGCCACATTTTCGGGTATTTTTCTGCCATGAATTCGGCAATCGCTAGGCTATCCCATACATTAAACCCATCATCGTAAAGACAAGGGAGTAGGCCATTTTCTACGTATTCCCGATAAGCTTGCTCCCCATCTAATGGGGCATTTTTTTCTACAAATTCGATATTAAAATGCTTGAGCAAGATCCAAGGCCGTAAAGACCAAGACGAATAATTTTTACTAGCGATACTTAATTGATACATAGCCGCCCCCTTTCGTCATGCTGGACTTTAAGTCAGTTAAGCTGACACGGTAGGTATAGATCGTGTCTTTTTCAACTGAACTCACTACCAGATTATGTCATAGCATGGCCTATTGCTAGGCTGACTTTCTCAGTACAAAAATTTATCCATGCCTCGTCAAGCTTTGTAAGCACAAGCAAAGAATCAGTTTTAAATCGCTTAGCAAATCAGCTGCTAAGCTAATTTATGCTGATCTCCTATCTACTCCTGATTGCCAGTTTTATCAGCGGGGTATGCCTGCTGCAAAGCCAGCCCATCTTGCCCCCTTTTTGGCCAGCGCTCTGTTTAGCACTCTTTTGCGGGCTGCTAAGGATTTGCTTCTTATTCGCTTCCCTCTTCCGAAACGTCTCCATTGCCGCGTGCTTTTGGCGGCGGTCCAACGCTACGACTGGATCCCAGATAAAAACACTCAAGAATGACGGTTTGTCATATTGGGAAGTTACTTCTAGCCATATCCTAAACAGCGGGCAGTTCAAACAAATATTGTTGATGCTGGTGGCTTTCGCACTAGGCTTCTCATGGGCCAACTGGCACGCGCATATCCGCATGGCAGATAGGCTAAATCCAGCCCTTGAGCAGCAAGCCATCGGAATCAATGGCTTGATTACCGATTTGCCACAAACCACACGCTTTGGCACACGCTTTTTGTTTATCCCCGATCAGCCTCCTCAGCAGCGTTTACCCAGCAAAATTCAATTGCAATGGTATGGCTTGCCCGACCGGGTTAAAGCAGGTGAGCGCTGGCACTTTGTAGTGAAACTCAAACAAGTTCACGGCCAAAGCAACCCAGGGAGTTTTGATCTAGAAAGTTGGTTTTTGCAACAAGGGATAGGCGCAACAGGCACGGTCAAATCAGGCGAACGGCTTACAGGGCAAGGCGCTTGGCTACATCAGATTCGTGAGCGTTTACGGACGCATATTCTGCAAGCCCTGCCGGATGCGCCTTATCGTGGCGTGATGATTGCGCTCACGGTAGGCGATCAAGGCTCCATTCCACAAGAGCAGTGGCAACGCTTTGCTGCCACGGGCATTACACACTTAATCAGTATCTCTGGCTTGCATATTACTTTTCTGGCCGCTATTGCTGCAGCGATCAGCAACTGGGTTTGGCGACGTATTCCCTATCTAACAGCCCGCTTTGCCGCACAACGCGCGGCTTTAATTACTGGGGTAATAACTGCTTTTTGCTATTGCCTCTTGGCGGGTATGGCCGTACCCACGCAACGCACTTTGTTTATGCTGACGATTGCTGCGGCTTGCCTTTGGCGCGCCCAGCCCAGCGCCAGCAGTGCCATTTGGGCCGCGGCGCTCTTAGTTACCGTGATGATTGATCCCTTTGCCGTTTTATCGATTGGCTTTTGGCTGTCTTATCTCACGGTGGGCGCCTTGCTTTGGGTGGGTAGTAATCAGCTTGGAGAAGGCAAAAAGTGGAAGATGTGGATCAGCACACAGGCTGCGGCCACCTTGGCTTCTGCGCCAATTTTATTAGTGGTATTTGGCCAATTACCGCTAGTTTCCCCTCTCGCCAATGCCTTTGCGATTCCCATTGTAAGTATTCTTATTACACCACTCGCCTTAGCGGGCTTACTCGACCCTAGCGGCTATTTACTCTATGGCGCAGAGCGTTTATTTGCGGCGACAGATTATCTGCTGCAATGGTGTAGCACATTGCCCACCATTGCTTTCAATATGCCCAGCACACTCACGCTTTTGCCTGCTGCATTTGGCGTCATGCTCCTACTCCTACCCCGTGGCGTACCCGCTAGACATTTAGGGCTAATCTGCTGTCTGCCGCTATTTATTAGCAGCACCGGCCAAGACATCCAGCAAGGCCAATACCGCGCCACCATCTTGGATGTAGGCCAAGGCCTCGCTGTTTTAGTGCAAACTGCCCAGCACCAGCTGCTTTTCGATACCGGCCAGCTCCCCAATGGTGATCGCGTTCTACTGCCCGCCTTACGCAGTATGCAGATCCGCCATCTAGACGCGCTGATTTTGTCGCATAACGATCAAGATCATATCGGCGCAGCCTTGCCCTTGCTCAGCAAGATGCCAACGAAAATGATTTGGCATAGCCTGCCAGATCATCACCCGCTCTGGACAGAGCAAGCCAAGCAACCCAAACAGCCCTGCCAAGCTGGTAAAACATGGCTTTGGGATAAAGTACGCTTTAGCATTCTTTGGCCCGATCCCCAATTATTAGCCAGCACAGACAACGCCCGTGGCTGTGTCCTTCTGGTCGATAATGGCCAGCACACATTGCTGATACCCGCTGATATTGGCATCCATGAAGAAGCCCGTTTAATCGAGCAGGGCTTGGGGAAAATCGACATCCTGCTGGTGCCACATCACGGTAGTAAAACCTCATCATCCCTGCCATTTATTGAGCAAAGTGCGCCGCAATACGCCATTTTCTCAGTAGGATATTTAAATCGCTTTGGCCACCCCAAGCCAGAAATCGTCACCCGCTACAGCGCCATCCAAGCACAAAACTTACGCACAGACCACGCAGGCGCGCTGATTTTTGATGTGGGCCAAGCAATAACACACACAAGCTGGCGGCAATCTCATCCGCATTATTGGTCTACAGATGCCGCTAAAGCGGCGAAGTAAATCTATTCACGACTACCTTTCGCATCTCACTTCCAACATAAAGACCATCACCCCGCCCAACCCAATCCTGTCGAATTAACCAGATGCCATATGGCTAGCACATATGCATTGAATCATTGTAGGGCGGGTGCAACCCGCGTTCTTTTCATCATTGCTCGCGGCGTGCACCCGCCCTACGAAATTGCTCACTTACCTTGATAGAATTTCCAGCTAACCCAGTAAGGTAATCACTATTGTTTGTTAACTTATATTCAGTTACCGTAAGCAATTTTGCAGGGTTTATGCTATGCCAATTCGACTCACTGGGCTTTACCGCTACCCGCTTAAATCTAGCCAAGGGCAACGCCTAGCGCAGAGCGAAGTGCTCAGCAGTGGCCTGCCTTTTGATCGCATGTGGATGATCGCAAGGCCTAATGGACTGCTGGTCACTGGGCGTGATTTTCCCAAATTAGTGCTCTTATCAGCCATGCCAAGTGATGAAGGCCTTACCCTGAACGCACCCGGCATGCCCTCGCTTTTTATTGCCACGGCCTTATTTAATAAAATTCACCCGGCCAGTGTTTGGACCAATGAATTTACCGCCCGCCACGGCGCAAGCGATGCAGACGCTTGGTGTTCTGCCTATTTAGGTGAGCAAGTGGTCTTGCTTTGGGCGGGTTTCGAGCTAAATCGCCACAGCAGCACCGATATTCCCATCGCCTTTGTTGATGGTCATCCCCTACTACTGATTGGTGAAGCATCGCTTGGGGATATCAGCGAGCGTGTTGGCCGCAGCTTATCAATGCAACGATTTCGCCCTAATTTAATTGTCCGTGGCGGGGAAGCATTTGCAGAAGATGGCTGGAAGAAAATCCGTATTGGTGAAGTGATTTTTAATTTTATCAAGCCCTGTGATCGCTGCGTTTTTACCACCATAGACCCGGAAACGGCCGAGAAATCTAAAGATCAAGAGCCATTAAGGACCTTGGCTAAATATCGTAAAACCGCTTCAGGCGTGATATTTGGTCAAAATATCAGTGTCGAAAAAGGAGGTGTCATTAGCGAAGGAATGGCCGTAGAAATACTAGAGTAAATCCTTAATAAAAATATAATGGAGATACAAAGTGGTAAAAAAACTATTTTGGCCCTTGGTTCTGCTTTCCCTATTAATTACTATTACGATCGGCTATTTCGCTCCTATTTCAGCCAATGCGGCAGCAAGAACAGCTGCGGTGATTAGCCCTGCCAGTGATGCATGGCGTGCTGCATTGCCTCTCGACCCAAGCGCTGCAACTGAAGCCTATATGCAGCGAATTTCTCCAATTAATAAAGCACGCTCTGATGCCTATTTTGAAGGTGGCTATTGGCTACTGCTTGCCAATACATTATTAGGCATTGCAGCGTGTTGGATTATTCTTCAATCAGGGATATTAATTCGCATTAGAAATAAAGCAGAGAAAATCACTCGATTTAAGTTTCTACAAACTTTTGCCATTAGCAGCGGCTTTGTCTTCTTCTTAAGCTTATTATCATTTCCACTCACGGCGTACCAAAGTTTTTTTCGGGAACATCAATACGGCTTGTCCAATCAGTCTTTTCCTGCTTGGCTAATCGAGCAAGCCATTAGCAACACTATTTCCATCATCAGCATGGGCCTATTTTTCACCCTTATTTATCTATTTATTCAAAAAGCACCACGCACTTGGTGGGCCTATGGTTCGGTACTCAGTATTGGGCTGCTATCGGTCATGATGCTATTGGGGCCAATATATATTGACCCTCTATTTAATAAATACCAGCCACTGACTGATCAAAAGATTAAAGAGCCAATTTTATCCATCGCGCGTGCCAACGGCGTGCCGACCGATAATGTTTATCAATTTGATGCATCTAAACAAAGCAACCGAATTAGCGCCAATGTCAGTGGCATTTTTGGCAGCGCAGCCATTCGCTTAAATGATAATTTATTACACCGCAGCAGCTTGCCCGAGATCGAGGCGGTCATGGGGCATGAAATTGGGCATTATGTGTTAAACCATGCTTATACAATGCTGATCAACATCAGCTTAGTTTTACTATTTGGATTTATTTTTATCCATAAAAGCATGGGTATTTCAATTAAGTACTGGGGAGCTCAGCATGAAATTAAAAAACCGAGCGATCCAATTAGCTTACCTTTATTTAGTGCCTTTTTATCGATTTATTTTTTCTTAATGACTCCCGTTCAAAACTCCATTATTCGCACAGCAGAAGTAGAAGCCGATGCTTTTGGTATTAATACGGCACGGCAGGCCGATGGCATGGCCGAAGTCAATTTGAAGCTCACCGAATATCGAAAATCTAACCCAAGCGATTTAGAAGAGTTTTTCTTTTTTGATCACCCCAGCCCTAAAAAACGCATCTATGCCGCAATGCGTTGGAAAGCAGAGAATTTGAAATAAACAATAAAGCCGGCACTCGCCGGCTTTATTGTTTACTGATGTAGCGATATGAATCCAGATTGCAAGATCTTTAAAATACCAAAAACCTCACAAAACAACTTAATTCAACCCTGTTTTTCTCCGTGAAACTCCGTGTTCTCTGTGTACTCCGTGGTTCAATATTTGGGTTTCCGTTGCATAACATCAGTTGTTAATACAATCACTCCCTCTACTCCACAGGAATCGGCCGCACTCGCGCTATCACCTGATTACCACAGCCTTTGTATTCAACTGATTGAAACGACAGCATCCTTGCCATGGAAATGCCCCGACCATGTGGATCAAATGCACGCTCGGGTGACATTTCTAAAAAGGGCTGCCATTCAAAGCCTTTACCTTCATCAGTAATGGTAAAAATAATGTCTGTTTCTTCCCGATAAAACGCCACTTTCACTTTGCGCTTTTCGTACTCAGGCAGGGTTAAGCGAGCCTCTACTTCATCTTGCCAGCAGCCATGCTGTAACAAACGCGTTTTCTCTGCATAGCTGATTGCTAAATTACCATGCTCTACTGCATTCACCAGTAATTCTGACAAACCTAAGGCAACACGCTGCGGCTCTGGGCAGGCATTGGATAGCAGCAATGTAAGGTGACGTGCTTCTTCCAAAGTTTGGAAATGAAACTCACCCTTCATCAATAAATGATAGGAGCTTGCCTGTGCCGCAAGCTGTGCATCAAGCTGGCTTTTTTCCCGATGAAAATTAACCGCTGCAGCCACAATCGCCAACAGCATATCGCGCTGAAATGGCTTAATCAGGTAATAGTAAGCACCCGCAGCAAGGCCTTCGCGCACATTTTCTGCCGCGCCCACGGCGGTTTGCATAATCACAGGCAAATGCTCAAATTCTGGCTGCTGGCGCAAACGGGCGAGTAAGGCCATCCCGTCCATACGCGGCATCATACGATCAAGTAGCACTGTGTCAAAAGCACGATCTTGCGACAAAATCTGCCAAGCTACTTCGCCGTCTTCAGCCACCACCACTTCATAGCCTGCATCGCTCAGATGCTCCGACAATATTTCCAGATTAAAGGGCTCATCATCAACGATAAGTACCCTAGCCCGATCTTGCATGACGTCTCCTTAGCTTTTGGCGTATGAAGTCTTTGTATAATTCTAGTTACTATTTAAGCGAAGAACGAATTACATTTTTTAAATAACTAGTTCAATAAGGCATACAAAGCACTAAACTGCTGTGATAATTTGTGTGCAGGATCAAGAATAAGCAAAGGAATCGCCAGCTCGTGGGATTCTCTCACCTTGACTGAGGCCCCCAGAAACACATCTAACACAGGCAAACCCTGCTCTTTTAATTCGCCCACCATTCGCGCAGGTAAGCTGGCTCGCGCTTGATACTGATTCACTACAATCCCTTCCACCACTAAATCAGCATTGTGATCATGACGAATTTCAGCCACTCTATCGATTAAGCCTAATAGGGCGTGCCGAGAAAATTCATCGCAATCAAAGGGAATTAAACAGCCTTGGGCAGAAATCAAAGCCGATAGCGTAAAGAAATTTAATGCGGGCGGCGTATCAAGCCATATTTCATCAAAATCATCGGCTAATTCATGCAACGCTTCGCGTAATTTATAAATCTTATGCCGAGATTCTAATTTGGATTCCAATTCAGCAATCAAAGGATGCGAAGGCATAATAGACAATCGCTCAAACGGGGTGCGATGTACAAAATCACGCGGGGCCTTGGCGTACATACTAAAATTCAACACTTGATCAAAAAAATCAAATAAGTTGGGCTTAGCCAAATCTACGCCAGCACCTAATAGATAATGACTAGAATTAGCCTGTGGATCGAGATCAACCACCAGCACACGTTGCCCTGCTTTAGCCGCAGCAGCCGCCAAGTTTACGGTAATGGTGGATTTACCCACGCCACCTTTTTGATTAAATACCACCCGAATTTTCATCGCCACGTCTCTTGTCCATTCATCGTTCAATGAATGTTAGCAGCTCTGATTCAAATTGTATTGCGTTGCACAATTGCTGTGGCAATTATGCTAGAGAAAATAGATACACGCATTCAATCAATAGCGACTTTGCTCACTATTTTTATTCAATCGGCAGAGCCCTCCACTGCCCATCTAATAAACCTTCAATAGGCTGGTAGCGTACTTTGTAAGCCATTTTCCGGCACTGATCAATCCAATACCCCAAATAAACATAAGGGATTTTCATTTCTTGAGCGAGGCTAATTTGCCAAAGAATATTAAACACCCCAAAACTAGCCTTTGGCAGATCAGGATTATAAAAGGTATAAACCGATGAAATGCCATCATCAAGCTGATCAATCAAGCTGACCATTTGCACTTCATTATTCAAACTAAATTCAGCTAAAAAACTGCTGACATTACTTTTTAAAATAAAATTTTGATATTGCTCGCGATTATCTTGATCCATGCCGCCACCTGCATGGCGCGCCATTTGATAACGCTGATAGAGCAAATAATGAGATTCTATGTATTCCAAACCCAAAACCCGCACCTGTAAGTCTGCATGCAGTTTTTGCGCACGGCGCTGGGCTCGATCGGGCTTAAATTCCGCCACCGGTAGCCGCACCGGTACGCAGGCTTTGCAATGATCGCACCAAGGCCGATACACAAATAAACCACTACGTCGAAAACCATGCTGCACAAGCTGGCTATACGCATGGCTATCGATAAGCTCGGCAGGTACCGCCACTTGCGATCGAGCGACCTGCTTATCCAGATAACTGCACTCATAGGTGGCCGTGGTATAAAACTGTAATTGAGTCGTGCGCGTACGCAATGAATCATTCATCCGTTTCCCCTAATAATCATCCCACGACGCCACAAAACCCAGACCTTACATCACAAAGGAGAGCGCGGAGATCCACGAAGAAAAGCAAAGATATTTTATCCGTGAAACGCCTTGTTCTCTGGGGCCTTCGTGCTTCAAGATTTGGATTTTATGCTGGGGTGTGCTTGCCACTGCGATGTACTCGCTTGATAAGCCCATGGCCCTGCAAGGTGCGTTTCTTGAATCAGCGGCGTTAGCCCTTGCATAAATTCATCTCGCAAAATTTCACGCGCACCAAACCGAGCCAAATGATCGGTGCGCATCTGACAATCGATTAATCCAAAGCCCTGCTGCTGTAAATATCGCACCAAATGCACAAAAGCTATTTTTGACGCATCAGCTTTTCTGGCAAACATAGATTCACCGTAGAACATTTTGCCCATTGCGATGCCATATAATCCGCCGGCCAGCTCGCCATCAATCCAGCATTCCGCCGAATGCGCCCAGCCAGCGCGATGCAAAGCGCCATAGCTGGCCCGGATCGCATCGCTGATCCATGCCGCTGGCTCCCCATCACGCGGCGCAGCACAGCCCTGCATAACCTCGTCAAAAGCCGTATCAAAACGAACTTCATAGGCGCGATTACGCAGCACTTTATCCAGTGATTTGGGGATATGCAGCTCATCAGGAAAAAGTACCATCCGTGGGTTCGGGCTCCACCATAGGATGGGCTCACCCGGCATAAACCAAGGAAAAATACCGGAGGCGTAAGCAGCCAGCACGCGCCGAGGTGATAAATCACCTCCGGCAGCCAGCAAACCATTGGGTTCTTGCAAGGCAAGCCTAAGCTCAGGAAATTGCAAGCTGTCATCAAGCCATGGAATCACAAATTATGCAGCCTTACATTTTGCACAAATACCATACAAATACATTTCGTGATCCTGAATATCAAAATTATGTTCTTTTGCAATCGCATCCTGACGCTTTTCAATTTCTGCATCATAAAACTCTTCAACCTGGCCACATTTCACACATACCAAGTGATCATGATGACCGCCCGCACTCAATTCAAATACTGATTTACCTGTTTCAAAATGATGGCGAACCAAAATCCCCGCCTGCTCAAATTGGGTCAGTACACGATAAACCGTGGCCAAACCAATATCTAAGTTGTCAGCAAGCAACAGGCGGTAGACATCTTCCGCTGTCATATGGCGCTGATCACCTGTCTCAAATAAGTTCAAAATCTTCAGGCGTGGCCCTGTCGCTTTCAGACCCATTTCTTTTAATTCGTTTGCTTTACTCATGTCTTATCTCCCTGATTTAGGCTATGTGCTTCGGCAAGCGGCCAGATCAGGTTATGATATAGCGTTTAAGTTGGTCACTCCAACCCGCTCTGGAAGAATATCGCCCATGATGAAGGCAAAAGTACTTATTTTATTGCTCCCTATCGCGCTGATGACCTCAGCGTGCAGTGTTGCTAATTTTCTTACACCCTACAAACTCGACATCCCGCAAGGAAACGAGATTACAGCCGATCAGGTGGCTAAGCTCAAAACAGGCATGACGCGATCGCAAGTTCGCTTTCTCCTAGGTACGCCGCTGCTGAATGATCCCTTTCATGCCAATCGCTGGGATTACCTCTATAGCGATGCACGTGCAGGCCAGCTCAAAGAAAAAAAGAGTTTCTTCCTTATTTTTGAAGGAGATACCCTGCTTAGCTTTGGTGGTGAAACACTACCTGCCCCAGTTAAATTCAAAAACACCGACGCGTCTGCTCCCCAAGCAATCGCCGCCTCTGCCGTCAGCAAGGAATAATCAAAATGATGATTAAAATCGCCATTGCTGGCAGCAGTGGACGCATGGGGCAGATGCTAATTGAAGCCGTGCTTGCACAGGTCGATTGCCAACTTTTTGCCGCGCTAGATCGCGAAAATAGCCCTGCAATTGGCAAAGATGCCGCGGCTTTTCTTGGTAAAAGTTGCGGCATCAAAATTAGCAGCGAGCTTGAAAATCTTGCTGGAGCCGATGTTTTAATCGACTTCACCCGCCCAGAAGGCACGCTACAACACCTTGCAGCCTGCCAACAACATGGCGTAAATATAATTATTGGCACCACCGGCTTTGAAGAAGCAGGCAAAGAGGCCATTCAAGCCGCCGCCCAGCAAATTGCCATCGTGCATGCCTACAATATGAGTGCGGGCGTCAATTTGCTGGTTAAGCTCTTAGAAGTCGCCGCTAAAACTCTGAATACCGGTTACGACATCGAGATTTTAGAAATGCACCATCGTATGAAAGTCGACGCGCCTTCTGGCACGGCCTTAATGCTGGGTGATGCAGTGGCAGGTGCTTTAGGCCGCAGCCTTGATGAATGTGCAGTCTATGATAGACATGGCATTACCGGCGAGCGTGATCCTTCTAGCATTGGCTTTGCCACGCTTCGGGGTGGTGATGTGATTGGTGACCACACGGTGATTTTTGCGGGGATGGGCGAGCGAATCGAAATTTCGCATAAGGCATCCAACCGTACGATTTACGCCCAAGGCTCCATCCGTGCGGCACGTTTCTTAAATGGCCAGAAAACAGGGCTATTTAATATGCAAGATGTGCTTGGGCTGACTTAAACCGAGGGCTTGCAATGCGCTGGCAAAATTTACGACGTAGCGATAATGTCGAAGATCATCGAGATGATGATGCCAGTAGCCCCCGCTCGGGTGGCTTGCCTATCGGCCAACTAGGGGTTGGTGGCGTCGTGATTGTCGGCGTCATCTCCTTGTTGCTTGGCCAAAATCCACTGCAAATATTGGGACTCATCGCTGATCACAGCGCGACTCCACCCCGTACCCAGCAAACATCCGTCAAACGCGAGCATGTAAAAGATCCTGCTAGCGAGTTTTCCCGCGTCATATTAGCTTCAACAGAAGAAGTCTGGAGCAAAGCCTACCCCGCTGCATTTGGTGCAGCGTATACCCCACCTAAGCTATATTTATTCAGGGGGCAGGTGAAATCTGCTTGCGGTAGCGCGTCTTCTGCAATGGGGCCGTTTTATTGCTCTGCAGATCAAAAAGTCTATATCGACCTCAGCTTTTATGATGAGCTAGCCAAGCGCTTTGGCGCGCCGGGTGACTTTGCCAATGCTTATGTACTTGCCCATGAAATTGGACACCATGTTCAAAATTTATCTGGCATCTCAGGCAAAGTGCACCAAAAACAGCAGCAAGTTTCCAAAAAAAAAGGTAATGCCCTATCGGTAAAACTCGAGCTACAAGCTGATTGCTTGGCTGGGGTATGGGGCTTCTACGCCGCTCAGCAAAAAATACTCGAGCCAGGTGATATTGAAGCAGGCTTAGCTGCAGCCAATGCCATCGGCGACGACACCCTACAACGTGGGGCAGGCCAAGCCATTACGCCAGATGCATTCACCCACGGCAGCTCAGCACAACGGATGCACTGGTTTAAACAAGGTTTGGAAAGTGGCGCGGTCAGTAGCTGCAATACGTTTGCAAGTAAATAGCGAATGGTTTGGCGATGATGTGCAGATTGAAATGCTATGAACGAGTGGAATATTTAGATAGGCAATAGCGCCATCTGACGCTAAAAAACTTAAAATCAGATCGCTATTTCATCAACGCTCATGCCGCTTCATCAATAAATCACACTGAAAGTCCTGCCAGTATATTTAGTGGCACTGAACTTTATGACACCGAACGGCTGCATGCTGGGGGATTTTTATGGATAGCAGAAACGACAACGGAGCGCGAATGCGCTCCGTTGCTTCTTGCGGTAAAACAGATGAAATGCCAACTGCAGGTTAATGTTTATAAAAACAGCTTTTACTTCAACAGCAGCTACAGGAAAAACACGTACAAAAAATACTACGGTACGGCCACATCTACAGCTACAACAACCTAACAGTACTCACTTCTAAAACACTTACATCTAATACACGCAAAGAGCATTTACTACGACACCTGACGGCTTTCATGTGATGGCTTGGTTCTGTGCCTTCACTGCACTACAGGCATCCAGCAAAACGACACATTAGCCGCGTCGCAACGGGGGGTCGACTTCACCTCCGAAAACAGCACTTCTTGGAAACTATTCATTCGATCTCCTTTTGCTGTTGCTGGAGATTTAGTTATACACCTAGGAATTTAATCCTGCAACATAACCAGACGACCAAGCCCACTGAAAGTTGTATCCGCCCAGCCAGCCGGTCACATCTACCACTTCACCAATAAAAAATAAGCCCGCAATATGGCGTGTTTCCATGGTTTTAGAAGAAAGTGCCTGTGTATCCACCCCACCGCGTGTCACCTCAGCTTTTTTATATCCCACGGTGCCAGACGGCATAATCCGCCAGTGATGCAAGCTTTCTTCAATAGCCGCCAGTTCTTTAGCCGAGTATTGCTTAAGCGGTTTAATCTCACCCCATTGCGTGAGCCACGCCTGTACCAAACGCTTGGGCAGCAGCTCAGAAAGAATGCTGCTGATTAATGCATCCCGATTAGCCGCTGCCCAAATCGTTTCGAAATCTACATCGGGTAATAAATCGATATCCAGCGTATCGCCTGCGCGCCAGTAACTTGATATTTGCAAAATAGCCGGGCCAGATAAGCCTTTGTGCGTGAGCAAAATGGCTTCTCTAAACTCGGTGTCACCACAACGCACGATGGTGTCTTCAATCGCCACGCCAGCTAGATCAGCCCATAAATCTTCTGGAGGAAAGGTCAGCGGCACCAATGCTGCGGCAAGCGGGACAATAGGAAGATCAAATTGCTTGGCAATATCAAAGCCCAAACCCGTTGCCCCAATGGGTGGAATCGATAAGCCACCACAGGCAACAACCAGCGAGCTGCACTGCCAGGTTTCCTTGCTACTCACCACTTCAAAACCCGTTGCGGTTTTTTGGATAGACACGATGCTCGTGTCCATGCGCCAAATGACCTCACCTTTATCGACTTCTGCCTTGAGCATATCGATAATCGCTTGTGAGCCTTGATCGCAGAACAACTGACCCAACGTTTTCTCGTGATAGCCCAGACCATAGGACTCAACCATTTTGATAAAATCAAATTGGCTGTATTGCTTAAGCGCAGATTTAACAAAATGTGGGTTTTCGGATTGAAAGCAGCTAGGCAAGGTGTTGAGGTTAGTAAAATTGCAACGCCCGCCGCCTGAGATACGAATCTTCTCCGCCAGCTTGGTAGCATGATCGATCAGCACAACTTTGCGCCCTCTTTGGCCCGCCGTTGCAGCGCACATCATTCCAGCCGCACCGGCCCCAATTACGATCACATCTACTACATTTTGCATATTACTCCCCATACTAAGCTGGGCTAAAACGGGGTATTGTAACTCACTATCTAAACGACTAAAGGTGCTGTCATGAATCCAGAAGATGTCCTCTCTTTTTGGTTTGGAGAACAACTTGAAACGCGTATGGAATGGTTTCGTAAAGACGCCGCATTTGATGCGCAAATTAAAGCTCAATTTCTCCCCCATATTTTGTCTGCCGCAGAGGGATCACTCAATCACTGGCTAGAAAGCCCTCGCCATTGCTTGGCCTATATCATTGTATTGGATCAATTTCCGCGTAATATTTTTAGAAATGACGCCAAAACATTTGCCTATGATGCGCTGGCTTTACAAGCTGCAAAAATGGCGGTTAAACAAGAGTTTAATCAGCAGTTGCAGCCCATTGAGCAATTATTTATGTATTTGCCCTTTGAGCATTCCGAAAATCTAGCCGATCAAGCTCAGACGCTGGTACTCATGCAAGACTGGCAAAGCGATCCTCAATTACAAGGTTTTTACGATTACGCAATCAAGCACCATGCGGTGATTCAGCGCTTCGGGCGTTTTCCACATCGTAATAAAGTGCTAGGCAGAGATTCCAGCGCAGAAGAGTTAGCCTATTTAGCCTTGCCCGGCTCGGGTTTTTAATTAGCTAGATGTGGCATTTTTACACGCCGTGAATTCAAGCAATCAAACCACACACAAGATAAAATCAATGCTCATAGAATCAACCGGAATGCCCACAATGTATCAGCTTATCGCCTCCGATCTTGATGGCACCCTGCTCAATAACGAGCATATGGTCGATGCCTACACCGCAGAAACACTCCGCACATTAGAAACAAGCGGTGTTCAATTTGTGATTGCTACCGGACGCCATTATTTAGATGTGATGGGAATTCGTGATGTATTGGGTATTCGCGCTCACTTAATTACCTCCAACGGAGCACGAATTCATAGCCCAGAAAATCAGCTAATTTATGAAGAAAATATTCCCCCACAAACGGTACAAGCACTATCGCAAGCAGAATTTTCTGCGGGAACATTGCTGAATTTTTATTTAGACGATGCCTGGCTGATTGATCAACCCAGCCAATATTTACTCGATATGCATCAAGACTCTGGCTTTACTTACCAAATCAGTGAGTTAGCACGTCATCACGGCGAAGGTGTTGCCAAGGTGCTTTATATTGGGAACCACGCTCACCTGCTAGAAGTAGAGAAAAAACTCCACGCACGGTTCGGTACGTCTCTTTATATCACCTTCTCTATGCCAGATTGCCTAGAAGTCATGGCGGCCAGCGTATCCAAAGGGCACGCCTTAAAAGTCGTGTTAGAGCGCCTTGGCCTATCTGCCAGCCAATGTATAGCGTTTGGTGACGGGCAAAATGATTTGGAACTACTCCAAACGGCAGGCCACCCGCGCCTGATGAGTAATGCCAATCCACGCCTAGTGGCCAAGCTCCCTGGTGTCTTAACCATTGGCAGTAATGAAGAATCTGGCGTTGCCAAGCATCTGCGCACGCTCTTCCAAATGGCGCACTAAGACCCATGAGATAGATTGCCACCGCTATTACTCACACAGCTTTCTATCTCAACTCCCCCATATACACGCTGATGAATAGCGTTTTTTTCATATCAATGGCTACGCTCAGCTCAAATATATCTAAAAATTAATCTATTCTACTTCTGAGTAGGTGTTCTGCTCCCTTGCAACATTTTTTTTGTTCTGATATAAACAGTCCTAACACGAACAATCAGAAGCACATATCATGGAAAACTTTCAAATCACGATCCGTGAACTGGTGCGCTGCTATCAAGCTTTTGAGCAATTATCCAACCGACATATTCGTACTATGGATTTAACCCCCGCCCAATTTGACATTATTGCAACGCTCGGCAATACACAAGGCATGAGCTGCCGTGAGTTAGGCGAAAAAACGCTCATCACAAAAGGCACTTTAACTGGAGTACTTGATCGTTTAGAAACGCGTGGCATCGTGCATCGAGAAATCATTCAGGATAACCGACGTAGCTTTCGCGTTTATCTCAGCCCACTAGGCGAAAATTTATTTAACAGCACATTTAATCAACACCTTGAATATATTCGACCTTTTTTTGAAAACTTATCCGAAACCAAATTGTCAGAAATCACTCGTACACTTGCTGAACTTCGAAACCAGTTTAAATAAGTATTTGTCATTTTATTTAACCCGAATCTACCTATAATTAGTGAACAAAATGAGCAAAAAACAATACGACGGCGTGCAAGTTTTATTGCATTGGCTAGTTGCCTTACTCATCCTTACCGCCTTTGGCCTAGCTTGGACCATGGCCGACATGCCGCTTTCACCTGCCAAATTCAAGATTATTTCTTGGCATAAATGGGCCGGTATTACCGTGCTCGGGCTGGTGACCATTCGCCTTATTTGGCTAAAACTCAAAGGCGCTCCTGCAGCAGACCCTAGCCTACCCACTTGGCAACGCAAATTATCGACAGGTGTACATCACCTACTCTATCTATTAATGTTTGCCATGCCGCTTTCTGGCTGGTTAATGAGCTCTGCAAAAGGCTTTCCAGTCGTCTACCTAGGCCTGTGGAAATTACCTGACCTTATCGCAAAAAATGAAGCCTTAAGTGAGACATTTAAAGATGGCCACTACTTATTTGCCACTGCCTTGCTGATTTTTATTGGTTTACATATTGCAGCTGCACTTAAACATCACTTTATTGATAAAGATGCCATTCTTTCAAGAATGATTCCTTTTTTACGCAAAGACAAATAATTTACTTTATCTCATGGAGAATGGAATGATTCGTCATATTCTGAGTGCAACAGTACTCACAGCACTTAGCTTTTCAGCCAGCGCCGCACAAACGCTTGTTCCGCAAAAAAGTAAAGTTGATTTCACTTTTAAGCAAATGGGCGTGTCCGTTGACGGTGGATTTAAAAGCTTTGCTGCCAAAGTAGATTTTGATCCCGCAAAGCCAGAAAAAGCTCAGGCCGAAATTACTGTCGATTTAGCCAGTATTGATGTGGGCGGCAGCGATGGTAATACCGAAGCCAAAAAGAAAGCTTGGTTTGACGTTGCCAGCTTTCCTAAAGCCACTTTTATTGCCAGCAGCGTTAAACCACTTGGCAATAATAAATTTGAAGCGAAAGGCAAATTAACCATCAAAGGCGTTAGTCGAGATGTAACAACTCAACTCACCGCCAAGCCTGAAGCAGGCCATCTTATTGTAGAAGGCACACTGCCTATTTTACGATTGCAATATAAATTAGGTGATGGCATGTGGGCAGATACCGATACCGTTGCAGATCAAGTTACCGTTAAATTTAAAATCGCCTTAGCGGGCACAGCAGGCAAATAAGTTTTACCCACCCACTGGAGTCATAAGATGAAGCGTTTTATTGCCACAGCATTATTAGCAGGTTTAACTAGCACCGCATTTGCTGCACCTGTTGTGTATGAAATCGATCCATCACACACCTACCCTAGCTTTGAATTAAGCCACATGGGCTTTTCAATTCAAAATGGCCGCTTTGATAAATCCAGCGGCACCATTACGCTAGATGCGGCAAAGAAAACGGGTAGCGTAGATATCAGCATCGACACACGCAGCCTAAATAGCGGCTGGGAAAAACGCGATGCGCACGTTAAAGGCCCAGATTTCTTCAATACAGAAAAATTCCCAGCAATGACCTTTAAATCCAATAAATTGGTATTTGAAGGCGAAAAATTAGTCGCTGTTGATGGTAACTTCACCTTGCTAGGCGTAACCAAGCCACTCACATTAGCAGTTAGCAATTTCAAATGTGATATGCACCCAATGATGAAAAAACCAGCTTGCGGTGCCAATGCTAGCGCAACAATCAAACGTAGTGAATTCGGTATGAGCACTTATGTGCCTAATATCGGCGACGATGTTAAGCTCAATATTGCAGTAGAAGCAGTGCAGAAATAAGTCGGCAATCTATTTTAATAAAAAGGCTTCTCATATCGAGAAGCCTTTTTTTAATTCCTAACGGAATTTCACGAAGAAAACCACTAGAAGAACATCTGATTTAAAGGTTTTAGTCGTTTTAAAACTAATCATTTAAAGTATCAAGTCTTATTAGACTCTAACAATACCACACAATTTTTTCCCTGACGCTTAGCCTGATAAGTGCCATCATCAGCCCGCTTCACAAGGCTTTTAGCATCGTCACCCGTTATAAATTGGCTCACGCCAATACTCACGGTGCAATGCAAAACCTGCCCCTCTGTAGGGCGATGAATTTGATCCGCAAAACGCTGGCGCAAACGCTCCGCCACATTAATGGCATCATCACTGCGTGTTTCAGGCAAAATCACAATAAACTCTTCGCCCCCATAACGATAAGCACTATCCATTTCCCGCAAGCAGCCACGAATCACCATCGCAAGCGATTGCAATACTTTATCTCCTTCTAAATGGCCGAATTGATCATTTACTTTTTTGAAATTATCAATATCCATGAGTAATAAAGATAAAGGCCGCCCATAACGCCTTGCACGCTCTAATTCTTTTTCAATACTTTCATAAAAATGCCGACTATTGTATAAACCCGTCATTCCATCGGTAATACTTAAATCTCGATAGCGTGCTTCACTGGCTTTTAAAGCCTCTTCCGCTAAACGCCGCTCATTCATATCTTGCAAGGTTTCAATGGCACCGACCACACCCCCATTCATATCACGCAAGGGTGCGGCAGTAAAAAAAACCCATTTTCCTTCTGGGCCAAAATGGGTAAAGAAATCTTCGGCTTCAAATACGCCTTCGATCAAACGAGAAGGCCGAAATTTACCATGATAAAACTGATCTACATCCTCGGCCATGGCCCCATTCATAATTAAATCAGCCATCACAGGACGATCACTCGGATAAAAAGCCCGCCATTGCTCCTTGGTGCCAATCACTTCTTTTGCCGCCAAGCCCGTCAAGGCCTCACAGGCACGATTCCAGTGAGTCACAGTGTGGTCTCGATCAATTACAAAAGTCGCCACCGAGCTGCCATCCACAATTTGCGCCAAAAAAGCTTGGCTAGCCTGTAAAGCCGCCTCCACCTCATGCCGCTGGCTAACATCTTGTAAGGTTTCCATTGCGCCAACGACTTTGCCACAGGCATCTCGAATAGGCGTTGCGGTAAAATAAATCCACCGCCCTTTCTCACCGAAATGCTGAAAAAAATCTTCAGCCTCGAACACCCCTTTCACATTGGTGGAAATCTGGGCTTTGCCCTGATAAAACAAACCCACACTATGCTCGAGGGCATCATCCAACATTAAATCAGCCAGTACTGGACGCGGTGCCTTATAAAATGCCTGCCATTGATTGCAAGTACCAATCATTTCAAATGCTTTTTTCCCAGTAAATACTTCGCAAGCTTGATTCCAATGTGTCACCTTATGATTGCAATCAATCACAAAAGACGCCACAGGGCTGCCTTCGACAATTTGGCTTAAGCTCAGCCTGTGCTCCATCATATCGAGCTCGGCACTCGTGCGAGCCAGCTGCTCTCGACTTTCATTGATCGCCCGCAGCAACACAATAGGGAGCAGCGCTAAAAATCCGCCTTTAGGATCTTTAATCAAAAAATGATCATTTTTTAACTGCACGGCCTGCTTAACCCACACCTCACGCCCTGCTGGGGCCAAAATCACAATGGGCAAATTTTGGCTGAGTTGCATCAGCTGTTTGGCATATTTAAGATGGTTTTCAGCCAAATCAATCACTAAAACATCAATTAAATGGCCTTTAGAGCTAAGCACCTGATCGAGCTGTACCAAATCACGGCACTCTTGAATCGTGCACGGTATCTCACCTTCCGACATACCACGAATAAGCGAAGCACTATCCGTACCTTGTCCTAGCAGTAATAAAATGCTCAGATGCGAAGGCGACTCACTGTACAACAACATAAAAACCCCAGTACACGTAAGGAATTCAGAAAAGGATAAATCCCCAAGTTAAAAAAAGTGGAGAATACCTAATCAGTAAAGGTGCTTTTATGTGGCATTACAAGAAAAAACCCAGCCATCGGCTTATCAAAGTACAGAATTAAAAACATTAAAAACTCATGCACTCACTACTGTAATTTTCATTAAATTTTATTTGTAAGTTATAAGGCAAAAAGAATAGAAAAACACACTGCGCATCCTAATTACATAAAGAGTAAAAACGAAAGCTAACTCCTAATCAAGATCACTCATGCCGAACAGCTCTAGCTGCTTGTGCTATCGCTTTATTTCAAATCAAATTTCACTCGTGATTTTTCGACGTCAGCGCTAATTATTTTTGGCTTCACCAGAAAAATACGCGACTCATCTACGCCAGCAGCCAATAATGCCGCCTTTAACAACAGAGCACGGCGTAAACCAAGTGCATAGATCTCATCCTCTTTTATTTCTGTATGCTCTAAAATGAGTTTTTCCATTTCTGAATCAGTCAAAGATTTATTCAAACCAATTAAATTAGTGGGCTTAGCAAATCTTTCATTTTTATACACTTTTTCTAAAAGATCAGAATACTCATCCTTATTAATAAGCAATTCTTTTTCATCTTCAATTGACTTTGCATCCTCCGCAATTTTAGATAGCTTTAATACGCGAACCTTCTTCTGCAAATTTTTTGATTTTAAACCTTCACTCTCAGACCGCGGATTAAGTAAACTTTGAATTTCTAGTTTTAATGCTGGCCGGTCGGCAAGTATTTCAGCTAATGCCCGTATATTTTTTTCTGCCCCAGCATCTATCTTTTCACTACCCGAAGCAAAATCAATTTGCGATAGCGTTGCACCTTCGTGGCCAAAAGAGCTAGCTAATGCATCAAAAGGTGAGGCGACAATTTTTTCCACTACATTAGCAATCATTTGCCAAATAATGCCACTCACACTAAATTCTGGATCATCTAAAGAGCCTTGCACTGGCAAATTAAGACTAATCTGGCCACGTCGATCAGTAAGCAAAGATAAAGCGAATTTAACAGGCAAAGAAGTTACCCCCTCACTATCAATCTTTTCATCACTTAATGTCAGCTGATCTAAGAAAATTTTGTTTGTCGCTGTTAGTTTATTATTTTCGATTTTATAAGCTAAATCCATTGAAATTTTTCCTTTTTCAACCCCATAGCCTGCATATTTAGTGGCATAGGTTGAAGCAGAAGTTAAATCATAGTCTTTAACGCCACCTTTAAGATCAAGATATATTTTCTTTGATAAAGGGTTGAGTTCACCATTTAGCTGAGCGGCCGCAGATTTATCTACAAAAGCATGTAAATCAAGCCTAGCACGTGCGTTTTCTGCACTTGATAAGCCATACACGCTACCTGCCATAGCCGTTAAATTAGCCGTAAAATTAGGCTTAATAAAGAAATCACTATAACGAACGTCCCCATTCGTCAGTATAATTTTTTTAATATTAATCGATGGCAATACATTATTATCCGCTACAGGCGCTACCACTTGGCTCACTTCGCTTGCGGCTTGAGCCACAGATACCTGCTTACCATCATGCACTATAATATCTTGCAAATTAAGTCTACCCTTAGGCGATAAAATAAGCCGAGAGAAGAATTTATCTAATGCCACTTCGGCCACATCTACCCGTAATGGCAATAAAGCAGCATCAATACCTTTAAAATTTAATTTATCCCATTTTAAAAAGGCCGTCGATGTTTGTTTATCAATCGCATAAAAACGATCAACACTTAAAGCACCACGGTAGCGAGCATTTAAAGCGGGCTTAGTGTCAACTTGTAAATTTCCATTGGCATTTAAAAGACCACGCGCCAAAGAAATATTTAAATATTTAGTAAAATAAGGCTGCAAAAAAACAGCGTTCACATTACGCACATCGAGGGCTATTTGTGCAGCCAAAGGAATGGGGACAAGGTCTGCACTTAAATCGATACGGCCTCGGCCTCCCCAAGTGCCATTAAATTTTAATTTTCCCTTACTCCCTTCCTGCGTATCTAAATGATCAAATAGCAATGAAATATTATGGATAGGAATAGGAGGTGCTTTTGCTAAGCGCTGATCAGCAAAATCAACTTTCCATCCACTCATATCTACTTTATCTACCTGCACCCGCCATGGTGGGGAAGTACGAGTGGATTTACTATTTGGCATCAGCTCAGAAAAATTAAACTGCCCATTTGCAAGCAGCTGAGCCGCAAGCTGGCCTCCTTTACTCTCAATCGCCAATGCCTTAATGGAGCGCAAAGTTGAATCAAGCTCAAGCGTTTTAAGGGCTAATTCATTAAGCTCTAGTAATGGCTTTTTACTCTGAGACAAACCTAAGGAAAACTGTTGCAACTGTAGCTCAGTATCTTTTATTGAATAAGCCAAAGGTTCAGCTGAAAAATGAGCTGTGGTTTGCAAATTAAGTTGGCCATCGTTGATCTCCCCCTTAAAGTAAGGCGCAATAAATGTTCCATACTTTTTCAATTGCAAGGCAGTGATTTTTATTTTCCCATCGATCACTAAGGGCTGGGGAGAAATGGCTAGGTCGGCAAAAAATTGCTCACCCTGAGCTGTTGTAGCAGAAAATTGAAGCGGAATAGGCTGCCCCGCCTGATTTGAATAGGCAGCGGCATCGAGCTTGATCTCTTCAAACGGTAAACCAAGGTAGCTAATACGGCTATGGCTTACTTTAATATTTTTTATATTTATAACACTTTTATCAAGCTCTTTTGATTCACTAACGCCGTCTCTATTCTTACTTATTGCCTGCTGCCAATTTAAATTCCCTTGCTCATTTTTTTCTATGACGGCATCCAAGCCATCTACGCTTACGTCTTCTAATTTATATTTCTGTGCTAGGGGTTCAAAATCTTTTAATTTTAATGCTATTTTCTTTACACTAATTAATGGGTCATCCTTTAATTGCAAATTAAAATCATCTAACTGCAAAGGGCCATTGATAAGTAATTTTGTTTTATTTTTATCAATTTTAAACTGTAAAGTAAGCTGACCTGACAAATAGGCCGATAGCAATTTAAGATTATTAGGTAATTCAACATATTTTATATATTCTTGAATCGCTATTTTTTGTAGATCAAACACCAACTGAGTATCTAGACTATTTGAAAATGGCCTACTACTTGCATCAATATTAAATGGTGATCCATTTAATTTACCTGCCACGCTGGGTTTTATATACTCATCCACTTTATGCGATAAAGTAGAAACAAAAGGAAGGGAGATATCTAAATTTGTTATTTTTTGTTGTGTATGCAAAAATTGATCGTTAAAATTCACCAACCCATTTTTAACTTTAATATTATTAAGTGAAAATTTCGTCTGTCCGCCATTCTGGCCTTCTTTTTTTGAAAACTTTGTTAATAAATCAGAAAAATTATATTTAGACTCATTTAATCTAACAATATCTAACACAGGGTTAATCAGTGTAATTTCTCTAATAACAGGAGCCATATGCCAAAAAGAAGCTAACTCAACATCAAGGACCATTGATTTAAAACGTACAAAAGGTTCCCCCTTATCAGCAATATTCACACCACGCAAAGTTGCCTTAAATATAAATGGATTAAAATCAACATCTTCAATACTTACAGTGCGATTTAAGGTACTAGATAGTATTGCTTCCAATTTAGGTTGAGCCCAGCGAGGCAGCAACACGCCTCCAATTATTGCTAACACCAAAATAGATAGGCCGAAGAACAGCACCCAACGTTGCAAATTTATGCTGATTTTGCGTCCCATCAAGTGACACTCAACTTTCAATAATTATTAAGTCCATATTTTAAACCGAGTCGCTCATTACTGCCTATTGAACATATCACTTGTCTGCAAAAAACACGTAATGAGCCGATATGTAAAATGGAGAGTAAAATAGGCTCAAGCTAGGGCATATTTCGATATGCACCCAATACTATTAGAAACACGGTCTAAAATGATGCCGTGGGAGTATGCAGTTAAGGCACTTCGTGCTCTTATCTTCCGAATTTATGCTTACTAATAGCGCTTATACACAAAAATATTCAGCAAGATGCATGGCAAAAGCTTAGAATCTGTAAGTATTTTATAAACGTTTACCTGCTTATTTTATTGGATTCCCAACGTGGCTTTTTCATTTATTCGTAAGAAATTCAGCCCTAACACACCGCCTCATTTGCCCCAAGTTGAAGCGCCTGCTCAGCGAGATAGTGGTTTTGACCTGACGCAGCTGAGTATTGAAGTCATCGATAATGAATCACAACTCACCCCCGCTCAAGAAGAAGCGGCGATGCTGCATAGTGGTGGCCAAAGTGATGCTGCGCTGCAGTTTTTACACACTGAGATTAAGCTAATCACCGGCTTACGCCAAACCGAAACATGGCTCATGCTGTTTGAACTCTTACAACAAGCCAACAAGAAAACTCTTTTTGATGAAGTAGGCCTGCAATATGTGCTGGAATTTGAAAAAACGCCGCCCATTTGGCGCGAAGCACAGGCAAAAATCCAACAAGAACATTCAAATTACTATGTTTTTTCTGCCTACTTAAATGGCCAAAGTATTGATCAAGAGATAGTAACCTTTTATGCGGCCAGCCTAGGCTGCAGCAGCTTACGTATGGATTTGGCTAAAGTAATGCAGATCGATACCATTGCAGCAGCAGAATTACTAGCCGCTTGGCAACGCTGCGCACAACAAGAGATTAAGCTGCAATTATTGGGTCACCTAGAAGTAGAAGCTTTGCTGCGCGGGTTGATTAAAACCGGCCGAGCGATTCCAGCTGAAGCACCACTTTGGCTGCTATTAATAGAACTGCAGCAGATACAGGGCTTGCAAAATGAATTTGAAAATTTAGCGGTAGATTATGCAATCACTTTTGAAGTGTCCCCGCCTTCCTGGGTGGAATCTCAGCATGAAATACTCGTGCCGCCACCAAGCACCCCTCATTTAAGTGTAAATAGCAATCCAGATCGTTTATTGATTGAGGGTGATTTACTTAATGATAAACCTGAATTAATCGCCATTATTCGTGATTTTGTTCGCCTGCATGCTTTTCCGGTACTGGATTTTAGCCATGTTATGCGAGTAGATTTTGATTCTGCGGGGCAATTACTCAGCCTATGCATGGAATACCCAGAGCAAGTCACTTTTTGCAATGTCAACGCGCTGGTATTAGCCTTATTTCGCATTATGGGCCTAACCGAGCTGGTCATTCTGTCTTTACCTGCTCAAAAATAAACCCTTGTATTTTGCCTCCTTAGCCGCCACCTCAGGCCTATACGCTGATAAAGGATGCTTAAGATGGAACAATTTGACGGCACAACGATCGTTTCTGTACGACGTGGTGATTTAGTCGCCGTAGGCGGCGATGGCCAGGTAACGCTTGGCAATGTGGTCATCAAGGGCACGGCACGCAAGGTACGTAAGCTTTACAATGATAAAGTGATTGTTGGCTTTGCAGGGGGCACAGCGGATGCTTTCACGCTGTTTGAGCGCTTTGAAACCAAACTTGAAAAACACCAAGGTCACTTAACCCGTGCAGCGGTAGAGCTCGCCAAAGACTGGCGTACCGATCGCATGCTTCGCCGCTTAGAAGCCATGCTAATTGTGGCCGATAAAACCGCCACCCTGATTATTACAGGTAATGGCGATGTATTAGAGCCAGAGCACGGCATTGCGGCGATAGGCTCGGGTGGCGCATTTGCGCAATCTGCGGCACGAGCACTACTAGAAAATACTGATTTATCCCCCGAAGTGATTGTTAAAAAAGCACTCGAAATCACTGGGGATATTTGTATCTATACCAATCAAAATCACACCATAGAAACAATGTAGTTGTCTGCATTTAAAACCACGCCCACGTCAACATAACTTGGGCGTTTTTTTTGCTGACACTATCTCTAGCCTTTTCCACATAAAGCCAAGAGTAAATCATTCAGCTAGCTTATTTTCCCCAACATATTCTCTACAGCCATCTATAAAGGAATGTAATTATTTGGTGAAAAATCATGGCTAAACATTTCTCTATTGGTGAATTGCGCGTTATTTTGCTGGAACCCTCAGCTGCGCAAAATAAACTCATCACGGCAAAACTTAAATTACTAGGCATTGGCGACATTCTTTCTTTTGAACAAGGCTCGCAAGCCTTGGCCTCCTTAAAAATAGACAGCAGCCCCAATTTAATTTTAAGTGCCATGTATTTAAAAGATATGACCGGCATTGAGCTACTTACTCAGCTGCGAAATAATGCCGATACGCAAGATATTGCCTTTGTACTTATTTCTAGCGAAACCCAGCCCAAGGTATTAGAGCCACTGCGTCAGCTGGGTGCTTGCGCCATTATCCCCAAGCCATTTACTTCTGAAAACTTGGATCATGCACTCTGTGTTTCACTTGATTATTTATCCGAAGATTTAACGCTTGATCAAGATGATTTAGATTTAGATATGTTGCGCGTTTTGCTGGTTGATGATTCAAAAGCCGCTCGAAACTATATGCGTAAAGTGTTAGAAAACTTAGGCGTACGCAATATTAAAGAAGCAGGAAATGGGCACGAAGGCGTACAGCTATTAGAAGAATGTGTATTTGATCTTTTAATCACTGATTACAATATGCCGGAAATGGATGGCAAAGAGCTGATTGAATTTGTGCGTAAAAATAGTTGGCAAAGCAATATTCCGATTCTGATGGTGTCATCCGAAAGCGATGGTGGTCGCCTTGCCGCCGTCACCCAAGCAGGCGTTTCTGGCATCTGCGATAAGCCTTTCGAGCCTTCTGTAGTGCGTGGCTTACTAGAGAAGATACTCAGAGAACAGCAGCCCTAAAGCCCTAATATAAAACCCAAACCTTGAACCACGGAAGAAAAGGAGAACACGGAGGGCCACGGAGAAAAACAAAAAATGTAGGTTTTCTCCGTGAAACTCCGTGTTCTCTGTGCTCTCTGTGGTTCAAGATTTGGGTTTTTGCGCTGGAAATTAGTCAGTCAATCTCATTATTTGTACATTCTTTGTATCTCATTAAAGCCAAGTGGGTGGAGCTTAATCCAGCTTGTCGCTAGAATGTCGCCATGTTGCATACACTCACACTTCTACGTCAGCTTAATGCTGATGAATTTACCTCAGGCGAGGCCATTGCCAAGCAACTTGGTATCTCCAGATCAGCCGTTTCTGCGGCGCTTACCCGCAGCGGAGATTATGGAATCGAGCTGGAGCGTCGCCATGGCGTGGGCTATAAGCTGACTCAGCCCATTGAATGGCTAGATCAGTCCATTCTTAGCCAATACCTCAACGCAAACACTCCTTTTAGCTTACAGCTGGTCAATGAAATTGACTCGACCAACCGTGCTTTACGTCAAGAAAACGCCGCACCGCTATCGGTGCTAGCGGCCGAATGGCAAACCGCAGGTCGCGGGCGTTTAGGCAGGCATTGGGTAGGCAGCTTAGGCGGAAGCTTATTATTTTCTGTAGTTTGGCGCTTTTCAGGCGGCATGACTCGCCTTGCGGGCCTAAGCCTCGCGGTGGGCATTGCATTGGCTCGAGCGCTAGAAAAAAAAGGCTACCAAGACTTAGGCCTGAAATGGCCCAATGATTTGCTATGCAAAAAGGGCAAGCTGGCTGGCATTTTGATTGAGCTATCTGGCGATGCCTTAGGCCCAGCAGACGCGGTGATTGGCATAGGCTTAAATTTACGCCTTTCAAAAGAAGAACGCCTCCATGCTGATCACGCTGCTGATTTAAGCGATTGTGGTGGCCCACTTCCAGCGCGTAACGCCTTATTAGCCGCCATTTTAAATGAGCTAGCGGATATTTTGCCGCGCTTTGATGAAGAGGGTTTTGCCCCGCTGCGCTCAGAATGGGAAGCTCGCCATATCTGGCAAGGCCAAATGGCCAAGCTGATTAGCCCTGATGGCAAGGAAAATGTCGGCAGAATTATAGGCATTGCCGAAGACGGTGCATTAAGAATGGCCGGAGAAGATGGCTTAAAAGTGATCTATGCCGGTGATGTAAGTTTACGAAAGGTCAGCACAGAATGAATATGCTTTTAATTGACCTTGGCAATACGCGAATTAAGTGGGCCTTTTGCGAAGGCCATTCCGATTGGAAAATCGAAGGCTATACGCTTAACCAAGATATTGAGCAGCTACTTGGGCAATTAAGCACTTTGCCCCACATCGACCTCATCCACGGCTGCACCGTAGGTGCCCCTGAAGTAGCGACAAGGCTAGAGGCCTTTTGCCAAACAACATGGCAGCAAGCCATAACGTGGCTGCAAGTTACAAGGACCGCGCTGGGTATTCATAATGGCTACCGCTATTTAGAGCAGCAAGGGCCAGATCGCTGGGCAGCAGTTATCGGGGCCCGCAGCCTATTTCCTGAGCAAGCGCTTGTGATTGCCAGTGCGGGAACAGCCTTAACCGTCGACGCGCTGACAGAAGACAATGAGTTTTTAGGTGGGATGATTTTACCTGGCCTACGGCTGATGAAATCGGCCCTAGCCCAGCAAACAGAGAGGCTGACCGTGAGCGATGGTGCTTTTCATGACTTTCCACGCTGCACCACCGATGCCATTCAAACCGGCTGCATAAGCGCCTTAGCTGGCAGTATTCTGGCCATGCATGCTC
Organism: Pseudomonadota bacterium; assembly: GCA_026399755.1. Classification (GTDB taxonomy): domain Bacteria; phylum Pseudomonadota; class Gammaproteobacteria; order Burkholderiales; family Chitinibacteraceae; genus Iodobacter. Next base: position 57,951 of record JAPLQI010000069.1, read on the forward strand.
GGCTATCCTTGCGTGGCGATACGCCACTTTGTATTTTGTCTGGAGGGGACGCGGCGATTATTGCGCCGGTACTGGCCTCATTCAACCCTAATCTCACCCCCATTATTGCAGAGCAACTTGTTCTGCACGGCCTTGCAGCCCTTGCTCGGGATCAGCTTAAATGAAATGGTTTTGCGCTCTCTTACTCGCCGCTAATTTAATCTTATGGGGCTATCACACTCAACCCACAGCGCCCCCACGGCTTAGCGCTGAAATCAATGCCGATAAAGTAAAGCTTGTAGCCAGCCTGCCGGTCATGAACGTGCCGCGGCCAGCCTCTGCCGCCAGCCTAGTCGCTATTGCCAGTGCTGTAACCGAGGCCCCCCAAGCGACTACAACGCCTGTTCCAACACCTACACCCACCCCAGCTCCAAAAGTTGACGCCCTTGCAACTTGCTTACGCTGGAGTGGCATCGGCCTAGACCAAACTAATACCATGCGCGCCCGCCTAAAAGCGCTGGGCCTTAGCGCCACAGAAACCGGCGTCAGTGGCAAAGTATGGGTATATATCCCACCACAAACGGATATAGAGCTGGCGAACAGAAAAGCACAGCAACTAAGCGATCAAGGCGTGCAAGATTATTATGTGATCAACAATGGTGGCCGCTGGCAAAACGCCATCTCGCTTGGTGTATTTAGCAGCCGTGAAGGCGCAGATCGCCGCTTAAATGAATTAAAAAACCAAGGAGTGAAATCGGCCGTTGTCAGAGAACGTGACGATAGCCCCTCGCATATCACTTTTGATATACGTAAAGTAAATCGCGATCAGCAAGGCAAGCTCGAAAAATTAAATAGCCAGCTCAAAGGCGCACAGCTTCAAGTGAGTCGCTGCCCTTAAGCGATGAAAGCACACACGCTACTGAATTCAAGTAGCGTGTGTGCTATCTCGATAAAATATTTAGAGAGCGAAAGTAAATCAAAGCCCCCCCTAAAAACTTATAGCTTGTAATCAAAGCCAATAAATCCATATCGACCGGAAGTTGTGCCGTTATAACCTCCGCCATCAATAGAGTATGGCGCAACTTTATCAAACAGATTATTTATACCCAATCTAAATGAGGTGTTTTTATTAAGCTGATAAGCTGCAGATAAATTAAACACGGTATATGAAGGCAAATAACCATCTGGATTACTGCTGTTTTCCGGCAGATCAGCAGCATCATGCACACGGATTTATCATAAGGATGACGAATGATGACAAACAAATAATCAAAAACCCTAGCACTTTCAATAAGCCATTGATTTATATATAAAAAAATTTATATAAGTATGCATAACTACAACAATAATTTATTTACTACAATTTAATCTTTAAACAAAAAAAACCCGCCAGATTCGCAATTGCGATGGCGGGGTTTTATATCTAAGAAAATATTTTATAGAGATAAGCAATATTTACTGTGCCAGCACCTGATCCAGCTGTTGCTTAAATGGCTGGGCAGATTTAAAGCCAATACTACTCTGCAGCTCTTTACCTTCTTTATTAAAGAAAATGATACCTGGCGGGCCAAATAACTTAAAGCGCTTTAATAATGCTTTATCGTCATCTGTATTGGCGGTGACATCGACCTGCAATCGTTTCATTTGCCCCATTCTGGCGGCAACTTCGGGATTTGAAAAAGTCAGCTTTTCCATTTCTTTACAAGAAACACACCAATCCGCATAAAAATCGAGCATCACTGGCTGATTTGTTTGCACTAATTCCTGCTCTAACTGGCTTAAGGTCGTAACCTTGCTAAATGGAGGGTATGACTCTGCATTAGCATGTGCCTGCAGGCCTTGCAAAGGCTGCAGCGGGTCTCGCCCACCACTGAGTGCGCCAATCAATAGCGCAGATCCTGCTAGAAGTGAGATCACCCCCAGCCCTTTGCAAAAGCGCGGCCAGCCTTTGCTCTCTGCCGGAAGCGGATCAATCGCCCGCAAAAAGATGGCAGAAATAATCAAGAGCGCAGCCCATGCCAGCATGGCAAATACCGCAGGCAATACTGGGGATACCAGCCAAATCGCCACAGCCAGCAATAAAACACCGAATACTTTTTTAATGTTTTCCATCCATGCCCCAGCGCGCGGCAGAGCCGATGCGGCGCAGGCCACCATAATCAACGGCACGCCCATGCCCAGCGCCATCACAAATAGCGCTGCGCCTCCCAAAGCAGCGTTATTTGTTTGCGCTATATAGAGCAGTGCCCCTGCCAAAGGAGCGGCTACACATGGGCCAACAATTAGCGCCGAGAGCGCGCCCATGATCAGCACGCCCAGCAATGAGCCGCCTTGTTGGCGATTCGCGCTGCCCGTTATTTTACTTTGCAATGATGCGGGCAATTGCAGCTCATAAAAACCAAACATCGACAGGGACAGCAATACAAACACCAGCGCAAATGCGCCTAATACCCAGATATTTTGCAAAGCAGCAGAAAGCATAGAGCCAGATAAACCGGCGGCCACGCCTGCAGCTGCATAACTGATCGCCATGCCTAATACATAAAATAGCGACAAAACAAAGGCGCGTTTTTTGCTGATCTTATCGCCGTGGCCAATAATAATGCCCGACAAAATAGGCATCATTGGAAACACGCAGGGCGTTAAAGCCAATAAAAGCCCAAAGCCAAAAAAGCTAAATAGAATCAGCGTGAGATTGCCACTGCCCAGTAATGAATTAATTTGCCCCGTATCACTCACGACGGCTTGTGGCACAGCGTTTGTAGCCACCGGTAATACAAACACCTCGCTGGCGCTTGCAAGGGATACTTTAATAACAGGGTTTTCAATGATGACAGCGGGCTTAATTGCCGATGCGACTGCCACCACGGCAGAGGCCTTGTTTCGTGCCATGGCGGCCAGCTTAATCTCTGCAATCTGGGTAATGGGCGGATAGCACAAGCCCGCATCTGCACAGCCCTGTGCAATCACGGTTAATTTAAATTGCTGAGCATTGGGATTTTTAATCGATACAGGCAAGATTAATTGCCCGCGATACGTTTCTACCTTGCCAAAATTGGGATCATCATGCGGCAGCGATGCAGGAAACTCGGTCTCCCCCAAGATCAGCCCATTATCCGCAGCAATTTTTAGCTTATTTTTATAAAGATAATATCCTTGCGCGATGGCAAAGCGTACTTCCACCGTTTGGTGATCGCGTGCGCTGGCACTCATTTTAAGCGCTTGCTCAGGCTCTAAAAATTCAGTGTCGGGCTCTGCCCATGCCATCATTGAGATGACACACAACAACGCACTGAGGGTCTTTAACATGAGGTTTCTCTCTTTAGCCAGCAAATAGGCGTAGAGTTTAATTGTTATTATATTATCAACACTAAGACTTTATAGTTATTTAAAAAGGATAATACTTAAATAAACCGCCAAAATACTTTCATCTACTGCCAGCAAAAACTTTTAATAAAATAAGTCGTCAGTAGGGAGGAACGCAGTTGCAGCTGAGTAAAAACTGCGTGCCCCTGCGCTTATGCTGAGAAAGTGAATAAGCTGCTCGCTTCAATTCAGCCTGCGGCATGCTATGGGTAGCTATATAAACGCCAGCGCAGCTCGTTTTCTTGGGCCGTGCTTAATTTTGGCTCGGTAGCCGATACCGGCGAAGCACCAAGAGTGGCGCGCGACAACATCGTTGCAGGTAAGGTTTGTACATGGGGCTGTGGCCTTGCCACCACTACGGGGCCGGTTCTGGCTTGAGTACCATGGGCGGCGGCTGGCACATGAGCGGCTTTTGCCCGTGAATGTCCGGGCTTCCTGACGTAACGGCTTGAGCTGTAAGAAGATGCTTCAACGCAGCTAATAGTCAGCATTAAACTAAGCGCAATGGCAATACGCAGGCTATTCATCGTGATTCCTTCATACTAAACCGCACGTAATCGCCCACCTCTGGGCGGATACTGCCGTTTTCAATAATCGCAATAGCAAACAGCGGCTGTACTTGTGTAATCGTCACTGCACTAATCAACTCTTCTGGCGTGCCCAAAGACATACTGCTATCCCCATTTACTGCGGCAATCACTTGATTAGGGCCGCTCACTCGAAACAGCTGCAATTTATCGCCTTTTGTTAATCGGGCAGTACTTCCTGCATCAATAAATATGCGATTTTTATCAACACGGCTAATTCTGGCGGCAAATGCTTGGCACGCTAAGGCATCATCAACGCCCGCCACAATCTGGCCTAATTGCTGCTCAACCATTTTTCCAAAATCGGTTTCATAAAATCGGCGGGAGCCAAAAACATAATCCCGCCCTTGCACCACATCGCCGGTTGCTGAATCGGCAAAGCGCTGCTGCTTTAAAAGCGCGCCACTGGACCCGTCAAAAACATACACATCCGCCTCAAAGCGACGCGAAGACGGCTTAATCTTTAAGCCCAACTCAGCAATATTCGGCATCCAACCATTCAACTTCAACATGGGAACACTGGGGCTAATTCTACGCTCGCCACTACGAACATCACTGCCCCAAGCAAAACCCAATTGCTCGCCATAAGCGCCGATATCCCGAATCACCCCGCCCACCACAAATTGCGTGCCATAGCGGCGCGCTAATTCCCTGACTCGCTCTGGCTGCAAGACAGGATCATAAAAACCGGGCTGCAAATTAAATGCCGTCTCGTTTACCGTGCGCTGTGGCAAGTAATGATCGGATGCCGACAACAGCCGGCTTAGCTCTTGTTGCAAGCCATCTTGAAAATGAGATAAGTCATTGGCATCCACTGGGTTTTGCAGCTGAAAATGCGCCAGCAGTAGTTTTTTACGATAGGCAAAATCAGATTGTGGGCATTCACGAGCGGGGGCTTGCTTAGCTAAAACACCCTGTGGGTCAGCAGTGCCCGCAAGCACAGCAGCAGGTGCAGAAGCCGCTATTTTTTCTACAGCTACAGGCTCTGGTAGAGGATCTGTTTCTATCAGCACATGATAAAAACTCCCCTCTCGCCATTCACGTAACAATTTATATCGATCTAAAGTCTGAACAGGGAACACGCGCTGCAGCTCACTCACGCGGCCATTTTCAATATGGCTACTTGCCTCAACCTTGGCCCCATTCCACAAAGAAGCCTGCATTAATGCATCTTGAATCGCCTCCTGCTTAGCCATAGGCACACCACCTACACCTATCGCAGATAGACCTTCAATCTCTGCCGCGTTGCAATGAAACGCTAACAACAAAAGCGCACAGGCCTTGATCAATTAACGACCTCGCATTGCAAAAAAGTTATGGTTAGACGACTCATTTGCCAGCTTAGACATATCCAGCTCTAGCACTGTCTCATAAGCGCCTTCAGGCAAGGCATTCATCGAAACCACCCGCGCACCGCGCAAATAAGCATCGACATAAATACGGAAGCTATCGTTTTGCACCGCCAAAGCCGCCACCGTGCTATTACCCGCCAATCTAAAGCCTTGCACCGTTTCGGCCAGCGCACGATAGGCATCTAGCTTAGAAGCACGCATCGACATCAAACGGCGCTGAGCCCCAGATAAACCTTCGATCTGCGGCGGTGCACCATAACCAGCAGCGGAGACTAGCTCTTCTTCAGCATAAGAAGTACCCATACAAGCCAGCAAAGTCGCAAGCGACACCAGAGTGTGTTTGATCCGCATTTTATATACCGCCTTATCTTTTAGAGCTGAATTAACTTTAGCATAACGGCCGCCCTGCATAGTCTGACGAAAGAGCAGGCCCATCAATGCGTTATCGGCAAGAATCAGGAAAAATAAAGCAACTTTCTGCGAAATAAACCATTAAGCGTAGGAAAAGCGGGAATGTTGGGGGTGGAGGGGAGGCTTTGTGAATCAAGTTTGTAAGATAGGAGAAACCCGCCGAGCTTTGCGTTGAAATACGAAAAACGGCGGGTTTCACCCCATGCGCGCTAACCAATTTACTTTTGCCTTAGCAAGTAGCGAAAAAACATAATGACCACACTCTCTGCATGGGGCTTTTGAAAGTCCCCTTGAAACACGCCGAAGCGAGGAACAAGCGGGCGGGGTTTCGGCGAGGACTGTTTGAGCGAAGCGAGTTCCGCAGCCGCCGCTCGATTGTCCGCAGATGAGGGGCCTTCGTGTTTCGTGGGGTGGCCTTCTTTGGCTTCGTTTCTTGGCCACACAAGAAAGGAAGGTCCAGCGGGACGCCCGCACCTAAATCAACGTGCCGAAGGCACTAAAAAGATCTTTTTGATTTTGCTTAGTACAACCCGCTGTATGAAATTGAAATGCAACGAAACTGACGGGTTTCACCCGCCCTACAAATGATTAAATCTTACGGAATACCAAATCCCAAACGCCGTGGCCTAGTTTGATACCGCGGTTTTCAAACTTGGTAAGTGGGCGATAATCTGGGCGCTCGGCGTAGGTTTCTGCGGTGTTTTTTAAGCTAGGCTCGTTGGATAAGA
>JAPLQI010000134.1 GCA_026399755.1 Pseudomonadota bacterium
AAATTACCAATTATGTCAGTTAAGGCGCTTAATCATATTGTAATTATAAATCAGTGAGTTGCGATTGATTAAAGATGTTGCCGCATGCCTTGAATAAAGGCAAGCGGCTTAAGTTGATAGGATTGGGGTGAAACCCGCCGAGCTTTACTGAAACACGAAAAAACGGCGGGTTTCACCCGCCCTACGATGATTTAACGCTTGTCATGACGAGGCTTATTGCTAAGTTAATAGGATTGGACGTAATAGCACTTAGTTTGTTTGAAGTAAATGACGTTAAAAAAGCCACGAATAATCTTCGTGGCTTTTTTGTATTCTTAATTCATTATTTAACACATTCTAGATAATCCAGCTCTCTCTCGGCCTTGGCGGCTTTACGATCCGCAAGTTCGTTGCGTATTTGACGCCTCACTTCAAACTGAGCACGATGAAGTCCCATCACCACAATTTCCATATTTCTTTGTGATTGTTCCAGCTGACGGCGCTGGCGGGGGGTTTTAAACGTAGTCGACAGAGTCATGGGAATACCTTTTTTGAGGGTTACCGTTTGATCACTGAGGTTTCAGATTATGAAACCGAGCACATTGCCACACTAGCTTCGCTGTTACAGATTACAGTTTAAAGATACTACGCCAAATAATTTATCTATGTAATATTACATCCAAGGTTTTTTGAGTTGGCAAGGCCAGTAAGTGATTGATCCTACTGGCTTTGCCTGCTTAGTCTAGCTTAAATCTATTGCATTGCAACATCAATTACAATGCCTGTCTTTACTTGGTTTCTGCAAGTAATTCTTTACGCATTTCTTCTGGAATATTGGATAAAACCAAGGTGTCGTTTTCTGGGTTGTAATGTACTGCGCCGCTGCGTAAGCTGCTGCGATCGAATTCCAGCTTCCAGTGTGGGGCCTTGGTTTTAAAGGTGCGCAGCGGCTTGATGGCGCGGCGATCGGGCACAAAGCCGTTGGTAAGCTCTAGGTCTTGATGGCCAAGCACGTTTTGCAGCTGCATCGGTGCATCGGGCCACACTTGCTCGGCCACTTGCTCTAGCGTCACTGGGCAGCTGGCATTGCCTAGCTCGTCGAGGTATTCGTGGGCACGCTCGAATAGTTGATCGCGCTCTGCGGGTTGTAAGTGCTGCTCTTCAGCAAATTGACTCAGGCCATGCACTAGCTTTTGCGTTTCTTTCAGCGCAACCACAATATCATTGCAGCCTAAAAATGATTTGAAGTAAGCAGCAACGTCACCACGGCCACGAAAAAAGCTGATATATCGCTCTGCACCATTTTGCCAGGCATGAAGATCAATTTTTCCGGCGACTTTTATGTTGGCGGTATCCAAGTAAATACTGTCAGCAACATTTAGATTTTCATCGAGCATCGTGCCCATGATTACAGACAAGATGGTAAATAGGATGAAATCTGCACCATCGCTTTTAATTCGGGCAATCAGCACATGGCCGCCGCTGGCGAGGGGCTCTTGCTCTAAGCGCAGCAGCAGTTGTTGCATCATTTGCTGCGAGCTAGTTAAAAAATCCGCGCCTTCCATTAGCTGACGAATCAAGCCTTGCATCGGGAAAGCGTCTTGGTCTTCTTCAAAGCGGCCAAAACCTTTGCCTAGTTTCTGGGTATACAGCTTACAAAGTTGATCGATCAGCCTTTGTGCCGCTGGGGTATGGCTAATTTCTTTATCGCTTAAGCGTAAGCTCACTGGGCCGTGGGCTTCTTTATTGATTTGATGGCTGATCAGATTGCTGATGGTATTGGTGGTCATGGTGTTTCTCTGTGAGGGCTTTGGGGCGCAGTTTACTATCCATCGGCGTGGTCTTGGCGAAGATGCGCTGTGATTTTTTGTGCGAAGGCGGCTAGTTGTGGCCAGTTGGTGTATTCAATGCAGCTTAGCCCATCGCTGGGGCCGCCGGTCATACGCATAATCAGCCGAATAACTTGTTTATCTAGCCAGCCATAGTGCGGGTAGTTCAGCGTGCCTGCGATAGAAAGTGCGGCAAAAGGGGAGAGCTGGTGTTGATGAATCAGCTTTTTAAGATAGCCATTGGGCGAGCCATCCCCTTTGCGGGCGCTAAGGCTGACTGATGCAATGGCAAGTGGCATTTGGGCCAATTGTTCGGCATTTTGTTTAAAAAACTGAAGCGCTTCAGGCAGGTGCCTCCCATAGCGCACCGAAGCGACCACAATGATTGCTGCACTGGATATGATCTGCGCGGACTGCGTTTTTAGATCACAAAGCTGCACGGGCCAAGTATTGAGGTGGATGGCCAGTGTTTGCGCGATGCGCTCCGCCTGACCATCACGGCTGGCATAAAGGATGAGGATGGGTTTCATCTTTTACAGCCTAACACCGTGATCTGCGGCAAGCGTTGATCGCTGTCAGAATTAGTCAGTGATTAATAACTGGGCAGGGCGGCTGCGGTAAGCGCAGTAGCCGGGGCGAGGGCCGATCTGTGGATGGTTGCGGCAGGTGTTGGGGCGATTCTTATAAATAGTGCAGAGCCGTGTTTTGACATCTAAATAACGACAATCGCCATTGGCTTTACGCTTTAGGGTGTAAATGCTGTTTTTAAAATTAAAGTGATCAATAATGCCGGCTTTGGTTAAACGCTTAGCGATTTGCTTAGGCGGCTCGCCTTCTGCTTCAAAAGCATCAACTAGATTCATGCGCACTAAGTCGCTGAGTTTTACTTCGACGGGCAAGGTGCAACAGGAGGACTGGCAGTTTTTACAGAGTTCATCGCGAAATTTAATCCAAGTGGCTGGATTGTCGGCATGAGCGTGGTAAATCAAAGGGATTGTCATAAAGAGTGTGGCTAGGCTGGCTATCGGGGAGGGGGCGTATTTTGCCTGTTTTTTGAGCACTTAGGCAGATAAATCGATATTTGGTGGGCAGAGTCTTAACTTGTGCCTTGCACTGTTAGGCAAAACACCGCATTCTTCGCCCTTGGTTTTTTTAGCCTGAGGCTAATGCTCAGCTTATTTTGACGAGCACTGGCTTATGCGCTACAGATTGAATGAGAGGTTATATGTTAAGTAAATTTCAGCTGTATAAATTAGACGGGTTTAAATCCGACGAACAAAATAGAAAAGAGCGTACTCCGGGACGCTTTGGACAGGAAGCGGTGAAAGTAATGGATAAGCGCGAACAACGTAAAGCAGATCAAGCAGCAGGTTTAGTGCCGTTTGCAGTAAAACTCAACGGTGATTTGATCAAAGAATTGCACGCAGCAGCAGAGCAGCGTGGCGTGAATATGGCTGATTTGGTTGCAGAATTATTGAAGAAAGGCTTGCAGGCGTAGTCTTTGGCCTGAAAGTCAAAGAGGGGTAGCTAAGGCTGCCCCTTTTTTTCGGTCGGCGTTTGTAGGTGGCGCGTGTTGGTTTAGCCAATGATATGCATTGCATCTTTTGTAGGGCGGGTGAAATCCGCCGTTTTTCGTAGCATTTCATACTAAAATCTGGCGGGTTTCACCCGCCTTACGATGGTTTGATGTTTGTATGGCAGCGGATGATAAGAGCCGAACTTGCTGCATATCGGTGTGCGTTTTAAAGAGGCTAGCTTTAGCTTAAAGTGCTAAAATCCGTAAACGCAAAATATTGGATTTGAGATTATGGCTAAGCCTAGGGTAGAGAGGGCACCAAAATTTGATTTGGTGAATGTTGATTTCCCTATGCTGCAAAAGTATCTACCTTTATATGATTTAACCGATAGCAAGGGCCGTTACCTGCATTGGGATAAGTTGAAATGGCGGGTTCCTCGGGATGAGGCGCAAAATATTTGGTTTGCGATTAAATTTCAGCGCTTCATACAAATGAAAGAAGTCGATTTATTTGATGAGCAAGGCGAATCGTTCAGCTACTGCATTCCTAACTCGATGGAAGCCAAGCTGCATCAAGTCATTAAAACGGCAGGCGGCAGTGTGGCTGTGGTGGCAGGCATGGCTGCGACCATGCAGATTCAGGCCAAGTTTTTGGTGTCTTCCTTGATTATGGAAGAAGCCATCAGTAGCGCCCAGCTAGAAGGGGCGGCGACCACGCGTGAGGTCGCAAAAAAAATGTTGGAAGACGAAAGAGCGCCGCTCAATGAAGACGAGCGGATGATCCTCAATAATTTCTTTTTGCTTAAAAAAGCCGAGAAAAGCGGCAAAGAAGAATTAACCGTCGATTTAATCTTAGATTTCCACCGAGTCGCCACAGAGGGCACAAGCGGCAATAGCGTGTTGCCCGGCCAATTCAGGACTGCCGACGATATTTATGTGGAAGACGGTAGCGGTGGCATTGCCCACCAGCCGCCTAAGCACGAATTAATCCCTGAGCGGCTGCAAGCACTCTGCGACTTTGCCAATGCTAATCATTCTGGCTTGGATGGCTGTGAGTTTATTGCGCCGGTTGTTAAAGCCATTATTCTGCATTTTATGCTGGGCTATGAGCACCCATTTAGAGATGGCAATGGCAGAACAGCAAGGGCTTTGTTTTATTGGTATATGCTAAAAAATGAATACGATCTTTTTAAATATATATCGATTAGTAAATTACTGAAAGATAGCCCTAAGGATTATGGCTTATCTTATTTTTATACCGAAACTGACCAAAATGACTTAACCTATTTCATTGATTACCAGCTGGACATGATTATTAAGGCATTTGATGAGCTGAAAAAATATCTTGAAGAGAAAACACAAGAGTTTAATCAGGTGGTGGCCTTGCTGGAAAAATCGAGATTTGGCCAGTCACTCAATTTTGTGCAAAAAGATATCATTAAAAAGGCTACTAAATCGCCGGGTCGATATTTTTCCGTTAAAGAAATTGCCAGTGATTATGGGATTGCCGACAATTCAGCCAGAAGTTATTTAAATAAATTAGCAGAGTATCGCCTGCTCTTGCCGAGTAAAGATGGCAGAAGCACCTTATATATTGCGCCTTCTGATTTATTGCAAAGATTGGTTTGAACACCGCAGCTTTGCATTGTCTGTAGGGCGCCTATTAACTTAGCTATATGTCATTGACATGCAATAACAAGCATTGAACCATTGTAGGGCGAGTGTAACCCAATCCTATCAACTTAAGCTTTAAACCTTAGAATGAACCAGCATTTCGTAGGGTGTACAACGACGAAGTCGTTGCGCACCGAGAGCGGTGCGCAAGAAAAACGACTTGCACACCCTACGAAGAATCAAGCTTTGTCCTGTTTTTGGCCTTAAGTTGATAGGATTGGGGTGCAACCCGCCATTTTTCGTGTTTCAGTAAAGCTCGGCAGGGTTTCCCTCGCCCTACACGATTTACTTTGCATGACACTGGGCATAAAAAAACGGGAAGCCTAGGCTTCCCGTTTTGTTTTTTAGCGGCTGATTGGTTTGTAGCGAATGCGTTTTGGTTTTGCGCCTTCTTCACCCAAACGTTTTTTCTTATCGGCTTCGTATTCTTGATAGTTGCCGTCAAAGAACTGCCATTTTGAATCGCCTTCACACGCTAAGATGTGCGTAGCGATACGATCCAAGAACCAGCGATCGTGCGAGATGACCAGTACGCAACCGGCGAATTCCAACAGCGCATCTTCAAGTGCGCGCAGGGTTTCGATATCCAGATCGTTAGATGGCTCATCCAGTAGCAAAACATTGCCGCCAGAAATCAGCGTTTTAGCCAGATGCAAGCGGCCACGCTCGCCTCCTGATAATTGGCTGACAATTTTTGCTTGATCCGCACCCTTAAAGTTAAAGCGGCCGATGTAAGCACGGCTAGATGTTTCGTAACGGCCAACCGTCAGAATGTCATGGCCGCCAGAAATCACCTCAAACACTGATTTGTTGCCATCGCCCAGCGAATCACGGTTTTGGTCAACATAAGCCATTTTAGTGGTCGTGCCGATCTTTACTGTGCCGCTATCTGGCTGCTCTAAACCAGCGAGCATTTTAAATAGCGTGGATTTACCCGCGCCGTTTGGCCCGATAATCCCAACAATCGCGCCAGGTGGTACGCGGAAGCTTAAGTCATCGATCAGCAAGCGATCGCCAAAAGCTTTGCTCACGTTTTCGAATTCAATCACTTCATTACCTAAGCGCTCTGCCACGGGAATAAAGATTTCCTGTGTTTCATTTTGCTTTTGATAATCTTGGCTATTCAGTTCTTCAAAACGGGCAATCCGTGACTTGGATTTAGCCTGACGCGCTTTAGGATTTTGACGAACCCATTCCAATTCTTTCTTAATGGTTTTTTGGCGCGCAGATTCTTGATTTTCTTCAGTTTTTAAACGTGCTTGCTTTTGATCTAGCCAGCTCGAGTAATTGCCTTTCCAAGGAATGCCGTGGCCACGATCCAGCTCTAAAATCCACTCGGCGGCGTTATCTAAGAAGTAGCGATCGTGGGTAACCGCTACCACAGTGCCTGGGAAGCGGCAAAGGAACTGCTCTAGCCAATCGACTGATTCAGCATCCAAGTGATTGGTTGGCTCATCAAGCAGCAACATATCAGGCTTGGAAAGCAGCAGTTTACACAGCGCCACGCGGCGCTTTTCACCACCAGACAGATTGCCAATGATGGCATCCCAAGGCGGCAGGCGCAGCGCATCGCCCGCGATTTCTAATTGCAGCTCAGCATTGTCGCCTGAGCTAGCCGAAATAATCGCCTCTAAACGCGCTTGTTCTTCGGCCAGCGCATCAAAATCAGCATCCGGCTCGGCATAGGCCACGTAAACGGCTTCTAGCTTAGCTTGCGCTTCAAATACTTCGCCAAGGCCAGATTCCACTTCTTCACGCACGGTTTTAAGTGGATCAAGCTGTGGCTCTTGCGGCAAATAGCCGATATTCAGGCCCGGCATCGGTGTGGCTTCGCCAATGATATCTTTATCAATACCGGCCATGATTTTAAGTACGGTCGATTTACCCGAGCCATTTAAACCTAAAACACCAATTTTGGCGCCGGGGAAAAAACTCAGCGAGATATCTTTTAAAATTTGGCGCTTCGGCGGGACAATTTTCCCGACCCGATTCATGCTGAAAACATATTGAGCCATTTGTTTTCCTTAAGTTAAGGGAGTGAATAGTTTGCGGGCAGCGATGAGTTTTCTGCCAATGGGCATAAGCATAACATTCATGCCCAATAAACACTGCTTTGACAGGTGTTTTGCAATGAAAATAGCGTTGTTGAATGGGGATGTACGAGCACCTAAACGCCAAATGCATCATAGATGCTAACCCGCCCTATATGGCTGAGCATGTTTGCTAGCATATGGCCCTTAACATTTAAGCTAACGGGCAGCCCAAAGCCCCGCTGTTGGCTGCCCAGCGAACGAAGTAAGCGGATGTGGGGTGCATTGTTATGTTTGCTCGGAGATCTTAACTATTTTTGTTGGCCTTTTAGCAAAGGATGCATAGTTGTTATCGTGTGTTTCTCTTTCAAAGACTGCGCTAAATTCAATGGTAATAGATGTGTCGAATTTTTCTATCTTTGAATTCCAGAGGATATCTAAAAGTTGTCCTCGTCCTTTGTAAAAGAATTCATCGCCATTTTCTGTAATGAATTTCATCCCTATGCTTTCGTAGATATCACCAATAGCCCAAGTCGAGACAAGTTTGGCTTTCACTGTGACACGCTTATCTGGCAGAAATAGTCCCTTGTTGATTTCAATATCTTTCTCGCTCAAGGCTTTTGCAGGTGGGTCGCCTGCAAATAGTTTCTTTTGAACTTTTTCTCCTTTTAGGAAATAGTAATTCTGAACGTGGCCGTCCGCGTTTCCGATAATGTGAATTTTTTCTGCGCCAAGCTTGGCAAGAGATTGAGCAAACCACATTGGTTGTTCTGAAGAGTAAGTGTAGGAACTAATGGTGAGCGTACAGTTCTTTCTTTTTACTTCTTCGACATTAATATGCTCATTCTGGTAGCTATCTTGGTTTTCTATTGGGTTTAGCGCATCTAGGGCTTTGGCAAGTTCATGACTATTTTTATTTAAGGATTTTTTTAATTCGGAAGTTGCATTTTTTGCGCTGTCTTCGCTAGAGAAGGTTGCTGTTACTCTGACTCTTACTTCAATTGACATGGTGCATCCTTTCTTTAGTTTTTTTGAGTTTATTCAGAAATGAAAGTAATGGGGCAGATCCTGTATTTTGCATTAGTAAAGTGTGCTTTTTCTGGTATGGCTAACGTGGACTTCACCGGCATGCCGAGGACGAGTCCGGTGCAAGAAAGGGTTAGGCCACACTACGCTTGCCTGCTGCGCAATGAGATTATCAAGCGCCACGTACTGCGCACAGCAAAGGACACTGCAGCGAACACAAGCGCGAATATCAAAGGAATTACGCTTCCAAAGGTCACGGTCATGCCGAGTATAAAACCGAGAATGTACTCAGCGCGATACACCGGAAGCGCGAGCGCACAGATAAATAAGCCAATAAATGCAGCCAAGCTGAGCTGTGGAGCACCAAAGTGAAACGAGGCCGCGAGAACTGTGCCGTAGAGCAATGAGCCTATCAGCGCAACGGACATTGATTGCGGGAAGTCGTAAATACCGGCTGTTCGTTGCACGAGCCGAACTCGCATTGCGAAAACGATTGCAACAAGTGGGAGGACTGCGAGCCCAAACCAATTTGAGAACCCCGGCAGGTCTCCACGTGCAAGAAAGTGATGTGTCTTCACGCCTCCATTGAAGAAGTGCTCGAAAGCAATGTGGGCGATGGCAAAGGCCAGTGCGGCAACCGGAGCGAGAGGTGAGAGCCTAGGAGATAAGTTCATTGGATTTTTCGACATGGGATAGTGGTGTTGTGCGGCCAAGCGTTCTATTAACCTGCATTTTGGCTGGCGCGGGCCTTGGCAATGTTATTGACGGCTAAATAAGTCAGGTTAAATAGAATGTTAGCGGGTTTTTATTTCCAAAAAGTGCTCGAAATTGAGAAATCGTGAAACGATCCTTCAAAAGATGTTTGCATTGGGCTACATGCATAAATGCCCACCTGTACTTCCTTTGCAGTGCTATGGAGATGCGCTATTCGTAGTTGCTTCCAATCAAACCCATCGTTCGAGTATTCGATCAGATAGTCCGTCAAATTGTTCTTGCTTTGGATTCGATAATGCATTTCCCGAGTTTGACCATTGATATCAATGGTCGCCCAGTCTGAGTAGCCAAGGTTGGTTACCACTGACCCCAGTCTTGAATGCGTTTTACTTTCATATTCTGTAGATGTTTTAATCCAGTTCTCCGCGTTTATTCGCACGATAAGACCACATTGGTCATACTGACTTTTGGGCTCGAATGTCGTTCGGGTTTGCATCGAAAAGTCAAAGTCAATTTTTCTTAATAGACAATGCCCATTGTCCCTCTCAAACCCGTAATGTGTTTTTTGCCAGAAATCGGTATCTGGGTTTGTTGTAATTGAAAGAAAGTCATTACCAATGGTATGTACGGGTTCGTTCAGCCAAGTGAAAGACTCATCAATCGCGCCGTTAATCAAATAAGACATGCTACTAAACTCCCCATTTTTATTTTTCCTTTGTCCCGCTAACGTTTGACATAACTGGATGGCGGGACTTTATCTTACCAGTCCGTGCTGATGGCTGGGTTAGCCATCACAGGCGAGTACCTCTATTACGCGGATACGTAGAGCTGGAATAAGTTCTTCCTCAAACCATGAATTGCGTTTGAGCCACATATTGTTACGTGGGCTTGGATGGGGTAAGGGAACGGTGTGTGGCCAGTTGCTGCGCCACGCCTGAACAGTTTTTGTGACGGATGTTCCACCGTTTGGTAGATGGTAATCTTGCGCGTATTGCCCTATGACCAGTGTTAGCTTGAGGGTTTTTAGATGCGTCAACAGTGCTGCTCGCCATGCGGGCGCACATTCTGGTCGTGGAGGTATGAGGGCTGCGTCAATCACGGACACCACGCTTTGGGTTTATTCTTTATTTTCCAGCTCAAACTGCTTAGCAAATACCGCCGGTGCCTCGTCGTTCAGACGTGAATGGCGGCGAATTCGGTTGTAAAATATTTCAATGTAT
>JAPLQI010000002.1 GCA_026399755.1 Pseudomonadota bacterium
GCAAAAGAGTCGATAAATTACCAATTATGTCAGTTAAGGCGCTTAATCATATTGTAATTATAAATCAGTGAGTTGCGATTGATTAAAGATGTTGCCGCATGCCTTGAATAAAGGCAAGCGGCTTAAGTTGATAGGATTGATGCATAACCCCCCCCCAAAAGACCCACTCCTGTCTTTTCACTGAATGTACCGGTAGAAAGATCCACTCCAATAAGGATCACGCTGATAATGAAGTTAAGCAAAACAAAAAGCCAAAACTCTTTCCGCCGTGCTCTACCACTAAAAGTTGCGTAGTTCTTCAGACCCTCTAGATACCAATTCATCGCGTTTCCTTTTGCCAGTTATTACGTATATATAAATAGTGATATGGCATATGACTGAGGGCTGCGTCAATCACGGACACCACGCTTTGGGTTTATTCTTTATTTTCCAGTTCAAACTGCTTAGCAAATACCGCCGGTGCCTCGTCGTTCAGACGTGAATGGCGGCGAATTCGGTTGTAAAATATTTCAATGTATTCGGTGATTTCTTCCTGCGCTTCCACTCGTGTTTTGTAGCTACGGTGATGAACCAATCAATATTGGCTCCCTCGATCCGAATGCAAAACTAATCCTTCCTTAGGTCGCTTTTGCGCCAAGGCCAGCGTCAATGCTGCACTCACCAACTCTTTTGTCATTCGACTACCCATCGCATAACCGACGATTTCACAAGTAAACACATCCTTGATTCCAGCCAAATAAAGCCAGCCTTCGGCGGTCGGAATGTAACTTATATCACTCACCCACATTTCATTCGGCTTGACCGGTTCAAAGCATTGCCCGAGTAAATTCTCTTTCACTGGCAAGTTATGATTTGAATTAGTCGTCGCCTTGAACTTCTTCGCTTGAATGCAGCGCAAACCCAGTCTGCGCCTCAAATAGCGCAATTGACTCAAGCCAATCTGCACCTTATCAGCCGCAAGCTCTTTCTGTAATCGTCGTGGGCCATAAGTCATTCTGCCGTGCGCATGTGCTGCACGTATTTTGACCTCCAGCAGCTGTCGATGCGCCTGCTTTGGTGCCGCTTTGGACTGCAACCAGTTATAAAATCCGCTGCGCGACAGGCCAAGCCATTGTGCCATTTGTGAAATCGGATACTGCTTTCTTTGCTGCTTCATGAACGCGTACTTGGCATGGATTCCTTGGCAAAGTACGCGGCGGCCTTTTTTAAAAAAGCGCACTCCATTTTGCTCTCGGCCAGTTCTCGTTTGAGCCTGGCGACCTCGGCGCTGAGCTCGTCGACAGGCTGAACACGATGTTGATCCAGCCCCGCTAGCTTGCCTTGTTGTGCCAATTTGACCCACTTATCCAGCGTCTGTTTGGGCATCGCTAATTGCTTGGCGGCTTGCGGCACATTCAAGTGTTGTTCGAGTACTAATTTAACGGCTTCTGCACGAAATGCAGCGGTATAACGACTTGTCATGACTTACCTCCAGAGAAGATTTTATCTCAATTGAAGGTGTCCATATTTAGCAGCCTACCTCAC
>JAPLQI010000082.1 GCA_026399755.1 Pseudomonadota bacterium
AAAAAAAAAAAAAATACGCCCTTAAGTTTATAGGATTGGGGTAGAAGGGGCTTATCACCTGATCTATTTCGGGTCTAATTCAGAAGGCGCCGCCATGGGCGTCGAAGCGTGCTCAGCCTCGGGCCGCGGATTACTTGCTGTATTCACGCCTGAGCTTTTTTCAATTAGCCCCGTGAAGCTAGCCAAGCCTTGATAACCCATAATCATCATACCAATCAGCAAAATGGTACCAAAGTTAACGGCCAGATTGCCGCCCACATCCCGCACCCAGCCCCAGAAGCCTTTTTTACCATTTAATTCTGAAGCCACCGCATCCAGCTTGGTTTCTATGACTTGCTTTGCGCTATTCACCTCTCTGCTGGTATCCAACGCGGCTCTTTTAACTTCTTCAACCGTTACTGATTGGCGGAGCAGCGTTTCAGCCTGTTGCAATTTGGTGGCTAGGGCAATTTCAAGAAACTGATCGGCAAGCGCTTCTGCTCTGTCGGTAAACCCTTTCAGCGTTTCAGGAAGAAGGGTGTAGGTATGAAAGCTGCGCAGCTCATCCTCACTCGGTTCGCGATTTAAATCGGTGTTGATTTCCTCAAGAAACGCGATTTTTTGTTGTTTGTAGAGCACATAAGCCAAAGCCCCGACAACATCATCGGGGCCTTGTACGAGTTCTTTATAAACCCAGCTGTACTGGTTTTGGCTCACTTAGCACCTTCAAGGCGCTGATGGGCCTGCCGAAAAGCGGAGTTGATCTCACTGCGAGAGAATGAAGTCTCGCGGATTATTTTTTGGCTAGTGGCAGACAGATCCTCTGCCGCTACTTTACCGCCTGAGGCCATCATTCTTTGGTTGATCTGTCGAACGTCTGCACGACTAAAGAATTTCATCGTTATTTCCCCCTCGAGCAATCCGCGAATTAAATCAGAAATATTTTCATTGAACAACAGTTCAGATTATAGGCTCTTGTAGAGGGGCTTGATCGCAACCTTAACCATTTAAGGGCAATTTAGTCGTTTTTGGGGGGGGGGGGGCCGTTTCTTGCAATTACTTCGCCAAATAACGCTTTCTGGCGGCAAAGGCCGTATCGCTAAAGTCAGAAAATACGCCATCCACCCCAAGCGCAAAGTAGGCAAGGTATTCTGCTTCTGGGTTGCCTTTAAAATCAGCGGCGAGCAATTTGGCTTCGTTACGGAAAGTAAACGGATGCACTAGCAGGCCTACTTTGTGCGCATCTTGCACCACGCTGGTTGGCGGCATGAGGGTGGCGTCGCGTTGGTCGATTTCTTGATCGCCGTTCACGTCGATTTTTTTGCCATTTGCATCGGTTTTAAACTTCCAGCTCATTAAATAAGGCTTCCACGGGCCGATGCCATCCGCAAATTGCTTGATTTCTTTGAGGCCTGCTGGGGTCAGCATATCGGCAAAGCTGCGCGGGTCGCCGCTCACTACAAAATCGTAAGGCCTGCCCGAGTCAATGCTGCCATCGGCGCGCACATCATTGCCATCAATCAGAAACACCAGTTTTACGGGGGTAAGCTTACGCAGTGCCTTCAGGTTGCTTGTTTCAAAAGACTGAATAAAAACAGGGGCATTTTTGCGGTTTAGATTGTATTTCTTAAGCGCGGTAATTAGTTTTGCTTCTAGTGGCAGGCCAAGCTGCTGATGCAGGGTGGGGTGTTTGGTTTCTGGATAAACACCAATCTCACGGCCCGTTTCTTTTGATTTGGCGGCGCGTAAGGCCAGCACTTCATCAAAAGTCACAATTTCAAACTGTCCGTTATAGGCGGCAGAGCGATCTGCGCGGGGCTGAATGGCTTTCAGTGTTTTAATTTCGGCTAGCGTAAAATCAAATGCAAACCAGCCTTCTTCTTCTACCCCATCAATTTTAAATTTACGTTTGCGCTCAGCAAATTCAGGGTGCGATGCAATATCGCTGGTGTCTTTAATATTGGGTTCGTGGCGCACGATCAGCACGCCATCTTTGGTGGAGACCAAATCAGGCTCAATATAATCAGCGCCCATTTCAATCGCTTTGCTGTATCCGGCCAGCGTATGGTCGGGCAAATATCCCGCTGCGCCGCGATGCCCAAGTACCAAGGGTGGTTTGCCCGTTAAAGTGGGCGCTGCCAACGCTTGCCCAGTGCCCATTCCCGCGATGATTGCCGCCAATACTGACCATTTTTTCATAACATACCCCCATTAAAAAAACAATAAATCAACAAAAAACAACGCAAAGCAACAGTGTTATGTTTTTTATAAAAGGATGCTATTGCTTTAATCCTCAATGCAGAGGGTGTGTTTGAGCGGCGAGAGCCGTGTTCATCGATCTTGATGTGATTATAAAGAAGCCCCTTTCATGTTTATGACAGTTGCGACTTGCCTCACAGATGATCAGGATCAAGAAAGCTTTAAGTCAATGGCCCTACATTGATTGCTTCTGATTTGATTCGCCAAGCATGGCGTAGGCGTTGAGGTATGCGGGTATTTAAAGCGGATGTGGTGATTGTAGGGGCGGGCGGTGCGGGTTTGCGGGCGGCGATTGCCGCGGCTGAGGCTGACCCGACACAAACAGTGGCGCTGTTGTCTAAGGTTTATCCAATGCGCAGCCACACGGTGGCGGCAGAGGGCGGATCGGCTGGCGTGGTGCAGGCGCACGATAGCCTAGAGCACCATTTTAATGACACGGTGTCTGGCGGCGATTGGCTGTGCGAGCAGGATGTAGTCGACTATTTTGTGGGCGAATGCACGCGAGAGATGGTGCAGCTAGAACACTGGGGCTGCCCGTGGAGCCGTAAGGAAGACGGCCATATCAATGTGCGCCCCTTTGGCGGCATGAAAATCGAGCGCACTTGGTTTGCTGCGGATAAAACCGGCTTTCATATGCTGCACACGCTATTCCAAACCTCGATGAAATATCCTTCAATCAAGCGCTTTGATGAGTATTTTCTGGTCGATCTGATTGTGGCCGATGGCCGTGTGCAGGGCATTTTGGCGATTGAAATTGCCAGCGGCGAATTTATCCTGATCGAAGCGGGCGCGGTGGTGATGGCCACCGGTGGTGCTGGGCGAGTGTTCCGCGAAAATACCAATGGCGGGATTGTCACTGGCGATGGCATGGCAGTGGCTTATCGCCACGGCGTGCCGCTGCGCGATATGGAATTCGTGCAATACCACCCTACCTGTATGCCCGGCACGGGCCTGCTGTTTACCGAGGCTTGCCGTGGTGAAGGTGGCTTACTGGTTAATAAAGATGGCTATCGCTATCTGCAAGATTATGGCCTAGGCCCCGCCGAAGATAAGCCGCGCAATAAGGCGATGGAGCTTGGCCCACGAGACAGATTGTCGCAAGCGTTTTGGCATGAAATGCAAAAGAATCGCACCATTGAAGGCCGCTATGGCGCGGTAGTGCATCTGGATTTACGCCACTTGGGCGCAAAAACACTGCACGAGCGTCTGCCACAAATTTGCGAGCTAGCCCGTGAATTTATGGATATCGACCCAGTAACCCAGCCGATTCCTGTACGCCCTGCGGTGCATTACACCATGGGCGGCATTCCTGTTGATATCCACTGCGCGGCATCACTGCCTGGGCTGTTTGCCGCGGGTGAGTGCTCCAGCGTGGGGATTCATGGTGCGAATCGTCTGGGCTCTAATTCCCTTGCTGAGTTGTCGGTGTTTGGCAAAGTGGCGGGTGAATCAGCCACGCGCTATGCCAAAAATGCAGGGCCAAAAAACAGCGATGCACTATTGAAATTAGCCGAAGCCGCAGCCTTGCCTGCACTGCAAATCCGTCAGCAGACGGGCAGCGAGCGTGCGGCCGATATTCGCCGCGAGATGGCGCAAACCATGGAAGACGGCTGCGGTATTTATCGCTTAGAAGCCAGCATGCAAGCCACTTGCCACAAGCTGGCCGAGTTAAAACAGCGCTATCAAAACATCCGTGTTGAAGATAAATCCACCGTGTGGAATAGCGAATGGCTGTTGGCCATCGAGCTGGGCTATCAGCTGGATGTGGCCGAAGCCATGGCGCATTCGGCGCTGCACCGGCGTGAATCACGCGGCGCGCATCAGCGCCTCGATGGCTTTGAAGAGCGCGACGATGTGAATTTCCTTAAGCATTCCTTGGCGCATTACCAAGGCAGCGCAGCACCGACACTCACTTACGGCGATGTAAAAATAACCCGCTCAGCACCCAAAGTGCGTGCCTATGGCGCGGCAGGGGAAGCCGCCGAAAAGATGGAGAAAAACGCATGAATACCAAAGTAACCGTATCCATCCTTCGCTACCGCCCGGAGCAAGACGAGCACCCGGTCTGGCAGGATTATGCCGTGCCCTTTAGTGATGATTTATCTGTACTGGGCGCGCTGAACTATATCAAGGACGAGCTGGACGGCACATTAAGCTTTCGCTGGTCTTGCAGGCAAGCCATTTGCGGTAGCTGCGGCATGATGGTGGATGGTAAGCCCGCCTTGGCGTGTAAAACCTTTCTGAGGGATTACCCAAAGGGCGTAAAAATCGAAGCGCTGGCGCATTTCCCGATCGAGCGAGATTTGGTGGTGGTGATGGACAGCTTTATCGAAAAGCTAGAAAGCGTGAAGCCCTACCTTATCCCGAAAGAAGCCAAATCCTTACAGGAAGGCGAATACTTACAAACGCCTGCCGAAATGGATGTGTACTCGCAATTTGCAGGCTGTATTAACTGCATGCTTTGCTACGCCGCCTGTCCGCAGGTGGGCCTAAACCCCGACTTTATCGGCCCTGGTGCAATTGCGCTGCTACAGCGCTACAACCTTGATTCCAGAGATGGCGGGGCGGATGAGCGCAAGGCTTTGATTAACTCGCAAGTCGGCGTATTTAACTGCACTGCCGTGGGTTATTGCTCCGAAGTCTGCCCAAAAATGGTCGATCCGGCCAATGCGGTGAATATCAATAAGATGGCAAGCGCACGCGACTTTTTCTTTCGCTTTTTGCCCTCCCCTGATCAAAAAGGCGGTTGCAAATGAATGCCAGAAAACCCTATATCCGCCCTATGGCCGGTTGGTGGCGGCACAATCCTTTTTTCCTTGAATATATGGTGCACGAAGGCACGGCCTTTTTTGTGCTGGCTTATGCCTTGGAGCTACTCGCTGGGCTGATTTGCCTTACACAAGGCGAGGCTGCATGGAATAGCTATCGCGCCTTCGTAGCGAGCGGGCCGATGCTGATCATCAATCTGGCAATCTTTGCTGCGATGCTTTACCACGGCTACACCTGGTTCAAAATCATGCCGCGCACCTTGCCGCCTATGAAAGTTGGCGGACAAAAAGTCGCTGCAGCCACCATTACCACGGTGGGTATTGCTGCCGCGGTGGGGGCGAGTGCACTGGTCTTTATCGTGCTGTGGTTTTTAGCGAGGGGATTGTGATGAAAACGAGTTTAAAGCGCTCAAATGAGCCGATTTTTTGGCTGCTTTTTGGCGCGGGCGGCATGTTGTCTGCACTGATTGGCGCCATGCTGGTCTTAATCACCAGCTTCGCCGCTCCTTTGGGTCTGCTGCCTGCCGAGCTATTTTCTTACGCCAATATGCAGGGCTTTGCTCAGCATATCGTAGGCAAGGCATTGATCTTGGCGATTATCGCGCTGTTTATGTGGCACGCGGTGCATCGTATTTTTCATAGCCTGCACGATGTCGGCATTCACGCTGGCCCCGTGGCGCGGCTGTTTTGCTATGGCATTGCCTTTGTCGGCTCGGTAGTTACGCTTTGGGCGATATTGGCTATCGGTTTTTGATGGCAGTGTGGTGTTGCAGATGTGCTCTTTTGTGGCTGGAAATGCAGCCTTACTCTGATGGATTTGGGGTGAATAATGCCATGTGTGAGCAACATCACCTATAAAAGCTGTTTATTTTGGCGCAAAATCTGGCGCCTTTTT
>JAPLQI010000042.1 GCA_026399755.1 Pseudomonadota bacterium
AAACTGGCACTGAATGAGCTATGCAAAGCAGTGATTTACTTCGACCCTCATGCAAAAAAAGATCGCCCCAAACACCCTAAGCCGCATGATTTTACAGCCTATAAATCAGGGGTTTGAGCTTAAGTTGATAGGATTGGGTATGGAGGCAGGTATGAAAACGGCCTTGGTGCTTTCTGGGGTATCAAACACCGAGATGATCGAAAAATTTCCGTATAAGCCGGATTATGTATTCAATCATGTCGGTGAAATTGATTTTACTGTGCTTTAAGCTGGATTGGCCGGTGTATTGAACCGGCCTTCTGCTGCTAATTCACGAATTTTTTGAATAGTTTCTAAATCAGTTTGTTGCCAAGCAGCCTTTAGGAATTTTGCGTATTCTTCTTCCTCGCCTTGATCATCCATTGGCGTTTGGTAATGAAAGCGAACAAAGAGCATATTGCTTTCGGGCTCTTCAATTTTCATAAGCAAAGTACCGCCCGCATGTTGCTCGCTAGGCTCGGTGTCATAACGCACATGCAATTCATTTACTAAATGAATTCGATCTTGAATGTGCATCGCACCAATGATCATTTTGCGTACTAAATGAACGTCGCTACGTTCGATAATTTCTACGCTGTCTATATGAGCCATAAATAAATCAGGTGCTTCTGCACGCAATATTAAACCTTGCCAGAGCTCTGCTCTACTCAGGGTAAAATCATTAGATGGGTCATTAACCGCGACCAAGTGTTCTAGTTGCAAAATAACTCTCCTTAAAGCGCTAGTATAACGTGGCCTGTGCATGAGGATGACAGACTACTATTTTATAGCGTGAACAGATGAGTTTACCAGTCTTGAGCATTTCATAAGCCATCGTTCGTACTGATACTTATATGTTTTATCTGCGTTGATCAAATCATAGAAATAGCGGGTGTAATTGTACTTTGGTTAATTATTTTTATGTGTATATACTTTAGTGTGGTCATTGTTTGATTTCTTATATGTTGAATGATAAATAAATAATGACTGATGAGTGTTATGGGGTTTGGGGGGATATATTCATTCGCAATTAATATTGTGATAATTTGCTCTGTATTTTTAATATGCTGTATGGGATAAAAAAAATGATAAATCCAAATAATAAGCCGATAGGCATCATTGATGATGAACAGGCTTTAGATATTGTTGGCGATGCGGTGCTCAAGCTTTGGGATGTGGTGGATGAATTAGCGCGTTTACGCCCTGCGCATACTCCGGATTATCATGTCACTATTTTTGGCTCTGCGCGTATTCAGGATGGGTCCGCTGCTTATGAAGCGGTTAAACAGCTGGCGAGTGAATTAGCCGCGATGGGCTGCCGTATCGTAACGGGTGGAGGGCCAGGATTAATGCAAGCCGCGAATGAAGGGGCGAGAGAAGGTGCGCCAGATCGACCAGAAGCATCGGTTGGCATTCGGGTTGATTTAGATTTTGAGCAGAATGTTAATGATTTTGTGGGCAAGGTTTACGAACACAAGACATTTTTTTCCCGTTTACATCATTTTATTTTGCGCTCCAATGCTTTTATTGTGACATCGGGTGGGATTGGCACTTTATTAGAACTGTCTATGGTTTGGCAGCTGATTCAAGTGCGTAAACTTTACGATACCCCTTTGATTCTGGTTGGGGAAATGTGGCACGAGCAGGTGGATTGGGCGCGGCGTTATATGGTGGAAAACAATGCGGGCTTGGCCAGTGAAGTTGATATGCAGATTCCCATTGTTGTAGATACGATTGAAGATGCGGTTCAGCTTATTCGTGAGCATCATGAAAAATGGCAAATCGTAGGTTCGTCCCTATAAATGAGCACATTAAAAAAGCCCCTGATTTTTTAAGCAGGGGCTTTTTCTTGTGCGGCGTTTTAATAAATAACGAGTTTGGTTCCTGCTTGAATAGATTTTACGCTATTCCATTTTTTCAAATCTGCGGTGGCTACTTTATAGCGTTTTGAAATAGAGGCAAAGGTGTCACCTCGTTTTGCGATGTATTCACGGCCATCATTGCCAGAGGCAACGCTTTCGCGTTTGGCCGACACACGTAAAATTTGGCCTATCTGTACTTGTTCATTATTGGTCTTATTCATGGCCTGTAGCTGAGTGACCTTCATTCCATAACGTTTAGCGATATTGAAAGTCGTGTCGCCTTTTACAACGCGATGTTCGGCGTTGGCAATCAGCATTGGTGTATGAGGCTTATCGTTTGCACCTGTGTCAACAGGCTCTGCTGCACGATTCGCGGCCAAAGCAGTTAGCGTTTGTCGATCTGAGACATCGAGACCGGTCACTTTGGGAACCAGAATGGTTTGACCACGGGCAATGCGTTCACGGCCCCCGATATCATTGATTTCTTTTAGCTCGTTAGCAGCAACCCCAAATACATCGGCAAGTTGCTCGAAAGATTCGCCTTGCTTGGTGACATAAGGCTGCCAATTGAGCAGGGGCTTATCGTAGTCAGCTAGGTTTTTTTGGAAAATGGCTACTTTTGCGATGGGTAAGACTAAGGAGCGATCATCTTTATAGGCAATTACTGGACGAATAAAGCCTGGGTTAAGCCGTAAGAGTTCTTCAACCGGAGTTTCGGCCAGTTCAGCAGCGACTTTTACATCCATATGCTTGCCCACAATGAGCGTCGCAAAGTAGGGCTTATTGGGTAGGGATTCCAGCGTCACGCCATAGGCACTTGGATTGGCGATGATATTGCGCACTGCTAGTAGCTTAGGCACGTAGTTACGCGTTTCATCAGGCATGCGTAAATCGATAAACTGAGTGCCCAGATTGGCAGCTTCATTTTTGGCTACGGCGCGCGCCACGGCTGTTGGGCCCCAGTTATAAGAAGCCAAGGCAAGCTGCCAGTCGCCAAACTGGCCGTAACTACCGCTGAGGTAGTCTAGTGCTGCGCTAGTAGCGGCAACCACGTCACGGCGGCCGTCATACCACCATGTACGCTCTAAGCCGTAGTCTTTACCGGTGGCAGGCATAAATTGCCACATCCCCGCTGCTTTTACCGATGATTCTGCCCTTGGGTTGAAGGCAGATTCAATCATGGGTAAAAGCGCGATTTCCATCGGCATGCCGCGTTTTTCAACTTCGTTTACCACGTAATACAAATAAGGCGTGCCACGTTTGATAATTCGGTTTAGGTATTCAGGGCGGCTGGCGTAGTAGTTTTCCCATTTACTGACTAATTGATGGTCTAGCTCTGGAATGGTAAATCCTGTACGGACTCGTGCCCATAAATCAGCGTACTCTGGGGCGCTGACCACGTCAGAAAACAGCGCGTCGATGGTGCGATGTGTGTCGTCAGGCAGAATAAAATTGGGATTGTGTAGCTGGTAATCTAGTTTGGCAGGGGCGACGGTATCAGCGTACGAACCCAAGGAACATAGACCTGAGATGAGGCCAACAAGGATGCTTTGTTTCATGGGTACCTGCGCTAATAAATACAAATAATCGAGCGATGCTGCCGCTGCTGTCTAGTCTTGTCAATCTGTTTATGCCTAAAGGCAGATATTCCTTTGAAATCAACGGAAGTTATCTTTCCACTTGCGCAGTGCAGCAAAAATATCTACGGCTGCCTCTGCCTGCGGATTTTGCTGCTGGGCGGCTCGAATCACGCTCTTTTGGTCACAACGTAAATAAGGATTGCTGGCTTTTTCCTTGCCTATGCTGGAGGGTAAGGTGGGAAGTGCTTGCTCGCGCAGCGCCTTATCGTTTTTGATTCGTTCTTGCAGTGCTAAATTATCGGGCTCAACCGCAAGGGCAAATTTGAGATTGGCGAGCGTGTATTCGTGGGTACAGCAAACAAGGGTGTGATCAGGCAGTGCGGCGAAGCGCTGTAGCGAGGCATACATTTGCGTGGCAGAGCCTTCAAAAAGCCGCCCGCAGCCCGCTGCAAACAAGGTGTCACCACAAAAGAGTGCGTCTGCACCGACATAAGCCAAATGATCGAGGGTATGCCCAGGGACAGCCATGACTTTAAAATCTGTACCGAGCAGATGTAATGTTTCGCCTTCTTTTACAGGATTGGAAACGTTTTTGATGCCGGCTGGTCCGAATACAGGCATCTGGTAGTGAGACCAGAGCACCGGTAGGCCATCAATATGGTCGTGATGATGGTGAGTAATCAAAACCCCTGCCAGTTCTAACTGATTTTCTTTGAGATAATGAATCAAAGGCAGCGCATCGCCAGGGTCAACTGCAATGGCATGACGGCCTTTTTGCAAAACCCAGATATAATTGTCTTCGAAAATCGGTACTGCGCTGATGCGGATCATACAAGAATGCCTTTAAATGTTGATGCTCGATTGAACCACTTTGCAGATTGGCTCGCCACCCCATTAGGTCACTATTTGGCTAGTGCGGAGATGGATTGGTACGACCGCACAGTGACCGATATTTTTGGCTATAAGGCGGTGCAGCTTGAATTGCCACAGCTCGATTGCCTACGGGCGAATCGTATGGCTTGGCGTTTGCAAGCGGGGCAAACGGTTGGCGTGGCTTTGCGCTGTATGGGCGAAGCGCTTCCTTTTGCAAATCAGAGCATTGATTTACTCATTCTGCCGCATGTGCTTGATTTTGCCGCCAACCCGCAGGCGGTATTGCGTGAGGCCGAGCGTGTTTTGATGCCTGAGGGCCGTTTATTGATTACGGGTTTTAATCCTTGGAGCTTGTGGGGATTGCGCAGATTAAGAAATGGCTCGCATCCGGCACCTTGGCGTGGCAATTTTGTGGCTTTACCTAGGCTCAAAGATTGGTTGGCCTCACTTGGCTTTGAAACCATGCGAGGCGAGTTTCTTTGCTATGGTCTGCCAGTACAAAGAGAAAAGTGGTTATCCAGAAGCCGATTTTTAGAAGACGCAGGGGATCGCTGGTGGCCAGCTGCAGGCGGCGTATATTGCCTAGATATGGTGAAACGCGTGCATGGCATGCGTTTAATTGGCCCTAAGTGGCGCTCGGTGCCTGTGGTGGCTGGGGCTGTGACCGTTGCTGGGGTGGATAAACGTAATGTATTAGAAAAAGTACTTCGGCCGGAGCAAACACGGCTTAAGAAATAAGCAGGTCATTAATTACGAGGACTAGGCTGATCGCATCGGCGTGCAGCTTCGCTCATTTCTTGTAGAATTTTCAGCCCCTCAGCCCGCGTTTTGATGGCGAGTTTAATCTCATGGCCATTGCCAAAATTACCGCCGCCAAAAGCGATACGCAGCTCCTCATCATTAATATCGACTATTTGCACCACGGTAAGATTAATAAAGCGTTTGGTTTCACTATTGGGTACAGGCCAAGGGCAAAAAGGGGCTGCAAATGCGGCCTGACAAAATAATAGAGTGATGAGAACAAGGCATCGTTTCATAGCGTGTTTTCCAAAGTATCTGTGTTAGCAAGCTCGGAGTATTAAAGCATTGCGGCTGCTAGGTCTAATAGTGCGTTTTTCCAGGAAATAAGCATGAATAAAGTAGTGATTTACACCGATGGCGCGTGTAAAGGCAATCCCGGCCCAGGCGGTTGGGGGGCTTGGTTACAGTATGGGGATAAACAAAAAGAAATGTGCGGCGGCGAGCTAGACACCACCAATAATCGCATGGAATTAATGGGCGTGATTAAGGCGCTGGGTATTTTAAGTCGCCCCTGTGAAGTGGTGATCTGGACTGACTCGCAATACGTTAAAAATGGCATTAGCACATGGATTCATGGCTGGAAGAAAAACGGCTGGAAAACGGCAGCTAAGCAGCCGGTTAAAAATGCCGACTTATGGCGTGAGCTGGATGAGGCACAGGCACAGCACCAGATCGAATGGTGCTGGGTAAAGGGCCATGCGGGGCACGAGGGTAATGAGCGTGCCGATCAATTAGCAAATAAAGGCGTAGAAGTTGCGCTGGGGCGCGGCTGATGCGGCAAATTATTCTAGATACCGAAACAACCGGTTTGCGGGTTGAAGACGGTAACCGTATTTTGGAAATTGCTGCGGTAGAAATGATAGATCGGCGTCTTTCGTCGTCTGATCGGCATTTTCACTGCTATATCAACCCGGGCCGAGACAGTGAAGAAGGCGCGCTGAATGTACACGGCTTAACGACCGAGTTTTTATCCGATAAGCCTAAGTTTGCCCAGATTGCCGATGAGTTCCTCAATTTTATTGCTGGTGCTGAAATCATTATTCATAACGCGCCCTTTGATGTGGCCTTTTTGAATATGGAGTTGGCCAAGATTGGCCGTGGTAAGTTTAAAGATCATGTTGATAATGTGATCGATACCCTAGCGATGGCCAAGGATCAGCGGCCGGGTAAGCGTAATAATCTGGATGCCCTGTGCGATTTCTTTGATATCGACCGTAGTAATCGTACCCTGCACGGCGCGCTGATCGATTGCGAGTTATTGTCTGAAGTCTATCTGGGTCTAACACGTGGTCAAGATAGCCTGCTGATTGATTTTGACCCCTATGCGGGCAACGATGCGGCATTGGCTTTTGCTAAAAGTAATCGTAAGCCATTACGCGTTATTACGGCGACACCTGAAGAGCGAGCCGAGCATGAGGCTTATCTTGCGGCATTAGATAAAAGCGTGAAGGGCGAGTGCCTATGGCGGCAGATGGAAAAAGGCGAATGAAGCATATCGCGCTTATTCCGGCTGCGGGCAGCGGCTCGCGGATGGCGTCGGCCACGCCTAAACAGTACCTCGATCTGGCGGGAAAACCGCTGATTTGGCATACCCTTTCTGCTTTAGCTAAGGTGGCCGAGCTGGATCGCATTGTGGTGGTGATTTCCCGTGAAGATGAATGGTGGGATAGCTTCGATTGGCGCGAGTTCAAGTATCTAGAAGTGCTACGTTGTGGCGGGGCCAGCCGTGCCGAATCGGTGCTTAATGGCTTGCAAGCTTTACAGGCCGCAGTGGATGATTGGGTTTTGGTGCACGATGCCGCGCGGCCTTGTCTTGACCCCGCTTTGGTTAGCCAAATGATAGTGGTGCTGGCCGATCATCCTGTAGGTGGCATTCTGGCTGTGCCAGTGGCGGATACCCTAAAGCTGGCGCAGCTTGGCCAACAAATTGTGCATACCCATCCAAGGGATGGCCTATGGCAGGCCCAAACGCCGCAAATGTTCCGCGTAGCGCAATTAGCCCAAGCTTTGGCTACAGGCATGGGGCCAGATATTACCGATGAAGCGAGTGCTTTAGAAAAACTCGGCTTGCAGCCCAAATTAGTTATGGGCAGCCCTTGGAATTTGAAAGTGACTTATCCACAGGATTTACGCTTGGCTGAGCTGATTTTGGCGGCTAGAGAAGTATAAAACGAGCGGTAATCTGCTAAACAACACAGAGAAAACAATGAGAATAGGGCAAGGTTGGGACGTACATCGTCTGGTAGAAGGGCGTAAATTAATTTTAGGCGGTGTGCATATCCCTTTTGATAAGGGTTTATTGGGCCATTCAGATGCCGATGCCCTGCTGCATGCCATTACTGATGCGGTTTTGGGTGGGGCTGGCTTAGGTGATATTGGCCGCCATTTTCCTGATACGGCGGCCGAGTTTAAAGGGGCTGATAGCCGTGTCTTGCTGAGAGAAGCGGTGCGCCGTGTGCGGGAAGCGGGCTGGCAGATCGGTAATGTGGATGCATCTATCTTAATTCAGCAACCTAAAATGGCCCCGCATATTGCCGCGATGGTGGCCAATATCGCCAGCGATTTGGGTGTGGCGATGGGGCAAGTGAATGTAAAAGCCAAGACCTATGAAAAATTAGGGCCAGTTGGCGCTTCAGAAGCGGTTGAAGCACAGGCCGTATGCCTACTGCTTGCTGTGTAAAACGAAGGCATTGCGGCCTTGCCGTGATGCCTATTGATGAGGTGGCAAATTGTTTAACTCAATTTATTATTTTTTTTATTATTAAATGGTTTACCAATTATAAAAAAACAATCATATTGATTTAAATTTATTGGTATTCCTTTGGCTATTTTATGCTTTTCTTTGAGCGTATCCTGAACACGCTTATTTCATCAAAGAAAGTGCCTGCAATGATTGTCCATCCCCCCGTGCATTGGTTTCGCCTTATTTTAGCGTGGCGCGGATCCATTTTGCCTGCCATTTTTCCTCGCTTGATGTTGGTATTGGCGGTTGCCTTAGGAATTGTTATTTTTCATCGTTTTACGCAAGGCTTTGGTTTGCAATTGTCTGTGGGTGCGTTTAGTTTAATTGGTCTTGCCTTGGCTATTTTTCTAGGTTTTAGAAATAGTTCTAGTTATGAGCGATATTGGGAGGCGAGAAAACTGTGGGGCTCTTTGCTGATTAATGCCCGCTCTTTGCAAAGGCAAGCCATGTCAATGACAACTTTGCCTGCGGATCATCAACAGCTTTATATTTTTTCTCAATTAATTCAATCATTTGCCTATGCTTTAAATCACCAGCTTCGCTGTACAGACCCACGCGCTGATTTATATCGCTTATTGCCCTACCCCTTGGCGAAAGATCTGAGTGCAGCACGCTATATTCCATCAATGATCTTGGTTCAATTAGCACAATATTTATCGATATGGCATCGAGCAGGTAAAATTGATGTGATTTTGTTTCAGGCTATGGATACTAATTTAAATCATTTATCTGATATTCAAGGCGGGTGCGAGCGAATTATGACTACGCCTATTCCCTATGCCTATAGCGTGCTTATTCATCGCACTATTTATATGTATTGTATTTTATTACCCTTGGGGCTGGTGGATAGCTGTGGATTTCTTACACCATTAATTACAGTATTTATTGCCTATACTTTTATGGCACTAGAAAATATCGCAAGCTCTTTAGAGCTACCCTTTGGTTTCGAGCCAAATGATTTAGCACTGAATGCCATTTGCCGCATTATCGAGCGTAGCCTTCTAGAGATGCGTGGAGAGACGACTCTGCCACCTGCGTGTTTACCGCAGAAAAATTATATTCTGGATTAAGCCACTCGCCTGTTTAGGTGGGGGTGTTCTGAATGAATAAGGTGGGCTATGTACGCAAGGCGATGCAGCTTGCTGTTTTCTTTGTTTTTGGCCAGCCCAGCATACAGTGTGTTGCTGGTGGGGGCCGAGGTGCCTCCTTTTGCGACAAGTAGTGCGGGGGGAAGTGGCCTTGCGGTCGAAATACTCCAAGAGGCGGCTAAGCGATTAAATGAATCTTCTGCAGTAAGCGTGATGCCTTTTGCTCGCGCAATGGCAGTGACCATGCAAGGGACAGATATCTTTGTTACTCCGCTGGGCCGAGTGGCTTCTCGTGAAGAGAAGTATCAATGGGTGGCCCCGTTGATGGATGAGGTGTTTGTTCTGATCAGCCATAAAAAGTTTCAGGCAAGGCCTTTAAGTCGCGAGCAGGTGGATAGGCTAATTATTGGCGTGATGCGTAATTCTGTAGGAGAAGGTCTGGCTGCGGAGTTTGCTTCTGCCACGATTGATGCGGTGCCAATGGAGGCGACTAATGCTAAAAAGCTTGCAGCTGGGCGAATTGGTGCTTGGGTGGCTTCGTGGAATACGGCGCTTTATGCACAAAGAGAGGCGGGCTTGGCAGCAGAAGACTTGGTGCGTGGTGAGGTACTGATGCGTACAAGCTTATACGTAGCGGCCTCGTTAAAAATGCCTCAGCAGGAGGTGCAGCGCTGGCGAAAAATGCTAGAAAAAATGCGTAAAGATGGCAGTATTGAAGCGATCGAAAAAAAGTATCGCTACGAGGCGCCCTAAATGGGGAATGCTGCTTTATCGAGCGTAAGCATTTTAAATCCTTCTGCATCCGCCTGTAGATAACCACCTTGCCCTTGATACCAATCAGGCAATACCCAACGCTGCCCTTGCGATAGCGTATGTATGGCGGGCCGGTGAGTATGGCCATGAATCAGTGTTTGGACGTGGTGCTGGGCCATGAGTTGCTCTACGGCTAGCACGTTGACATCCATAATCTCGCTACGCTTCATTTGATTAGATGCTTTAGAGCGCTGGCGTAGCTTTTCGACTTGGCCTTGCCGCCAGCGTCGGGGCAGGGCAAGAAACAGGGTTTGTACCAGAGGGTTTCTGACAATGCGGCGAAAGCGCTGATAGGCAAGATCATCGGTACAGAGCGCATCACCGTGAGTAATAAGCAGGGTTTGCCCGTGAATATGAATCAGGCTTGGGTCGGGTAATATGCTGAGTTTGGCTGCCGCAGCAAAGCGTGCGCCAGGTAAGAAATCACGGTTCCCAGCCAAAAAGAAAATTTTGATGCCTTGATCCGCCAATTGGGCAATTGCCGCCACGATTTCGGCATTAAACGCTTCGTCCAGACCATCATCGCCGATCCAGAATTCAAATAAATCCCCCAAGATATACAAGGCGCTGGCTGTGCGTGCTGGTCCTTGCAAAAAGGAGTGAAAAGCCGCTGTCGTAGCCGAGTCTTCTGGGGACAGGTGGAGATCAGAGATAAATAAAGTGGGAGATGGCATCAATCAGACAGGGCAAGTTAGCCCAAAGGGGCGAGGTGGCGCTGGCCATGCCAGCGCCCGAAACCATTAAGCTAAAATTTCAGCCTTAATGATCATTACATCTTCTTTAGGCACATCTTGGTGAAAGCCTTTGCTGCCTGTTTTAACATTTTTTAGCTGATCAACTACTTCTTTGCCTTCGATGACCTTGGCAAATACGCAGTAGCCAAAGCCCTGTGCTGTTGCGCTTTGGTAGTTTAGGAAGTCGTTATTCGCCACGTTAATAAAAAATTGCGAAGAAGCCGAATGTGGGTCTGGAGTACGTGCCATGGCTAAGGTGTAGGCATCGTTTTTCAAGCCATTAGCAGCTTCGTTTTTAATTGGAGCACGGCCTTCTTTTTTTTCATCCATGCCTGGTGCAAAACCACCGCCTTGCACCATAAAGCCATCAATAATACGGTGGAAAATCGTGCCGTCGTAATGGCCTTCTTCTACATATTGCAAGAAATTAGCCACGGTAATCGGTGCTTTTTCTGCGTTGAGTTCAACGATGATATCGCCAAAAGTGGTGGTGAGTTTTACATTGCTCATGATGCTTCCTTTTTGAATGTTATTTGCCTGACTTTTTGCCAAGCTCGCGGGCTGATTGAATGGTAATAGTATTAACGGGCACATCGCCAGCTGCTGTAGGGCTGACACTAATTTGATCGACTACCGGTAAGCCAGAAATGACCTTGCCAAATACGGTGTAACCAAAGCCATCACGGCTTGGGTAGTTTAGAAAGTCGTTATTTTTTGAATTAATAAAAAACTGTGCAGTGGCCGAATCAGGATCTGCTGTTCTGGCCATGGCGATGGTGCCTCGATCGTTTTTCAAACCTTTTTCAAAGGCGATTTTCGCTTCATTTTTAACCGATGGGCGAGTTGGTTTTTCGGCCATTTTACTGTCCATGCCGCCCCCTTGAATCATAAAATCACGAATCACGCGGTGAAAAATAGTGCCGTCGTATTGTTTGTCTTTAACATATTGCAAGAAATT
>JAPLQI010000040.1 GCA_026399755.1 Pseudomonadota bacterium
CCATCATCTCTGTTGGTTATAGCGTAAATTCAAAACGAGGTACGCAGTTTCGGCTATGGGCGACAGGCGTACTCCGTGAGCATCTTTCGCAAGGCTGGACACTGGATTGAGTACGATTTGACCGTAATTCGAAAAACGAAAAGCCGCAAACCATCAGGTTGCGGCCTTAATCATTTTAATGAGGTGCCAAAGCTGTTCGGCCATTACAGCCACTCAAGCTAGCTGTATCCTATGAAGGTTCTACTTCTAATCGCAGTTAATTTCCGAGAGGATGACCAAGGGGTTACCAACTCATATCCTAATATTTAAATGCGTTCGGTAATTACTCATTTATTTTATTAAAATTCATCGTCAGGAAGACTGAATGCCACTTCCTCTTTGATACCAAAATCCTCAATAAGGGATTGACGCAGCATATCAAATTGAATTGGAGTTGATATTTCTGTACCATCTATTTGGCGGGTTGCACGATGCCCGCGAACTATGCCTTCAATTCGGTCGGGATGAGCCAAACGAATAATCACCCCCTGATTAAAACGGCTCAGCTTTCGGCTGTGTTCATGCCAAGCGGCAAATGTGCTTAGAGAAACGTCAAATTGCTCAATACGACAATATACAGCTGGACGTATTAATGGCTTCCATTGCAAATACCACAGCTCATTGATTTGCTGATTACGTCCTCCCCATAGAGGGCTAAATCGCTCCTCTATTTGTAACCGAATTGGCTGATCATGCATGATAGTCGCGTCAACGACTAGCGGACCATCACCAAAATTGACGATTACGGTTCCATGCTTAGGCGCATGGGCTTCAATTACTAGTGAACTGGGCACCATCATTGAAATACCTAGTTTGGCAGGAAAACCAAGAGACTGGAGCAATGCACATAATCCACCATTGCCTGCCCAGCAAGTGCCCCCCGCTCCTGTTGCCATCCAAGTATTAAAAAAATCAGCGGGCTGGCTGCCAGGTAATGGTTCGCTGTTCCTCGTACATGCTTGCACCCGTTTGAGGATATTGTCGAAGGGGATGTGCTGACACCATTTTTGATAAAGTAAAGTGAGACCTGTGTAATCAATGCTTGGTCGTTCGTGTAAGCCAAATTTCTCCAAAACCTGTTCAATAAGTAGTGGAGAGATAGAATTTGGATGTTGCACTTGGATAGCCTTATTATGACAATACATACACAAGTTAGAGCGGCGTCAATTTGGTAAATACTCACCGCACTCCCGATTTCGACCCCAATAACAAGCAGGGACCTTGTAATTTGCAGTTCCCGTTAGGTAATTGTTTTTAGGGGGGAGAGAGAGAGGGCCCTAATATGCATTGTGATATAGGCTAGCGCAGTTATACACATAATAAGTCCTGCTGTTTGATACGCAAAAGTAATGCCATATATCTCGGCAACCTTACCCCAAGTAATGCTGCCTAATGTGAGGGCTCCAGCAAAAACAAGGGAGTAAATCGCCAGTGCTCGTGCTCGCATATCTGTAGAGAAAACAGCTTGAGCGCCAGAATTCATCGTTGAGACTATGCTTGCCCATGAAAAACCAGCCATAAAAGCGGCTAGCAGCAGCGAGTAAGACCCACTTAAGTAACTAAAACATAACAGCATAAGTCCGTATACCGCTATTGCTGAACTAAGAAGGTAGGATCGGTGCAATAGATGGCGTAAGCTAGGTAATACAAATGCAGCCAGTACCGCTCCACTACCAAAGGCTGCCATTAAGCTGCTAAGCATGGATTCATCTGCAGTTAGAATGACTTTGACATAAACAGGCAGGAGCGATTGAAATATTGAAACCGCAAAAAAAAGTATAAAAGTTAAACCAAGGATTTTGCGAAATACGATTGAACCAAAGCTATTTTTTACGCCTTTTTTTAAAGATAAGAAAAAGGATTCATTTGATTTTTTTTGGATTGATGATTGTATTTCCTTCGGTACATCAACTCGCCAATACAAAATAATCAAGCCTAGAAAGGAAAGTGCGTTAGCTAGATACAAAGAAGCTGGACCAGCCAACGTAAATAAATACCCACCAAGAATAGGGCCGATAATAGAAGCTAGGTTGTAGCTTAAACCATTCAATGTGGCTGCCGCTTCAATCTCATTAGGCTCTACTAAACTAGACATTGAAGCTTGCCACGCAGAGACTTTAAAAGCAGCTCCAACTCCAATAATAAAAGTAAGCGTGATAATGATCATTGCTGATGGCGTGGTATGAAAGGTTAAAATAGCTAGCAATGCTGCGGCAATAATCATTTGTATATTCACCATCAGCAAATATCGTGACTGATTCATTCTGTCAGCAATAACACCACCAAATAAAGCGAATAGAAAGATTGGCGCTTGTGCAGCCGTTTGAGCTAAAGCAGCTGCTCCTGCAGAATTGGACTGTTTGGCTAGTAACCAACCTGTAGCAAAAATCTGCATCCACCCCCCAATATTAGAGATAAAATTAGCAATACAGAGATTTCTGAATTGAGCATGTCGAAACGGGAAAAAAAGAGGCGTTTTAGTTCTTAAATGTTGCATTGAGACCTCTAGGCAGCAATATCAAAATAGCCTATCTAAAGCACTACTAGTGATTGGCGACAACTAGTAGTGCGATGTTCACATATTTTTATTGATAAACAACAGGTGTAAATTCGTTAACTAGGTAGTGAAAAGCTTTTAATGCGTCAATTTCATTATCGGTACAAACAAAAGCTTTTCCAGCGAAGTCAATATTGGTCGTCGTAGCGCTGACGCGTTCACCTTCGGCAACTTGCCAGTCGATTTCAACGTGACCATTTAATTTTGGCTGATTGAGAGTTACGACGGTCCCGTTAATTTTGGGAAATACAACAAAGAATGCTGGGCGGCTTTGATACCCTTTTGGCGCTTGGGCGAGGACTGAGGCATCAATGTTTGATTGAATTAGTAACTCTATGTCATATAGGTTGATACCTTCCCAAGATTGATAAGCAGGAACCGTCATCAAACCGGGAGAACGGGCGGCAACTTCAAGAAACACAAGCTCATCGTTTATTGAATGAAAGAGTTCCATATGAAAGCAGCCATTCACTGCACCGAGGGCTTGTACACATTGCAAACCAAAAGTGCTAATTCTAGAATGTAGTTCTAATTCCCTACTGATCATAATTGATCCCAGAGTCCGGCCCTCTTGCAAATCCGCCATTGGACAACTGTAACGGCTAATGG
The DNA here is from genome assembly GCA_026399755.1 of Pseudomonadota bacterium. Taxonomy (GTDB): domain Bacteria; phylum Pseudomonadota; class Gammaproteobacteria; order Burkholderiales; family Chitinibacteraceae; genus Iodobacter. The sequence goes on from JAPLQI010000040.1 coordinate 3,206, forward strand.
CGCTGTAGATGATCTTTCCTTCTTGAATGGCCAGATCGTACTCGTATAGATCCCCTTCGATAAACTCTTCAGCTTCATAGCGACATTCATCACCAGCACTTTCTGTTAAAAAGCGATCAAAATCAGCTTCATGCGCAATTTTGTATACTCCGCGGCTTCCTACTGAGGCGCAAGGCTTGATGATAAACTTACCTTTTAATGTTTTGTGTAAGTTTTCATAATCATTAACTGACAGAGAAGAGCTGAGCTCAGTGTAGGTTGGAGCACGCAAGCCCGCCCTAAGAACGATTTCTTTCATCGTCAGTTTATTGCGGAAGTTTTCTACGTTACCATTCAGGTGGTCATAGAGTGAGAAGTGCTCGCGAATATGATCTGCAACTTCCAAATTTGCTTCTTGATTACAGAATACTCTAAAATTACTACTGGTAACTAATGGTGTAAGTTGAATAATTGCTTCATCAATGTCTAAACAAAAAGTTTTTGAGTTGTAATCATAAATTTCTTCAACTCTAATTACTGTGCTTGATGTGATAAGCCAATCTGGTAGTTTTTGTGATTTACTTATTAGTAGTATTTTTTTTTGTTTATCAAGTATAACTCTGCTAAAAAAATCAAAATTTTTAGTACCCACAAATATTATTTGCATAATTTTCTTAAAACCTTTTTTTGAAAAAAGAAAAAATAACGGACATTATTAAATTTAAAATAAAAATGAAGGTAAAAATACTAGATTCTTAGCAACTTTTATACCATAAATACTTATTAAGTTATAATGGAAGTAAATATTATATAAACAGGAATAGCCACAATACTTATACAAGTCCCCCATGCAATCATACTCGCAGATCTCCCACTCTTCATGTAATGAGTTTCAAGTACAATAATATTAGCGGCAGGAGGGAGAAGGCAAATTAAATATAAAGTAGGTATGTTTTTACCAACTAAATTCACTTCAAAATATTTACAAATAATTATAAAAATACTCATTAATATAAAAAACAAAAGTGAACGAATAAGGAAAATGAATAGCGAATTTTTTAAATCTACTTTTTGCAATGGCATTTTAGACAGCCACGCCCCTAATATCACCATACCTAAGAAGCCCATTATGAATTTAATTATTTCATAGCTAGGTTTTCCAAAGTCCATAATTTGACTACTAAATGGAGTGAGAACAACTCCAATGAGTAATGCCAGAACTGGTGGAGCTTTGAGAGTTTGAATTATTCTAGTTTGAATATTTTTCCCATGGGCCATCAATCCAACGCCAACTGAATTTCCAAAAAGTGAACTCCCAACATACGCAGAAATAATAACGGTTGCTGCTTCATTTCCAAAACTTGAGCTGGCAATAGGCAAACCAAGCCACCCTATATTTAAGTAACAAAAACATAAGTTTTTCACAGGATCTTTTTCAATAGACCGACTAATTGTCAGCATAATCAACATAATCAAAACAATGCTAGCCATAACAATAAATACATCAGACTTATTTGTAGAGATATTATAAATAATAACCAAAGGTATTATTATCTTTGTAAGAAGTGCTGACGCACGATTTTTTATTTCAAATGAAGATCGTCCTAAAATAACCCCTATTATTAAGTATAAAAATGGATAAAAAATAGAAATTGGCATATTAATTGACTTTATATAATTTAAAAAATTCTTACCCCATCAATCAGTCTAATATTTGATATGATTTATTTTTTCAAGTACCAAATATTTTTTGAATGAATTAAGCGATTTTCATGTTTTCCTGAGTCATTTCAATTGCCCACTGTCTTGCCCAGTGGCCTGCACATTGTGCGTTAAACCAAAATGCATTGGTTGAGAATAAGCTACCCTTACTTAATGGCCCAAGATTGTAAAGATTCAGTATAGGCTTTCCATGAACTTGACATTGATATGTGAGAGGATGAATATCTACCCCTCCGCATGGATGAGCTTCAATTAGTCGTTGCTGTATAAGGTTCTTTAATAAAGGGGAATCAATTGAGTCGATGCGGTTTGTTCCACCAGTACCATCAACCAGATATTTTGTTTTAATAATTTTTCCATTATCTGATTCAAGTATAAATTGCTTATTTTCCCAGCGGGGTGAGGCAGTGGCTTGGTGAATATGTAAGCGACCTTCTCTTGACGCGGATGCCAATTCAGAAACTACATCATATGGAATAGGGTGCCGCCACGCCGCCCAACTTGCACCATAATTTATATTAAAAGAAATACGATCTGCTATTGACATGGATCGCCATAATTTATGCATGTAAGGGCGAGTAGAAACTAAGATATCTTGATAAGGCAGATCTGCATTTTTTGATTTTCCCATTAGATATTCAAAATAACTGGTTAAACCTTCCTTCTTATTTATATATGTTGCATTTTTTCGCTCCCCCCCATCCGGAATCAGCTGACATTCTTCTTTTAATATATCTAAAAAACTTTGTAATCTGACCGTCCCCGATTTTTCTTTTAGCAAATTTTGCCAAAGTAAAACTTTAGGGGAGTATCTATTTTCTGAACTGAGGCACGTAGGAGCATGCCCGTGCCTTGAAAACAAATGAATCTCATTATTTTTCTTGCAGTCTAGAGATCTAAATGCATCGATTGCAGTTAGTCCGCTTCCGGCTATCAATACAGCGTTTTCCTTGATTCCAGAAAATTGCTTGTAATGCTCAATAAAGTTAGGATTGCCTTCAAATTTTTTAAATATAGGACCGTGCAAAGATCCTAGACAAAGAACAACTTTATGTGCAGTTATCGTTTTGTTATGTGTTTGTAATTTATAACCAACATTTAGAGGTGTGATAGATGTAACTGCCTCATGTATTTCATCTATCTTCAACAAACCAGAGTCTAAAATGCTTTGGTAAGTTTCCTGCAAAAATTTTGAATATGTCACACGACTTGGAAAATCTTCATTAGGTTTCCCAAGGTTTTTCATCCAATTTAAAAACCCTTGTGGTTCAGAATCTGAAATGGATAGCATTCTAGGTGGCGTATTAACCTTATATATTTCATCTGAATCTCCAAAAGCCTTTCCTCGTGCAAAATCTTCAGATGGAGATAGTAAAACAACTTTATTATTTTTGATCCCAGTTGCAAAAACTTGATCTTGAATTTGTTTAAGAAGGCTAATTCCAGTTGCACCAAAACCAACAATAGCAATATCAAACATGGAAACTCTCTAAATTTATGTGCCGTTAATTAATGATTGCAGATTCAATCAGTATATTTTTTCTATTTATAATGAAATAACATATTAATTAATTTTGATGTTTGAGGTTTAAAATTAATAGTCCGCATTTAAAATAATTAAATAATATTTAGAATGGATGCTGATTATCCCTCTTGTTTAATTCCTTTACGAAATGGAAGTGGCCATGTAGTTTCTACATAAAATCAGAATAAATTAACTTACTTCATACTATTCTCTCAGTCGTCTCAAAGCAGTCATGCTCTTCATTGAGTAAGAGGAATGATCATATATTTTTTTGATGCTTAGTAAGTTGAGAACAATTGATGACTGTAAGCTTAAAAATAACTCAAAAATTCTTTCAAAAAAAAAACACAAACAAACTGTATTCTTTCGTTTTGCTTTTTTATACTGCTGTTAATACTTATTGCGACAGAAAGAATGCCGTGGTCATGCGAAAAACACAAGAGAGGATAGTTTTTTAAAAATTCTTAATCGTTGTTTTTATTGAAAAATATATAACATAGCAATTAAGTTGCACTATTTATAATGTATTTTCAAAAGTTGAAAATACAACAGGTTTCAGTAATATTTTTTATTTTTTTGTTCGTTTTCTATTAAACCTAGAATACTTTTTGGTGACTAACAAAAAATATAGAACAGAGGTGGTGCGTAAAATATTTATCACAATGGTCATTTTAACCTGCACAAAATGACTAGATGAGTAATTAAAGTGTAAGTAAATGAGGAAATAATCTCGATTTATGGTCTCGCTTTGGTTTGCTGTACTTTTGATTTTTTGGAGTAGAAACATGCATGTTCGGTGATCTAATCTTGGCTTGGTTAATCCCCCCACGATTTCTAGACGCTCCAATGTCTGCAAAGGCCGAACAACACTTGCTTGACCCAAACATAATGAAGGCCGCAATTTGATGGTTTGCGGCCTTTCGTTTTTCGAATTATGCTCAAATCGTACTCAATCCAGTGTCCAGCCCTGCGAAAGATGCTCACGGAGTACGCCTGTCGCCCACTGCCGAAACTGCGTACCTCGTTTTGAATTAACTCGATATCCAACAGAAATAATAGAGTCAAGGTTGTAATGCTTGGTTTGATAGGTTTTGCCATCATCCGCAGTATGTGCAAAATTTGCACATACTGAATTATCAATAAGCTCACCCTCTTTACAAATATTTTTCAAGTGCCGCGTTATAACCGAACGCTCACTTTGCTTCTGGTCGCCGCCAATGGTATCTATGTTAACGACAGGCCGATTTGTCGATGCCGATCCTTGAAAAACGAAAGGCGGCTAACCATCAGGTAGCGGCCTTAATTATTTCAGAGTCATACCAAAGCTACTCGGCCAAAGCAGAAATTCATGCTCGGCTTTTCAATGTAGGCTTGCCATCACATTGCAGACACTAACGTTTGAATTCAGCGGACGCCGAAGGCGGTCCGCTGGAATGATGGGTTGGGCGTCATATCGAGCCTGTACCCTGAATAACCTTTGTGAAGCCGCCGGAATGCGCACAAATAACTTGAGGCCCCGCAAACTGAGCAATGCCTCCGACGACAGTTTCGATAAGCGCACTTTCACCACCACGAAAATGAAAGTCGCATGGTTCGGAGTCGCTGCCCGGGCTCCCAATGATAATGGTGGAGTTCATTCCCGAAACTGAACTAACTATCCCATCAAAAAAATCGGGGCCATTGCTCCAGTTAGCGGAAATTCCTGACAACGACGCAACGATATCTTTTAGTTCTCGAAGAGTGACTGGCTTGCCATCAGTTGCTGGCGCTTCAATTCCCTCGCTGCCAAGCCCGTTGCGGACCTCGGGTGAGAGTGGAAGGACATGTTAGGCCGGTGATAGGCTCTCGAATGCTCATGAGATACACCTATGGTTCAGATTTGAAGCGAGCTTTTTCCGCGATCTCTAGCGGCGCGCGGAATACCCAGTGTCTGGATATATCCAGCTTCGTTGTTCCCTGCTTGACGGCCAACTCTGCGCTACCTCTCAGTTCAGCTTCGTTTGTCGCGTGAACTAGTTCTGGACCGTACTGATCAGGCGGAAGTATCTTTATACGCACGACCGAAACCGCACCTTCCTGCCACAGAAGTGCCACGGTGCCTGAAGCGACCTTCTGGTTTTTGGGTTGCCCTAGACCGTTGAACTCCAGGACCTCTAGTTGACGCGAGGAACTCATGGTTGTCTTAGATGGGTTGAACACTTCACCTGCTCGCGGAGACGTTGCAGAAAGCAGTACGATCCCGAGAACGAACAGCCGTAATTGCATAGGAAGCCTAACGTTTGAGTTAAGCGTGACGCATTTGGGCCAGAATGAAATGAAGCCCAAATGCGGCATGCCGCAATGGATCCGCTTGAACGATGGGTTAGGCCTTTGGCGAAATGTTGACCGCATCGTTAGCTACCCTACTGTTGTGACCAATCGTGGACACAGAAGCACGATATCGTTTGCTCGGAGTCAGCTTCGAGTGCGGCGCTACTTCCACCGAATGCTATGCCAGGCAGAATTTCACCATCACCATTGTCTACGTAGCTCATCTCATCGCCGTCGTCGAACAGGAGTTGGTGCAGTGCGTTCGCTTGCTTTAAGGGTGTGCCGATGCGAATACTTTGACGATAGGCTCCACGATAGCCATTAAACAGAAATATGCAGTAGAGCTGGCCTTCTGCGTTGAAAACCAGGCGAACTTTATCGTCGCCGAAGAATACAGCTTTGGCCGCGTTAGATGGGGCTATGACGACCAACACTCCGGAGTTCGCGCGGAGCTCTGCGACGCTCGGTGAACGGTGCAGGATGGCGGCGCTATTGATAATGGCGTCAACTTCAGAGACGTGCATGCCGAGCTTAAATCCAGCAGCCGAGTCTCCTGAAAGGATTTCGGCATCGAGGTCTAGAGATCTCATCTTGAAGGCCTAACGTTTGAATTAAGGGGCTGGCTTTAGCTAGCCCCGCTTGAATGATGAGTTAGCCCAAATTTTCATTGCTTAAGCTGGCCTCTTGGGTTCAACCCAGCCTGGCCTCAACCCAAGCTCGAACTCTTGGCGTACTTTCTCTAGTGATGGCTCATGTCCCATGTTGACTTCCATTTCACCAACGCACCCCCAGCAGTCGCCGCCACAATCAATCGAAAGTGGGTCGTTGCTCATATTTAATTCTCGACTGCAAATATTGCACTTCATAAGGGCTAACGTAGAAGTGAGCGGCCTGCGCGGCTTCTTGCGCAGGTCCGCTCGACTGCCGAGTTGGGCCACGGGTCAAGGTTCATGATAACTGCCCTTAGCCTTCTTCGGCCAAGGGGCCGATTGCTTCTAACAGTTCACCATCGCGGAACCGACGAAGCCATATGTCCCCAAACTCTTCGCCAAGGCCGCGTGCAAAGAAAGTAACATTGGGGAGTTGTCTTGAGATCTGTTGGAGCATGTCAATAAGTGCAAAACTCGGAATTCCGTTGAAGCCTGGCTCCGACGAACCGAACCCCCGTGTTGCGGACTCAATGTCTTTCAAGACATCAGAGTGCCAGCCGCTGGCTTCCAAATAGGGCGCAGCCGCATCCGTGATGTCTTTAGCGGAGATGCTTCCCTTTGGATAGTCAGAGTCGTCCCATGCAAGGTCAAGAATGGAGTAGTAGCTCATGAAATTTCCTTCAAGGATAAGCCGATCGGGGCAAGGAATGAGCAGGAGCCCAACGTGAAATTTACACACGGGAACGTGTGTAAATTTCTATTGTTTGTGTGTAGAACACAGGATACTACGCTTACCACCCCTTACGCATCAAGCTTTCAAAGGTAGTTATGTTTGAAAGTACGCAGCAAGATGGGACTGCCGCACCGCGCTTGCTGGATGTGCTACGGGTAGGATGACCTAACAACCGAAGCAGTACATCAATTGGATAGGGCGCTTTGCGCTTTCACCATCAAAGGTCCCCGCTGGCCAGCGTACGATACTGCATCGAGTGTCGGCTTTGCTTCCGGTCGCAGCCAATGATATCGATGATATCGACAGGCCGCTTTGGCCGAATTGCAGACAAAAAGACGTTGGTCAAGAACGGATGGATCATGGCGATCCGAATACTTGCTCCGCTTTTCGGTACGAGCCAGCAACCGGTAACTTACGATCATTCGGATTCAAGAGCAGCAAGCCCGGTTCTGTTGTCACCGACCTAGTTCGTTGCCTTGCTCGCAGAGGTCTCGCCCTCGCCGATGATCTTACGGATTGCCGTGACATAGCCTGGCTTGAAGATAACCCGACCGGCCTCGTTGCGAACGCGCCCTTCGGCATCCGTCGTCCAGCCTTCATCCTGTAGCAAGCGATCGCTGATGGCATGGCGCAATGCCTCAATCTCGGAGGGATACAGACCCATCGACGCGGGAAGGATCTGTACCGCTTCACGCGGCTCGGCAAGCTTTGGGCGCATGTCGATCACCCGATTCCCTTCTGCCTTGAGCAGTGTTATTTCCCGGCGCATGTGCCGATTCTCGGCCAGGATGCCATTCATCATCGAACGTAGCGCTGGATTCTCGATTTTTTCGATCAGCGCAGCGTAGGGATTCTCGCTGACCTGACGCACCTTGCGGGTGACGCCCCCTGTATGCTCGGCCCAAGCCTTGATCAATCCTTTATAGTCATCACCCGTCTTGTTGTGGATCGCACCCTTGCTGGGGCCGCCCCGGTCCTCCACAATACGGGCAATGGTCGCTACGGAGAAGTCACGACTGCCACGCTCGTACTGTTCCTTGCAAACCTCGTAGATTAGGTCGAGGGTCTTTTGCTTGCGCGGCGTCCCGGTTTTCTTGAGCTGCTCGAGTAGATCGTCAGGATGCATCGTCAATGGAATCATCCTTGGGCGGGGTAAGCATCCGCTTGGTTTGGGCATGATCAAGTAGAACCCGGGCTTTGACTTGGGCAATCTCATTGAGTACTTGGTCGTTGAGCAGACCAATTTCCTTGAGCTTTTGCCTGCATTCGGCATAGGGCAGTGCGCCCCTGATCGAGCCGGTGCGCGCCTGGATCAGCTGCATCACGGCATTGCCGATTAGCAACTGTTCTTCTGGATCAAGGTACATCAGCACCGGGGCCATGCCATTGTAGCGCAGCATGCCATCGAGCATCTGTGACCGCCGAATGGTGGCAAAGCCTGCATCGGTCTCAGGGTAAATTACGGCGTTTTCGCAGACGACTTCCAGTTGGTGCAGTACCGACTGCGACTCGATGAAACCTACCTGAAGGTCAGCCATACCTCCCTTTGCCACGAGCTTCACGCCGTCTGTAATCTTGTCATCGGCGATCTGGATCGAACGCTGAATCAGGTGATGGGTGGCCTGCAGGTCGTTCATGTATTTGTTTAGGATCAGCGCCTCGGCCTCGACGTACTTGTTCAACTGATCAAGTTCACGTACTCGCAGGAAGGGCTGGCTCTCCCGTTCGCCCTCGCGTTGCTGATCCTCAAGGATGGTCAGCTTGTCCTGCAAGGCACGGTAGCGCGCGCTCTGGCTGTGGATTTTTTCGCTGACTGTGTTGAAGTGCGCGATCAGGCCGGGCAAGAAGGCGGGGCCGGTCAGGAAGAAGCGACAACAGACGCAGTTACGCTCCTCCGGGAAGCCGGGGACAGGTGAATGTAATTGCTCAGTTTTACGGCCGGTGAGCTTTTCCCCGCCAACATCGCAGAGCGTCGCGCCATTGGGGCAGATGCCCTTGTCGTCGAAGACGAAGGAGGCCATCGCTCCTTTATTGGCAACTGCCGTCCGTACCGCATCCTCGGACACGTAGGCGAAACGCTGGCTTACCTGCTCGAAGCTCGCATTTTGCAGAAAGCGACGGTGGTTGGCTTGCTCGGCTTCCAGTTCGTTCTTTTCCGCCTCGCTCAAGACCTCGCGCAGGTAGGACTTGCCGAACTTGGTGTAGTACAGCGTCATGATGATGATCGCGTGGCCAGCGATCATTTTCGACACCACAGCAATCGGCAGCTTGAGATCAAGAATGAAATAGCTGATCAGCGAGACGCGCAGGGCGTGCAGCGGGAAGGCGGTTCTCTGTTTGGAATTCGGATCGAGAAAGCGCAGCGGCGTGCCGTCGTCCAAGGTCTCGCTCTGCTCGGCGCAGCGCTGTTCCAGCCTTGAGAGCAACTTGTACCAAATCGGATTTAAAGAACTGCAGTCCAGCGGCTTGTCGCCCTCACCATCGGTGGGATTGCGGAACAGGAAATAGGCCGCACCGCGTTGCACCAGCACCTCGGGATGAGGTGGGGCGTAGCCGAAATGCTTGTGTTCCAATTCCATCCACGGTGTCGGAGCTGCAATCGGGTTGTAGCGTTCCTGCCAATTGCGCAGCTTTTCCAGCCAGTACAGCACCGCGTCGTTGGACCAGGGGATAACGTAGCCCTTGTCGTTCTCGGCCTTGTTGATGTCGGAGGTCTTGTTGGTGTTGATGTAGAAGCCCGCCTCCTTCTCGTTTGCGCTGCGATGGAACACACCGCGCTGGGATGGGCGTTTTTCACTCCCCGTGGCGAGCGGGCCATCGTTGAGCACGAACGCCCCGCCGCCGGGTGAGTGAACGTAGCGCCAGGTATCGGCCTCGCCGGAATCCAGCATGCGAACCTGGAAGGTGCGTAGCGGCAGTTCCAGCTTCAGGTACAACGCCACGGCGCGCACGGGCGACCACAGTTCCCAAACTTGAGCAGGGTATCTCTTGGTCTTTATTTCGTAGTCGCTCCCATCTCGCTGTCGGTAAACGCAGTCGGGATCGTTGAGATTCACGCGCTCCGGCTCAACCACGAACCAGTCACCGCCGTTCCGTCCTTCCTCCATCGCCTGCTGCGCCCAAGCCCAGTCGCGGAAGTGAAGCCCTTCGGCCAGCATGCTGCGCAGTTCACGGATGTAGCGGATGGAGAGCGCGGCCTTGTCCGATTGGGTGGTCGTGGCCAGACCCGATTTCGTTAGCCGCGCAATGGGGTTGTGAAACCGGGAGGTATCCCATGCGCCGGTCTCGGGATCACCCAGCTTAGTCACCAACACCCAGTCGAGGAAATCTGCAGCATAATTGGCCGATCTGATATTGTCCGCTTGCAGCGTCTGCGTGCCTTTGCGTTTGGCGGCAACGATCACTTGGGCGAAATCCGGCTTCTCAATCTCGCGCAGCAGAAAGCGCCCAAAATTGCGTTCCAGATTTTGACCGTGGATGTAGCGAATGAGGAACCTGTCGAGGGCGTTGCGGCACAAACCGACAGCGCTTTTCTGATTCGTTAACCATTCGGCGGCGAGGCTGCGCCAGTCCTCCAGTTTGGGATCGAGGTGCAGCACATGGGCGAAGCTGAGGTCATTCACCTTCCCTTGCTGCTTGACCCGCATTCGCGGGAAGGGATTGGCGAGGTGCGGAGGGACCACGCGGTTACCGTCGGCATCGAGCACGGAGAGCTTTTGGCGAAGAACCCAGTCAAGGAAGTCGCTGACCCTGTCGTGTTTTTGCTGAGCTCCCGCTTCGGACGATAACAATGCCAAGCCCAAGGCCGCATCGGCTGCGGGCATGACGCCCATTCTGGCGAAAAATGCATCGGCTGACAAGGTATGCAGCCCGTGGCCATGCAGGTAGGTCACGAGGAAGGCAGTAAGGGCTGTTTGGATGCTGCTGTTTGTCTTGGGCAAGCCCGCCCAATATTCCGCTACCCACGCCCTCCAACCTTCCAGTGCCGGATCGAGATTGAGCAGAAAGTGGAATTCGGGGTCGAATTTTTTGGCGACTGTTTGTCCTTTTGGCATCAGTTTCACCTCACCAATTTGGGGCTCGGGCCAGAGAACAGGCCGAGCGGATCAACGTCCTTGAAGCCATAGGCAAGGAAGTCGGGGGGAAGTAGAGCCTTACCGTCCTCAGCGTTTTCCACACGAGTCATTGCGGCTGAGATAGCGCGGTTGAGTTTCACGCGATCCGGCTCGGTGTATACGAGTTGTGATTCAAGTGACTTGTGATGCAGCGCCTTCTTTAGGAAGATTGCATCAAGACCAAGATCGGAGAGTCGCTGGCCATAGGCATGTCGGTGGCCATGTGGCGTGGTGCCGAGCGCCTTGGCCGGCACCAGTCCGATGCGATTGACCGCCTTGGCATGCGCGTCCTCGAAAGCATCAATGCTGTAGGGCTTGCCTTCACGGGTAACAAATGCGTAGGGATGATCAGGGTTGAGCTGATCGCGCTGTGCCATGTAGAACACCCACAGCTTCCAGAACAGCCCCCCTGCCCAGCGCGGAGACCAATGCACATGCATGAAGTGCTGCTTGCTGTCGAGCGCGTTACCCTTCCAGCCAGCATGCAGGGTGTGTGAACTCTTGTACTCCGTCCTAGGCAGCAGCCCGTACTTGTCGCGCAGGTAGGTCGCGCGGTTACAGTGCACCGGCTTGCCCTTGGCATCGTACAGATCGGGCGGAGCCAGCCCCAGACTGGGGTGATAGACCTTGACCAACGCCTCACTGGAAGACGTGTAGTCAGGAATCACGTCGTGGATGTAAAGATGGAATGGCTCGCTCATGCGTAGTCCACCAAAGTGCAATAGCATCGTGATTAGGATGTCACGCAGGTTTAGCCGCTCTTCGATGCGCAGACTCTTTTGCTTGCCCGGCACGATGAAACCCTTAAATAGCAAATCGTCCATGCGATCAGCTGGGAAAAACTTGACCGCATCGTGATCGATAACCGGGTTTCGTTTAAGTAAGACGCTGCGGGCTTGGCTGACTTGTAGTGACGGAACATCAATGCCCATAGTGTGGCCTAGGAAGGCGCGACTCTTTTTGTGTTGCCACGCCGCCCACGCTAGTTGCTCTTCGGCCCGTGTAGCTTCCCGCCACGGATTGAGTGGTCTGGTGCCTTGTTCTTGCGCCATCCAGTCGCTGAACTTGGATAGGTGATTAACCAATACGCGCACCACGGCTGGGCTGCGGCTGTCCCAGTAGAGATCGCTATGATCATCGCCATCGATACCTATCGTACCGCTGTAGAGGCGCTGAACGAAGATGTTGAACAGATCATCTGGGTTATCAAAGGCCGGATGATTGGCTTCCATGTAGTCGATCAGGAGGCCCACCGCCTGCACCAGCTTGTTGGTATTGCTCTCCGAGAGCATGTGCCGATGCTTGAGGATGTAGTGAATTAGCGGATGGAGTGGGCCGAATTCAGTGAGGATGACTGGAATTTCTTCATGAATGCCAGTGTAGTCGCGTGCAACTTTGTAGTAGACAACGGAACGGGGCATTTCGCGGACCTCTGTTATACAAATACCTACGGATGTAAACTACGAATCTTAAAAACGAGGCATGCTTAACCGTATATACGATACGTATTTACGTTTTGTATATACACTACATCAGCCAGGGGTTTTAGTCAATGAACTTGAATGCAGGAATACACACGCTTGATGATTTGCCCGAAGACGTTCAGATTCCGCCTGAACTATGGGATGGGGAGAGAGGCTCAATAAGCTGGTTACTAGCCTTGGATCGCCTGAAACAATCAACTGGCATAGTCGAAGAAAAAGAATTTGCGAACTACCTTAATATTCCCTCTTCAACACTTTCAGACGTGCGTAGGGGAAAGATGGAAATCAATCCACGCATAAAATGCCAAATTTTGAACTTTCTTGGATTCCACTCGCTTACCACTGTAATGCAGCTTTTGCTCAACGAAGAACGGGCAGCAGCGTTGAAGCGTACTATCCAGCGGCAAGCAAAAAAAATTGCCGCTTCTAATGCGGCAAAGAATGGTGATTAGATGTTTGATTCAGGCTTTGCAACCTGTAGTTGCTCCAATAATTTCTTTTTATCGTCTTCACTCAGGTGGCTTATTACTTTGACGAGCTGAGCTTCTACTGGGCTCTCACAAAAAAAATACGCCACCGGCACTCCTAGCTCATCGGCCATGCGCTTCATGGTGTCGTAATCGGGCGCATGTTTGCCCTTCTCATATTGATTCATACGTGCACTCGCACTGTTAGTATCCATTCCTAACTTCAAACCTAGCTGTAGTTGAGTTAAGCCTTTGATTGTCCGCGCTTCTTTTAGGCGGGCAGGAAATGGGGATTGCAGAGGCATTACGTGAATCACTATGAAGGTGCAATGCCTAAGATTTTCTTAGTTCCATCACATAAGATATACTAAGGAATTCTTAGTTTCAAATACTGCCATGAAAAAATTCTACCAAAATCATTTTAAAATTGAGACCTTGCAGTATCTACGCAAGGTTGGAAGCCTACCAAAAACGGCGCTACGGTTTGATGTTCACCCATCAACGCTAGCCACCTGGCAGCGAATCGGGCTCGAAGAATTTATGAAACGTGAATCTCAACATGCACATTCAATTGAACCACTAAAATTTCAGCAGCCACATGAGTTACGCATTCAGCGGCTAGAGCAAGAAAACGCGGTGCTACGTCAGGCGGCACGATTGTTTTTCATGTATTGATTCGTGCTGGAAATATCGCACCTGCATCATTCGCCCTCAGATTTCTCAACATTAAGCCACGCAGACTTGCGTGGCTTTTTTATGCAGTAACGGAAAAGAAACGAATATTGTTGACAGCATCTGTTAGGAATGGATATTCTGCAGCATCGACAATGAAACAAAAAAAGCATGCTACTCAAATACCTTGCCAATATTTCTGCCGGGCACCCCTTTCGGGGCAAAATTCCTGAGTCACTAGGCTCTGGAATTGTGGCTGTGCAGATGAAAGATGCCTCATCGCAAGATGGCGTCAATTGGGCTGAGTGTATAGAAACAGAGCCAACAGGTCGGCGTGATGACTGCCTGCAAGTCGGCGATATTCTGGTCGCCGCACGAGGCAACCGCAATTATGCGGTACATATCGACGACACTCTAAACGACACTGGCAAACAAGCCATTGCAGCGCCACAGTTTTTTATTGTGCGCATTAATGCTTCGAGCATCCTGCCCGAATACCTCTGCTGGTTTTTAAATCAGCAACCTTGCCAGCGTTATTTTGATCTGAATTCAGAGGGTACTCTTACCAAGGCCATTAAACGCAATGCTTTGGAAGAGATACATATCGCAATACCTTCGCTCGACAAACAGCAAGCCATTGTCAAACTCGCCAATACATTGAAACAAGAGCTGCGCCTGATCGAACAGCTGCGTCGCAATGGCGAGCAAATGCTCGCTGCTATTGCCGCCGATTTGCTCGCCGATGCGACTCAAGAAAACTATCTCGTTAAGAATTTGCCATCCAAGGAAAAACCATGACCGATCAAATCAATCAAGACGATATCAATAAGGCGCTATGGGCTGCCTGCGATACGTTTCGCGGCACCATCAGCGCCGATACCTACAAAGACTTCGTGCTCACCATGCTGTTCCTGAAATACATCAGCGATGTATGGCAAGACCACTATGACGGTTACCAAGCCCAATACGGTGATGAGCCGGAGCTGATTACAGAAATGCTCAAAAACGAGCGTTTCGTGCTGCCTAAAGACGCCAGTTTCTATGTGTTGCATGACCGCCGCCACGAGCCGGGCAATGGCGAGCGCATTGATCAAGCACTGCACGCAATTGAAGAAGCCAACGGCACCAAGCTCAAAGACGCAGGCAAAAGCGTGTTTCAAGACATCAGCTTCAATACCGACAAGCTGGGCGAAGAAAAGCAGAAAAACACCATTCTGCGCCATCTGCTGGAAGACTTTGCCAAGCCAGAGTTGAGCCTAAAGCCTTCGCGGGTCGGCACGCTTGACATCATCGGCAACGGCTATGAGTTTTTGATCAAAAATTTCGCCGCCAGCGGCGGCCAGAAAGCCGGTGAATTCTATACCCCGCCTGAAGTGTCCGAACTGATCGCCGAGCTGCTCGACCCGCAGCCGGGCGACACCATTTGCGATCCGGCCTGCGGCTCGGCATCCCTCCTAATGAAGTGTGGCCGCAAGGTGGTCAGCAATCACGGTAGTAAACAATATGCGTTGTACGGGCAGGAAGCTATTGGTTCGACGTGGTCGCTGGCCAAGATGAATATGTTCCTGCACGGCGAGGATAATCACAAAATCGAATGGGGCGACACCATTCGCAACCCAAAGTTACTGGATAAAAACGGTGACCTGATGCTGTTTGACATTGTGACCGCCAATCCACCGTTTTCGCTGGAAAAATGGGGACATGACGAAGCTGAGCACGATAAGTTCGACCGTTTCCGCCGTGGCGTTCCGCCCAAAACCAAGGGCGACTATGCCTTTATCCTACACATGATCGAAACGCTAAAACCCGGCACTGGCCGTATGGGTGTGGTCGTGCCGAATGGTGTGCTATTCCGAGGTAGCAGCGAAGGCGTTATTCGCCAAAAATTGATCGAAGAAAACCTGCTTGATGCGGTCATTGGCCTACCGGAAAAACTGTTTTACGGCACCGGTATCCCGGCTGCGATCTTGATTTTCTCGAAAGACAAATCTGACACCAATGTGATCTTTATCGATGCCAGCAATGAATGTAAAACCGGTAAAAACCAAAATGTGCTGACCGATGAGAATATCGCTAAAGTCGTTGCCACCTATCGCGATGGCGTAAGTATTGATAAATACGCGTATGTTGCGAGCTTTGATGAAATCAAAGAAAACGGCTTCAACCTGAACATTCCACGCTACGTCGATACTTTTGAAGAAGAAGTAGAAATCGACCTGCTAGCTGTGCGCGCAGAGCGTGAGCAGTTGAAAGTGCAATTGAACGTACTGGAAACTGAAATGGAGAAATATCTGCAGGAGCTAGGTTATGTTGCCTAAAGGGTGGCGGTTAACCGCATTAGATGAAATTGCTGAAGTTAATTCGCCAATAAGGTATGGCGTCGTTCAGATTGGCGAGGACACAGAAGGCGGTATTCCAATTGTTCCTATTAAATTTATCAATACGATTAAAACCTCAAAATTACATCGTGCATCCAAGAAAATTGAAGGAAAGTATAAAAATAGCCGAATTAAAGGTGGCGATGTATTAATTTCTGTAAAAGGCTCTATTGGTGCTGTTGGCATAGTGCCTAATGGATTTGAAGGAAATATTGCGCGTGAAATTGCAAGAATTAGACCGTCCAAGAACTTCGATTCTTCTTTTATTGCTTTGCAGCTTCAAGCAGACAGTACCCAACGAAGAATTGAAAATTTAACGGTGGGTACAACTAGACGAGAGTTTTCGATTCATGCCGTTCGGAAATTCTTACTCGAGGTCCCTCCTCTCCTAGAGCAAAAGAAAATCGCCCAAATCCTCTCGACGTGGGATCAGGCTATCTCCACCACCGAGCGCTTGCTCGACCTCGCCCGCCAGCAGAAAGAAGCACTTTTGCAACAACTACTTTCCGGCAAAAAACGCTTCCCGGGATTTAAGGGGGAGTGGCTAGCTGGTCATTTGTCTGATATTGCCAAAATCGGCAAGGGAAAAGCATTAAGCAGCAAGGATTTGCTTGAGGGCGATTATCCGGTTATTGCGGGGGGTAAATCGAGTCCCTATTCGCATGGTGATTTCACGCATGAAAATGCGATCACAGTAAGTGCCAGCGGTGCATACGCGGGATACGTTTCATACCACCCTTATAAAATTTGGGCATCAGACTGTTCCGTAGTTGTCGCCAAAGAAAATGCCGATACGCTGTTCCTTTTTCAACTACTAACCGCATTGCAAAACAAAATCTATTCACTGCAAAGCGGTGGTGCTCAGCCGCACATTTACCCTAAAGATCTTGATTCCATGAAAGTGGCAATTCCACCATTGGAAGAGCAAAAGGAAATTGCAGCGGTACTAACAAATACCGACCAAGAAATCGAAACCCTGCAATCACAGCTTGACGGCCTGAAACAAGAGAAAAAAGCCCTGATGCAAACCCTGCTCACCGGCAAGCGCCGCGTTTCTGTTGATAAATAAGAAGGAGTTACAGATGAGTCTGAAATTCACTGGTACTTATGAAGAGTTAAAGCAGAAACTGGGCTCACTTACGGGCGCTTGGGATGATTCGCAACCCGGAAAAAAAGTCCTTCGCTTTAATGAAGGGGTGATGAATTGGTATGAGTCAACCGGCACAATTCAGTTTCAAGGAAAAGGTGATGGCAGAGCCCAACTGGAAGCCGAAGTGCCAAAACTGCTGTATCCAGATGAAAACACAGATAGCCTTATGGCTACTGCGGTTGCCTCTGCAAGCGCATCAGCAACCTTAATCGTGACCAAGGCTACGGTTGAATCATTGGAGCAACGCTTCCTAACTACTGGAATCAATGAGGGTGAGTTAATTATTGGTATCGTTAGCGCGGTTGGTACTGAATCAACACGGGTTATAGGTCCTTTAATGGATAGGCTAAAAGGATTTGGCTATAGCGTAGAAGACATTCGCGTTTCATCAATTTTGCCAGCTCCCGCAAGTTCAACGAGCGAGTATGACCGAATAAAGCACTATATGCGCGAAGGTGATAATTTGCGTGAATCGAGCAAGAATAATGCAATTCTTGCCGCAGGTGTTGTCCAGCAAATTTCAGAAAAACGTGGCGTAGCACCAACAAAAAAAGCATACATTGTTAATTCTCTAAAACATCCGCGTGAAGTTGAGTTTTTGAGAAAGGTATATGGCGATGGCTTTTATTTGATCGGTATTCATGCAGATGTTAAACGACGCCATAAGTTTTTAACTGAAGACAAAAGTTGCACTCAAGAACAAGCCCATGAGTTGATTAAGATCGATGAAGATGAGAGCTTTGATCATGGCCAAAAAACGCGAGACACTTATCATCTAGCTGATTTTTTCTTGAACTTCGGCAAGAATGACGACCAAATTAAAAATGGTTTGCAACGTTTTCTTGAGTTGATTTTTTCCCATCCATACAAAAACCCAACATTTGACGAATTCGCCATGTTTATGGCGTTTAACAGCTCAGTTCGTTCTGGTGATTTATCACGTCAAGTGGGCGCAGTAATAAGCCGTGAGCGGCAAATTATTGCAACCGGCGCCAATGATGTCCCTCAATCTGGTGGCGGTTTGTATTGGGCTGAAATGAACCCCGAAACTGGTGAGGTCAAAGATCGTCCTGATGGCAAAGATTACATGCGGGACATGGACTCCAACAAGCAGACTCAGGCTGAGATCATCCGCGAGATTGCAATGACACTATTGGATAAGGGCCTTGTATCAGCAGGCAAAGAAATGGATTTGGCTGCTGCACTAAAAGAAAGCAAAATTTCTGATTTGACTGAATTTGGCCGGATTGTTCACGCCGAAATGGATGCCTTGCTCTCTTGCAGCCGAGCAGGGATTCCAACGGTGGGGAGCACTTTATATTGCACCACGTTCCCCTGCCATAATTGCGCTAAACACATTATTGCTAGCGGGATTAAGCGCGTTGTTTACGTTGAGCCATATCCGAAAAGCCGAGCGCTAGAGTTTCACTCTGAAGCAATTGAGCTTAAGTCTGAATTCAATGCCGCAGCGGCAGATAATGGACTAGTGGCATTCGAGCCATTCGTCGGTGTGGGGCCAAGGCGCTTCCTCGATTTATTCTCAATGAGCCTAGGCTCTGGTTCTAAGTTGCGCAGGAAAAACAAAGATGGCGCAACCGTTGATTGGGACAAAGCAACTGCGCCGATCCGAACTCCGTTGATTCCAAAGTCGTATTTGGAGATTGAGACTGCCGCGGTTGGAATTTGGAATGATAATTTAAAGACCAAGCCACCATTCTAATGAATTCGATGACGTCCTCTCTCAATTTGTTATCTACGTGCGGAGATCATGTTTTGAACCCATTTCAACAAATAGACAATCAACTCAGCCAAACTTTTTTGAACTTTTCAAGTTTGGTGGCTGAGCTTAATTTTGAAGAGGTTTGTGAGATCTCTTTACCTTGTGATGTATCCACGCTAAATCAATATCCCCAGCTCAATACAAAAGGTATTTATTTCTTCGAAATAAATACCGAGGGTAGTGAACTCGAAGGTTTTGATGCATGGTCCGCAGATTTTGTTAGAAAGTGGACAGATGCGCGGTTTGAAAAGAAATTTGTAAGCAATCCTAAGAAAAAAGACTAAAGGCTCACTCAACTCTTGGTACGTGGGTTCCTTTGTATATCGGCAAGTCTAAGAAAGTCGAGCAAAGGCTTCTTGAGCATTTTGGACTTGATCTAGATTCCCATACTTTTGCAATGAAGCTTAATCAAAGACGTGAATTTGAAGGCGCGAAATTAAGGATCAGCATTGTAAGGCTTGATGTTAATAACTACGACATCATTGCCCCAAGATTAGAGAAAGCGATGCGTGAACGATTCAATCCAATCGTTGGGCAATAGCGCGACTAAAGGGAAAAAATGCCCTCACTGCACGCCCCAAAATTCCAAAAAGAATACAGCGTTAAAATCACCGCGCTGATGCTGCTAACTAACCTTTGCTGGATTTGCCTGCCGCCCGATCAGGCCTTAGCCAAACGCAGTGGCAAGCAGGATGAAGTAGTGTTGTGAGATGAGCTGAGTCAGATTTTGCATATTCGGAGATTTAGCTTCAGGGGATGAAAATAGGCTTAATCACTAGAGCCTACTCGCAAAATGATGGGCGATATACAAAACCAACACTTACCGAAAAGAACAATGTACGAAAGCTCAAGGACACAAAATGAACGATAAATTTAGACCCCAGCCAGATCAAAAACAGAAAAAAGAAGCTAAGCCATCGATTCAAACGCGTATTGGCGCGCTCATCAATGCGGTAAGTGCTGGCATGTATGAGCGCGAAGAGATTATAGCGGTCGCTTTGCTGGGGGCATTGTGTGGGCAAAATACATTTTTGTATGGTCCACCCGGCACGGCAAAAAGCTTAATTTCACGTCGGATTGCATGCGCTTTTGATCAACCGATATATTTCGAATACCTGATGAATCGATTTAGTACGCCAGAAGAAGTGTTTGGGCCAGTGTCGATTAAAGCCCTGAAGGAAGATCAGTACATTCGCAAGACGGATTGCTATTTACCTAAGGCTGAGTTTGCCTTTCTCGATGAGATTTGGAAATCAAGCCCAGCGATTCTTAATACGCTGTTGACTTTGATTAATGAGCACATCTTCCGTAACGGAGAATCCATTGAAAAAGCCCCCCTCAAGGCTTTAATTGCCGCCTCCAATGAGACCCCAGAGCCTAACCAAGGACTTGATGCGCTATTCGACCGCTTCATCGTCCGTCTGATGGTGGGGCCTATTTCAGAAGTGAACAACTTTGAGCGATTGCTCAATAGCAAACCCACTGAAGCAGCGATTACGGTGCCAAGCGATTTGATTGTGACACAGTCAGAATGGAATGAATGGCGGGTTTCAATTGGAAATGTTTCTTTATCAAAAGAAACACTAACGATTATTCATCTGATTCGCGCGGCGCTTGCCGAGCGATATGAAGAGCTCAAAGTCTATGTGTCCGACAGGCGCTGGCAACGTGCGGCGATGCTGATGAAAGGCGCGGCTTTTTTCAATGGGCGCAGCCAAACCAACCATAGTGATGCGCTGCTGCTCTCTCATTGCT
The DNA here is from genome assembly GCA_026399755.1 of Pseudomonadota bacterium. GTDB lineage: Bacteria > Pseudomonadota > Gammaproteobacteria > Burkholderiales > Chitinibacteraceae > Iodobacter. Next base: position 23,926 of record JAPLQI010000040.1, read on the forward strand.
TGTGGACTCACGCCGACAATCGTGAAGCTGTGATCGACATCGTTGAGCAAGCGATTTTGGATGCTGGACTAGATACGGGGATTAGCTTGGCAGAGCTGGACAGAAAAAAAGACCAGTTGGATAAAGAAATCAACGAAGAGTTATATCACACCGAAGATCAATATAATTACAAGACTGTTTCAATCGATGGTAAAGATTATTTCCAAGTTGAGTGGGACGATGGTGTTAATCAGGCTAATCGCTTTTATATTTCATCAGAGCAATACAAAAGCCGCAAAGAATTTCATCCAATAGATAAAAATGGAAATGAGCTCAGAGATTACAAAAGCTTGTTTGATGGGCAAGGCTCTTGCCATATTTATTTCAATAGGCGCAATTCTCTGCAGTTCAAACCAGAAATAAAGCTAGAAAAGGGCTCGCAGAAGGAAAATGTTAATCGTAGACTTATTTCATCATTAAAAAATGATGTAAAGGAGATTAGAAAGAGTTTAGTTTCAATTTTGGAGCAGGTTGAGGCGCAACGATCAGGTTTTGAATCTCAACTTTATTCTGTGTTTTTCTCCTCAGAGAAAACTGCTATTGCAATACAAAGCATCAATCAACAAATCAACACGCTCAATTTACGCATTCTGGACGGCAGCCGACTGGAAGCACTATGTCGTTAAGTCGGGTCAAGTTTGCTGCCAAAGCGGCTAATGACGATATTTTTGCGAAATTAGATGCGCAAATTACTCAGCAGCCCTCAGTAAAGCAGCACATTGAACAGCAGATTCAGCGGTGGGAACGACATGCATCAGTGACCTTGGCGGATAGCAATCCATTCACTAAATACGAAAAACAGCTCAATCGATATATTGCACAGTTTCAATCTGAGGGTATGCAAAGCCCGTCTTTTTCCCTAGCGATAGAGGACTATATTGGCTTTTGTCGAGCAAGTAAATTGCCAGCAAATGAGCAATTTTGGCGTAATTCTACCGAGACCATTGCTCAAACTGATAAGGATGGTCTTACCGAGGTCGACTTTTCAGCATCAAGCCAGCTCTTGATCAATGAGTGGCAAAGAGCTTTGGATAAAGCAAATGCTCAGTGGGAATTAGCAAAAATAGCCCAGATGCGTGAGGCATTGCTCAGCCAATTGGAAAGTTGGCTGGATGTAATAGCACAACTGGCGCGTCAACTCTCCAGCCTAGGGCTAGATCTAGGTCTTTTATTTGATCTTTCAAACGGCGAACTTTCTCCACAGGATATTGAGGCTTTTAAGCGCTGGCTGGATTATTTGAAACAAAGTGAAGGCGTTAAGGCGCTGTGTGATTTACTCGGCAAAATGCGGCAGCTCGAGTTTTCGGAACGTCTTGAAAAAGTCCTTGTTAATCAGGCGAGAACGATTAATGTGCCTGACTTTAATTCCCGCGAAGAAATTGTTGGCATAAGGCTTGGACGTGATATTGAGCATGCGCTACCCAGTGAATTGGCGTTGTTATCCGATCCCGATACCGCTCTTTTATTTGATCTCAAATTTGTTGAATCACGCTTAATGTGCTTTGAAATGCAAGGCCAGCAAGCTGAACAAGAAGAGTTCTCGCAAGAGGAAGAGCGGACGATTTCGGAGCAGGACAAACTTGGGCCAATGGTGATTTGCGTCGACACAAGTAGCTCGATGCAGGGAATGCCAGAAACAATCGCCAAGGCAGTGACCTTATTTATGGCTTGCAAAGCCAAAGAGCAAAGTCGAGCTTGTTATCTAATTAATTTCTCAACTGGTATTCAATGCCTCGATTTGAGCTTGGGTCTAGAGATGGAAAATCTCATCGATTTTTTGCGCATGTCTTTTCATGGTGGCACCGATCTGGCTCCTGCGCTGAATCATGCCCTAGCAGTTATGCGAGAAGACAATTATCAAAATGCAGATTTGTTGATCATTTCTGATTTTGTAATGGGTAGTCTTCCGCATGCTATTCAGCAGCGAGTCGAAGAGCAGCGTGCCTTTGGCAATCAATTTTATTCACTCGTGGTTGGTTCTACTTTTATGTCTGAAAGACTTGCGACTTTATTTGATCACGAATGGATTTTTAACCCGCACACAAGCCAGATTCATGAGCTGATTTCGTTTAATGAACGAATGTCCGAACTAAGAGTATCCGTATGAACCAGCCATTTACGCCCAAATTCCAAGAAGAATACAGCGCCAAAATCCCCGCACTGACGCTATTAACCAATTTGGGTTGGACGTTTCTACCGCCCGAAAAAGCAATGGCATTGCGTGGAGGCAAGCAAGATGAGGTGGTTTTACGTGATGAATTGCGCTGCGCTTTACAAGCTCGGCGTTTTCGCTTCGAAGGTCGTGAGCAAGCGCTGTCTGACAAGGCGATTGATAAGCTGATCGCCGAAGTTTGTAGCCCGGCGCTCAATGAAGGCTTGGCGCATGCGAATGAAAAGCTCTACAACCACATGCTGTATGGCATTTCGGTCACTGAGTTTGTAGATGGCAAGAAAGCCAACCCAACGATTGCGTTGATCGACTGGCAAACGCCAGAAAACAATAGCTTTCTGTTTACAGAGGAATACAGCATTACTCGCTCTGGCGGGATCGACTCGCGCCGCCCAGATATTGTGGGTTTTGTGAACGGTATTCCGCTGGTGATCATCGAGGCCAAGCGCCCTGATGGTAATGCAAAGAAAGGTCCAACGATAACCGAAGGGATTTCACAATCGTTACGCAACCAGCGCCACGATGAAATACCGCGTCTGTTTGCCTATGCCCAACTGATTTTATCAATCAACGGCACAGATGGGCGCTATGGTACGTGTGGTACGCCAGCTAAGTTTTTTGCAGCATGGCGGGAAGAAGATATTTCTGATGCGCAGATGTATGCGATCAAAAACAAAACAATTAGCCAGCAACAGACTGATACCCTTTTTAATAATCGTCCAGAAAAGGTTTTGACGTGGTATCAATCGCTGCTGGCGGGCGGTGAGCTTGCCGTAACAGGGCAAGATAAATTGCTGATTAGCCTGTTGATGCCTGCTCGCCTACTGGAAATGGTTCGTTATTTCACCTTGTATGATAAAAAAGTGGGCAAGATCGTCGCCCGCTATCAACAGGTGTTTGGCATTAAACGCTTGATAGATCGGATCAATACCCGCCGCGCTGATGGCGGGCGCGAAGGCGGCGTAATTTGGCATACCACGGGTTCGGGCAAGTCGTTCACGATGGTGTTCTTGAGCAAGGCACTAATCCTGCATGAATTGCTCAAACAATGCCGCATTGTGGTTGTGACCGACCGCGTCGATTTAGAAACCCAGCTCTCCAAAACGTTTGCTTCAGGTGGTGAACTATCGGGTAAAAAAGATAAAGAGTTAGCCATTGCGACATCAGGCAAGCGCTTAGCTGAGCAAATTAGCACTGGCACCGAGCGTATTATTTTCTCCCTGATCCACAAGTTCAATACCGCGACCAAGTTGCCCGAATGCGTTAACACTAGTGCAGACATCATTGTGTTGATTGATGAAGGGCATCGAAGCCAAGGTGGCGAGAGCAATATCCGCATGAAGCAGGCGATGCCCAATGCCGCCTTTGTGGCTTTTACGGGTACGCCCCTGCTAAAAGACGACAAAACCACGAGCAAATTTGGCCCTATTGTTCATGCCTATACCATGCAGCGGGCGGTGGAAGATGAAGCGGTTACCCCGCTGCTGTATGAAGAACGCATCCCTGATCTCGATGTCAACGAACGTGCTATTGATACTTGGTTTGAACGTATTACCGAAGGATTAACGACCGAACAAAGAGCCGATTTAAAACGTAAATTTGCGCGTAAAGGGCAGATTTACAGTGCGGAAGATCGCATTCGATTGATTGCGCTCGATATCGCTAATCACTTTGTTAAGAATATCGACGATGGCCTGAAGGGGCAGCTAGCTTGTGACAGCAAAGCATCCGCCATCAAATACAAAAAATATCTCGATGAAGCTGGGTTGTTTGAATCTGCCGTAGTGATTAGCGCACCCGATACCCGCGAAGGTAATTCGGATGTTGATGAAGCCACGATGCCAGAAGTGACGCAGTGGTGGAAAGAGAATGTGGGTTCGCAGGATGAACAGGTTTATACCAAGCAAATCATTGAGCGTTTTGATAAGGATGATTCCCTCAAACTGCTGATCGTGGTGGATAAACTACTCACAGGCTTTGACGAGCCTAAAAACACCGTGCTCTATATCGACAAGCCATTAAAAGAACACAATCTGATTCAAGCGATTGCTCGTGTTAATCGATTGCACCCGCTGAAAAAGTTCGGCTTGTTAATCGACTATCGCGGCATTTTGGCTGAGCTGGACACCACCATTGCCAAATATCAGGATCTCGCATCGCGCACCCAAGGCGGCTACGACATTAATGATATTGCAGGGCTGTATAACCCGATGAGTACCGAATATAAACGCCTGCCTCGTTTATACAAGCAGCTCTGGTCTATTTTCGAAAACGTTAAAAACAAGAATGATATCGAACAATTGCGGCAAGTATTGGTGCCGAAAACCGAAGATCGAAACGGTGAACTGGTTGATGTGAACCAGAAAGTGCGTGATGATTTTTACGAAGCATTAACTGAGTTTTCTGCTTGCCTTAAGGTTGCATTGCAATCGGCTACATTCTTTGAGGATAAGAGCTTTAGTGATGCGGATCGCCAGCACTACAAAGAAGCGGTGAAAGAGTTCTCTAGCCTCCGCATCCTCGTAAAACAGGATTCGGGGGAGATGATTAACTACGATGATTACGCCGTGCAAGTGAAGAAATTGCTCGACAAGCATGTAGTTGGTGTTGAAGTTCGTGAGCCTGGTGGGACCTACGAAGTGGGTAAAATGGGCAGCAAACCCAAGCCAGAAGATTGGTCTGAAGAAAAAACGCGCAACGAAACCGACATCATCAAAACCCGTGTTGCCAAGATGATTGAGCAGGAGCTACGCGATGATCCTTATGCGCAAGAAGCTTTCTCAAAGCTACTCCGCGATGCGATTAGCGAAGCAGAAAAACTGTTTGATCATCCGCTCAAACAATACCTGCTATTCCATTCGTTTGAAGAAAAGGTCCAGCAGCGCCAGTTAGATGAGTTGCCCGATGCATTTGCGGGGAACCGCCATGCTCAAGCGTATTTCGGCATCTTCAAGAAAACATTGCCCGAAGTGTTTGCGATTAGCGATGCTCAAGTTGTCGATAAATGGGTGGGACTGGCATTTCAAATCGACCAAATGGTTGAACAATCCGTCGCCGAGCATTCAATTAATCCGCAAAACATCGAGTCGAATATTCGTAAGCAGCTGTTACCTATGCTGTTCACCGAATGCAAAGCGATTGGCGCAGGGATGGATCAAGCCAAGGCGATGGTTGAATGGGTGGTGCAGATTACCCGCGTTGGTTTGAATGCCGCAGGGGTTTGAAGTGAACGTCGCTATCAAGTCCGTCCTCAACAAAGCAAGTCTGTGTTTCAGTTACGCCGACGAGCAAATCTGTTTTGAACGACTGCCACGATCAGGTAACGCGAGCAAAGTTTTAATTAAGGTTTTGCCAGATTGTCGTGTGCAAATCAGCGCGCCAGAAACTGCGAGCGATGAGGAAGTCATCGCCGCAGCCAAGCAGCGCGCCCGATGGATTTATCAGCAACTACGCGAGTTTGGTAGCCGCTTAGAACATGTTCGTCCACGGCAGTACATCAGCGGCGAAAGCCACTACTATCTTGGCAAGCAGTACGTGCTGAAGGTGATCGAAAACCCAGATGTAAAACCATCCGTAAAGTTGCTACGCGGAAAGATCGAAGTCACGGTGCGGGAAAAATCAGCAGAGAAAATTAGTGCACTGCTTGCCGATTGGTACAAAGTGCGAGCTAAAGAAGTATTCGCTCGCAGGCTAGACGCAATGTTGGAACAAGCATTGTGGGTGGGCGAAAAGCCACCACTACGAATCCTAACCATGCAAACCCAATGGGGCAGTTGCTCACCAGCGGGACGATTAACGCTCAATCCCCACTTAGTTAAAGCGACTAGAGATTGTATTGATTACGTGATCTTGCACGAGCTATGCCATTTAGCCGAACACAATCACAGCGAGCGATTCTATCGGCTAATGGGGCAAGTGATGCCGCAGTGGGAAAAAGTAAAAAGACGGCTCGATGGGATGGCGAATATATTACTGAGTTAAGTTGCAGCCTAGATTTTAAGTGTGTCACTCAGCTTTTATGACTGTTACGGGACTGAACTCATAAAATGACTATTATTACTCCATTCCTATTTCCGTAACCCATAAAAACAACCACCTCAAATGTCTGAGGTGGTTGTTTAGTGGTTTAAATATTACTATCCAGCGACTCCATATAACAAAAGGAGCCGTTTGCTTTGCAGGTTTAGAAGCTTAATCAACAATCAGCTTATTATTTTGCAATAGATTTTTTAGAATATCTGCATCGCTTGCGCCAGTCAGATCAACGCCTTGTAGAATAATGGTTTGGTCTTCTTTACCGGCGCTGTAGCCAGTATTAAATTCCCCTGCCGTGCTGACGTGAATCACCGTGCTACCGCCGGTTTTTTCAACGTGCAGATAGTTGAGTAGGTTACCAATATCGTTGCTGCCATGCGTTTCACCAATTAGCAAATCACGCATGTCCAGCTTATCGTTATTGCCCGCCGTAACACTTTGATTAAAGTCCATCACCACATCGGTGGCGGTTTTTACCACGTTGATATTGGCTCCAATGCCAAACTCGTTGCCTGTGCCTGCGGCTGTAGCACCTCGTGCAACGGCTTGATCGCCTGGCATCCAGAGGAAGACATCGTCACCGGCATCGCCTCGGAGTACATCGTTACCCGAGCCACCACGCAGTACATCGTTACCAAGCCCACCGCGTAAGGCATCGTTATCGCTGCCGCCATCAAGGTAATCATTGCCGGTATGGCCATAGAGCAGATCCACTCCTGATTGACCAAAGATGGCGTCATGCCCGCTGCCACCGTTGACAACGTCTGCCTTGGGGTTGCTGACGCCTACAGCGGCGCTAAATAACTGCGTGCTGGAATCAACTAAGCCACCCAGATTAAGCGTCATCAGTTTGTGGCCCAGAATATCTGCAAACTGGTAGCCAGCAGAGTCGCTGTCCCCTGCATAAATCACATCATCGCCACGGCCTGATTCAACGTAATCGTTGCCACCACCTGCATCGATCACTTGATCAACAGATTGGGTGTACTGGAAGCGCTGGCCAGGGTTTGGATTAGGTGCACCTATGATTGCCCCGCCGCCCAATTGCAGATCAATCACCGTGCCTTCTGTTTTCTCATTCGTCCACAGATTGTTTGATTCACCAAACATATCGCCAATCTGGTCGTTATAGCTGGAGCCCATAATCACCACCGGATCGGTATGGCCCTGAATATTGATCGTGAGAGTGGCTGTGGATGTGCCGCCTTTACCATCGGATGCGGTGTAGGTGAATTTCTCGCTTAAGGTGTCTCTGTCGTTCAGTGCATTCACGCGTGGGTTGCTATTGTCCAGCGTGTAGCTATAGCCGCCATCTGCATTGATGGTGAGCTGACCAAATTGGCCACTGATGGCTTTACCCACATTGGCGGCGATGTTGTTGATGGCCTGAACCACCAGCTTGTCGCCATCTACGTCGATATCGTTGCTCAGCACATTACCGGTAATCGGGTTGGGTGTGCTGTCTTCGCGGATGCTTGCGCTATCGTCGTTGGTCGTAGGCGTATCGTTGGTGTTGGCGACCTGAATCGAGACAATGGCGTTATTTGTGGCGGTTTCACCTGTGCTGTTCTCTACGCTGACGGCTTGTAGGCCAACTTTGTATTCACCAAAGAAATCACGAGGCGGTCTAATTTGCAGGTTGTTTAAATCCCAGCCTTTTAGATTAAGCACGGAGCCATCACTTGGCACGCTAAAGGTTCGCACGCCATCAAAAACGGTGCTACCCGCTTTAAGCTCGGTCAGTGAAAGGCTTTGTAAGCTTTCAGAGCCATCGGTGTCGCTTAGCTTGGCCGCTAAGCCAAACAGCTTGATAAAGCTGTCCTCCTGCCCGCTAATGCCTTGCGGGTAGTAGCCGCCATCGCCTGTTGCCACCAAATTACTGTGCAGGCCGCCGCTGTTTTCAAGCTGGGCAAGGTTGCTGTAGAGCGGGAAGTTGCTGGTGTTAAAGTCGGCAGCTTTTCCGCCATTGACGCTTACATTCAGATCCAGCGCACCCACGTTGGATGCGTTGTAAACGATCATCTCAACGGTGTAGTAGCCTGATTTCCCAGGTATAAATGGCGTGGCGGTGAATGTGCCATAGCCATCGTAAGGGCGGTTCATTAGCTCTACGCCGCCAATTTTAAGTAGGGAAGTATCGTCAACATAGCCGCTGAAGGTGTAGGTTTTACCTTCTTCTAAGTAAACCAGCCCACTGACTCTGTAAGCAGAATCCGTTGCGATGCCGCTTGGTGCGGAAGCGCCATTCGGTACATACACATCCGGGGTGGTCACGATCGTAGTGCTGGTCGGTACTTTGCCTTCTAGCTCTGTTTCAATGCGCGTTGGCGTTCTGGCCGTGGTGGTGTTCAGATTATCGTTTGCGTCGGGTGCATAGTATTGCTGGGTGAGCCCATTACCTTTTGGCGGCGTAACGGTTGAGGTCGAGCCATTGACTAAGCTGATCCCACCAATCGAAATAATGGGTGCATCGGCAACGGGCTTGATATCTACCCGCATTTCAGCTGAGCTTTTTTGGCTGCCGTCGCTGACTTCATAGTTAAATGCGGCGTAATGAGATTTTTGATCCCCTGTTCCTGCGGTATTAAAGCTATTACCACCAGATTCATTGGCATCCGGCACAAAACGCAGCTTGCCGCCATCAATATCCGATTTGCTAAAGCTATTGTTGCTGCTGATGTTTTCCCAGCCCGTGCCATTAAAGAATTGCAACTTACCATCGGCAGGTAGGCTGGTGATTTTGATGCTTAAAGCCGAGTCTGCGGAATCCACATCCTTGATATTAAAGCTCGCCCAAGTAAATCCACCTGTGCCAGAAACAAGATAAGTGTCTTCGCTGCCGCTGATGGTGCCGCCTGATGTTGTTGGCGCATCATTGACCGGAGTGATGTCGATATTCACGATGCTCGTCACCTTGCCACCATGACCATCATCGACCAACACGCTAAAGCTATCTTTACCGTTGTAATCTTTACTTGGGGTATAGGTGTAAGTGCCGTCCGCCTTAAAATCGACCGTGCCGTGCGTTGGCTGGCCAGACACCGTATAAGTCAGCTTGTCGCCATCAGCATCGGTCGCCACAACCTTGCCTTTCACCGCTGTATCTTCTGGCGTGGTATGGGCGTAGTTGCCGGTGATTGGATTGAAGCTTTCGCCTGGTAGCTTAGGATCGGTTGGTACGGGGATATCGTTTTCTGGTGTGACATTGACGGTCACGCTGCTATTTACCACATTGCCGTTTTTATCTACGGCGCTGTAGTTAAAGGTCGCATCGCCGTTAAAGTCTTTGGCTGGCGTAAAGGTGACGGTGCCGTCTGCATTTAGCACGACTGTGCCGTTGCTTGGGTTGCTGACTGAAGTCAACTTCAGCGGGCCGTTATCACCTGCGCTGTCATTGCCCAATAGCTTGTCAGCCGTCAGAACAAGAGCTGTGTCTTCCTTGGTTGTAGCGGCATCTGGGTTAGCAATCGGTGCATCGCCCGGTGTGAAGTTCAGATCGATCACCGCCGTGGTTGTGCCGCCCTTGCCGTCAGAAACGCTAACGGTGAATTGATCCTTACCGATGTAATCCAGATTCGGCGTGTAAACATAACTACCATCGGCGTTCACGGTCACCGAGCCGTGAGTCGGTTGATCTTTTGCACTGAACACCAGCTTATCGCCATCCACATCAGTGGCAACGA
>JAPLQI010000052.1 GCA_026399755.1 Pseudomonadota bacterium
CCACCCAGTAGTAGCATCGGCGCAAGGCTTAGCAGGCCCAAACGCAAATCAAAACGCGCCCCCAGCAGTAAAGATTCCGCCAATAAATGGCTGGGTAAAGGGTCTGCTTTATTACCAAAAGCCGTAGCAAAACCAAGCCGGATTAAGATGCCTAGGGCAATAAAGGCCAATATATAGACGACGGTAAAGCGAAATAAGCGAGGGATGCGCATGGGTTGTATTGGGTTCATTTTCTGGATGCGCAATTCTACCTGATGTTTTGAATGTGCCCATCCCCATCCGCAATCAAGTTGCATTAACTACAATCAGTGACATTAATCCATACTGGCAGCCACTGGGCCCATTTAAACTTGCTCAAGTTACCCAAAAATCCTAGATGCATAAGCAACGTTGAATATTTTCACCCTAGCTAAGCCTTTGCGCTATTAGCCAAGCCATGCGGGGTTTAGAATGGCGGCACGTAATTTTGACCTCGTTCACCGGAATATCAATGCTCAAGCGTAGCTTCGAAAGAATCGCAACAACTTGGCTGGCTGGCCTATTGGCCCTATTGCCCTTCTTACTGACCATGGCTTTACTGGCATGGTTGGTAAAGATACTCAACAATTATCTTGGCCCACACAGCATGGTTGGGCAGATGTTTGCCTTGATTGGCCAACCGATTGTTGATCATCCAATCCTAGGCTATTTAATTGGTTGGGCCATGCTCATTGGTGGGATTTACCCACTGGGCATCATTGTTCAATCGAAGCTAAAAAAGCACCTCGCCTATTTGCTCGATAAAACAGTCAGACGAATTCCGGTAATTGGTGCCTTATACAACACAGCCGATCGCTTTGTTGGCTTGCTCGATCAAAAAGAAGACGCAGATATTGGCTCGATGAGCCCAGTGTGGTGCTTATTTGGCGGCGATGGCGTTGCAGTATTAGCCCTGATGCCCAACCCTGAGCCGATCGAAATAGAAGGCCGCATCTACCAAGCGGTTTTAGTGCCCACAGCCCCAGTACCTATTGGCGGAGGATTACTTTACATACCCAAGGAATGGATACGCCCTGCCAATATTGGTGTAGATAAACTCAGCAGTATTTATATGTCGATGGGCATGACGGCCCCACCATCGCTCAAAAAAGCCGCGCAATCTGCGCCAATGATTTACCCCGATCCTAAGCAGCTAGTTGATTAAGCGGATATGACATATCGCATATCTTGAAACACGATGTTTCACGGAGAAATGCAGTTTGGGGTTTGGGGCGGGGATATATTCCGATCTGCAGTCATTCTAAATCACATTTTATAGGGGTGACTTTAGCCGCGGAAACGCCATTAATACACGCAGTATTTGCGGCTAAAGTCACTCCAACGAGATGTTTTTCTACTCATCTTTTATCGATTTAGAATTGCTGGCCGATCTGTATCCCCAATAAAACAAAGGGGCGATTGTGCTCACGCGCGAATAAGCCCTAACTTGCCATCTTTCCTTGATCTGACACAAACCCTGCAACAGGCAAAATGGTTAAGCTCAAATTTTGACCTGCAGGCAGATCCGCCATGACTACTACCGCATTCTTTATTCCAGCAGTAAATCTAATGGGCGCTGGCTGTCTTAAAGACGCAGCAAGCACCATTCAATCCTACGGCTTTAAAAAAGCGCTGATTGTGACCGATACCGTGCTCAATAAAATCGGCATGGTAGCTAAAGTTGCTGAGCTATTAGGCGAGCATGGCGTGGTATCGGTGGTATTTGACGGCGCTCAGCCCAACCCTACCATCGGCAATGTTGAGGCTGGTTTAAAATTACTCAAAGAAAACAGCTGTGATTTTGTGATTTCACTCGGCGGTGGCTCACCGCACGATTGCGCCAAAGGCATTGCACTTTGCGCCAGCAATGGCGGAAAAATCGCCGATTACGAAGGCCTAGATCAATCTAAAAAACCGCAATTACCACTCGTTTCGATTAACACGACTGCCGGAACAGCAAGTGAAATGACTCGGTTCTGCATCATTACTGACGAAACACGTCATGTAAAAATGGCGATTGTAGATAAGCACACCACCCCTATTCTTTCGGTGAATGATCCTGAACTCATGCTCGGCATGCCCGCCAGCCTGACAGCCGCCACCGGCATGGATGCACTCACTCACGCCATTGAAGCCTATGTATCCACCATCGCCACGCCAGTTACCGATGCCTGTGCACTCAAAGCGGTGACTTTAATCAGCGACAATCTGCGCCATGTGGTCTCTGACGGGCAAAACCTGCACGCCCGCGAGCAAATGGCTTACGCACAATTCCTTGCTGGCATGGCCTTTAATAATGCGTCGCTTGGCTATGTGCATGCCATGGCCCACCAATTAGGCGGTTTTTACGATCTGCCACACGGCGTATGCAATGCGGTGCTGTTGCCACACGTGCAAAAATTCAACTCCCGCATCGCGGCCAAACGCCTCGGTGAAGTCGCCCACGCTATGGGCTGCGATGTGCGTTTCTTGTCTGACGAAGCCGCCGCCGAAGCTTGCCTGTCTGCCATCCGACAACTTTCAGCTGATGTTGGCATCCCGGTTGGCCTGATCGAGCTTGGGGTTAAAGAAGCCGACTTCCCAACCCTCACCGCCAATGCCCTGAAAGACGCTTGCGGCTTTACCAACCCGATTCAAGCCACTGCAGAAGAAATTACTGCGATTTATAAGGCTGCAATGTAAGGGCTGGTAGATTTGCTTTAATTCAATAAATAACGCCGCATGCAAAGATGATTTGCTTGCGGCGTTTTTTTTGTATTTTGATATACTTCAAAACTACAATTTACATAAATTTGTAAAGCAACAAAAACTGTGTACATTTCATTGTTTCAGCAAAACATCATTGACTCAAGCAATCTCGATTTCATATTAAATAATACTCTGTACAATTCTGAGAATATCGAGCAATCAATTCTACAGCTACCGTACACAACTCAAAATGAAGTAGAATACTCTACACAGTCATGCTAATAGAATCTAATAGCTACCAATAAACCACTGGAGTAGAAAATGACATTCAGAAATATTTTTATTTTTATTATCACAATAATGGTTATTAGCTGTGTATTTAGTGAAAAAAAAGAAACGAAAGAAGAAGAAAGTATGAGGATAAAAAAAGAAGTCTTTGCCGTTATGGTTGCGTCTAACCATTCAGCAACTAAGCTAAAAAATATGACTGCAGCAGATAACACAACAATAATTAGCAAAACATTCCCGGTGAAAATCGAACATGAATCAGAAGTAATTACAGTAACTCTGTGCGGCAATGTAGATATTGGTAACGGCGTAGAACCCTATTTATTTACAGAAGCGATCAACGAGAATGCCTATACTGACGTTGATTCAATTGTAAATAGTGGATCACTCGTGGTAGGCAAAGTAACTGCCGTTTCAAATAAATGCGAAGGCAGATCGTCAGTCATGCCTACTCTATAATCTGAATAACTAGGCAATATCCCAATGGCTGATATGTATTGTATCTCTCCTAAATAGGTATAAGGTTGGGCTGCTTATTTAAATAAATGTCTGATCTCAGGCATTCCGCGCCCTTCCCAGCTCACCCACTTCCAAGCCTGCTATAATCCGCCGTTTTACGCGATGGCCTTACCATGACTGCTCCTGCCCTGATTGAATCCTTAGACTTTGAAGGCCACGGGATTGCGCGCGTAGAAGGGAAAACGATTTTTATTGATGGCGCCCTGCCACGAGAAAGCGTCAGCTATAAAAGCTATCGTATTAAGCCACGTTTTGAAAACGCCGAAGCCACGCAAATCCATACCACCAGCCATATGCGCGTTAATCCGCCCTGTCCACACTTTGGTGTATGCGGCGGTTGCAGCATGCAGCATATGGAGTTCTCGGGCCAGGTGGCGGCCAAGCAGCGAGTGTTAGAAGACAACCTTAAACGCATTGGCAATGTAAAAGCCGAAATGATATTGCCAGCGATTTATGGCCCAGAATGGGGCTATCGCCAGCGGGCGCGTTTGTCGGTGTCTTATGATGCCAAGCAAAATGAAGTGAGGCTGGGCTTTTTTGAGCGGCGCTCCAAAGTGATTGCAGCGCTGAATGAATGTCGTGTATTGCCGCCGCATATTTCCAAGCAAATCTTGCCGCTGCGCGCGCTAATTAAAAGCTTATCGATTAAAGATCGCATCTTGCATATCGAGCTGGCCGTTGGTGAGCATGTGGATATTCTGGTGTTCCGTACACCCGTCGCCCCTAATAAGGCCGATCAGGCTTTGATTAAAAAATATGCGGATCAGTGGCAAGTGCAAATCTGGCTGCAGGCTAAATCTGTAGAAGCAGCCACGCCGTTTTACCCGCTCGACTCTGCACAGCTCAGCTATAGCATTCCTGAGTTTGGCATTGTGATGCGCTATAAGCCCACCGAATTCACCCAGGTAAACCACCGCATCAACCGCACACTGGTGGCGCGAGCGATGGGTTTACTTGATCCGCAGCCTAATGAAGTGATTGCTGACTTTTTCTGTGGCGTGGGTAATTTCACCCTGCCGATTGCAAAAAGCGGCGCTAAAACGCTGGGCATGGAAGGCTTGCAACAGCTGGTCGATCGCGCCAATGAAAGCGCTAGCGATAATGGCCTGAGCAGAAATACAGATTTTAAAGTGGCGAATTTATTTGATATGACGGAGAGCTGGCTGAAAAAAATCGGCCACTTCGACAAGATGCTGATCGATCCGCCAAGGGATGGCGCGCACGAGCTGTGCAAATCCATCAGCGCCAAAAACGGCCCAAAACGCATCGTCTACGTATCCTGTAACCCATCCACCCTCGCCCGCGATGCCGATGTGCTGGTGCACGAAAAAGGCTACACGCTTAAAGCGGCAGGGATAGTGAATATGTTCCCGCATACGGCGCATGTAGAGAGTATTGCGTGGTTTGAAAAGAACTAAATGATTAGAACGAAATCAATAAAAAACGCGAAGCTGGTCTTCGCGTTTTTCTATTTCGGGCGTATCAACGGCAAATACTACCGAAAGCCACTTAATACCTCGCTTCTATCGCACCCGCTCAACTAAGCTTTAAGCGGCTTAAATTCTTAACCATGCTGAGCGTTACGTCAGCTGCACTCTATGGATAACAAATATGCGTAAATTACTTCTTAGCTCTGTTCTTGCCATTGGTTTATCAGCCTGCGCCAACGTGATGCCCTCCTCGCCCTCTTTAGCTAGCGCCGCCGCCAGTTTTGATGGCGAGTGGAAAATCGTAAAAGTGAACGGTAAAGACGTTAGTAGCGATAGCAAGGCCACGCTGGCTTTCGATGCTAAAACTATGCGCATTACTGGCTTTGACGGCTGCAACCGTGTGATGGGTAGCCTAAAAGACGAAAATCAGCAACTCAAAGGCATGTTAGCCTCCACCATGATGGCCTGTATGGGGGACGACAACAGCGCTATCAGCCGTGCTGTAGGCCAGACTTTTGCTGAAGGCGCTACAGTAAAAGTGCTGGAAGCCGATAAGCTGATCGAGCTAAAAAGCAAAGATGGCGCGCTAACTTTAAGTAAAAAACCTTAAAAAATGAAGTACAGCACCACTCAAGATGCGATTAAACGCGCTTGGGTGACGCTGTATTTATCCCCGCGATAGAAGCACAGCACAAAGCCGATAAATTAAGCGCATTGACGGTTATTTAATGAACATCTAAATAATCAGCAAATCACTTTCTTCCACGTAACATCTTCTCTGCCCAGAAAATCCCAGCAACCGTTTTGCCATCGGTAATCGAGCCATCCAGCACACCCGTAATCAAATCATCGAGGCTCACGGACACACATTCTACGAATTCACCTTCATCTAGCTGAGGCTTGCCCGCAGTGAGGTTTTGCGCCAAATAGAAATGAATTTCTTCGTTGGTGTAGCTAATAATTGGGTGGTGAACGCCTAGTTTTTGCCATTCTTGTGCGGTATAGCCAGTTTCTTCCAAGAGCTCGCGCTTGCCGCAAGCCAGCGCATCTTCACCAGCATCCAGCTTGCCAGCGGGGAACTCCAGATACACGCGGTGCATAGGGTAGCGATATTGCCGCTCCATCAACAGCTTGCCGTCTGGCAACACCGGAATAATCATCACGGCACCGGGGTGGATCACATATTCACGCGTGGCTTGGCTGCCATCGGGCAGGCGCACGGTATCGCGGTTGATATGCAAGAGCGCGCCATCAAACACCCGCTCGCTACTGATTTTTTCTTCGATTAAATGTTGATCTTTTTGCATAGATTCCCAGCTTTTAGTAACTAAAAAGTTCTGTAAACACAGAGATAAATAAGCCCACGGAGATCACTGAGAATATCATCAAGCCTATATATGACTCATCATTGCCCTAATTTGATCGCAATAGCCATTACAATTTAACACTGCTGCTATTCCATATTTTACGCGCATATTCGCTGATACTGCGGTCCGATGAAAAGCGCCCCATTCCGGCCACATTCAGCAGCGCTTTTTTATGCCATTCCAATGGTTTTAAATACAGCGCATCCACTTTACCTTGCACTTTTACATAATCTGCAAAATCTGCTAGTAATTGATAATGATCGCCCCAATTCACTAGTAAATCAAAGATCACTCGATAACGCTCTGGCTCATCGGGGCTAAAAAAGCCGGATGCTATTTGATTTAATACCTCATGCAATATTGGATCGGCCTCATAAATTGCACGTGAATTGTACGATTCTTGCCTTAGGCGCTGCACCTCATCGCTATTATTGCCAAAAATAAAAATATTGTCTGCGCCCACCGCTTGGCCAATTTCTATATTTGCGCCATCCAAAGTGCCTATTGTTAACGCGCCATTCAATGCAAATTTCATATTCCCCGTGCCGGATGCCTCAGTGCCTGCGGTGGATATTTGCTCAGATAAATCTGCAGCAGGAATAATGATTTCAGCAAGGCTGACGCTATAATTAGGAATAAATACCACTTTTAACTTATCGCCAATACGGGCATCGTGATTAATTTTTGCCCCTACATCATTAATCAGACGGATAAATAATTTAGCTATTTTATAAGCCGATGCCGCTTTGCCAGCAAAAACCACCACTCTGGGTACGATTGCCGTATCTGGATTTTTTAGAATAAAGTTATAGCGGGCAATCACATGTAATACATTCAATAATTGCCGTTTATATTCGTGAATTCTTTTGACTTGCACATCAAATAAAGCATCCGCCGAAACAACCCCGCCTAAGTGCGTGGCGATATAGCGCACTAAACGCTCTTTATTGGCCCGCTTAGCCGCCATAAATTCAGTAATAAAACCCTCATCTTCAGCCAAGGGTTTTAGCTCGGCTAATTCATCTAGGTTAACCCGCCATGTTCTACCTATTTTATCGTCGATCAAGGCAGCCAAAGGCCGATTAGCCTGAGCGAGCCAGCGCCTTGGGGTAATGCCATTGGTCACATTGGTAAATCGCTCTGGGTAAATCCGCGCAAAGTCGGCAAAGATGGTTGATTTCATCAATTGCGAATGCAGCGCCGAAACACCATTGACTTTATGACTAGCCACAACCGCAATATAAGCCATGCGAATTTTTCGCTCTCCCGATTCATCCACCAAAGAAACGCGGCGAATTAAATCGGCGTCATTCGCAAAACGCTGTTTTACCTCGGCAAGGAAGCTCTCATTAATATCAAAGATAATTTTTAAATGACGTGGCAACCAATGTGCAAACATTTCCACCGGCCAAGTTTCCAGTGCTTCGCTCATTAAAGTATGATTAGTATATGAAAATATTTTCTGTGTATATCCCCAAGCCGTATCCCAATCCAGATGATATTCATCAATTAAAATACGCATTAATTCTGGCACCGCCAATACAGGATGGGTATCGTTTAAATGAATGGCGGTTTTATCACTCAGCTGATTAAAATCTTCATGGGTAAATAAATAGCGATGCACAATATCTTGCAAAGAAGCTGAAACAAAAAAATACTCCTGCCGTAATCTTAATTCTTTTCCATGCTGGGTAGTATCATCAGGGTATAAAACTCTAGATACATTTTCGCTATGGTTTTTTTCCTCTACCGCCGCAAAATAATCACCCTGATTAAACATATGTAAATTAATGCTGCGCGATGCCCTAGCCGACCAAAGCCTAAGTGTATTGGTGGCCGTGGTCTGATAGCCGGGAATGATATAATCATAAGCCATCGCCAATACGTCTTGCGTATCTAGCCAATGTATCGTATTGCCAGTGGCTTCTATTCGCCCACCGAATTGCACCACATATTGAATTTCATCACGGGGGAATTCCCAAACATTAAGGGCTGAAAGCCAAGTGTCCGGTGCTTCAACTTGCTGGCCATCAATAATACGCTGCTTAAACATACCAAAATCATAGCGTATGCCATAGGCAAAGCCCGGCACGCCCATGGTCGCCATTGAATCTAAAAAACACGCGGCCAATCGGCCCAAGCCACCATTACCCAAAGCCGCATCAGGCTCGTAATCTAAAATCTCATTTAAATCCACCCCCATATCATCCAGCGCAGCTTTAACTGGCTCGAATAATTCCAGCGCCAATAGCGCATTAGATAGGGCGCGGCCAATTAAAAACTCCATCGATAAATAATAAACCCGCTTTAAATCCTGAGAATACTGCGCCCGCGTGGTACGCATCCAACGCTCAACTAATCTATCCCTTACCGCCAAAAAAGTCGCATTCAGCCAATCTTTAGGCTGAGCCACAATCGGATCTTTACCAATAAAAAACACCAACTTATTGGCAATGGCCTGCTTTAAAGCATCGCTATCATTACCGGGAGAATCATATTCAAAAGAAACCGTCATGGGGTGCTCCTTTAAAACAGCAGCAACTATCTCCGATAAATCTGCTATGCAATGACGCCCAAATATTCAAGTGCGCCGATTAGATTTTTGGTCGGAGAATGTGGCTCAATATGAAAAGTACGCATGCCCAATTCTTGCGCTGGGCGAATATCTCTAATGATGCAATCACCAATCATGGCCGCATCAGCAGCCTTTACATCCAACTGACCCAGTGCAAATTGAAAAATGCCATGCTCTGGCTTCCAATAGCCGCAATCCATAGGGGTAATGATGGCCTCGACATAGATATCTAAATTCATTTTTTTGATTTTATGATGCTGCTGTTCGCGATCACCATTGGTGATAATGACTTTAGGAATAAGTTTAGTCAGCGCAAAAAAATCTGATACTTCAGGGAACCAACGCCATGAGTTTTCGTAGCTTATTAAATAGGGTAAAAACGCCTCATCAGCGGCTTGATCGCTTAGAGTCTTACCCAAAAATGCTTGAACTCTAAGCCGACGTTGCGCTAGAAAAGATAACTCGCCCTGCTCGAACTGCTGCCAATATTTTTTAGAAATATCCCGCCAAAATTTCAATAAATCAGCATATTTTAAATCGGGTAATAAGGCCTTATTTGCATCGATAAAAGCCGTGAGTGCTTGGCTGGAGGCATATTGATCATCGAGCAGGGTATCGTCCAAATCCAATAAAATTGCGCGCATGTTTTTCCAAAAATCAGATGAAATAATAATTAAAATTTCAAAATACTTATAAGCACTTCACGAACCTTATAGAGGAGTGTAAGTCGTTTTTCTTGCTCACCCTTCTTTGTATTTACAGCCATTCAACAAGCAGCAGCACCGTCAGTGCCACGGTGGGTTACGCCCCTGAGGCATCACGTAAAAATGAGCATTAAACAAGGGGCTAACCCACTCTACGAAACCATCAACTTTTCATATAAAGCCATATATTGCGTGGCCGCTGCGCTCCAGCCAAAATCAGCTTGCATGGCGCTGCGGCGGACGGTTTTCCAGTCTTTAGTACGATGCCAAAGGATAAAGGCGCGTCGCAGGGCGCGGCTGAGGCTGGCTGCGTTAAAGTCGTTGAAGACAAAGCCGGTGGCGCTGGCGTCTTCTAGATTTTCTAGGCTGCAATCGTTCACGGTGTCGGCTAGGCCGCCGACTCTGCGCACCAAGGGTAGTGCGCCATATTTTAGGGCGTAGAGCTGAGTGAGGCCGCATGGCTCAAAGCGGCTGGGTACGAGCAGCACATCAGCAGCGGCCATGATGCGGTGCGAACAATCTTCGTCGTAACCTATTTGCACGGCAATTTGTGCGGGGTTGGCTGCGGCAGCGGCTTTAAAGGCGTCTTCCAAGGCAGCGTCCCCTCCGCCTAAAAGCACAAACTGCCCGCCCCTGGACGTGATTTCATCCAGCGCAGCCAGTACCAGATGCAGGCCTTTTTGCTCGGTAAGGCGGCTAACTACGGCAAAGAGCGGCTGATCGCTGGTTTGATCTAAGCCCATGCGCGTTTGCATATCTAGCTTGCACTTGGCCTTGCCCTGCATTTTTTCTACGCTGTAATTCGCGGCGATCAGCGGGTCGAGATTCGGATTCCACACCTGATCGTCTACGCCATTCAAGATGCCAGTTAGATCTGCTTTTCTGGTTCTGAGCAGGCCATCAAGGCCGCAGCCCTGCTCGTCATGGGTAATTTCGCTGGCGTAACGAGGGGAAACGGTGGAGATATGGTCGCAAAAATACAGCCCTGCTTTCATAAACGAAATCTTGCCGTGAAACTCGATGCCTTCCAGCGAAAAGAATTCAGGCGGCAACTCCAAACTAGCAAAGGCCGAAGCCGGAAACACACCCTGATAGGCCAAGTTGTGCACCGTAAACACACTTTTTGCAGGCCTGCCCGCAGCCACTAAGTAAGCAGGCACAAGGCCCGCATGCCAATCGTGGGCGTGCACCAGCTCTGCCCGCCAATAAGGGTCTAAGCCACTGGCAAGCTGCGCCGCCACCCAGCCCAAGAGGGCAAAACGCAGATGATTATCGCTATAAGGCTGCTGGCCCACATCGAGGTAAGGGCTGCCGGGGCGATCAAAACAATGTGGAGCATCGATGACATACACGGCAATGCCGCTAGCAGTATGGCCAAATAAAATCCTAATCGGCCCCGCCATACTATTCACGGCAGCGACTTCACCTTCAATATTAAGCCCCGCCAAAATCGCCGGAAAGCCAGGTAAAAGCACACGCACATCACAGCCCAAATACCCCAGCGCCAAGGGTAAAGCCCCCGCCACATCGGCCAGCCCACCGGTTTTTAACAGCGGAAACAACTCGGCACAAACATGTAACACACGCATAGATGGCTACCCTTGAATTGGTTTTAGCAAACTTTGTAAACACAAAAGCCCCCCAAACCCAAACCTTGAACCACGGAGGCCACAGAGAACACGGAGTTTCACGGAGAAAACCTGATCATTTCTGAAGCAGCTTCATTCCCCCTAGATCCTCGATAAAAGCACTCGGGGATGACTGTTTGCCTTGTCAGGACTTATTTTTCACAAAAGCTTAAGTAGACACATCATCTTTGGATCGTTTGGTTTTCTCTGTGTAACTCTGTGTCCTCCGTGCTCTCCGTGGTTCAAGATTTTGGTTTCACTACAACTTCGCCAGCATTTCCCTCGTCACCAGCACCACGCCGCCTTCGGAGCAGTAAAAGCGTTGCTCATCTTTGCTGCGATCCTCGCCGATGATGGTGCCCTCAGGGATTTGGCAGCCACGATCTATCACGCAGCGGCGCAGGCGGCTAGAGCGGCCGACAGTAACGGAAGGCAAGATCACGGCGGAATCGATGGTGCAAAAAGAATGCAAACGCACTTTAGAAAACAACACCGAGTTATTCACTAAGGAGCCAGAAACAATGCAGCCGCCAGAGACGAGGGAATTGAGTGTCATGCCATGGCTACCATTGATATCTTGCACAAATTTAGCGGGGGAAAGCTGCTCTTGGTGCGTCCAGATTGGCCAGTTTTTATCGTAAATATCCAGATCAGGCAGCACCGAAGCAAGGTCTAAATTCGCCTCCCAATAAGCATCCACCGTACCCACATCTCGCCAATAGGGCGGTGCATTCGGGTCGCTCGATACGCAAGATGCACTAAAGGGATGAGCAAGGGCGCGGCCTTCTGCCACAATGCGCGGAATAATATCTTTGCCAAAATCGTGGGTGGATTCTTCATCGGCCAAGTCTTCGGCCAGCATGCGATTAATATAATCGGCATTAAAAACATAAACGCCCATTGATGCCAAAGCTTTATCACTTTTATTAGGCATGGAGGGCGGGTCGGTAGGTTTTTCAATAAAGGCGGTTATTTTTCTATTTTCATCCACCGCCATTACACCAAATGCAGAGGCTTCTACTCGATCGACTTCGATGCAGGCAATCGTGCATGCGGCATCGTTTTCGACGTGATCGAGCAGCATGCGGGAATAATCCATTTTATAGATATGGTCCCCCGCCAAAATCACCACATATTGCGCTTTATAGCTGCGGATAATATCCAGATTCTGAAACACGGCATCGGCCGTACCTCGATACCAATGCTCTTCGTCCACCCTTTGCTGCGCGGGCAAAAGATCAATAAATTCATTCATTTCATTACGCAAAAATGACCAGCCGCGCTGTAAATGCCTGAGTAAGCTATGTGATTTATATTGGGTAATCACGCCAATTCGGCGAATGCCTGAATTAAGGCAATTAGATAGGGCGAAATCAATAATTCGATATTTGCCACCAAAATGCACCGCAGGCTTGGCGCGATGATTGGTTAAGTCTTTTAAACGTGAACCTCGCCCACCAGCCAAAACCAGCGCCACCGCCTGATTAGGGAGCTGGCGAGCCAAAACCAGCTTATCGATTGCTTCCATCTCACCACTCCCATAGATAAACCTACCTCTATAGATATTAAGCAAGCTTGAAGGTAATTTCCCAGAAAATTAACAATTTAAACTATTTAGATTTTAATTCAAAAAAAATGAGCACCAAATGAAGTGCCCATTTTTATATACGCAATAAATTTAATGCCTTAAGTCACAACGGTAGGCTGACCCATTGCCGTAAATTCTTTAATTTTTGCTAATTCACGTGAAATATCAATCAAGCCCGCTAAAGCAGCCTGTGCCTCTACGCCATGCTGAGTGACATCTGCCTGATATTTTTCCAGATAAACCCTGAGCGTTGCCCCTGCCGTGCCGGTGCCTGAAAGCCGGTAAATAATTCGATCGCCATTAGCAAAAATAATCCGCACGCCTTGCTTAGCGCTGTGCGAGCCATCGACCGGATCATCATAAGCAAAATCGTCGGCAAGATGAATCTCTTGCCCACCTAGCGTTTGTCCAGCTAACTCAGGCAGCTGTGAGCGTAATGCTGCCATTAACTCCTCGGCAGATTCACTAGCAATGCCTTCAAAATCATGGCGGGAATAAATATGCCTGCCAAAACGCGCCCAATGCGCGGTGATGATTTCTTCTACCGATTTGCCCGTTACCGACAGCAGATTCAGCCAGAACAATACCGCCCACACGCCGTCTTTTTCCCGCACATGATCCGAGCCTGTGCCATAGCTTTCCTCGCCGCAGAGTGTGACCTTGCCCGCATCAAGCAAATTGCCAAAAAATTTCCAGCCGGTTGGCGTTTCATAGCAGGCGATGCCCAGTGCTTTGGCTACGGCATCCACAGCGGCGGAGGTTGGCATGGATCTAGCCACTCCGGCCAAGCCTTTGCGATAACCCGGAACCAAAGTGGCATTCGCGGCCAATACGGCCAAGCTATCCGATGGCGTTACCACAAAGTTGCGGCCCAGCACCATATTCCGATCCGCATCGCCATCACTGGCCGCGCCAAAGTCTGGCGCATTGGTCGCCGACATCGCGGCAATCAGCGCTGTGGCATGGGCGGGATTAGGATCGGGATGATGGCCGCCAAAGTCCTCCAGCGGCACACCATTCACCACCGTGCCTTGCGGCGCGCCAAGCAGGCCTTCGATAATCTCGAGGGCATAAGGGCCAGCAACTGCCGACATGGCGTCAAATTGCATGCGCTTGCCCGCAGCAAACCATGCGCGGATCGCATCAAAATCAAATAAGTCCTGCATCAGTACGGCGTAATCGGCCACCGGATCGATGATCTCCACCGCCATACCTGCCACGCTAAAGCTGCCTAATACGTCTAAATCTAAATCAGCCGCATCGCTGATCTGGTATTGGCTGATGCGGGTGGTGTGCTGGTAAATGGCTTCAGTGATTTTTTCTGCGGCTGGGCCGCCGTTATCGGTATTGTATTTAATGCCAAAATCACCATCCGGCCCGCCCGGATTATGGGACGCCGATAAAATAATCCCGCCCGTAGCCGCGTATTTACGAATCACGCTGCTCGCCGCTGGGGTGGATAAAATACCGCCCCGCCCGAGGATCACCTGAGCGACGCCATTAGCCGCTGCCATTTTCAAAATAATCTGCACCGCCACACGATTATAAAAACGCCCGTCCCCACCCAACACCAAGGTTCCGCCCTTGAGTGCAGGCACAGCATCAAAAATGGCTTGGACAAAGTTTTCTAAATAATGCGGCTGTTGAAATACGGTGACTTTCTTGCGCAAACCCGAAGTGCCAGGGCGTTGACCAGCGATAGGCTGTGTGTGGATGACTTTCAAACGGTGTTCCTTATTTATGAGGGGTAAAAAAACCCAAATCTTTAACCACGGAGGGCACGGAGAACGCGGAGTTTCACGGAGAAAAGCAATTGAGCATTGCTACGAGCTAATTGAGATGAGTTAATTCTTTTTTTGATGCACGCCAATTGTGCAGCCAAAAGGATCGGTCAACATTGCTGCTTGATCACCCAAACTCGTCTGAATTGGCCCTCGATATAAGATGGCACCTTTATCCTGAAGAACTTTGATCGATTTTTCTATATTCTCCACTTCCCAATATACGGTTGTGCCGCCAACGCCTCCGGGACATTTAACATCTATAGGGTGAAAACCAATGAATATCCCTGGTCCTTTAATAAATGCGTACATAGGATTTTCGTATTGAACCTCAACGTCAAATAATTTGGCATACCAATTCGCTGCACCATCAATATCTCGAACAAAAAGTAAAATTTCTTCTATGCGTTTAAACAATGACTGCTCCAAAAATTTAGCCCGTAACGCGAAGCTCCGTAGGGTGGGTTAGGCCGCTCTTTATACTCATTAGGGTGCTGATCTATTTCGGCCGTAACCCACCATGACACTGCGCTGCGGTGGGTTACGGCCAGGAGACGACAGCGCCCATATTTAATACATTTTCTGGCCTAGCCCACCCTACGGATACATTTTTGTTCATTTCAACTTATGTAGATACTTTTTCCCCGCGGGGATACCGCACCCAAAACAATGTGCCGAAGGCATTAAAAAGATCTTTTTAACTTTAGTCAGCTCACAGGAAGTGCAACCCGCCAAACATAAATCAACTGCTCTCCAAAATCGTCACGCTCCTTGCGGCAACACGGCAATCATGGGGGTTGATTTCTGATTCTGCATCCCCTGTACTAGCTAGTCTCAGGCCCCACATCCCTGCTGGCAAGCGAAAGTGCACTTGGTGAGCAGAAGCATTAATCATGATCAATAAACGCCCACCCAGCTGTATCATCATCGCCCTGCCGCCTGCGTCTTGCCAATCGTGTGAATGCAGCGGCGCACCAGATGGATTAAGCCATTCCACATCGGCCCTGCCCCATTCATCATGAATGCCTGTCCACCAGCGGCCAGACATCAGCACGGCACAGGATTTACGAATCGCAATTAGCTCGGCCACGTAATCAGCAAGACCCGGCTGGGCTTGCTGCCAATTCAGCCAATTGATTTCATTATCCTGACAATAGGCATTATTATTGCCCTGCTGAGTGTGGCCTAGCTCGTCCCCCGCCAAAAACATCGGCGTTCCTTGCGAGAGCAAAACGGTCGCCAGCATAGCTTTCATCGATCGTAATCGCAAGATATTCACGCCCGTATCTTTGCTTGGGCCTTCCTCGCCGCAATTCCAGCTTAAATTATGATTATGCCCATCTCGGTTATGCTCTTTATTGGCTTGATTATGCTTATGGTCATAAGAAACCATATCGCGCAGATTAAATCCGTCGTGAGCGCAAATAAAATTCACCACCGATATTGGCCGCCGCCCTTGGCGATGAAATGAATCGCTAGATGCCGCAAAGCGCTGGGCAAATAGCGCACGGTTTACGCCATCGTGCAGCCAGAATTTGCGCATTACATCGCGAAACTGATCTGACCACTCCACCCAGTCATTGGGAAAATGCCCAAGCTGATAACCACCGTGGCCAATATCCCAAGGCTCGGCTATTAATTTAACGCTGGATAAAAGTGGGTCTTGCTGAATCGCAATAAAGAACGGCGCTTGTGGGCTGAAATGATGATCGACTCGGCCTAAGATTGTTGCTAAATCAAATCTAAATCCATCCACATGACATTGGCTTACCCAATACCGCAGGCTATCCATAACCATTTGCAAAACACGCGGATGACTTAAATTAAGCACATTGCCACAGCCGGTCCAATTCTCATATTGATCGAGCTGGCCCTGCCTTAATACATAGTAATTGGCGTTATCAATGCCCCGCCACGATAGAGTTGGCCCCATATCGCTGGATTCTGCCGTGTGATTAAACACCACATCCAGCAAAACCTCGACGCCAATACCGTGCATGGCTTTCACCATATCGCGAAACTCAGATAAAGGCGTGGTGCCTTCCCGCCCCGACCAATAATGCGTTTCTGGGGTAAAAAAACTTAGGCTGTTATAGCCCCAATAATTGCTTAATCCCTGCCTTAATAAATGCGATTCATCTAAAAAGAAATGCACAGGTAATAATTCAATCGCGGTAATACCCAGCTTTTTTAAATGCGCTAATACGGCGGGATGAGCTAACCCTGCGTAACTACCGCGAATCTCTTCAGGCACATCGGGGTGCAACATGGTCATGCCGCGCACATGCGCTTCGTAAATCACCGTTTCCACCCAAGGCGTACGCGGCGCTTTCTCGTTTTCCCAATCATAAGGCTCTGCGACCACCTTGCCTTTTAAGGCAATCGCCGCATTATCGATAGGGTCTAGCGCAGTGGGCTGATCTTCCTGATAGCCAAAGCTGCGTGGATCATTATTAAACTCGCCCACAATGGCGCGTGCGTAGGGATCGAGCAGCACTTTGTTTGGGTTAAAACGATGACCTTGCAAAGGCTCATAAGGCCCATGCACACGGTAGCCGTAGACCAGCCCGGCGGGTGCATCGGGCAAATAGCCATGCCAGATATCATTAGAGCATTCAGTCAGCTCAAAACGCGCGGCCTCATTGATGCCTGAAGCATCAAACAGGCAAAGCTCAATCCGCGTGGCATGCTCAGAAAACAAGGCAAAGTTAACACCATCACCATCAAAGGTTGCACCCAATGGATACGGCGTTCCTTCTTCCAGCTTCATAAGAGCTCCCTTTTTTATGCACAACAAATCTAGGTGGAAGTAATGCCCCCACCAAAACCCAAACCTTAAACCACGGAGGAAAAGGAGAACACGGAGGGCCACGGAGAAAAGCATAAGAAGAATAAGGTTTTCTCCGTGAAACTCCGTGTTCTCTGAGCCCTCCGTGGTTCAAGATCTGGGTTTTATGCAGGCTTGGCGTTTTGCTGCTGTGTGCTATTCCCCCAGCCACTTTAAATAAAGCGTTGCTAACGGTGGAATCGTAATCGCTAATGATTGAGGATATTGCTGGCTGGCGATGTTTTCGCTTTGGCATTCGCCATTCCCCACATTGCCGCCTTGGTAATACATTGAATCGGTATTAATGATTTCAATATAGCGCCCCGCCTTAGGTACGCCTACTCGATATTGCTGGCGCACTTCGGGGGTGAAGTTGCTAATAATCAGCACAAAGTCATCGTTATCTTCAGCATGGCGGCTAAAGGCGAAAATTGAATTCAGCGCGTCATTGGCAATAATCCAATTAAAGCCGCGTGGTTCGAAATCAATTTGATATAGGGCGGGCTGGCTTTGGTAGATTTGATTTAAATCTCGCACCAAGGCTTGAACGCCGCGATGCCATATTGATTCGAGCAAATGCCAATCCAAACTATGCTGATGCGACCATTCCCTGAGTTGTGCCCATTCCGAGCCCATAAATAAGAGCTTTTTACCCGGATGCGCCCACATAAAAGCGTAATAGGCGCGCAAATTGGCGAATTGCTGCCAGATATCCCCTGGCATGCGGCTGAGTATCGAGCCTTTGCCGTGCACCACTTCATCATGCGATAGCGGCAAGACAAAACGCTCATCAAAGGCGTACATCAGGCTAAAGGTCATTTGATCGTGATGATGCTGACGATAAATAGGATCGAGCTGCATATAGCCCAAGCTATCGTGCATCCAACCCATATTCCATTTGTAATTAAAGCCCAGCCCACCTCGCACAGCTGGCTGGGTTACGGCAGGAAAAGACGTTGATTCTTCGGCAAAGGTCACTGCATATTGGCATTCGCTGGCGAGGATTTCGCTCATTTCGCGCAAAAAGGCAATGGCTTCTAAGTTTTCCCGCCCACCTAGTTCATTCGGAATCCATTCCCCTGCTGCCCGCGAATAATCACGGTAGAGCATCGACGCTACGGCATCGACTCGCAAGCCATCCACGCCAAAGCGCTCTATCCAATACAGCGCATTGCCGATTAAATAATTTTTAACTTCATTGCGACCATAGTTATAAATCAGCGTTTTCCAATCAAGGTGAAAACCTTCCCGTGGATCGCTGTGCTCAAACAAGGGTGTACCGTCAAATTGCGCCAAGCCAAAACTATCGCTAGGGAAATGCCCCGGCACCCAATCGAGCAAAACACCCAAGCCCATTTCATGAGCGGCTTGCACAAAGGATTTAAAATCCTCCGCACTACCCAGCCTTGCCGTCGGCGCGTAAAGCCCCAATGGCTGATAGCCCCAAGAGCCATCAAAGGGAAACTCGCTGATAGGCAATAGCTCCAGATGCGTAAAGCCCAGCTCTTTCACATAGGGAAGCAACTGCGCGATCAGCTCATGCCAGTAAAGGCTGCGGTGCCCGTCTTCTGGCACGCGCCGCCATGAGCCTAAATGAACTTCATAAATACTGATGGGCGCATCGCCTTGATTAGCCGCTCGCCTGCCTGCAAATTCAGCAACTTTGGGCAAGCATCCCGCCACTTTAGAGGCCGTGCCAGGGCGCAACTCGGCGGCAAAGGCGTAAGGGTCGGCTTTTAAATTATGCTCACCTACCTGATCAAGAATCTCAAACTTATAACAAGCGCCCATTTCAACTGCGGGAATAAAGATTTCCCATACGCCGCATTCCTGCCGCAAGCGCATACCATGACGGCGCCCATCCCAAAGATTAAAATCGCCGACCACCGCGACTCGCTGGGCGTTCGGTGCCCACACCGCAAAAGCCACGCCGCTGACGCCATCCATTTGCTGCGGGTGAGCGCCTAGTTTTTCAAAGGGGCGATGATGGGTGCCTTCGCTTAATAGCCATACATCCATCTCGCCTAAAATCGGCGCAAAGCGATAAGGATCGTCCAGTAACACTTCCTGCTCACCCCACTGCACCGCTAGTTGATAGCTAAATGTTTTTTTGCGACGGGGAATGGGGCCAGCGAACAAGCCTCGCTCATCAATGAGGTTCAAGGTAGCAAGGCGGCGGCCTGTTGCCGCATCGATCACCACGCAGGCCGCCGCATCAGGCAAAAAAGCCCTTACGCAAAGCGTGCGGCTATCCAGATGCATGCCGAGCACGGCAAAAGGATCGCCATAGTCAGCACTGCAAATTGCTTCTATCAGATCAAAACCGAGCCCACTCATTATTGCCTGCTTATTAGATCGTGTTAATCGCACAACATCGCTTTCATAATAGCCATTGCTCCCAGCAATACCATGTAAGCGTTCCCCTTCATGCTCAAAGTCGAGTAAAATGCTCAACTTTAGCCCCTAGCTGCGTACCCCTCTATGCTTGCCCGCCTGCGTGAAAATATCTCAGTGGTCTTCGACCGCGACCCTGCCGCCCGCAATATTTTGGAAGTGGTCTGCTGTTATCCGGGGTTTCATGCGCTCTCGCTGCATTTAGTCGCCAACGCCCTGTGGCGAAGAGATTGCAAGCTACTTGCACGCATGGTTTCGCACTTTTCACGTTTTATCACCGGCATCGAGATTCACCCCGGCGCAACGATAGGCCGCCGTGTATTTATCGATCACGGCATGGGCATTGTGATTGGTGAAACCGCTGAAATTGGCGACGATTGCACGCTTTATCATGGCGTAACACTGGGCGGCACGTCTTGGAATAAAGGCAAACGCCACCCTACTTTAGAGCGCGGCGTGATTGTGGGCGCAGGTGCAAAAATTCTTGGCCCGATTACTGTGCATGAGGGCGGCAAAGTAGGATCAAATGCCGTGCTTGTAAAAGATGTACCACGCAACGCCACCGCAGTCGGCATCCCTGCCCGCATCATCGAAGAAGTCGATAAATCCAGAGCAGCCAAAGCCGAGCAAATGGGCTTTTCGGCCTATGGTATTTCTGCCGACATGAATGACCCCATCGTTAAAGCCATCCACGGCATGCTCGATCATTCAGTCAGCACTGATAAGCGCATCGAAGCCATTTTGGCCAAGCTTGAACAGCTAGGCCTCAATTGCGAGGCAGAACGTGCTGAGGGCGATCAGTTTGATCCGACTTATCTCAATCGGATTGTGGATTGAATATTAGGGAGTAGTGAGTAGTGAGTAGTGAGTGGTGAGTGGTGAGTGGGGATTTATAACTATTCAGGGCAATCCCCCCTACTCCCTACTCCCTACTCCCCGCCTTATTAATACTTGACTAAATCACTCTGGTATTTTACGATTGGGCTGCAATAAGAAAGGATAATCATGCGACTGACCACCAAAGGCCGTTTTGCTGTGACGGCAATGCTAGACCTTGCACTGCGTGAAGCAGGCGGACCAGTTACGCTATCCGGCATTAGCGAGCGCCAACATATTTCACTGTCCTATTTAGAACAGCTTTTTGGCAAGCTACGCCGTAAAGAACTCGTTGATAGCGTACGCGGCCCGGGTGGCGGCTATTGCCTTGCCAAGGATGCGAGTCTAATTACCGTTGCTGACATTATTTTGGCAGTAGACGAATCACTTGATGCAACGCAGTGTGGTGGCAAAGAAAACTGCCACGATGATGGCCAATGTATGACCCACGAGCTTTGGGCCAGCCTAAATAATACTATTTTTGATTATTTGACCTCGATTACCTTGGCGCAACTGATCGAAAAGCATCAAGCCAAACAAAAACGCTGTAGCGAAAGTATTTTTATTAGCAGCATTAAGCCTTCCCGTATTGAATCTGGAGCATCCGCAAAATGAGCGCGAAAAAACCTATCTATCTTGACTACTCAGCCACCACACCGGTGGATCCACGTGTTGCAGCCAAGATGATTCCCTGTCTCACCGAGCACTTCGGCAACCCTGCATCGCGCTCACACGCCTTTGGCTGGGAAGCAGAAGCAGCGGTAGAAGAAGCGCGTGAACAGGTTGCCGCGCTGGTTAACTGCGATCCAAAAGAAATCGTCTGGACCTCCGGTGCCACCGAATCCAATAACTTGGCCTTAAAAGGTGCGGCGCACTTTTACCAAGCTAAGGGTAAGCATTTAATTACCGTTAAAACAGAACACAAAGCCATTCTGGACACCATGCGCGAGCTGGAACGCGAAGGCTTTGAAGTCACTTACTTAGATGTAAAAGACAACGGTCTGCTGGATTTGGATGTACTGAAAGCAGCGATTCGCCCAGACACCATCTTGATCTCGGTGATGTTTGTTAATAACGAAATCGGTGTAATTCAGGATATCCCAGCTATTGGCGAATTATGCCGCGAAAAAGGCATCATTTTCCACGTAGATGCCGCGCAAGCCACAGGCAAAGTAGTGATTGATTTGGCCACGCTTAAAGTCGATTTAATGAGCTTTTCTGCGCACAAAACTTACGGCCCTAAGGGAATCGGCGCGCTGTATATCCGCCGCAAGCCACGTATCCGTTTAGAAGCACAGATGCACGGTGGTGGACATGAGCGAGGTTTCCGTTCTGGCACACTAGCTACGCATCAAATTGTGGGTATGGGCGAAGCATTCCATATCGCAAAAGAAGATATGGGCACCGAGCTGGAACGCATGCGTATGCTGCGCGACCGCCTGTGGGCAGGTTTATCTGACATCGAAGAAGTCCATCTGAACGGTGATATGGAACAACGTGTTCCACATAATCTGAATGTGAGCTTTAACTATGTAGAAGGCGAATCGCTGGTAATGGCGCTCAAAGAGCTGGCCGTATCAAGTGGCTCTGCGTGTACATCGGCGTCTTTAGAGCCGTCTTATGTATTGCGCGCTCTTGGCCGCTCGGATGAGCTGGCGCATTCATCGATTCGCTTCACCATCGGCCGCTTTAATACCGTGGAAGAGATCGACTTTGCGATTGCTTTAATTCGCAGCAAAATCGGCAAACTGCGTGAGCTGTCGCCGCTTTGGGATATGTACAAAGAGGGGATCGATATCTCCACCATCGAATGGGCAGCCCACTAAATTTAGCGAGCCTCGCAGCCCTGTGCGGCGTTGCAAAGCCCCTCGTTTACAAAAGTAAACATCGTGACTTTGCGCCTTGCCCAGAACTGCGATCCACACTAAATGCAGTCCTAATGATGATTATTAAGTACGTAGGTTGGGTTAGCGGGGTCGTCAGCCGTTTTTAGCTGGCGATGTCGCGTAACCCAACATACTCAGTTAGCAAGAATGTTGGGTTACGCACCTACGAACCACAGAAACAGTAAAGAGGCACACAAAATGGCATACAGCGAACAAGTTCTGGATCACTATGAAAACCCACGCAATGTTGGCGCGTTTGAAAAAGGCGACGATAGCGTAGGCACTGGCATGGTGGGCGCTCCGGCCTGTGGCGACGTGATGAAGCTGCAAATCAAGGTAGGCGCAGACGGCATCATCGAAGATGCTAAGTTTAAAACCTATGGCTGTGGCTCGGCGATTGCATCGTCTTCCCTCGTTACCGAATGGGTAAAGGGCAAGACGCTCGATCAAGCTTTGAGCATTAAAAACACCCACATCGCGGAAGAATTAGCGCTGCCACCGGTTAAAATTCACTGCTCTATCTTGGCCGAAGATGCCATTAAAGCAGCGGTAGCGGATTACAAAACTAAGCACGGTTAATACTGATGTGGTTCACCTTAAGGTGTAATACGCCCGAAAACCAACTCAGGCGCATTACACCCTAAGATATTATTGCGAGGCAAAAAATGGCTCTTACATTAAGCGAAAGTGCAGCAACCCATATATCCAACTTTCTAGCAAAGCGTGGCAAAGGTCTTGGCGTGCGTTTGGCCGTTAAAACCTCGGGCTGTTCTGGCATGGCGTATAAGCTCGAATTTGTCGATGTGGCCAAAGAAGAAGACTTAGCTTTTGAAAGCTTCGGTGTAAAAATCTTTACCGACAGCAAATCACTGGCTTATCTGGATGGCACCGAGCTGGATTTCACCAAAGAAGGCCTGAACGAAGGGTTTAAATTTAATAACCCCAACGTTAAAAACGAGTGCGGCTGCGGCGAAAGCTTTAACGTTTAGTTACGCGCCACGCGATGCGCAAAACCCAAACCTTGAACCACAGAGGGCACAGAGAACACGGAGTTACACAGAGAAAAGCAAACCACGTAGACAACAAGTCCAGTCTACGATTTTCTCCGTGAGACTCCTTTTCCTCCTTTTACTCCGTGTTTTAAGATTTGGGTTTTAAAGCAACTCCCCCTTCCCCGCCAAAAAACGCCATGAACTTCGACTTTACGCAAAACCACTTCGCCCTTTTCGACTTGCCTGCTCAGTTTGCCCTCGATCAGCGCAGCATAGACAGCAATTACCGCAGCTTACTGGCCACTTATCATCCTGATCGCTTTGCCAGCGAGAACGATGCTGTGCGCCGTATGAGCTTGCAGATTGCCACCCAAGTCAATGAAGCCTATCAAACGCTCAAATCGCCGATCAACCGTGGCCGCTATTTACTCAAGCTGGCCGGCGTCGACACGCAGGAAGAAAGCAATACCGCCATGCCGATTGATTTTTTAATGAATCAAATGGAATGGCGTGAGGCAATTGGCGATGCTAAAGCCACGCAAAATATTGAAAGCCTGGAAAACATCGGCAGAGAGCTGGCCGCTGAAACCAGCTCGTTGGAGCAACACCTTGCCAGCCTGCTGGACGAAACGCATGATTTAAGCGCGGCCACCATTGCCGTGCGTAAACTTCGCTTTATGGAAAAACTAGAGCAGGAAATTGGCGACGCCATCGAAACCCTGCTGTTTTAGTCGCACATTATGTAGAGCGCTAAAACCCAAACCTTGAACCACAGAGGATCACAGAGTTTCACGGAGAAAACCCTAGGGATATGGTCATAATTAATTCCCCACGGTGAAATAGCATCATTCCTGCATGCCTTTGACGGGAATCCTAGCGATCGACTGGATCCCGATAAAAAACTCAGGGATGACGATAAAGCTGTATTGGGATTTATTTCAATCAAAATCCTAAATGATGCATTGCTCCGTGGCCCCTCCGTGTTCTCCTTTACTCCGTGGTTTAAGGGTAGGTTTTACCATGAGGTATTAAGCTCTACTGACATGCACTCGCTCTATCTTACGGATGAAACATGGCCTTATTACAAATTTCTGAGCCTGGAATGTTTGCCGAGCCACATCAACATCGCCTTGCAGTAGGCATTGATCTTGGCACGACCAACTCCTTAGTTGCCTCGGTAAAAAGCGGCAGCGCCGCCTGTTTACCTGATGAGCAAGGCCGCACCTTGCTGGCGTCCGTAGTGAACTACGGCAAGGATGGCGTAATTCACGTGGGCAGCAGCGCACTGGCTCGCCAAAACGATGATCCAAGCAATACTATCAGCTCAGTAAAGCGTTTTATGGGCCGTGGTATCAATGATATTGCTGATTTAGCCACGCCTTACCGCTTTGTAGACGAGCCGGGCATGCTCAAAATATCGACACGGGCTGGGGTAAAAAGCCCGGTCGAAGTCTCGGCCGATATCCTGCGCACCCTTAAAGCCCGCGCCGAGCAAAGCTTGGGCGGCGAGCTGGTTGGTGCAGTGATTACCGTCCCCGCGTATTTTGACGACGCACAGCGCCAAGCCACCAAAGACGCGGCACAAATCGCCGGACTGAATGTACTGCGCTTACTCAATGAGCCTACCGCCGCTGCCATTGCCTATGGCCTGGATAATGCAGCCGAAGGCACTTATGTTATTTACGATTTAGGCGGCGGCACTTTTGATGTATCTATCCTAGAGCTGACCCGTGGCTTATTTGAAGTACGTGCCACATCAGGGGACTCCAGGCTGGGCGGTGATGATTTTGATCACCGAATTTACTGCTGGATTTTGCAAGAAGCTGGTTTATCTGCACTGAATGCTCATGATGCCCGTGTACTGCTGACCCGTGCCCGCGAAGCGAAAGAAGCGCTTTCTGATCATCCCACTACACGTATCACGGCAGTGCTGAGCGAAGGCGTGGTCGTCGATGTAGCACTAAACACTGAAACACTGCATGAAATCACCCACACACTGGTCAGCAACACCATCACACCGGTACGCAAAGCCTTACGCGATGCCAAGCTGCAAGTCAGTGATATCAAGGGCGTCGTCATGGTCGGCGGCGCTACCCGCATGCCGCAAGTGCGCCATGCAGTAGCCGATTTCTTTAAGCAAGAACCACTCACCAATTTAGACCCGGATAAAGTCGTTGCCATTGGTGCAGCGATTCAGGCCAATGTGCTGGCAGGCAATAAAGGGGAAGATGAATGGTTGCTGCTGGATGTGATTCCGCTCTCGCTAGGGCTGGAAACCATGGGCAATCTGGTCGAAAAAATCATCCCTAGAAACAGCACCATTCCTACCGCCAGAGCGCAAGAATTCACCACCTTTAAAGATGGCCAAACCGCTATGGCCATCCATGTATTGCAAGGCGAGCGCGAGCTGGTCAGCGATTGCCGCAGCTTGGCACGCTTTGAGCTGCGCGGCATTCCCCCCATGGTGGCGGGCGCTGCGCGTATCCGTGTGACCTTTCAGGTGGATGCAGATGGATTATTGTCCGTTGCAGCAAGAGAGCTGTCATCAGGGGTTGAAGCCAGCATTATGGTTAAGCCGTCTTATGGCCTAGCTGACGATGAAATCAGCCGCATGCTGACCGACTCTATGCAATATGCCAGTGCCGATGTGCAAGCGCGTAAGCTGGCCGAAGCATTGGTCGACGCAACCGCGATTGTAAATGCAACGACCGCTGCGCTAGAACAAGACGGCGACTTACTCAAAAGTAATGAGCGGGCAGTCATTGAAGCCAGCTTGCAACAGCTCAGCTCCAGTATGCAGACAAACGACGCCAACGCCATCCACGCCGCTACCGAAAAGCTGAACGAAGCAACAGGTGACTTTGCAGCCAAACGCATGGATGCTGCCGTAAAGCGTGGCCTAGCTGGCCAAAATATTGCTGAGATGTAAATTCAAAAAACTAAACATCTGTAGACACAGAGATCGATGAGAACACAGAACACACAGAGCACACCGAGAAATTCATTAAATTTTTTCTCGAGGGTATGAGGGTTCAATAGTGGGTTTTTGTGTAATGAGCTAAATACTAAGGATTAATCATGATTCAAATTGTAGTTCTGCCCCACCCCCAGCTTTGCCCCGAAGGCGCTGTGCTTGAAGCCGAAGCGGGTACATCGATTTGCGACGTGCTGCTTGCCAACGATATTGAAATCGAACATGCCTGCGAAAAATCCTGTGCCTGCACTACCTGCCACGTAATTATCCGTGAAGGCTTTAAGTCACTCGCGCCATCTGATGAGCTAGAAGACGATATGCTGGATAAAGCATGGGGCCTAGAATCTGAATCGCGCCTGTCTTGTCAGTCACTTGTTACTGATACCGATTTAGTTGTAGAAATCCCCAAATACACAGTGAACCATGCACGGGAAAATCACTAAGAAACAAGGCTCTTTTGAAAAGGACTTAAAAATGAAATGGACTGATTCCCGTGAAATTGCCATTGAGCTGGCAGATAAATTTCCAAACATAGACCCAAAGACGGTGCGCTTTACTGATTTGATGCAATGGGTCATTGAATTAGAAAACTTTAACGACGACGCAAAGCACTGCGGCGAAAAAATATTAGAAGCCATCCAACTGATGTGGATGGATGAAGCTGATTAAATAATTACCCCACAAAAGATAGAGAAGCAATTACCCCCTATCTCTATAAAAACGGCCACAGTTGTGGCCATTTTTATAATAGTTGCTCAATAGCCACACCCAGTTAAGCTCCGTTTCAGGCTATGCCTTTGCGTCAGTGTTTTTCAAATTAACTTTAAAGCCTTATTCTATTTAATCGTTGTCTAGCAAGCTGCCGATCTAGAGCCTGCCAAGCCTCAAACACGTTTGATTACAAGTCATGTAAAAATGACTAGAATGAATAAACTCTAATGCAGCTTTAAATATTAATTTTTACTAAACATGATTCAATTATCATCTCACTCCCTCTCCTTGCTATTTATTCAGCTAAAATGACAAGGATATATACGGAGCTTTGCATGGCCACATCCCCCCGCCCCAGCGGACAAAAAGTATCGCGTCCCGCGTCGGCTCCTCGATTCGTATTTGAATCACGCGCTGCGCTGGATCGAGTTTTAAGCAAATCAGAAACTTATGCTGGCGTATTCCCTGCCCATATCGGCGCCATTGTGGATCACCTTGGCCGCGCTTGCGATTTAAACCGTAACGTGGTGATCGGCATGATTATGCTGCGCCAAGATGGTACTTACGCCATTCGGCATGCGATTAATGTGGCTTGCGTGGTAGAGCTGGCGCTAAGAGATCTTGGCCGCTCCCCCGTTGAGCGGCGCTCTGTCGTTGCAGCCGCACTCACCATGAATATCGGCATGTATGCCATTCAAGAAAAGCTTTCCAGCCAATCTGGCCCGCTCAGCCCAGAACAAAGACTGATGATGCAAGTGCACCCCGTTGAAGGCCGCGATGCTTTACGTAAACTGGGTGTAACAGATCCACTCTGGCTCGATTATGTCTTGCAGCACCACGAAATCCCCGATGGCACAGGCTATCCTCAGCAGCTGGCTGGCGACGCGATTCACTTTGAAGCAAGGCTAATTGGCATTGCCGATCGATACTGCGCCATGCTCACCCGCAATGCTTGGCGGCGTGGGCAGCTCTCTGATTTGGCCTTACTCACCTCACTCAATGGCTCAGTCAATAGCATCGATCTAAAGCTGGGCCGACTCTTTACCCAAACTATGGGGCTCTACCCACCCGGCGCAGTGGTCCAGCTACTTAACGGTGAAATAGGCATTGTGAAACGCCCGGGCCAGAGCGAGCAGACCCCCATTGTTGCAGCACTTTTTAATAAACAATGGCAGCCCTTGCTTAATATTATTGAAAGAAATAGCGAGGATATCGACTTCAGTATTATTGGCGTTATCGAAAGCCAACGTGTTGCTGGCCTAGTGCCAATGGAAGACGTTTGGGGCAGCGACGCGCTTGGGGCGTAAGGAATTCAATTTTTCGTCCAAAAACCACACAAAGTGTATTGTTAATATTCTAAAAATGGCGCAACATCCACACAATGTGTAGATAAGGTACCATCATGCAATACGCCCAACAAAGTATTCTTCGCGATGCCATGCGATCACTCAACCTCACCCGCGATGCCATCACAGAGCGATTAGGGGTAAGTCGACGTGCCTTAGACAGCTGGCTGCTGCCTGATGATTCAAATGAACACCGTAGTATGCCCACCATTGTTGAGCGCTTTCTGGCAGAAATCCTTAGCCAAGAATCCAATCAAAAATCGACACAAAGTATAGATTCAGCCAAAGCACATTGGGCTCCTCATCTTTTATCTGTTGAACAATTCAATCGCGATTCCGTAGAAGAACTCTTTCGTGTTGCAGATATGATGCAGCCCGTCGCACGTCGCCAAAAAACTTGCCGCGTACTCGAAGGGGCCGTACTCGCCAATCTATTTTTTGAAGCAAGTACCCGCACCCGCATCAGCTTTGGCGCGGCTTTTTGCCGCCTTGGCGGCTCGGTTTGTGATACCACCGGCTTTACTTTTTCATCAATGGCCAAGGGTGAGTCGATCTACGACACCAGCCGTGTTGTCAGTGGCTACGCTGATGCGATTGTAGTGCGCCACCCAGAGCAAGGCGCAGTGGCCGAATTCGCCCAAGCCAGTAATATCCCCATCATTAATGGCGGCGACGGCCCTGGCGAGCACCCCACCCAAGCGCTACTCGATCTTTACACGATGGAGCGCGAGTTTTCCCGCCTAAATAAGCTAATTGATGGCAGCCATATTGCACTGGTGGGCGATCTAAAACATGGCCGCGCCGCACATTCATTAGCCAAATTACTGGGCTTATACAAGGGCTTAAAAATCACCCTGCTCGCACCTAACGGCCTAGAAATGCCCGCCAGCATCTTGGATGCAGCCAGCCGCAACGGAAATGTGATTGAGTGCACCGATCATCTGGCCACCGGCCTAGCAGGGGCCGATGTGATCTATGCAACCCGAGTACAAAAAGAGCGCATGCAGGGCGAAGTGATGGAAGGCTACGGCGAAAATTTCCAGATTAATTTGCGCGCAGTCGATACCTTCTGCAAACCTGACGTGATTGTCATGCACCCACTGCCACGAGACAGTCGTGCTGGAGCAAACGATCTCTCTACCGATTTAAACCAAGACCCAAGGTTGGCGATTTTCCGCCAAACCGACAATGGCGTGCCCATCCGCATGGCCATTTTTGCCAAGTTATTGGGTGTCGATTCATTAGTGCAACACAGCTTGCGTGATATCAGCTGGCGACACCCGCAAAAGCTAGGACCCAATGACGCGTCGTTTGACGAATTGTCGATCTGAGTCTAATCAGTCATTTGTCATCATTGGATCATCGTAGGGCGGGTGAAACCCCATAGGCGCTAACCAAAGTCAAAAAGATCTTTTTAGTGCCTTCGGCACGTTGATTTTGGAGCGGTTGGCCACCGCAGGGGCCTTCCTTTCTTGAACGGCCAAGAAACGAAGCCAAAGAAGGCCGCCCCAAACAGCACGAAGGCCCCTCACTGCGGACAATCGAGGTGGCGTCAATTCAACTCGCTTCGCTCAAACACGAATTGACGACGACTCCACCCCGCTTGTTCCTCGCTTCGGCGTGCTTCAGGGGGGACTTAAGCCCCATGTCGAGAGTGTGGGCATCGTGTTTTTTCGATGTTTGCTAATGCAAAAACATTTGGTTAGCGCGTATGGGGTTTCACCCGCCGTTTTCCATAGCATTTCATGCCAAAATCTGGCGGGTTTCCCGCCCTACAAACGATGCAATATATGTTATTGACTGAAATCGAGATCTCTAAGGCAAGTTTTTATGCCCACTCGCCTGTGCTACTCTCTGCGTAGGCACGACGTTGCAAGTCACCCTTATTTTATTCAGCACCATTCCAGCCCAGCCCTCAACACAGGATTCCCCATGCTTTTTGCCGATGTACTTGCCAGCCTGCCGACTATTGATCATTTATCCGCACTCGAGCTACTCGATGGTGAAACGGTGATCGCCGTTATTGAAAATAAACCCGGCCAAGCAGGGAGCGTTCGGGTTTATCACGCGCTTTATCAAGAATTTGGTGCTATCAATGCAGTCGCCGCCGCCAAAGGGGTGCGCCTTTATGCGGAGCACAGCGCAGACGCCAAAGCATTTCCTGGCAAGCACCCTAATATCGATCGCTTATTGGCCCTTATCGACAATGGCAAACCCCTAGCCATTAAATTGATCAACGCTAATGTTGACCAATCCAAACGATAAAGCTACATTCCAAGCTGATTATTCAGAAATAAACACCATGTTGAAGTACTCCTTTGTTGTAATGAGCTTGGTTTTTTGCAGCGCGGCCTTTGCTGGTGCGCAAAAAGAAGAACAGCTTTCCTCTAATGTGCAAACCTCGATGCAAAGATCGATCAATGATGGGCAATCACCCAGATTGGTCTTTGCTACGTCAGCGGAAGGAGAAGCTTGGCTTGCTGCCATGTCAGCCCGCTTAGCTAAGCGTATTCCTGATGAGTTTGTCCGCCGTACCCTCCTGACCACCATTCACTATGAAGCCAGCCGCGCCGGCTTAGATCCACAATTAGTCTTAGGGCTGGTGCATGTAGAAAGTGGTTTTAACCGCTATGCATTATCGGTGGTAGGCGCAAGGGGCTTAATGCAGGTCATGCCGTTTTGGCAAAGATCGATTGGCAGCAGCACGCATAATTTATTCGATATCAATACTAATTTGCGCTATGGCTGCACCATTTTGCGCCACTATTTAGATATAGAAAACGGCGATTATTTTAGAGCTTTAGGCCGTTATAACGGCAGCTTAGGCCGCGCTGAATACCCTAATTTAGTTTATGGCGCATGGAAAAATTACTACGCATACGCCACTAGTAACACCACACTGGCAGAGAAATAAAACGGGCAATCTAGCAGCCTGCAAGGCAAGGCTGCTAGCTCACACTACTTAGGCAATTTATCTGCATCTAATAGGCGAATCACGCCTTGCTCCATATGCAGCCAGCCGTGTTCCATCCATACACTCAGCTGCTTATTCACACTTTCACGGCTAGAGCCCACCATATTGGCTAATTCTTGCTGGGTAAGCTTCAAATCAATCGTCACCCCCTCGTCATCTTTTATCCCATGCTGATGAGCAAGCTGCCTCAGCGTTTTCCCAAGGCGCTGGGGCAAATTAAGAAACATCGCGTCTTGTAGGAAATCATCGACACTACGCAGACGCTGACAAAGCGCCGCAATCATTTGATGCATCACCTGCGGATGGCGGTCCAGATACTGCATCACGTTTTCCCGCCGCAACACCAACAACTCACAAGGCTCTAAAGTTTCTACCGAAGCGGTACGTAAACCACCATCCAGCATGGCAATCTCACCAAACATTTCCCCCGCTTCCAAAATACTAATGGTCGCTTCCTTACCCTCGGCGCTACTTCTAATCACTTTTAAACGCCCATGCAAAACGGCATACATTTCATTACCAGGGGTTCCTTGCAATACAACCATTTGCTTGGCACGCAAGCTGCGTAGCTCGGTATGAGTGGCTAATTCAGCGAGATCCGCATTACTTAAATCACAAAATAAGCTGCTGCCTAATAATAATTTAACTTTATCCATACTGATTCTCTTTAGAGCAAGACGGTTGTATTCGGATCACCCTTGTTGAACATCAGGGCGAGCGGCTAAGTTTTCGCGCTATTAAATAGGGCCTTAAATAGCCAAGCTGGCAATCACCGGCGTGTGATCAGAGGGGCGCTCATTTTTTCTAGGCTCACGATCAATCACGCATGCACTGCATAAAGGCACTAATTCTTGTGACAATAAAATATGATCAATTCGCATACCGGCATTTTTTCTAAAACCAAAACCACGATAATCCCACCAAGAAAACGACTTCTCTGGCTGATCAAATAAGCGATAGGCGTCCGTTAAGCCTAAATCTAATAAAGCTTGAAATGCATCACGCTCTGGCGCTGAAACTAAAACTTGCCCCACCCATTTAGCCGGATCATGCACATCAATATCATGAGGAGCAATATTATAATCACCCAACAAGGCTAATTTAGAATGCGCGGCCATTTCTGTTTTCAACCACGCTGTCATTGCAAGAAGCCAAGATAATTTATATGGGTATTTTTCTGAATCTAATGCCTGCCCATTGGGAATATAAGCGCAAACAAGGCGCACGCCTTTGATTGTTGCCGCAATTAATCGAACCTGATGATCAACAAAGCCAGGAATATTCACCACTACATCGCTTAAAGCTTCCCGCGCAATAATGGCCACACCGTTATAGGTTTTTTGCCCAGCAAACACCACATGAAACCCAGCTGCTTCAATCTCTGCATGAGGGAAATTAACGTCTTCCATTTTAGTTTCTTGCAAGCAGAGCGCCGTGACATCGGGGTTTGCAGCCAGCCATTCTAATACCTGAGGCAGACGCACTTTAAGACTATTCACGTTCCAAGTTACAATTTGCATAATGTGGTGTATTCCTTTTATTCAATCAATCTATTTTTTTGCCTAGCGACGCTGCTTACTCTATTTCTGGCAGAGAATCGAAGCCAGCATATTAAATCCCACGTTAAATCATATTGTACTTAAAATTATTTATCAAAAGACGCTGCATGCAGACTAAATATGGAGAAGCTTTATGGTTTTAATCCCTAAAGCAGAGCCCTCCTCTCCTAAACCACTCAAAATACCCGCCTCTTTATACAAAAAGCCACCTCTAAGGTGGCTTTATGCTCTTATGTCTCAACTATCGATGCGATAAATCAAGCGCCTGAAATATAGCCAAAAACTGATGCTGCCCAACATGAAATTTGCAAAGAACTGGGTTTTCTAGCTCATCAGAGCTGCCTGGAAAGCCCTCAATCGTATAAGCAGTCTTGATGGTTCTACCCTTGTCAGCGGCGTGGAATACTCTCTCCCCAATATTAAATGATTCCATTTCACAAATTCCTTTCATTACAGTTTCAGGAATCATCAGCTTATCCCCAATGCAGCATTCTAGATAGCCCTGATCATTTGACTGTGCGCAAAGAAAGCACACTCTGCATGCCGGCCATTAGC
Organism: Pseudomonadota bacterium; assembly: GCA_026399755.1. Lineage (GTDB taxonomy): Bacteria > Pseudomonadota > Gammaproteobacteria > Burkholderiales > Chitinibacteraceae > Iodobacter. The sequence continues at coordinate 33,681 of JAPLQI010000052.1, forward strand.
GGGGTTAAACCTTACAAAAGCTGCTAAAACTAAAACATTTACTTAGGAGCAACGCACAAACGAGCAAGGAATAATTCAGCTGCTAGTATTGTTTGTATCGAATATTCAAATAGGGGGTTGTTATGTTACGACTCATATTAAGTGCTTTTATTCTTTTACTTGCCGCCTGCGCATCGGGCCCACGCGAAACGGCCGCTACGCCACAAGCAGATATAAAATTCGTAGATTACAAAGGCTTTGATCGAGATTTAATTAGCTCTTTAACCGCCCCCCTACCTAAAATTCAAGTCGCATTTTATGAGCAAATCACGCCCAATGCGCTGCCTGAACGACTGCAGAAATGGATGGCTGCAGTAGAGGCCAATGGCGGAAGAGTCGATATTACCGTGCCTAAATCTAATTCAACTATTTCTGGCAAAAACCCATTGCTCATTATTAGTTTAATTACCTCGCTATGGTCAGCTAATAAAATGGTGCAAGAAGTCAGTGGAGAGGCGCAATTTAATGCGGCCAGTCTCTACAATGCCGAAGTCATTTTAAAATATGACGACAAAAATAAAATGGTGATTGATAAAGTCATTTTTCATAAAAAATAAACACACCCGCAAACGCAATAAAGGCCATGTCCTCATCGGCATGGCCTGATAAATAATGCTGCCTGCAAAATATCAACAAGACTCCCTTCCTGCTTTTAACAGCAGCTAGCCCGCCTTTTCATCGCCAAGCACCACATATAAGTTACCCGCCACATTTTAAGCACTTCTATAGTGAGAGGAGTTATTTTTCACGACATCAAAGGCAGAAGTGCAGCATGAAACGCTTTATTCTTCTCGCCCTTATTTCAGCATGGGCATGGGGTGAAAATGCGCCGGTACTGCGTTTAGATACGCCCCAGCACCACGCCCCGATTCGCCGCATGGCCCTTGATGCCACCGAGCAATGGCTACTCACTGCGGGTGATGATAAAACCGCCCGTATTTGGCAGCTGCCTGCCGGCAACCCCGTTGGCGTATTGCGCGTGCCTGTAGGCACGGGCTTTGAAGGCCGGTTATACGCTCTAACCATCAGCCCTGATGGTAAAACCGTGGCCATAGCTGGGGATACCGGTGTGGCAAATGGCCCGATGCGAGTGTGGTTTTTTGATCGCGCCAGCACCCGCCTCATCCGTACCACGCTACTAGGCCCTGGCGAAATCAAGCAATTACGCTACGCCCCTGATGGGCAAACATTAGCGGCCTGCTCAGCAACCACACCTACTTTGTGGCTGATCTCTAGCCTAGGCAAAGTGCTGGCGAATCAGCCGCTGCAAGGCAATTGCTATGGTATGGATTTTGCCCCGCAAGGGTGGCTGGCAATCAGTGAATTCAATCGCAAACTCTCTGTCTGGCAATGGCGTAATAGCGAGCTTAAGCAACTAGCCGAAACACGTGATTTAGCAGGTGATTTACCCGTAAGCGTCGCCTTCTCCCCCGATGGGCAAAAGCTGGCTCTGGGCTATGTGGATATCCAAGCCCCCGTGGATATCTGGGATAGCAGCCAAATCAGCAAAGGCCAACTCAGCCTGCTGCAGCGCTTTAAAAATAATGATCTCAGCTTTGGCGCACTCAGCAATGTCGCATGGTCTACAAATGGGCAAAGCCTTGCAGCAGCTGGCAGCGCTTACCGAAAAGAGCCTAATTACGTACTGCGCCGCTGGGATATTGCCAGCGGCCGCGCCGCAGATTTAGTCATCAATAGTAATACCGTGACCGCATTGCGCGCCTTGCCCGATGGCAGCTTGTTGTTTGCAGGATTTAATGGCCGCTGGGGGCAGGTATTCACAGATGATCGCGTCGCCCAACAGCCACTTGCCATCGCCGATTTACGCGGCGCAGACAATCTACAAATTGCGAACGACGGCTTGCTGGTGCAATGGACTTACCAATACGGCGAGCAAACGGCTTGGTTTAATTTGCATGAGCGAATTATTAGAATGGGCCGCGCGCCCAATAGCTTGCAAAGCGGCTCAACACGCGGCTTTAGCCAGTGGGAGAATCACCGCCAGCCCGAGTTTGCAGGTAAATCGATCGCACTGGCTCCTGGCGAATCCTCCCGCAGCGCGGCGCGGCTAGGGGAAGACGGCCTGCTTGGCGCTGATTTCTTTATTCGCAGGCTAGACGCCAGTGGCAAAGTAAGCTGGCAAATTCCCAGCGGTGGCGAAGCGCGCGCCTTAGTGCCCACTAGCGACGCCAAGCGTTTTGTCTCTGCGCATAGCGATGGCACATTACGCTGGTATAAGGCGGACAACGGCGCGCTTTTGCTCTCGCTCTTTTTGCACCCCGATGGCATACGCTGGGTGATGTGGACGCCTCAGGGCTATTACGACGCCAGCCCCGGCAGCGATCAGCTACTAGGTTGGCAAATCAACCGTGGGCCAGACAGCCAGCCCGATTTCTTCCCTGTGGGGAAATTTCGTAAAACTTACCACCGCCCCGATGTGATCGATGAATATCTCAATGGCTGGGATATCGAGCTTGCCGTAAAAGCCGCCAATAACGCCATTCTGGCCGAGCAGCTTAGCCCGCCCAAGCCCGCCCCTGTGTCCATCAGCCAAATTTTGCCGCCGGTGGTGGAATTGATGTCCCCAGGAGAAATCACCACCGAAGCGGATAAGCTCTCCATCGATGTCATGGTTCGCAGCCCGATCGATGCCAAAGCACAGGTATTAAAAGTGCGAGTAAATGGTGTTGAATCCGATATCAAAAATCAGATCGATGCCAGCAAGCTTGCCAATGGCCAGCCTATGCGAATTAGCTTTCCCCTGCCTGCGCAAGCCGCCAGCGTCACCATTGTTTCGGGCAGCCAAAATGGCTTTTCGCCTGTCGCCTTACTGCGGGTTAATCGGCCTCCTCAGCCCCTGCCTGTCAGCGCGGCCACTCCCGCTGTCGCCACACCCAGCAAACTGCCGGTGCCCACAACGCCCATTCCCACGCCGAGCCAAATAGTGATGCCAGCCATCACGCCCACACCCAGCAAGGTCATCGCCCCTGTGCCGATGATTCCCCCTGTGCCGAGCAAGGTCGCCACGCTGCCCAATAAAGTAGCCGCTGCGCCCCCAGCGCCCACCAAAATTGCTGCGATTCCTCCTGCTCCCATCGTCTTAAAGCCGCCCAAACCCAGCAAGCCCAAACTCTTTGTACTGGCCGTGGGGGTGAGTAAATATGCTAATCCAGACTACGATTTAGGCTTGGCAGAAAAAGACGCCAGCGACTTTACTCGTAGCATGGAGTCGCAACGCAAGGGGGGCTTATACAGTGAAGTGGCGACTTTATTGCTCACCGATAGCAAGGCCACACGCAGCAAAATATTAGAGGGGCTGAAATGGCTACAAAGCAATGTGGGTGATAAAGACACCGCCATTCTTTTTCTGGCTGGGCACGGTGTCACACGTAAAGACCGGCGCTATTTCTTTTTGCCGCACGATGTAGACACCAAGCGCCTAGACGAAACCGGTGTCGCCAACGAGCAATTCACCGAATTTATTGCCCAAACCAAGGGGCAGCGTATTTTCTTTATCGACACCTGCCACGCAGGGAATGCGTTGGGTGGGCGGCGCTTTAGCCATGATATTGGCCAGATCGTGAACGATTTATCTTCGGATGAAAACGGCGTGGTGGTGTTTTCATCTAGCACCGGCAAGCAGCTCTCACAGGAAAATCGCGACTGGGGAAATGGCGCATTTACCAAGATTTTAGTGCAGGGCATCAATGGAGACGCCGATTTTCGTAAGACCGGCTGGGTCACGCAAAAAGGGCTGGATTTTTACTTAGCTTCCGAAGTACCTCAGCTGACTAAGGGTGAACAAACGCCCTTCACTATTATTCCATTTGGCATCCCAGATTTTCCGATCACGGAACGAATCAAAGGAGTATTGAAATGAACAAATGGCTCATCCTCGGCCTGCTGCTAGGCTTACAAGGCAATGTGTGGGCAGATAAAAAAGCGCTGATTTTTACTGTTTCAGAATACCCAAAACATATTGGCACACTGCGCGGTGTGCGTTATGACGCCGAAAACGCCCGCCAACTCGCCAATGCCATGGGCGTAGATGATAAAAATATCGTGCTTTATAAAGACGCTCAGCTTGATTTAAAAGGCATGCGCAATGCGCTCGAGCAATTTGCGAATGGCGTAAATGAAGGCGATCAAGTGTTCTTTTATTACTCTGGCCACGGTGGTCAGCAGGTTGTGCAAGGCGGCGCGCGCTGCGCCGTGGGCTTAGTCAGTGTGGATGGCAAGATTTTGCTAGATAGCGAGTTACAGCAGTTTTATCAAAAAATAGAGGGCAAAACCTCGCAACTGCTCACCTTTGTGGATGCCTGCTTTTCAGGGGGGATTTTCAATAATGTGGTGACTCGATCCATCGATGAGCCCAAAATCACAGCCAAATTTTGGGGCGGTCGAGAAATAAGCAACAAGGGCCTCGCTGTGTGCGAAAAACCCGTGAATGTGCTCACCCGCGCCATCGATGAAAACCAGCCTGATTCAGGCAGCGTGAATCATGTCTATATCACCGCATCGCGTGAAAATGAGATTTCATTTGATGAAGAAAACAGCGGCGGCATGGTAACTGTAGCTTGGCGGCAGTGCCTAAAATCAGCGCCAGATTTAGATCGCAGCGGTGCGCTCTCTGTCGCCGAAATTCAGCAATGTGCGCAAAAAAAACTAGAAGATCGGCTCGCTGGCACCAGTGATTTTAAAGCCAGCAATATCACGGTAAGAGGCAAACGCGAATCGGTATTTCAGCTGATTGCCGTAGCGCCTAGCGCCGCTGCGATCCCACATCAAGCCGCTGCAAGCACCGAGCAAAAGCCCATTGTTGTCGCCTCACTGGCCACTCAAGCGCCCAGCGTGATCAATTTACAAGCCACTTTAAATGATCTTTACCAAAGCCGAGATGAGCGGCGGGTTGTAAAGCTCAAAACCAGCAAAGAAGGCAACTACCGCCTTGGCGACGCGCTCAGCTTTGAAATCCAAAGCAGCCATTCGGGCTATGTATATGTGCTGATGGTGGGCTCAGACAATAAAACGTTTGACATGCTCTATCCCAATCAGCTGGCGACGAATAATTTTATCAATAAATCATCTGCACTCCCCCTACCCAGCAAGGGCTGGAAAATGAGGCTGGCTGAGCCTGCAGGCAGTAATCGCCTCTTAGTGATCGTCAGCGATGCGCCTCGTGATTTTTCCCGATTAAGCTATCAAAAAATCGGCCCATTTTCGATTTTTAACGGCTCGGCGAGTGGCCAATATGATTTACAAAGCGCCATGCAAGCGCTATCCCCCAAGCAAAAATGCGATACAAGGACCGGATGCACTTCATCCTATGGTGCGGCCTTGCTCGATATCACTGCGGAGTAACATCATGAATACCCAAATCTTACTGATGCCCCTGCTGCTAATCGTTTTAATCAGCAACAGCAATGCGGCGGAGAGCAGCGAGCAAATGGTTGAATCCTTGCTGCCAAGTAAAACGGTAACACGCAATATCGTTATCGAAGAAGAAGGCCAGCCCAGCACCACAACGCCTCCGTCCCCCAACCCCAGTATTTCTATTCCCATCGTGTTTGAATACGGCTCCAGCCGGCTCACCCCCGACAGCCGCAGAACGCTCGACACCATCGCCAGAGCGCTCAATCACCCAAAATTACAAGCTTATCAATTTTTAATTGAAGGCCACACCGATGGCAAAGGCAGCAGCGAAACCAATCAAGCGCTCTCAGAAAAACGGGCTGCAGCGGTGCGCGATTATCTCAGCGGGCCACGCCATGTTGAACAAATGCGCTTACTGGTGGTGGGCAAAGGCGCAAGCGAATTACTCCTGCCGAATGAGCCTTATGCAGCAGCTAATCGCCGAGTAAAATTTGTGAACGTGGGGAAAATCCAAGAAAACAAGGCGGAATAAGGGCCACACTGAATACATCATTAAAGTGAATGGCTCTTTAACACCAAACGGAGAGCCTGCAACTAAAATGGCGTAAATGCCGATGAGCTATTCACAAGAACATCACATGGCAAGGGCCACCCAATACATCTGCAGCGCTAGTAAATAACAATTCCTGCAAGCTAAGGGATGAAGACGAATCATCGTCTTCTACTTTATTTGCCCTAACACCGCGTATCATCCTGCTATCTATCAATATAAATTAATCATGCTGCCTATCCTTTATTCCTTTCGCCGTTGCCCTTATGCCATGCGCGCCAGAATGGCGATTCAATATTCTGGCATCCAAGTGCAATTGCGTGAAATTGTGCTGCGTAATAAACCAGCAGAATTATTACTCGCCTCGCCCAAGGGTACAGTACCGGTATTGATATTAAATAATGGCCAAGTAATAGAACAAAGCCGAGAAATTATGCAATGGGCATTAGAGCAAAATGACCCTCAGCAATGGCTTTGCCAGCAAGACAGCGAGCTAAGTACACAAATTGCCCTATTGATTGATCATAACGATCAGCAATTTAAAACCCATCTTGATCAATATAAATACGCAGACCGCTATCCTGCTCATCCCAAAGAATATTACCGAGCACAGGGTGAGTTATTTTTACGTGATTTAGAAACGCGTTTAGCGCAAAACTCTTTTTTATTGCTGCATCAAATATGCTTGGCAGATATTGCGATATTTCCGTTTATTCGCCAATTTGCTGGCGTTGATCCAGAATGGTTTGACGCTGCCCCCTATCCTAAGCTAAAGCAGTGGCTGAGTTTTTTCTGTAATAGCAGCGACTATCAAAGCGTGATGCAGAAATTTGTAGTCTGGCAAGTAGGTACTCCCCCTTTTATTTTTCCCTAATAGACAAATACGCAATCCAAACCGCTGTTTTTTCGGTAACCTTGCGACTTGAATGTGTATTAGAAACTGAGTCATTGTGAGCCAATTTATACGCCTAACGATGGATGACATTGCCCGCTTGGCCAATGTATCCAAAACAACGGCCAGCCTCGTCCTTAACGGGCGCTCGGCAGAATATCGCATCGCGGAAGCCACCAAGGAACGCGTGCTGGCAATTGCCCGCGAGCACCATTTTCAGCCCTCGCAGTCGGCCAAAACGCTGCGCTCCCGCAAAAGTGGCACTTTAGGTTTGCTCGTACCCGAGCTAAGTAACTTTGCCCACGCCAGCCTCGCGCAAGCTTTAGAGCCATTATGCCGCGAGGCGGGCTATCAGCTGCTGGTCATGAGTAGTAATGAGCAAGCTACGATGGAAACCGCAGGCATCGAGCACCTGCTCACCCGCCAAGTAGACGGCCTGATTGTGGTGCCTTGCAGCAGCGATGCCACGCAATATTTAAAATGGTCTTTGCGCCTACCGCTGGTCTTTGTCGATCGCCACATCAAAGACTGCCCAATTCCCTTTGTCGTCACCGACGCCATCGATGCCGTCACCTCCTTAGTGGTAAAAACCATCGCGGGTGGCAGTAAAGAGGTGGTTTATTTTGGCGGCCAAGCCGACTTATCCCCCAGCCAAGACCGACTAGCTGGCTATCGCAAAGGCTTAGAATTAAGCGGTGTGACAGAACAGGAACACTGGGTCTGGCAAAGAGATTACCTGCGCCCATCGGGTTACAGCATGATGGCAGAATGCTATGAGCGCCTTGGCCACTATCCTGACAGCCTATTTACCGGCTCGCTCACCCTGCTAGAAGGCGCACTTGCTTATATCAACGAAAAGCAAAACGGCCTGCCCAAGCATTTAATGACCTTTGACGATCACAATCTACTCAACTGCCTGCCTTGGGGCATTCAATCCGTGGTGCAAGACAGCCAACTACTCGCAAGCGAAAGCCTTGCAAGAGTCTTAAAACTCATGCAAGGCGAAGTGGTGGATTCGGTGTGGATCCCTGCAAGCTTGCATCAACGTAGCTAAGAGAAGGCAGACAACACGATTGCCCTTGCTTACACAAAAAAATCATAGCGCCTTACTACCTTGCCAGATAAATGTACTGAGGGCATGGCATAGCCGTGATACGGCTTGAACCAAAGCAACTAATCACTGACAATTACGGCAATCTGTTTGCCCTGAGTAAGACCATGACCTATGCGCCGCCGACACACCGATTACAAGTTTTACAAAAAATCGACTTTGAAGAAGGGCTAACTGCGGACGATCCACGTTATGTGGAGACGCAAACGGCGCGAGGCAGCGAGAAAACCTTTATCCGATTGGCATCAAAACTAGGCTGGGACCCAGCATCCTCCCAGTTTTTCTTCCCACCAATGCAAAAGCACATCTTGTTTTTTGGCCATGTTGGCAGCGGCAAAAGCACCGAGCTGCGCCACTATGCAAAAAAACTTCACGATTCCAACAAGTTTTTAGTCATCGATGTAGATGTCAACAGCAAGCTTGATCGGAATAATCTCGAATTTCCAGACACGCTCATGGCTATGGCTGAAATGTTGCTCACTGGCTTGCAGCAAGCAGCAATTCCTTTTAACGATCAAGCATTACAACCACTGCGAGACTGGTTTGGCATTGTTGTTCAAAGCGATACAACTTCGCGTGAATACAGCGCAGAAATCAGAACAGGCCTAGAGGCAGGTGGCGGCTTACCGGGGTTTATCAAATTATTCGCCCAAGTCACCAGTGCATTTAAAACAGGCTCCACCACCAAAACAGAACTGCGTAAGGAAATTCGCAATACCTTTGGCCGCTTAGCTGATGCATTCAATGCCGTACTGGCCTCAGCGGAAGCCGCTCTCATTTCTGCTGGGCGAGCCGAGCGCGTGCTGTTTCTGCTCGATGGCACCGATAAACTGCGTAGCGAAGCCACCAAGCAGTTCTTTGTGCAAGATGCCGAGCAACTACTCGCCATCAACGCCCTCGTCATCTACACCGCACCGATCCATCTTAAATACGACAGCAATGTAGTCAGTGGCAAACTTGATGCAGATTTAATTCTGCCCATGATTAAGCTATTTGAACCCAGCGGCGTTCGTTGCGAGGCGGGCTGGTTGGCGCTCAGAAATTTGCTGCTAAAACGCGCTGACCACCGCCTATTTGCCAGTGAAACCGAAATCAACACGCTAATCGAGCACAGCGGTGGCCATCCGCGTGAGCTGCTACGCCTACTCAAGCTATCCTGCGAATACGCAGAAACGAATCTGATCGACAGCGCCGTCGTCACGCGAGCAATCAAACAACTCGCTTCGGAATACCGCCGTTTCCTAGAACCCGCCGATTACCCTCTGCTAAAAAGTATGGATACAGGCACGACCACACACAGCGGCAATGACGACGCCATCAAGCGCCTGCTCTACAATTTGGCATTACTGGAATACAACGATGGCAGCTGGCGACGCAGCCACCCTGTGATTCGCGGGTTGGATGGCTATATCAACGCCAGCACCACATAATGCAAGATCTCTTTGGCTTCGATCGCCAACGCCTGCTTGCCGCCAGCAGCATCCAACCCGAGCATTTCGACGAATTTCAGCGGCTGTGTATTACGCTGGTACACGGCAGTGCCTTCCAGTTTGTACTGACAGAAATCTACAGCCAGCCCTATACCGATGTGCTGATCGCACAACTGACATCAGTACTGCAACAAAACCAGCTTGCGTCAGCCAGCTTGATGCTCGATGAAAGCATCATGGGCATTCCAGAGCTTGAAACACACCTCATCGAACTACGCCATACCGCTGGCGTAATCCACATCCTCGGTGGCAGCGCTTGGTTTACTCCGGCACGCTGGGCCGAGCTGAATTTACGCCGCGATACGCTGGCGCATGAATGCCAAGTAAAGCTGGTTTTCTGGCTAACGCCCCAGCAAACCAGAGATTGCGCAAACTATGCGATTGATCTGTGGGCTTGGCGAAGTGGGGTATATGGGTTTGAAGAGACCACAAATGCAACAACCCGAGCAGCCCCACAGCGAGATATTGGGTTTTCCAATCAAAGCCAACTTGATCGTGCACGGCGCATTGGGCAACTTCGTGCTTGGCTGGCAAGTGATCCTGCTCCGCCCATAGCCATGCGAGGTCAACTGTGGAATGAACTAGCTATTTTATTAGAGGATTTGGGACAGCTTGATGAAGCATTGCATATCCGAGAAAAGAAAGAACTTCCCTTTTATGAAGGACTCGACGACGAACGTTCACGAGCCATTACACTCGGTAAGATTGCCGATATCTTACAGAAGCGTGGTCAGCTCGATGAGGCACTGCATATTTACGAAAATGAAGAACTCCCTCTTTATAAGAAACTCGGGGAGGTGCGTTTACACGCTATTACACTAAGCAAGGTTGCCGATATTCTACAAATACGCGGTCACCTTGATAAAGCCCTGTCCATTCACCAGAAAGAAGTACTCCCTGTTTATGAACAGTTAGGCGATATGCGTTCACGCGCCATGGCGCTCGGCAGAATTTCCGATATTTTACAAGCTCGTAACCAGCTTGATGAAGCCCTGCGTATCCGAGAGCAAGAAGTACTCCCAATATATGAACAACTGGGCGATGCGCGTTCATACGCTGCTACGCTAGGACAGATTGCCAATATTTTTCAAAAACGGGGCCAACTTGATGAAGCCCTGCTTATCCGCGAAAAAAAAGTACTTCCTGTTTATGAGCAACTGGGCGATGTGCATGCTCGCGCCGTTACGCTAGGACAGATTGCAGACATTTTTCAAGTGCGTGGTCAACTTGATGAGGCCCTGCATCTTCGTGAACAAAAAGAACTGCCTGTTTATAAGCAACTAGGTGATGTGCGTTCATGCGCCATTACCCTAAGCAAGATCGCCAATATTTGGCAGGCACGTGGTCAGCTAGATAAAGCCCTAGATATTCTTGAGAAAGAAGTCCTACCAACCTTTGAACGGCTAAGCGATATGCACTCATACGCCAATACGCTAGGACAGATAGCAGATATTTTTCAAGATCGCGGTCAGCTTGACAAGGCCCTGCATATACTTGAAAAAGAAGCACTCCCTATTTACGAACAACTCAGCGATATGCAAAGAGCCATAATAAACAAAACCAATATGGCAATTATTTTAATCCAGAGAGATGGCCATTGCGGAGAGAAGGCCGGAGCGCTGTTAGTACAAGCCTTGGAAACAGCACGCAAGATGAATTTACCCGAAGTGCAAATAATTGAACAAATCATCAGGGAACATCTGCCCGAAGCTCCATAAATAAAGCAAGACCACGCATTAACAGCAATTCCCCCCCCAAAAAACACACCGGCATTAAATGCCATATTTTTATCTACGCTAAAGATGTACTATAAATGCTTATTATAAAGTCCGGACAACCCCGATGCGCTTGAATGTTTTTACTGATTATTGCTTGCGTACTTTAATTTACGTTGGCGTGCAGAATGATGGCATTGTGACGCGTGGGGAGATTGCCTCAGCCTATGGCGTTTCTGACAATCATCTGATGAAAGTCATGAGCTTTCTAGCCCGCAATGGTTTTTTAGAAACCACCCGAGGCAAAGGCGGCGGCATGCGCTTATCTCGGCCTGCGGATCAGATTAGCGTTGGCGCTTTGGTGCGCCTAAGCGAGGCAGATAGCCCCGTTGTAGAATGCTTTGATCGTGAGCATTCCACCTGTAGCATCGGCGCGGTATGCCGCTTAAAAGGCGTATTAAACGAGGCCATGCAAGCATTTTTCAGTGTGCTTGATCGCTACACCCTGCAAGATTTAATCAATAACCCTGTCGAGCTGAATGCGATTTTTAGCATTCCCTTGCTACAGGTAAAAGGCTGATCCAGCCCATTTATAAAAAGTACCACCATGACCCAAATAAATAATCCCCAGCACGGCATCACGCTGGAAAAAATCCTCACCGATTTAGTCGAGCATTTCGGCTGGCCAGAACTAGCCCGCCGCATCCCAATTCAATGTTTTGAAAAAGACCCATCCATCAAATCCAGCCTAAAATTCCTGCGCCGCACCCCATGGGCACGCACCAAGGTGGAAGAGCTGGATGCAAAAATGCGGCGCTAAGCAAATCTTCATAAAAGTGCCTTTAAAGCATTACATATTTCATCAATAGGAAGCGTTTTTGTTTGGTGGCTCCACGACATTCGCATTGCACCTGCAATTCGTTCTGGACTCAGGCCCATAGCGCTTAATACATGCGAGGGAGTGTAGCTACTTGATGTACAAGCAGAGCCATTTGATATGGCAACAATGCTTTTTAGCATCACAATGGCGGCTTCCGAATTAACCCCTGGAATTGAAAAATTAAGCACAAATGGCGAAGTATTTTCTCCATTTATTTGAGCGCCTAATATTTGAAGAGCAACGACTAAATTTTGTTTTAGTGCCGCAGCGTGCTCACACCATTCTTGACTATTTTTGCTTGCTAACTCACATGCATAGCCAAATCCTGCAATTAAAGGAACAGCTAAGGTTCCTGGGCGAAGCCCCTTCTCTTGACCTCCACCAAAAAAAATAGGCATTAAGGGTGGTTTTATAAACCCACGACGTCGTATCACCAAGGACCCTATGCCCTTAGGTGCATACAGTTTGTGGCCACTTGCACTGATGAAATCAATTCTTGGGTTTTTAAGATCGATGGAGTACTTACCAAAGCTTTGGGCAGCATCTACATGAAAATACGCATCATGGGAAGCAAGCGCTGCACACACATCGCTGATTGGTTGTATTGCACCTGTTTCATTGTTGACATGCATAATTGAAACAAGCAACGTGTCATCTCTAAGCTGTGATTTAAACTCTTCCAAATCGATTAAACCATTAGACCCAACATTTAAGTAAGTTACGTCAAAGCCTTGGCTTTCTAAAAACTGAACGGGTTCTAGTACAGCTTTATGCTCAATTTTAGTGGTAATAATGTGTTTTTTACCCGTAGCCACGGCATGCTCACGTAAGCCTAAAATAGCAATGTTGTTACTCTCTGTTGCACCACTAGTAAATATAACTTCTGTTTTTACAGCACTGACAACATGAGCAACTTGCTCCCTTGCTTTTTCTACAGCTCGCTTAGCCGACAATCCAAACTCATGTGTGCGGCTACCCGCATTACCAAACTCACTAACCATCATTTTATAAACAAGATCAGCGACTTCTGGTAGCACGGGGGTTGTGGCGTTGTAATCGAGATAAGTAGTCATAAATTCCTGTGTTTACGCAAAAGCCAAGACTAAAGAGACGAGTTCTGGTAGAGTTCTGCCCCTGTTTGTACAAACCAGCACTTTGATTGTACGAACAGGATTATGTCCATAGTTTAACTTACGGTTTTCAGAATGAATAGCATCATATCAGGCACATCTTTTGCCGCAATTCGAGGCGTCCAAGCTGGTGCAGAGTATTACATTGTGATGTGCCCGCTAAAACGGCTCAGAAAGGTTTTTACCTTTGATGAAAGTGCTCTGCCCATTGAGGAAAGAGCACAACGCTCACTCAATCCAGATCGAATCCCGCACATCACAAACTACATCCTCTCTCAACGCGAGAGCTATGTATTTTCTGCGATCACCGCGTGCATTGAGGGAACAAGTCAGTTTCGTGCAATTGGTAATGGTTCGCATGAAAGCGATATTGGCACCTTGACTATTGACTCTAATGCCGAAGTTTATATTACCGATGGGCAACATAGAAACGCCGCCATTATTGAAGCGCTAAAGCAAGATCCCACCTTGTCTGAAGAAACAATATCTGTCGTTTTCTTTGCCGACAAGTCACTGGCAGCACGGCAAAAAATATTTAAAGATTTGAATTTATACCCAGTAAAAACAGACCGATCATTAGGTATTACCTATGACAATAAACCTACATCTCTTTTATCAAAAGCTGTCATTCTAGCTAGCACAGAATTAGTGAAATTAATTGATCTAGAAAAAAATAGTTTAGGTCCGCGATCAAAAAAACTCCTCACGCATAGTGCTTTTAATAAAGCGACCAGAGAATTATTCGATAGTGTTGATGAAAAAAACTACACAGAGTTAATTCCAAAAGCGAGCAAATATTGGGCAAAGGTTTATGAAAACATGTCGGAATGGCAATTTGTTTTTAATGACAAGATATCTGCAGGTGAAACACGGAAACACTCAGTAAATGTGCACTCTGTAACCATTCAGGCTCTGGGAATAGTAGGGAAGCAGCTTTTAAAACAAGTAGATTGGGAAATCACCCTGCAAGGCTTAAGCACCATAAATTGGGATCGGAGTAATAAAAAAGATTGGGAGGGGCGTTGTTTGGCCAATAGTGGTATGAGTAATAACTCTAGTCGCGCTCATCTAACCGCGATACGTATTAAGTCATATCTTGGTTTAGCACTCACCAAGAAAGAATTAGATGATGAAGCCAAATTAGCAGGAGCTAGAAATGAGCATTAATAAAGTAATAAAAATCTACTCCGCTTTTGGCGATAAAGGATTTAAAAATACCTTAGAAGTAGCCAAAGAGCACGTAAAGAAACTGTACTTATCAGATCAGATTCCATGGGTAATTGGTTATAGCGGCGGCAAAGACTCAACAGCCATTTTGCAACTGATATGGTATGCATTACGTGAATTAAAGCTAGAAAATCAATGCCATAAAGACGTACACGTAATCAGCACTGATACTTTAGTAGAAAATCCATTTGTCGCAATGTGGGTTGAAAAGTCCCTAGAACAAATGAATATAGCGGCAAAAGAACAAGAACTGCCAATTATTCCACATCGATTAACGCCTGCTGTGAAAGATCGCTTCTGGGTCAGCTTAATAGGCAAAGGCTACCCTGCTCCACGCTATAAATTTCGATGGTGCACAGATCGCTTAAAAATTGCGCCATCCAATACATTCATCACTAACTTAGTTGATAAGCGCGGGGAAGCAATACTCGTACTCGGCACTCGCAAGGCAGAGAGTTCCGCACGAGCTGCGTCAATGGAACACTATGAAAACATTGAAACAAATACACGCAAAGCTGATGGGCTCACGGCAAATGGCAGCTTAGATCGTGTTTGGGTCTACGCACCCATTGGCGAGTGGACCAATGACGATGTTTGGGTGTACTTAAACTCTATTACAAACCCGTGGAACTTCCCCAATCAAGACTTAATGGGCATGTATCAAGGCGCGACTGAAGGTGGCGAATGCCCATTAGTAGTTGATAAAAGTACTCAAAGTTGCGGAGATAGCCGCTTTGGTTGCTATGTCTGCACCATGGTTTCAGAAGATAAATCAATGTCGGCCATGATTGCCAACGATGAAGAAAAAGATTGGATGCGCCCTTTAATGGAGCTCAGAAACACCATTGATGTGAATGATGCCAATCGAGACAAAAAAATTGAAAAGCTAAGTCGTGATAAAAAGCGACGTGACTTTCGCCGCATGAACGGTTCATTAACCGTCCACATATCTAAGCATGGTGCTGACATCGTGCCCGGTCCTTACGTACAAAGCTTTCGCGAAGAAATGTTAGCTAAGGTATTGCAGGCCCAAATTGACGTACGAAAGATGGGGCCTAAAGAAGTTAAAAACATAGAGCTTCTGCCATTAGAGGAGCTAGAAGAAATTCGCCGGATTTGGCTAGAGGAAAAACTAGAGGTTGAAGATCGACTTCCTGAAATCTACCAACGCGTTATTGGACAAGCTTATCCAGGTAAAAAACGCGCACATCACCCTATTTTAAATGCCAATATTTTGAGTAAGCTGAAAGATTACTGCACTGAACATAACGACCAAGACGGACTAATGTATCAACAAATCCGCAATGTGATGGCCATTGCAAATAAGCATAAAAATCAGCTGCGTAGAGCAAATTTACCTAATGAACTCAATGAAATGTTAGAAAAAGGCGCATTTACATCTCTGGAGGATGCAAAAACATTTGCACTAGAGCGCAAGCGCCACGAGCTACAAATTCAACTCGATAACTCCCCTAATATTTTGGATCAAGAGCGGGAAGAGATGCGAAAAAGTATCGAGATGATTACAAGGTCACTGAAGCAAGAAGGTTACAGTTCATTGCTGATTGAAACAGAGGAAGAAGAGGTAAACAGCGATGATCTTTGAGACATTTAAAATTCAAAATTTTGGTATTTACCAAGGCGAACATATTGTTAATTTAAAAGTAGAAGACAATAAACCAGTCGTCTTGATTGGCGCTTTGAATGGTGGTGGGAAAACTACATTTTTAGATGCTCTGCAACTAGCCCTATATGGCAAACATGCTCGCTGCTCTAATCGAGCAGGGATGGTTTATGGGCATTACCTTGCAAGCTGCAAAAATAGATTTGCAGCCGAAGATGCTGAAGTAAAGTTAGAACTCACCTTCACGCACCAAAGTGACAATGCCAGCCGCTTATTTAATATAAAGCGCACTTGGTCAGTCAAAGAAACACGCGAGTCCAAAGATAAAGTACAAGTACATTGCGATGGAGAGCATGACGAACACTT
This sequence comes from Pseudomonadota bacterium, assembly GCA_026399755.1. GTDB lineage: Bacteria > Pseudomonadota > Gammaproteobacteria > Burkholderiales > Chitinibacteraceae > Iodobacter. The sequence continues at coordinate 50,078 of JAPLQI010000052.1, forward strand.
GAGCCAATACTGGGATGAATTTGTTAACGAATTTATTCCACTTAGCCTATCTGATTTGTTTTTCTTTGATGGTGAGAAAATCGAAAACCTTGCTCATCCACAACGCTCATCTGAGCTCGTAAAAACAGGTATCGAGAATTTACTTGGTCTTGATTTACTCAGCCAGTTACAACTGGATCTTAGCCAGCTCGAGAAAAAACGTCGCAGCGGCAACGTTGATCAAAGCGTCATGATCAAAGTATCTGCTTGTGAAGACGAGTTGGGGCAACAAAATATAGTAATCGCTGACCTAAAAAAAGAAATGGCCGAATTAGAGCAACTCGCAAGCGATACAAATATAACCATTAACCAAACAAGGCAAATCGTCCGTAATGCGGGCGCCCATCTAATCGAGAAACGTGATGAATTAAAGTTTGACCTTGGCGCCATTGAAACAAAACTAAAGCTTAATAAAATAGAGCAAATTAAATTGGCAGCTGGTGCTGGCCCACTTGGCTTAGTGACTGAGCTGATTGAACAAACAAAAATACAAATTGTTCTGGAAACCGAAGCTAAACAAGCAAAGGTCTTAGATACAGCAATATCAGAATATGAACAGCATATTCTCATTAGCCTAGCAAATGCGGGTACGCCTGCTAATACAGTTGAAAAAGTAACCGCAACAATGGAACAACTAGCAGCAGAACGAAGAAAACTAGCTAATATTCCCTGCTATTTAAATACAGAACTGAGTATTTTTAATGGTCTGGACGAGCGCATTGAAACAGAAACAAAACAGCTGCAGCAGCTTAAAAAAATAGAAGCTCACACGCTAGAGCAACACGCACTTTTACAAAAACAACTTGCTACCATTCCAAATTATGAAACGGTGCAACACCTATTAGCTGAGCTTGCTGAATGTGAAGCCACATATAAAAACACCCATGTTAGGTTAAAACAAAAAAACCAGCTCTTGGAACAAGCACAAACAAAAAACAATGCCCTATCTCAACGCTATACCAATTTACTTGCTCAGCAGAATAAAGATACTTTCGAACAGAAACGCTCGATCCAGATTAGTGAACATATCAAGCAACTAAAAGGAACAATGCAGGGTTTTGCCCAGCAACTGATATCAGAAAATATTGAGCGCCTAGAGTTATTGGTAAAACAGAAGTTCGAAACACTAAGCCGTAAAGATCAATTAATCAGTGAGCTGCGTATCTCACCAACAGATTTCGCCATCACCTTATATGACTCAAACAATCAAGCCCTTGAGCCGAATAAGCTCTCTGCAGGTGAGCGCCAACTATTAGCAATTGCTATTTTATGGGGACTAGCCGAAGCATCAGGTAAAGAGCTGCCGACCGTCATTGATACACCGCTCGGGCGATTAGATGGCATGCATCGAAGTAATCTGGTCAATAACTACTTCCCCAAAGCTGCACAACAAGTCATCTTGCTATCTACCGATGAAGAGATTGTTGGCGACTACTACCAGCAGCTTAAACCTGCAATTAGCCGTGAATACCATATCAGCTATAATGAAGCGATTAAATCTTCAAGCTTTACCCAAGGATATTTCTAATTATGCAAAGCATCGACATCATTCGCTTATCTGAAAAACAGAAACAGCAATTAATCACCTTAAAGCGTAAAACGGGTATTGAAAATTGGAATGTGCTTTGCCGTTGGGCTTTATGCATGTCTTTAGCAGATCCAACAGAACCGCCGAAGGAAGATATTCCTTCGGATAGTAATGTTGAGATGGCATGGAAGGTATTTGCAGGTGATCAATCCGAAATAATTAAAGCTCTATTACTGGAGGCATTTCATCAGAGGAAAAATAATAAAAACGTCAATACCAATGATCTAACTGCCTTTTTAAAACAGCACATTAATCGCGGAATTCATTTCCTACATAAGACTACCGATCTTCCCTCTAATTGCTAGGTTAGTAAATATAGTCATATAGCAAATTTGATATGCCGTAGCTTTCCTACCAACTTCACCTGGCTTGTTTTTAAGATCTGTGTGCATTGTAGTTATGCTTTTTGCCATAGATTCAATCACTTCAGGTAGCAGTTCTTTGGGGTCAACTAACCATTTTAATTCGCCATCATCCCATGCCGTTTTAGATATATTTGCCCTGAATGCAGAGAGCATGGGGTATAGCCATCCTTGGGGTATTAAACCACCAATTTCACCATCTGCAAAAAATGCATTTCTTTTATGCTCACCAGAACCAACGCGATTATTGCTTGCTGTGTTTTTTATTTTATAGTAGCTAGCATAAGGGGCACATTGCTTTTGCAATTCATCGGAGAGTTCAAGTATTTGGTGCACTTTCGGAATTAATTTTGCGTAGTCAGAGGTGGTTTTTTTTATGTCCTCAATATATCGGTCAAGAACTTTCTTTTTACTACCAAATATATCATTTGGATTTTTATCTTGATTAGGATATGTTGAAAGATCGAGCAAACTCATTAAATGCAAAACTTCTAGTATATCTACCGCACCATCGTCGCCTTCAGCGTATGCAATTTCATCAGCTCCCTTCTTGCTCTCCATTGACTTCTTAATGCCATCAAAATTATTTTGTAAATTTTCTAAACTAGCGCTTGTTACCTGCAGGTTTTTATTTAATCCTTCTGCTAAGCTTACAATCTGCTCTGAGTCAATATTTTGGTATAAATGAAGTCTTACAAAAGCACCTCCCAAATAGCTACCATGCTCAATAACCTGCTTTATAGCTTGAAAGGTATGCCCCCCATTTACGATGCCATGTTCTTCTTTATTTGTAAGGCTAATTGTAACCTCATGCCGATCTCCCGATATTCTTGTAGACTCAGCATCATTTATAAGCAGGTAAATACCCAAATTCTTTAGGGCAAATTGATCCGGCTCCTCTTCAAGAGTTTTAACTATTGACCTCGCAACTTGCCCAGAAAGCTTCTCCTTCGTAGTAAATTTTGGATTTCGAGGATTAACTTGACCCCATTCACTTAGATTAGAGGGTAAATCTTCAACTTTTACAAACATGGTACCAAGCTTTGGTTTATTGCCATTTTGCAATGGTATTTGCAACACCCTGTAATCGTCACATATTATTTTGAATATCAGTTCTGTCATATATACCTATGATTCGTGCCATCTAAAGATGCATTGTTAATATATAGAAAATGATACAAATATTTTGAGTTAAAGAATAGGTGGGAAATTTCACCCACCTACTCTTTAACAATTACTTTTTAAAATTGCCTTTATCATTATGGGCTTCAATAAAACCAAGGCCCTTTGCAGATAAATTAAATTTATAGTCTGTCGTTTTTTGTTGATTTAAACTAATATTACGATTTTGAGTTGCTTTAAAATTATTAATTTCATCAATTCGAAAGCTCATATCCACCGTAACCCCAACAGAGACAACGACAGTTAATAATGAAGCCATCAACATATACTTAATAACTTTACTAAAACTTAAACTACTACGATTACTTTGATTCAAGAACATTATGTTCTCCTATTGTAACCGTGAACTTATGTAGATTTTAGTTAACATAAATTGACGGGATTTAAGTAGAACCCCTAGGCCTTTTGCAAAGAGTAGGAGTTTCTAGTGTCTAAAGCTAACATCAGCTTTAGTTTCTAATCGGCTCGATTAGAAAACTTAAATATTAGGAGCGCACTATACTTTAATTTAACATGACCAATACTTTCCATGCTAAATTAAATCCGCATACTTGTCATTAAATCTATCTAAATAATGATGAAAAACTAAATTTCAACAACAACAGACCAAACATGGGCCTTATTTAAGTAAAACATCTACGACTCTCTTAAAATTTAGTATTTTCATAAATAAATATAATCCAAACCATTCGCTATCGCCCATCATTAAAAGAATCAGTATCAATAGAATATGTTTCATATATCTGAGAAACATTTACCCCAATATGGTTATTGATTAATAATTCACTCAATTTTTCAGAGTCAATAAGAACAACTTTCATTGATTGTGCAAGTTTAGCTTCCTCTAGAGCTATTGCAGTAAATGATGATGATGTTATAAATACTCCTTTACTTGCCCCTTTAGTATTCATAGCACCAATAAATTTCTGAATTTCACTTGGTGTAACAGGCGAATCTTTTTTATAACGTTTTGCTTGTATGTACACTTTATCGAGACCAAGCTGGTCAAGATATATCACACCATCGATCCCCCTATCATTTGGTCCACCGGTATGGAATCCAGACTTGTTGCTATCCCAACCATAACCCATTTTTTGTAATAATTTTATCACTAATTTTTCAAAAAAACCAAAATCAGAATTATAAATAAAATCCATCATTTGGTTTTTAACTTGCATTAAATGCTCCCTATGGCAGGAGTCAATGACTTCTTCAGGCAGACTATCGTTTTTTTCCAACTCTGGATTAGCAGTTGGTTTCGACTTTCCATCCCAAATAAAATACTTTGCAGCCTTACCTTTTTCTCCATCCGAGTAAAAATGCTTAGTTGGGCTAGCTGATGGAAAATCAATTCCAATACAATGCTGCCGAAGTTTACTTCTCACGATCGATTGAGGATCTGCAGCCCCAAACTGGTATAGATTATTTTTTATAATCTCATTATATATACTGACAAATCCCAAACCAGCAGGATGCAGCCCTAGTATTTTTTTTATTGCCTCAATTATGGTCAATTTCAAGCTCCCAAAATGCTTTATCTCTAATCTTCGTTATCTTTTTATCGCCATCAATATAAAGACTGAAATGTTTTTCCAATTTACGAATGGTTTCCATTAGACTTTCTTGTTCGCCTTTATCATCGATATTAAAAATAGCTTTAATATCAGCATTGCGAATCTCTGCAACACGGTGAATAACCCAAGTCAGCACATAGGATGCATAATTGTTTTCACCGGTTTTGAAATGGGTAATATCTTGAGTCGATAAAATAACCCCAACACCATACTCGCGACCTTCTTTAAGAATTTTGCGTAAAGCAGCAAAATCTTCCTTCATAAAATTATCTGCTTCATCAACCAGAATGAGTTTAGTGATTTGGCGATAATCACCATTAACAATAGGCTTGCCGCGTTTTTGCATTTGTGAATAAAACAAGTCTAGAGTCAGCGCAACGACTAAGTTTTGAATTTGCGATGAATAACCCGCAAGCTCAATGACTCTAACCCCATCAAGTAAATCATACAGAGAGCAAACAGAATCAGGATCAGATTCAAAGATTTCATATGTCGCCAAACTATCAAGGGCAGCATAAAGTGAATCTTGTTCGACTTTTTCCTGCTCCAGGAATAGATCCCATAAATTTGCAATAGTTGGTGCTGCACGATTCCAAGTTGATGAATCAGACTTGCTGATGCCCGCCAGCTCATAGGCATCCAGTATTAATTTACGTAGCCGTAGTTGCTGCTTTTGCCCCAATCCAAAAGCCTTAGCCATCGTTTCAGCAAATCCAGTTGCGGTATGCACAGGCAGCATTGGCATATCACCATATAGGCTCAATGGATTGTATGGCAGCCGGTGTAATTTATAACGCTTTGTTGTATTGGCATTACTAAAATCATTATCTATATAGTCAGATTTGTAATCAAAAATAAGCAAACCAATCTCACCAGAATCAACATTTTTATGTTGATTCCGCATTAACTGAGTTACCAATGACTTAGTAAACTGAGTTTTACCAGTTCCCATCGTGCCAATAATGCCGGTATTGGTATTCATAAACTTACTGGTATTTGTAGGTTCCCAAATCAAAGATTTTTGTGAATACGCATCATGACCAAACAGAACTTGTAATGGCTGATGCTGAGTAGCTATTACCTCAACAGCTGGAATTGTTACTGACTTAGCTTCAACAAATAAGTCTTCAGCATGCTCAGCAATAGATTCTAGTGCCTCACTGCCATTAGCTAATGCGGCAGTGAGCAAGTACTTTTCAGGTATATGAAATAGACTTTCACTCTTTGCATTTTCTAACATGCTATGCAGCGGGGTACGAATTAAGTGTCCAAGAAAACCAGCAGGAATTTCAACTTTTAAAATACGTTCATCTTCAGTAAATTGAGCATCAAAGAATGTTGCATCCTCCACGTTAACGAACAAAAAACCTTCTGGGTAATCAAGCAACTCACCGAGGCTATACTCGCCCTTCATCCACCACTCACGGTTTTCAGTTAATTCATCGAAATAATTATCTTCATACAGGTCATATAATTTGTATTTATCAACCTGCATCAGCACCTGCCTTGCAAATAAACCACGATAAAGGCCACCAGCAAAATCAGCCTTACCAAGCAGATTTTCTGAGAGATAGCGCTTTAATTCTTTGGCTTGTTCAAGGCCTTTAGCGTGCATTTGCCGCTTGCCAGTTTTTACTTCTACAGGTAATAAATACACCTTATCGCCTTTAAACCCTGCAAAAAGCACATCATCAGAAATCGCACCTTTTTTAAAGCCTTGTTCGCTGCGTGAGAAATCAGATTCACTAATCTTCAAACCAACATTAGGTGCAACTCGGATGATTTCTGCCATTGATAATGGCACCCAAGTAATATCTGAATGAGCCAATAGGCTATTAATATATTTATACGCACCAATAATCCCCCGCTTAGCTTTACGCTCGTTGGCATTATCGGTAATCATCTTGAGTAGCCACTCACCATTAAAGGCATTGAACTCTTCGATATGCCCACCAAGTTCATCACGCTCTAATACCTTACGATACAAATCAGTGTGCTTGGTTACCGTGATCGCATCATAATTAGTTGAATTGGTATAGTTATCTGAGTAATGAATCAATACAACATCTTTAGAGGATTCAAAAAAATCGAGTGTGACTTTCGGGTCAATAATGCAAGTCCAGATCGAGCTATCATAAGAGCGCTCAAGCAATTTTTTGAAATCATCGCTCACCACTAGAGCAGTAGACTTTGCATTGCCATGCTTCTCATTAGATTGGAGTGCTGGTTTAAGCAGCCGGTTATAGTCTAAAGCTAATTGTAAATGCGGATATTTTTCGACATCAATTCCCTTTAAACCAAAAGTAGTGAAATAACTACCTTGGTCATTCGCGGCCGCTTCGCCAGCGATCAGACCATTGCATACAACACCACTGAGCTCCGTAATTGGATCAACATCCCGCCGTTCAATACGCTGATTATTTCTAAAAAAGGTAAGGTGAGCATAATTCTGTGCAGAAACCGAACTATTTTCATACTTGCTATAAGTTAGACGAGAGCGTAATAAATCAACAATAAGGTCCGCATACTCCCGCGCTTTACCCTTATCCAATTCATAACGTAGCTTGATTTCATCATGCTTGGCAAGCTCAGAAAAACGGTCGAATTCGTTGTATTCCAGCTTGTCGTCATAAATACAAACATGGATATATGGAGCTTTATCTTTGCTCTGCTTAACTAAATCAACCAAGCCCTTAAATAGATCTAAATTATCACGATTATTAACCGAATTAATAAGCAGCTTTGCCTTGGGAGCACTACAAAAAAGCACGCTAAAGGCAGTTTGAAACTCACCAATTTTTTCTGCAACGAGTTTCCGGACATAACTAAAACATGAGTGTTGCTGAGGGATTAGTTGCAACCAAAAACAATTATCACGCTCAACTTGGGCATAACTAAATTCATGCTTAGGGTGAAATATAAAAGGCATTAAACCTTGAGGATTCAAGCGTTTCCGCGTTACTAGTGGTAGCTTCAGAAAACTTTGATGCACTTCTTTATCTTTTCTCATCTCCTTAGCAAGATAAAGAAAATAGGCTAAAGCCATAGGATGCAAAGGGGTAATAAATTCATTACCATCAAAAACAGCAAAACCCAAACGCATTAATTTCTTTTGTTCTTTAGATAAAAGCTCGTTGTATTGAATCGTAGATATTGCCAGATTAAAAGCGCCTACAACACTTTCAACACATTGAATATATTCATCATCCCAGCCACAAATAGAGGGTAAAGACTTTCTATTTTCTAGTAAGGAAAACAAACCAAGGTATGCTGCTTGTAATTGAGGAAAGTCACTAAGCGCTTTGCATGTGATATTTAGATCTGAATTATCACTCCTATAAAGTAGCTGCCCAGCTACTAATTCATATTCCCACTGTAGAATACTAAGTCGCCGTCCTTTAGGGGCAGTTTCTTGATTGTCTAAGATAATTTTATTTTTAGCTGCATTGAATATGCCGAAATATAAAGGATCAAACAATCGATGATATCGATCAATATCTAACAATAGAGGCAAACTGAGCGACTCAGAAGCAACCGCTCCCTCAATTTTAAAATCGAGCGCATAACTCTCTGACTTCACTGAAAAGCCAATTTCAGATGATTCATTAGCCATCTTATCAAAGTCAACAAAACCAACCATTTTTGCATCAAAAACTTCACCAATCGATTCAAGATTAGCGGTGATTGTGCAATCAGATATTTTTAATTTATTTTCATCCGTTTGCAATACAACCTTCTGTTCTTTTGGAACGATTAAAAAATTATTAAATATTTCTTCAACAAGAAAATTTGATTTTTGAAGCAATAAAACTTTAAACGTATAACGTTCTGCCGTCTTTGCTCGACTAAGCAAAATAGTAGCAAATGTGGGTTTTGTAATTTGAGTACACAAAATCTTAACGCGACTTCGCTGTCCGCCTGAGTTGCTAATACCAAGGAGGGTAATATTTTTATGCAGGCAATCTTTTATTTGAATCTCACCCTTTTCAACAGTTTCACCGGTAAACGTTAAAGTAAGTTCGCATTCAGTCGCTGCCTCATCCAATACTAAAATTAAATGTCGCTCACGCTTACCTGCTTTGCTTGCTGTTTTATCTCTAGCAACTAAGGTGATGCCTTTACTCGATTCTTCTTTTTCTAGTTTTAACCCCGCCACACGATTAAGTGCCTGCTCACTACAACATGCTTCAAATTCTAAGCTTTCACGCCAAGTGTTTGGCTCTGAAAAATATTGTTCAACAAATACTTCGCCGAAATCAAGCTCTGCTAGTTTTTCAATAAGTTCAGATGGAAAACGTTCTGTTATTTCGCTGATCCGCTCATACAAGTTCTTGTTTTCTTCTAATCTATTCTGTATTTGTGCATCGGAATCAGATTCAATTAATTTTGAATCAAGTAATAAATTAAGTTCTCCAAATTTTATATCACCATCTAGCAGTGCTTTGTATAATGAAATAAAACCAAAAATGGTGCCGCCATTATCAACAATTTGTTGATATACAAGTGTAAGCAAACATTTTGAAATATATTTTTTAGGATCAAGAGGGGCAATCAAGCCTCCTAACTTGTTTCTAAGCTCGGATGGATGCCAAATCTGCTCAATGGCAGCTAAGTCTTCTGCTGAATTAATGATTGTATCAAGCATACTATTGTGAATAATCAATAATGCCGAGCCAAGATACTCTTGCTGCTGAGATGAAATCTGATCTCTTAAACGTGAAATATAATTTTCAGTAAAACTGTTTTGTGAATCACCGTGCAGAACGACGATAAGCTTAATTTTATTCAGCTCTATATAGGGTAAAGCTGTTAAATCATCAAAAATAGTCCCTGCTTGCATCTTACATAGAGCTGCAAGCAAATTTTCACTATTAGTTGCATCAGGAGATTTAAATTGATAACGAAACCCAGCCTTCAGATTTTGATTACCCCAAACCGAAAGTTGCTCAACCAAAAAATCTTCAAACTGTTTTTCTAACATACACTGCATCTCCGCTATCGCTCATTCGTTCCACATTACCAATTCGCTCATAAAACTGCACTATTTCTGCTTGGCTTTGCCGGTCAAAAAATACCCCCCTATTTTCAAACTCCTTCAACAACTCATTGAACCTCAATTTTTCTTTAGTACCAATTGCAATGTTAGTGAGTAATAAAAGATAATCTTGATTAATGACTAATGTATATCCAGCAACACCACGCCGTTGAATAAAGTCTTGGCATAACAAATCTAGTGTTGCCTTTGAGTAGTTCCGATTAATATCATCTTTACCTTTTTTACCTGTATTGAATTGTTCTTTAGATAAATCTAGCACTTGACCCAGCGCTTCAATTGAAGATTTTTTTTCTTGTATACTAAAACCCAATCCTCTCTCAATATCAAAATCAATTGAAAATTGATTCAATAGGCTAGCGCTTTGGCTGCAATTTCGAACACTATCTGCGAATGCCCATAGCGGTTTTATTAGGTCTGACTTTTCTTGTAGCATTTCAGACATTGATAAGTATGGAAAAAGATAATCAACATGCTTTAAAAGTTGTTTATAACCATAGTCCCGAATTTCACGGCGTTCTTGACTTGCTTTTTCAACATCTAGAATCAGATAATTTTTAACGGGCTTAGGTTCCCCTTGATTCCAATTTGGTAAATTAAGGCTAAGCTGGCAGGTATAAATAAATCCGTACAATTTCAAAAAATAGTTAATATTCTCAAGCAAATATCTAGGATGATTACTCAGAAAATTTAGATCGCAGCTAAAACTTTTAGCCAGGAAGGGTAAAAAAACCTCCTCTTTTATAATACGTTTTTTTACCTCGCCTGCAGGTTTTATTGCTTTATCAATCAGTACGTCATAGATAATTTTTTCAATAAAATTTAACGGTACTGGCTTTAGTTCAGCTATTAATTGCTCACCAGTCAAACTCATAAACATCTGGCCAATTCTTTGATTGTGCCTGTTATCTTCTTTTTTTTCTGATTTAAAAAGTAAAAAATCAGGTGCAATATTTAATGCATCTTGTTGATCAAAATACATTTCTTTAAGCAGGTTCCAAAAACTTGGATCATCTAACCGCCCTTTGAACGCTTGCTCACAGAGAATCTCGAACTCACTAAAATCAGTATTTTTCAACTCTTTTCTGTAAGCATCCGCAATAAAAACACCTAAGATACTATCCCAATCAAACTCCCTTCGTTCATCTTTGGTTCGAATAGGGAAATATGTTGTAAGATTATTAGTTGTTACTTTGGGTTTACTATTTAAATACATACTTAATCCTCACTAACTTCTAATACTGTAGCATCGCCTTCCGCATCATGAATCCGGTTCCGGCCTGCACTTGTTACAATAAATAGTGTTTTAGATTTCACTGCGATTTCATGCAATGCCTGAAGAAGTTCATCCAATAACACAACTGCATTTTTGTCATGCTTATTAGGTTGGTAGCCCTCTACAATTCTAATCAATAGCCCTAAGAGGTTGATACTAATTTTAATAGGTTGAAGCGATATCTCATCAATTTTTAAGTGAGCTAAAAAATACCCAACATTTTCATTATCATCAGTAGCACTTTGTTTTATTGAACGATTGTCTTGTTTAATATGTAACTTTACGGCCAAATGCTTACCTGACCTTGAGGTAATTAAAAACTCATCTTTAGCTAATTGTGGTGCATTTTTATTGTTGTATTTACTAATTGCAACTTGCAATATATCGCGATAAAACTTCTTTAATTCTAATTTTTCCTCAGCGGAATCAGAGGCACGATGCAACCTCCAAATCGTCGCATACTTATCAAGTAGTGTATCTGAAAAGCTATCATTAAAAATATCATGAAAGTTATTACCAATATCTTCATGCTGAAGTAAATAAAAAAGCCGGATAAAACTTTCTGGAGATGTTAGTTTTACTACTCCAGGATATTTCATTATTATCTGTTTTTTAAATTCAGTGATGGCAGGCGAGTCTAATTCAAGTTTTTGTCTTAAAATATATTGATCAATAAATTTTGTACGAAGTAACACTGGGTCAAAATCAGCTATTTTTGTCACGATATCACTATCAGTGCAGGTAAAAATATTTTCTAAGAGACAGCTTGGCCCTGCAAATAAATAGTAAATAAAATCTAACAAGGCTCTTGTCGTTAAAAATTGGTCTTTTATTAGTCGTGCTTTGAATAACAGTTCAACGACAAGTTTTTGGACTGAAGGCAAAGAAAGTAATTCAAAATTCGTGCATAGGGTTGTATCAGAATCTACCTCCAGTAGTTCTTTATCATAAAACCCCCTAATGATATTGTTTTCTTTTTTGGTTATTCTTTTTAATAATTTCTCAGTAAAGTCAGAAGAGCAATCTTGAGATCCTAATTTAAATTTTGGGTAGCATTCAAAATCAAGAAAAATCATTTCATCATTTTGTTTACGAAGGATTAAATAGTCTTTAATCGCCGCTTGCACCAACGAGTAATTACCCTCCTCAGCATAATTCCCAAGCATGCCTGTGTTAATACCAACAACCAAAGATAAGTTGTTATTTTCGTAATCAGAAAATACTTTATTTAATCGTTCAATCGCCGTTTCTTTTGGATTAAAACTATGAGTTGCATCTAAATGAAAATGTACTTTTTCTTTAAACTTTTCACTATATCTAGTCAATATTTCAGACTTGCCATCTCCACTGCTACCACATAAGAAAATTATCTTCTTTTCGCCCACAGTAGCTAAATTCAAATACTTTAGAAAATCTCGTTCAATATCCGTTTCAATATAAAGATAATCTTTTACAGGATCTAAGTCATCAGATAAGCCAGTTAGTCGCGTCGTTTTTACCGCGTATGGTGAGGACTTGGCCAGAACAGTTAAAACTTCACGCAAGCGCATAAAACAAACCCCATTGGATAGCAAGAGCTGACACTCTATTAAGAAAGCCCATAGATATAAGTTAATTTTCTTTCTGTAAGATTACCATAAAAATACTTTTAACATTGTAACTAGCTGCTAACTACATAACCAATTTCTTGTATTATCCTTACGATGACCACTTGATTACTTAAGCTCAATTTGATCATTCTCAACAAATGCTCTTGTTAATCAGCTTGCCCCTACAAACCTCCACTTCCTCTGTACACCACCCCTGCCTCCATAAATATGCATATTATTTGCACATTTTATTAATATGCATATAAAATACACATACAAATCTCTCCACCTTCACCCATCCGGAGCACATCATGCATAAAACGCGTAATCTCTGGCGCACGCTTGCGGTTATTTTCTTCCTGTCTTTTGCCGTGCTCGGCTGGATAGGCAGGGAAATTTACCTAGAGAAACCGCCGATTCCCCAACAAGTTTTAAGTAGCACCGGCAAGCTGCTGTATAGCGGCGAGCAAATTCAGCGGGGGCAGGAGGCTTGGTTGTCAGCAGGCGGCCAGCAGATGGGCTCGGTTTGGGGCCATGGTAGTTATGTGGCGCCGGATTGGTCGGCCGATTGGCTGCACCGCGAGGCGGTTACCCTGCGTGACATTTGGGCGATGCAGCAGTTTAAAAAAGACTACAGCCAGCTGAGCCGTGAAGAACAAGCGCCGCTGGATGCACGTTTAATCTCGGTGATGCGTAGCAATACTTACGATAAGTCTAGCGATACGCTGACTATCCAAGCCGATAGAGCCGTGGCGATCGAGCAAGTTGCCCAGCACTATATGGGCCTGTTTGGCACCGATGCTTCGCAAGACAAGCTGCGCGAGCAATACGCGATGATTGCTGGCTCGATTAAAAATGCTGACGATTTAAAAGCCCTACCTGCTTTCTTCTTTTGGTCGGCATGGTCGGCCACCACTAATCGCCCCGGCGTTGATCATATTTCCTACACCAGCAACTGGCCGCACGAGCCGCTGGTGGCTAATACCCCGACCACAGGCACCAGCGTTTGGTCGATTGCCAGCATTATTTTATTGCTGGCAGGGATTGCAGGGATGGTCTTGTTTCACCAAATGCACCGCGACGAAGAGCCGGTGATTTGCCCTGAGAATGATCCGCTGGTCACGCTTAAACTCACGCCATCGATGAAAGCCACCATGAAGTATTTCTATGTGGTGATTGGTTTACTGCTGGTGCAAGTTGGGATGGGGATTGTTTCTGCGCATTACCAAGTAGAAGGCGGTAGCTTCTTTGGTATCCCGCTGGCAGAAGTGCTGCCGTTTACCATTAGCCGCACCATTCATACTCAGCTGGGCGTGTTATGGATTGCCACCGCATGGCTGGCAACGGGCCTGTTTTTAGCGCCGGTATTGGGCGGCAAAGAGCCTAAGTTTCAAAAACTAGGCGTAGATGTGTTGTTTTATGCCCTGCTGTTGATTGTAGTTGGATCGATTGCCTGTGGCTGGGTCGGCACCTTACAACGTTTGGGCACCAGCTATAGTTTTTGGCTAGGTAATCAAGGTTTGGAATACACCAGCATGGGCCGTGTTTGGCAAGTGCTGCTGTTTATTGGTCTGCTGATTTGGGCGGGCTTACTGGGCCGTGGCTTATGGCCTGCGCTGCGTAAACCATCCGAAAGCCAAGGCCTGATCGCCATGGTGTTTATCTCTGCGGTATGTATCGGCCTGTTTTACGCATCGTCCTTGGTATGGGGGCAAAAAACCCATTACGCGCTGATTGAATACTGGCGCTGGTGGTTGGTGCATCTGTGGGTAGAGGGCTTCTTTGAAGTATTTGCCACCGCCGTGATTGCCCTGCTACTTAGCCGCCTTGGCTTGATCCGCGCCGCATCGGCCAACCGCGCCATTGTGCTTGAAACCATTGTGTTCTTATTTGGCGGTATTTTAGGCACGCTGCATCACCTTTACTTTACCGGTTCTCCAACCAGCGTCATTGCCGTCGGCGCGATGTTCTCAGCCTTAGAAGTCGTGCCTTTAGCACTGATTGGTGCTGAAGCCTATCAAACTTATCGCCACAACCAAGCCGCACCGTGGGTGGCTAAATATCGCTGGGCAATCATGTGTTTTGTGGCGGTCGGATTTTGGAACACCGTTGGCGCAGGCTTGCTGGGCTTTGCGATTAACCCGCCTATCTCGCTGTATTACGTGCAAGGCCTGAATATGACCGCAGCCCACGCTCACGCCGCGCTATTTGGTGTGTACGGCATGCTCGGTATCGGCCTGATGTTGTTCTGCTTACGTGGCCTTGCTCCTGCTGCCAATTGGAATGACAAGCTGCTGAAACCGGCTTTCTGGTCACTGAATATTGGCCTATTTATGATGGTGTTTATGTCGCTGCTGCCATCCGGTATCTACCAAGCCATTGCCAGCGTAGAACACGGCCTGTGGTATGCCCGCTCCGCCGAAATTATCCATTCACCTGTGATGGAAACCTTGGTTTGGCTGCGCGTGCCAGGCGATATCGTGTTCTCGGTAGGTGTGGTGTATCTCGCGGTATTTGCCCTGAAACTGTTGGGTAGAGATCGTAGCCAGCCTCTGCCTGCGGGTAAGTTGGTTGATGCATAAAGGTAATGAAATGAAGTTGGGGTAGTTGCCCCCAACATAGGGCGTACTCGAAGCTGGGCAGCTTTATCACCCAGCGCAGTACGCCACCCAAGCCATATATTTATTTTAATTAAAGGAATCACCATGCATGACTGTAGCCTCCCCTCTCAATTAGACGGCGTATATGGCTTTGATGCGCGCGGTGTCGCCAAGCGCTTTCGCCATGCAGCCATCTTTGGGGCGATAGAATCACTCAATGCAGGCGAAACGATGCGCTTTATTAATGACCACGATCCGCTGCCTTTACTTGCGCAAATTGAGCAACGTTATCAAGGCCAAGTTAAAGCTAATTATATTCAACGCGATCATGAGGCAATTGTGATTGATTTTTCAATTCAACCTAAGCCAGCCGCAGCGAGTGAAGGATGCGGCAGCGGAGGATGTGCGTGTAGCGGAGAATAAAGCTAGGCAAGATATGGGCTTAAAATACATTGCCATATAACAGCTTAAACTTTTAATAATCGTTTATAAAAGCGTCATTCCCGAGTGGTTTTATCGGGAATCCAGCAGCACTGCTGCCCCCGACAAAAACAATCGGGGTGGGCGATATTGAAAGGCTAAATGGCAAAGTATATATTTAAAAAAAATAATGATTTATCCTAAAAAACGGTGCCTAGATGCACCGTTTTTTACGCCTGTAAGAAGTATAAAAAGATCACGCCGCTTATTGATTTTTATCAACATTAAATATGCATATTAAATACAATATATGGATAGAAAAATACAAACATACACACACAGCATGGTAAATGGAGCTTCATCATGAAACTGAAATCCTGTTATTTAAATACCAAATGGGCATTTAAATCATTGCTTATTTGCAGTGCTTTAACGATGCCATTGGCATGGGCAGAAACCGCAGCCACTTTGCCAATAGAAACCGCCGTTCTTTTAGCTCCCCCCAATGTACCGCCTGCAATTACCCGCAAAACCCCTGCCAAAGTGATTGTTAATCTCACCGTTGAAGAAATGGTGCGCGAAATCACTCCCGGCACAAAATATATGTTTTGGACATTTGGCGGCACCGTGCCAGGTAAAATGATTCGGGTACGTGAAGGCGATACGGTAGAGCTTAATTTAAAAAATTTAGCCAGCAGCAAATTGCCGCACAATATTGATTTACACGCCGTATCTGGCCCCGGTGGCGGCGCGTCACAAACACTGATTGCGCCGGGCAATCAGGCCAAATTTACTTTTAAAGCATTAAACCCCGGCCTCTATGTTTATCACTGCGCCACAGCCCCTGTAGCGATGCATATTGCCAATGGCATGTATGGCATGATTTTGGTTGAGCCTAAAGAAGGCTTAGCGCCAGTAGATAAAGAGTATTACGTCATGCAGGGTGATTTTTATACTCCGGGTGTATTTGGCGCTGGCGGTATGCAGCCTTTTGATATGCAAAAATCAATTGATGAAAAAGCCAGCTATGTTTTATTTAATGGCGCTTCTAATTCACTTACCGGCAAAAATGCACTCACCGCCAAAGTAAATGACAAAGTGCGTATTTTCTTTGGCGATGGCGGGCCAAATTTATTATCTAGTTTCCATATTATTGGCGCGGTATTTGATAAGGTTTATTTTGAAGGCGGATTAAAATTCCAAGAGCAAGTACAAACTACCGCCGTGCCGCCAGGTGGCTCAGCAATGGTTGAATTCACCACCAAAGTGCCCGGCAATTTAACCCTCGTTGACCATGCACTCAGCCGTGCCTTCCATAAAGGAGCGATTGGCATTATGTCCGTCACCGGAGACGATCAGCCCGACATTTATAGCAAGGGCATCCATAGCAAATTAAGCGCCGAATAAACCTGCGGCTTGGTGGCTCTCCCACCAAGCACAATGATCAAGGTGAAGATTATGAAATCGCTATTATTACTCTTAACAGCCTTTGCATCTTTTCAAGTATTAGCCATCGATGTGAGCGCAGGCAAAGCCGTTTATGAAAAAACCTGTACCAGCTGCCACATGGCCAATGGCGATGGTTTAGCCGGTGCGTTTCCTCCTTTAAATAAATCTGATTATTTTAAAAAAGCCAATTCTGCCGCGCTGATTAAAATAATAGATCAAGGCTTAAGCGGTGAAATAACCGTGAATGGGCAAAAATACATTTCTGCCATGCCCGCGCAAAATTTAAATGATCAAGAAATTACTGATGTATTAAATTATGTGAGCGTTGCCATGAATAGCGGCAAGCCACTCTTTAAAGTGGATCAGGTTAAAAAACTAAGGGTTGCAAAATGAAAACCCTTGCTCTATTGGCATTCAGCCTAATCAGTAGCGTCTTTGCTGCCGAATATATGCCAATAGCGGGCGGCACTTTACGCACCGCTTTGCCAACCGATGGCGAAACGGTGCAAGTGGCAGCTTATCGCTTAAGGTCTAAGCCGGTGAGTAATCAGGATTATTTAATCTTTTTAAAAAATAATCCACAGTGGCAACGCGGGCAAGTTGCCACTCTTTTTGCAAATTCGGACTATTTAGCCAATTGGCAATCGGCCACAGATTATTCACCTAATCAGCCCCATGCACCCGTCACACAAATTAGCTGGTTTGCCGCCAATGCCTATTGCGCCAGTGAAAAGGCGCAATTACCAACATGGTCACAATGGGAATTCGTCGCCGCTGCCGACGCCCTGCGCAAAGACGCCAGAAATGATCCGCTTTGGCGGGCCAAGATATTAAGCTGGTATGCCGAACCCGCCGTCACGCCATTGCCCATATCTGCCCAGCAAGTCGCCAATATCTATGGCGTTTACGATATGCACCAATCAGTTTGGGAATGGGTAGAAGATTTTAATGGCCTATTTGTCACTACAGATAGCCGTGGCCAAGGCGATCAAACCTTATTAGAAACCTGTGGCGCAGCCAGCTTATCGCTGGGAGATAAAGAGAATTACGCCATCTTAATGCGCATTGCCTTATTGGCGGCATTAAATGGCACAGATACGGTAAATACCCTTGGCTTTCGTTGTGCCAAGCCAATGCAATAGTTAATAGGAAACAATCATGTTAATGAAGCCACTCTTGCTTAGTATTTTACTTGCTCTTAGCACGGTCAGTATTGCCTGCGATGATCATGCTGCACATAAAGCCGCCAGTGCCGTGGCCATACCTAATGGAAATTCCCTCTATCAAATCGATGCGCCTTTAATCGATCAAGCGGGAAGTTCATTTAAGTTAGCCGATGAGCAAGCCAAAATAACGATAATTTCTATGTTTTATGGCGATTGCACGCTATCTTGCCCCATTGTGATGGAAAACGTAAAACGCACCATTGAAGCCGTGCCACTTGCCCAACGCAAAAATATCCGAGCGCTGTTAATTAGCCTGAATCCAGGGATTGATACGGCAAAATCTTTAGCAGGATTAGCCAAACTCCATCAATTTGATCCCGCAATCTATCGCTTAGCCGTCAGTGATAACGACAACCATACACGGCAAATTGCCGCTTCATTGGGGGTTAAGTATCGCCGTGCAGCCAATGGCGAAATTAATCACAACACCCGATTTGTGTTAATGAACCAACAGGGCATCATTATTAAAACAAGCGATACGCTCAGCATTACGCCTGATTCAGAGATACTGGCGGCGATTCAAGCCCATTTATAGCCACTCGTATTAATACGCCCTTAGGAATCGCTATTAAACCACAATGACAAATACATACTTTTGTATGGTGGCTTTCTCGCCAATCCTATCCACTTAAGCGAAATGTTTTTCGTAGGGCGGGTGAAACCCGCCGAGCTTTGCTGAAACACTAAAAACGGCGGGTTGCACCCCAATCCTATCAACTTAAGGCAAAAAACTGGACCAAGTCTGGTTTTGCGTAGGGCGTGCAAGTCGTTTTTCTTGCGCACCGTTTTTGGTGCGCAACGACTACGTCGTTGTACACCCTACGAAATGCCGATTTATTCTTAAGAAAAAGCTTAAGTTGATAGGATTGGGTTTCACCCGCCCTACGATGATCCAATACCCTATTTGCATAAATCATTATTATTCTATTAAAAAAAACAAATTCATTTACAAACAACGCATTAATTCAATGATTAAACCTCACCAATGAAAAAAATAATCGTCCTCGCATTAAGCGCTGCATTTTCCACGCCCTTTGCCAATGCAGAAACCATTCAACTCTCCCCTGTAATAGTCACCGCACCTGCCATGCAAGAAGCGCTAAAAGTGGAGTTTGATGCAAGAAATCCTCAGCAGCCCTTGCCTGCTACCGATGGGGCTAGTTTTTTAAAAACCATTCCAGGCATGAATGTGATACGCAAAGGCGGGATTGATGGCGATCCGGTTTTTCGGGGGATGGCGGGCTCTAGGCTGAATATTTTGCTGGATGGTGAGCAAATTCTGGGCGGCTGCGGTGGCCGTATGGACCCGCCCACGGCCTATATTTTTGCTGATTCTTACGACAAAGTGAGTTTGCTCAAAGGGCCACAGACCGTGCTGTATGGGCCGGGTAACTCTGCGGGCACGGTGCTGTTTGAGCGTAAAGCTGCATCGTTTTCGCAAGGCGGTATCAAGGCCAATGCGGCGCTGACTGTTGGCAGCTTTGGCCGCTTTGATGCCATGGGCGAAGTCTCCACCGGCAATGGCAAGGCCGATGTCAGCGTGATTGCCACCCACTCTCAGCAAGATGATTACAAGGATGGCGATGGCAACGCCGTACATTCCAATTACCAAAGGCACAGTGCCAACCTGACCCTCGGCTGGACGCCTGATGAAGACACCCGTTTGCAATTTTCTGCGACCCAAAGCGATGGCGAAGCCGCTTACGCCGATCGCGGCATGGATGGCAGCCAGTTTGCTAGGAATAGCCTGAGCGTTAAATTCAGCAAAAAAAATATCTCCCCGCTGCTCAAACAACTGGAAGCGCAGCTTTCACACGCTTATATCGATCATGTAATGGATAACTACAGCCTGCGCCCCTACACGCCGGGCAAAGAAATGGCCAGCAATCCAGATCGCCTAACATGGGGCGGACGCATGCTGGCCACATTCAATACCAGCGATGACAGTCAGTTAAAAACCGGCCTGGATTTCCAGCAGGATGAGCACAGCTTACGCACTGGCAAAGATTATCAGGATAAACCGCGTATCAACGATGCCCGCTTTAAAAACAGCGGTGTTTTTGCTGAGTTCAGTTACTTTATTAGCGAGCAATCACGCCTGATTAGCGGTGCGCGTGCCGATTTTTGGCAGGCCAACGATAGACGTCTGAGCAGCTCAACGGCCAAGCAAGAACGCAATGAAGTGCTAGGCAGCGGCTTTGTACGCTTTGAGCAAGATATCAGTGCGGACACGATGGTCTATGCGGGTTTAGGCCGCAGCGAGCGAGCGCCAGATTACTGGGAGCTGATCAGTAAGCAAAGCGCAGACAGCAATTCTGCATTTAATACCGCCACAGAAAAAACCAGCCAGCTTGATCTGGGCACAATCCATCACGATGGCCCCCTGTCGCTCAGTGCCTCTACGTTTTATAACCAAATTGACGACTATATTTTGATTCAATCTGGCTTCCCCAATAGCCGCATGGGCACAAAAACCATTAGCCGCAATGTAGACGCCAGCACTTGGGGCGGTGAAATGGGGCTGGCTTATCAACTCAGCCCCAAGCTAAAAAGCGAGTTAGCGCTCTCCTATGTGCGCGGCAATAATCAGACCGATCACAGCGCCCTTGCCCAAATCCCCCCGCTAGAAAGCCGCTTAAATATCAGCTGGAATGAGGCCAATTGGAATGTCGGCGGGCTGATCCGTGCCGTTGCCGCACAAAATAGAATTGATCTAGGCAAGGGCAATATCGTTGGCACCGATACCGGCAGTACGGCAGGCTTTACGATTTTCTCGCTCAACGCCGCTTACAAGCCGAGCAAAAATAGCCAGCTGAGCGTGGGTGTCGATAATCTATTTGATCGCAGCTATGCGGAGCACATTAGCCGTGCTGGCGCGATGGTGGGTGGCTATTTGCAAACCAGTAAAATCAACGAGCCAGGCAGAACGCTTTGGCTGAAAGGGCAAATCAATTTGTAAACGATAGAAATTCTAGGGTGGATGTAGCCAAAGCTTATTCCGCCCTAATCGCTCTTACTCAACAACAAACCGGCTTAAATCAATGAGAGCTTGCTCACACACAAAATAGAAACTTCCCCTTAAATCGCCATTATTTAAGAATTAGCAAAGCAATATGAAAGCTAAAGGCGTTTTGCACATTAAGCAAAGCGCAACAAGTGACCTATTTGGGCTAGCCATTTTCACTTTTCAAATCAATACTACAGGCTGATGCAATCATAAGGTTTGAATATGCCAGCCCAGAAAATAATAACCCAATGGCGCATTCTGCAACCTATCCATTTTGTACTTGGCCTATTAATCCTATTGACCGTCACTTTATTGCTTTGGCAACACTATGGCATGAATTTATATTTACGCTTTGATCCTAGTAATTTTACAAAAGTCAGCGCAAACGACGATAGAGATGATGGCGAAGGTAAAAGCATAGGACAGCTCAGCCACATGCCAAACTACTGGCGTTTAAACTGCCAACTCAAAGAAGGGCATCGCTCCCCCTACTGCTCAATTGATTTAGATCTCAGTAATGGTAAGCAAGGCGTTGATTTCTCAAAATACACAAACATCACCATCCATTTCCGTTATCAAAATCTACGTGAGCAAGTCAATTTGGTGATGATTAATTTCAACCCAAAATATAGTATGGAGGATGATTATCGTAGCCAGAAATTTAACGAAATTTACCTGCCTGGCGCAATGGGCTGGAGCACGCACAGCATAGAATGGGCCCAATTTAATGTGGCTTCTTGGTGGATTGCTGATAGAAAAATCCCGCCTAATTGGGCCGACAATGAATTTACGAACATTCGTGAAATCCGTGTATCTACGGGGCTTTATCCCAAGAAAATGAATCACCAAATTGACTTGGCCTATATCGAATTACGTGGAAAATTAATTAATAATAATACTTTACAATTATTACTCCTCCTCTTATGGGGAGGCAGCGCTGCATTCTGGCTGATTACTGAATTACGCCGATCCATCCGCGCTTTACAGCGCAGTAATCAGCGGCAGCAAGATTTAGAGAATGCACAGCTCAATCTACAAAAAACCAATCAATTACTCGCAGAGCGCAGCATGCGTGATCCGCTTACCTCGGCATTTAATAGAGAAGGGCTCAGCGTATTACTCGCCAATGAGCCGCCCAATAGTGTACTCAGTATTATTTTTGTTGATATCGACCATTTCAAAAAGATTAATGATCAATATGGCCATGCGATGGGTGATCAAATGCTTTGCCTATTAGCCCAGCATATTCAGCAACAAATTCGCCCCAGTGAAAAACTGATTCGCTTAGGCGGCGAAGAGTTCCTCTTACTTTGCCAGCACAGCTGCATTGCTCAGGCCGAGCAGCTCGCTGAAAAGCTACGTTTATGGATATTTAGCCAAAGCTGGCCTACAGAAATCCCCCTGAGCTGTAGTTTTGGTGTGGCAGAACGACAGCCAGGGGAAAGCTTTGAAGCCGCACTCCATAGAGCCGATCTCGCGCTTTACCGCGCCAAAGCAGGCGGTCGGAATCGAGTGGAGCTTGCGAAGTAAAGGCTGCGATGCAGCAAAACCTTGAAACACGGGGACTGAGAACAACAGGTGTAAAATTAAAACACTCGCTTTGAGTTTTGCATCTTCTCTACGTGTGAAAAATAAAGTGTTTTCCCTCTATAAGTCTCCCGTTTTCCCCTGCACAACGCCCCTCCCCAATCCCTTGAGGCCACCACTGCAAGATGTTCCAGCCATCACAGCCACACACTTGCAAGCGTTAAATCATCGTAGGGCGGGTGAAACCCGCCATATTTTGGTATGAAATGCGGCTAAAAACGGCGGGTTTCACCCTCCCTACACAATTAACTACCTACGGCATGGGTTTAAATTGATCCCCCTCTCCCTCAAACCAGCTAGCCCTGCCCTCCCCCCATCAGGAAAATCCCGTAGTTTCTTTAAAAGCACTACATTTACTTGATTTAGATCTATATTTTTTGCTGCGTACGGTTTAGCATTGCTCATAAATCAAGCCGCAATCATAAAAAGAAGGGTGCAACATGACAAAAGTAGTCGTCGTTGGCAGCATTAATATGGATTTAGTCGTCCATACCCAGCAGTTTCCCCGCATGGGAGAAACGCTGTTTGGCGAGCAGTTTGCAACGCATCCAGGCGGCAAAGGGGCGAATCAGGCCGTGGCTGCACAGCGCCTTGGTGCCTCGGTTGCGATGGTGGGCTGTATAGGCAATGACGAATTCGGCCAAACGCTAAAAGCAGGCTTAGTGGCAGAAGGCATTGATACCCGCTGGCTAAAAACTAGCCCGGATACGGCTACCGGCGTGGCGCTAATTACCCTTTGCCATGGGGATAACGCCATCGTGGTGGTGCCAGGCGCAAATATGCAGCTTAGCCCTAGCGATATCAGCGCCGCAGAGGCCGCTTTTATCGATGCGGATGTGATTCTGGCCCAGCTGGAAATCCCTTTGGATACAGTAATGGCCGCAGCAAAGCTCGCCCAAAAACATGGCAAGCCTTTCTTCCTGAATCCTGCACCTGCACAGGCTTTATCTGCCGAACTACTGGCGCTTTGCACCCTACTCACCCCGAATGAATTTGAGCTGCTAGCAGCTCTTGGGGAGCTAGACGCTGATTGGAAAACAGTATTGGCTAAGCACGCTGCAGTGATGACTAAGGGCGGTGATGGTGCTTGGTTTAATCAGGGTGGGCAGCTTCAGCATCAAGCAGGCTTTAAGGTTGATGTAGTAGATAGCACGGGAGCGGGCGACACCTTTAACGGCGCACTCGCCACTTTCTGGCACCTAGGCATCGCGGAAGCCACAAGAAGAGCCAGCGCAGCAGGAGCTTTATCGGTTACCCGCGCTGGCGCACAGGGCGGCATGCCGACCCTTGCAGAACTCGAACCATTTTTAAAGAAGCAATCATGAAAAAGCACGGCATCTTAAATAGCGACATCGCTCGCGTTCTCGCCCAATTGGGCCACACCGATAGCATTGTGATTGCCGACTGCGGCCTGCCGATTCCGGATCATGTAGAGCGCATCGATCTGGCGCTAAAATTAGGCCAACCTAGCTTTTTCGATGCGCTGCACGAAATTCTTTCCGACATGCAGGTAGAGCGTGCTGTGATCGCATCAGAATCCTTGGCTCTTAATCCTGCCGTAGCATCCAAGGCAGAAGAGATGTCTGCATCAGGAATTCATATTGATTTTGTTAGCCATGAAGAATTCAAACAACTTTGCCATAGTGCCAAAGCCGTGATCCGCACCGGCGAAGCATCGCCCTACGCCAACATCATCCTGCATTCTGGCGTGATTTTTTGAGATATTCCTTAGATAAGCCAAGTGAACACCTAAGGTCTGTGGACACAGAGAACGGTGAGAACACAGAGCACACTGAGAAAGGCATGAAAGGGAAAACTTAAAGGCAACGAGGCTTGATCTGTAAGCTGCTCGAACAACATCAAAACGGTAGGAGCGACTTTAGCCGCGAATGTTTTATAACTAGCGCTTTCACGGCTAAAGCCGCTCCTACGAAAAACCTTATATTTTTGTTTTTCTCTGTGTTCTCTTCGTGCTCTTTTTAGCTCTGTGTCCACAGACCTTTTTGCAGTTTTTAAAAACCGTCACTCATTAAAAAACCAAGGCTTTCGTATGCTGATCCAAATGCAAGGCATCAATAAATCTTTTGGCCCGGTTAAGGTGCTGGAAGGCGTGGATTTTGCGCTGGAGCGTGGCGAGATTCATGCGCTGATGGGTGAAAACGGCGCGGGTAAATCGACGCTGATGAAAATCCTCACTGGCATTTACCCAAGCGACGCTGGCCGTATTCATGTGGATGGCCGCGAAGTGGCGATTCATAGCCCTAAAGAAGCCGAAGCGCTGGGCATTGCCATCATTCACCAAGAGCTGAACCTGATCCGTGAATTATCGGTGATGGATAATCTGTTTTTAGGGCGAGAAAAAAGCCGTGGCGGCTGGCTCAAATCCAGCGAAATGCGCTCGCTTTGCCGCGAATATCTGGCCCTCTTGGGCATTAGCAACATCGACCCCGATCAAGAAGCAGGCTCTTTATCTATTGGCCAACAACAAATGGTGGAGATTGCCAAAGCGCTGTCGCTTAACGCGCAAGTCCTCATTATGGATGAGCCAACAGCGGCACTCAGTAATCGGGAAATCGAAGTTTTATTTAAGCTGATGCAAGATTTAAAATCGCGCGGTGTAGGCATTGTGTATGTATCGCATCGGATGGAAGAAATCTTTCAGGTTTGCGATCGCATCTCTGTGTTGCGCGACGGACAATTTGTCGGCACCCGCGTGATCAAAGAAACACGCTTTGATGAAATCGTCAAAATGATGGTGGGGCGTGAAATTGGCGATCGTTATCCTAAGCGAAGCGCCGCCCTTGGGCCGGTGCGCTTTAAGGTAGAAAGCCTCGCCGACGATCACACCATCAGCGGGATTAACTTTGAAATTCGCCAAGGTGAAGTGCTGGGCGTGGCGGGCCTGATGGGTGCGGGGCGTAGCGAAATTGCCCATAGCCTATTTGGCCTATCAGTCAAATCAGCAGGGCAAATTTGGCTAGATGGTGCGCCTATTCATTGCAAATCAGCCATTGAAGCCATCGCTCACGGCATAGGCTATGTTACTGAAGACAGAAAATCACAAGGTTTGGTACTCGGTTTATCCGTAAAAGAAAACATCAGCCTGACCAATGCGCCAAGCAAAATGGGCGTGATTGATTATGACGCCGAAAGTAAAAACGTTAGCGAAATGATACGCAAGCTATCAATCCGCACCCGTGATGCTGATCTAGAAGTGAAATCGCTATCAGGCGGTAATCAGCAAAAGGTAGTGTTTGCCAAATGGCTGGGGATACACCCCAAGGTGCTGTTTTTAGACGAGCCCACCCGAGGGGTAGACGTAGGCGGCAAGGCCGAGATTTACCACATTATTAATGAGCTGGCCGCCAGTGGCGTCGCCATTTTGATGATTTCATCCGAGCTACCCGAAGTGCTCGCCATGAGCGATCGCATCCTAGTGATGCACCAAGGACAAAGCGCCGGTATTTTCGATGCTAAAACGGCCACCCAAGAATCAATTATGCACGCCGCCACCGGAGGCCAATAATCATGAACCAAAGCCAAAAAGCCACGCTACAAAAGCTAGGCCCCCTACTCGCACTGCTGCTTATTTCCGGCGTTTTGTCGGTGATGAGCCGCGATTTTCTCACTGTAAATAATCTGCTGAATGTGCTGCGCCAAGTATCGATCAATGCGCTGATCGCCTTTGGTATGACTTTTGTGATTTTGCTAGGCGGGATTGATTTATCCGTCGGCGCGGTGCTGGCGCTTTCGTCCGTCGCCATTGCCAGCATGATGGCCGCAGGCATTGATCCAGTGCTCGCAACATTATTTGGCGTATTGGCTGGAGCTGCGCTTGGCGCGGTCAACGGCATCATTATCAGCCGTGGCAAAGTCGCCCCCTTTATTGCCACTCTTGGCACGATGACGGTATTTCGCGGCTTGGCGCTCGTTGCCTCAGATGGCCGCCCGATCACCGGCTTTAATAGCGACTTTTTCTCGATGCTGGGCGCGGGCTATATCGGCAATTTGATCCCTGTGCCGGTGATTACCACCATGATCGCCTTTGTCGCGCTGTGGTTTATCTTAAAAAAGACTGTCTTTGGCCGCCATGTTTATGCCGTGGGTGGCAATGAAGAAGCGTCGCTGATCTCTGGCGTAAAAGTTAATCGCGTCAAGCTTTGGGTTTACACCCTTTCTGGCGGCTTATCGGCCCTCGCAGGCGTGATTCTCACCTCGCGCCTGAATTCTGCCCAGCCTAATGCGGGCATGGGATACGAGCTAGACGCCATTGCAGCCGTCGTTTTAGGTGGCACTAGCTTATCGGGTGGCCGAGGCTGGATCGTCGGTACCCTGATCGGCGCGGTATTGATAGGGGTTCTCAATAATGGCTTGAACTTACTGTCTGTGTCATCATTTTACCAGCAAGTTATTAAGGGAAGCGTTATCCTGCTGGCAGTATTGCTGGATAGAAGTGCAAAGAAATAAAGGACTAGGGGCTTGCAATACATATATCAATTGCAAGCATTGCGTCATCGTAGGGCGGGTGCAACCCGCCAGACTTTGAGATGAAATACGGTAAAAATGGCGGGTTGCACCCGCCCTACATGTGACTACTTTTCAAATCAAGCATTCCATCGCTTGGCTTTAAACAGGCACTCAATGGCGCAGAAAAGACGCCAGGTGTAATTTTGTTGTCCTTCACACACAAGGCTTTAAACATGAAAACTTGGCTCAAACCTCTCCTAATCGCCTCAATGGCTCTTGCTTTCTCAGCTTGCTCTAAGCAAGGCCCGGAAAGCGCCGCACCCGCAGCTTCTGCACCCCCGGTTGTCGAAACGGCAAGCAGCAACACTGTTGGCTTGGCGATTTCCACCCAAAACAATCCTTTCTTTGTGACCTTAAAACAAGGTGCTGAGGAAGCCGCCAAGGCCAATGGCCTGACGCTGATTACCGTGGACGCGCAAGACGATGCGGCCAAGCAAATTGCCAGCATCGAAGATTTAATCCAGAAAAAAGTAAAAGTTATTTTGATTAACCCAACCGATTCTGACGCGTTGGTAGCTGCCGTTAAACAAGCCAATGCGGCAAAAATCCCCGTGATTACACTGGATCGCAGCATCAATGGCGGCGAAGTAGTGAGCCATATCGCTTCAGATAATGTGGCTGGCGGCAAAATGGCAGCAGCTTTTCTGCTAGAAAAAATTGGCAAGCAAGGTGAAATCGCCGAACTAGAAGGCATTGCTGGCTCCTCCGCAGCACGCGAGCGTGGTCAAGGCTTTCATGCTGGAGTGGATGCAGAAAAAGGCGTAAAAGTAGCCGCCAAGCAACCTGCCGACTTTGATCGCGCGAAAGGCTTGTCTGTGATGGAAAACATCCTGCAAGGCAATAAAAAGATTAAAGCCGTGTTTGCCCACAACGATGAAATGGCCTTGGGTGCTGTGCAAGCACTGGAAGCAGCTGGCTTGAAGAATGTGATTGTGGTGGGTTTTGATGCCACAACAGACGCAGTTGCCGCCGTAAAAGCCGGCAAAATGGCCGCTACCGTACAACAAAAACCTGAGCTGATCGGCAAAATGGGGATTGAAGCGGCTAAGAAAATTATCGACGGCCAAACACCAGAGAAAAATATTCCAGTGCCTTTAGAGTTGGTTAAGTAAGTCATAAAAAAGCCTGCATCTTGTGATGCAGGCTTTTTTAATTAGCATCAATCAGCAGCTAAATTAAAACTCACCCATTTCTTTTAATTCACTGGCAACAATGGATGCAGCAGCCTGATTTAAAACTATCTGCGCGGCAATCAGTGCCATGCGATCAGAAGCAGTAAGCGCATGATATTGATCATCGGACTTACTTTTCCAAAACACTTCACTCTCAGTCGTTAAAGGCTGAACAAAAGCCAGCATCAGATCGTCATCATCAAATGCATATTCCACTAGAGTAGTTTGATTTGAATCAGTGATTGTTTTCAATTTTGCGCTGGATGAGCTGATTTTAACGTCAGGGTCATTGTGCTCAGCCTCAACAAACGCAATGCCCATTTGAGCGTCAAGACTCATACCCTCAGCTGAATATTCAATCACAAATTCTTCGCTGTATTCACCTAAATCAAAGTTAGCAAGCAAATCTTTCCAAAATACTTTATCCACCAATTCAAATGCTTTCGTCATATCCACACACCAAGCTAAAAAATCACTTTAATTGAACAGGTATAAACATGCCAATATCTTTTTAACCTTAAATCTGCCCTAAAAACCAATTCACAATATAGAAATGGTCTTCAAACAACTCAGCTTCCATACGATTAAATTCAAATAACGGCACCCATTTAGCTCGCTCTGCATCATCCCCACCACGCA
The DNA here is from genome assembly GCA_026399755.1 of Pseudomonadota bacterium. Lineage (GTDB taxonomy): Bacteria > Pseudomonadota > Gammaproteobacteria > Burkholderiales > Chitinibacteraceae > Iodobacter. Next base: position 79,368 of record JAPLQI010000052.1, read on the forward strand.
CCTTAGGCAGTCCTTCGCCAGTGGGCGTTAGCTCAATTAAAAATGCATGGGTAATGGTTCGGCCACGTAATGATCGGTGAGGGTGATCGAATACCCGAGAAGAGCGAATCGAGCCTGCCAGCACCGGAGCAGGCACTTTTAAACGCGTTTCATCGCGCAGCTCGCGGATTACGGCATCTTTAACCAATTCATCCTGATTAATAAACCCCCCAGGTAATGCCCACAACCCACGCCCCGGTAAGTTTTTTCGCCGCACCAGTAAGATATGCCCAGAATGAATCACTACCGCATCCACGGTGACAAAAGTAGGTGGATGGGGGGCCGCCGACCACGCCCTGCGATAATCCTGCACAAAGCGCCATTCTGCTTCCAGATTGGCGTAAACATCCCCAGAGTGAAACGCTTGTAAATATGCATAGACAGGCGCAGGTAATTTATCGGCGCAAAGCCCTGCCCCACCATCTGCAAATAGATTACGCCGCACTTGCGAGGCATGAATGCCGATGATTTCTGGCACTTCCACCCGTTGCCATTGAGGGAAAAGATCGAGGTAATAGGTGTGCTTGCTGCGGCTGCTACCTACGATGCCCACTTTAAACTGCGCTTCGCGGCTGCCTAGGCTGGCGGTATCGACCGCAATCACTTTATCCACGAGGCTTTGCACCTCGGTCACCCACTGCTGATCGTTATACATTCTGTCCGAGCAGCCCACGACAAACACTCTATCCTGCATTTCTGACGGCAATGCCGCACGCAGCATCGCTTCGCGCTCAGGCACCGTCCAAGGGTTGCGCGGGTTTCTTGCCTGACGAGCCGAGCCGCAAATCACAATTAATTTGCCCGCCCGCTCTAAAGCCGCTTTAACCACCTGCAAATGCCCTAGATGAAAAGGCTGAAAGCGTCCAATAAATACGAGGTAATCCAGCATTATTCAATCACCCGTCATTTAATTTGATATCGGAAAGAAGCTCGAAAGAAACCACAAGCTTCGAACTTAAAAGGCAAAAAAAGGCGGGTAACACACCCGCCCTTCTTTCTTAAATGCTGCTTACTGGTAATAACGCTTAGAGAATTCCAGCATGCGCTCGATTGGCAGGCGGGCATCATCCATTTGTTCAGCACTCAAGTAATCAATACGTGTGCCCTCGCCCGCTTGGGCGCGTTTTACGGCATCAATGGTATTCATCTTCATATAAGGGCAGGAATTACACTGACAGCCCGCGTAAATCGGTGCTTGTTTGATATTTAGATCAGGGCGGGCAAGGCCCATATTGTAAAGAATGCCGTCTTCTGTTGCGACAAAGATGACCGCATCGGGCTCTTTATCAAAGGCCTTAATCCAGTTCAACATGCCCGATGTGGAGCCCACATAATCAGCCTGTTGCAACACAGGCAGCGGGCTTTCTGGGTGAGCAATCAGGTATTTAGCGCCTGCTACTGCTGCGAATGCTTCATCTAGCGCGGCTTGGTTGAATTTATCGTGCACTTCGCACACGGCGCTCCACAGCGGCATATCATAGCCATACTGGAAGTTTAAATAAGCGCCCATATTACGATCTGGCGAGAACGCCACCTTTTTACCTTCGGCATAAAGGCTGGCAATAATGTCATCTACATTACGGCTAGTGACAATCCAATCGGATAAAGCCTTATGTTCGGCTGAGGAGTTAATATAAGAGACATGCACGTAATCTGCGTGCTCTTCACGCCATTTTTGTAAGGCGGTCACGTCGGTTTGAGTCACTAATGAACAAGTAGAGCCGCTGGCTGGTAAAATCACCTCGGCCTGCGGATTTAAAATTTTTGCGGTTTCAGCCATAAAACGCACGCCAGCAAACACAATGACATCTGCGCCGCATTCTTTTGCATATAAAGACAGCTCTAAGCTATCGCCGACTTTGTCGGCCATTTGTTGGATTTCAGGCTGGGTATAGTAATGTGCAAGTGTAACTACACGTTTGGACATGGGAGTTCCTCCAAGATAAAGCCGCCGTCTACCCGGCAGCAAGATATAAATTAATGGCTTGCCGACGATCAACACTCTGCTAGTTTCCCTAGCAAAACGTCAGCAACGCATAAGCGTACCATAATTTAGCCTTTAAATATCAAGCAACTACCGATTTACTGCACCTTTTAGCTAAAAAAAACGCGGATAGCGCTTGACGAAGTAGGGCCTCATCTTCATAATGCGACTCCTCTTCTGGTGCAACAGCAGAAAAGAAAACGCAACAAAACAGCGATGCGGGAATAGCTCAGTTGGTAGAGCACTACCTTGCCAAGGTAGATGTCGAGAGTTCGAGTCTCTTTTCCCGCTCCAGTAATACCGATGTAGATGTGCAGATGCGGGAATAGCTCAGTTGGTAGAGCACTACCTTGCCAAGGTAGATGTCGAGAGTTCGAGTCTCTTTTCCCGCTCCACTCATTTGCTTCGTTGTTGTACAATGCATGATGTATGCGGGAATAGCTCAGTTGGTAGAGCACTACCTTGCCAAGGTAGATGTCGAGAGTTCGAGTCTCTTTTCCCGCTCCAAATTTTAAAAATAAAGAAAATACCCTTTTTTTTAGTAACCATGGCGGAGTAGCAAAATGGTTATGCAGCGGCTTGCAAAGCCGTCTACGCCGGTTCGATTCCGGCCTCCGCCTCCAGTACCAGCTCGTTGAAAGTGAAAGAAACAAGTCGTTATTGCTTGTAGCCCGGGTGGTGAAATTGGTAGACACAAGGGACTTAAAATCCCTCGCTTATGGCGTATCGGTTCAAGTCCGATCCCGGGCACCACACTCAAACAGTAAAACTTCAAACCCGCATGCCACAAGGCTTAGCGGGTTTTTTGTTGCCAGTCGCCCATGAAAAAAGCCGGAAAGATTCCGGCTTTTCTGATTACATTCTGTTCCGCAAAAATGACGCTGTTCCGCAAAACCTAAATTATCGAGTGGGATTGACCAGTTTTCCAACCCTGTGCCTCACGTAATTACTAGTCATCACTTCAGTGGTATGGCCAAGCAGATCCTTTGCCTTTCCCATCCCTCCAGACATCTCTTTTTCAGTACCCGCTTTAGCTCGTAAATCCCTAAATTGCCACTTCTGGCCAGATGCCTCCCGTGCCTTATCAAACTTCCATCTCAGCTTGGAGGCGGTTAATGGCAACCCATCAAGATCTACTAGCAATTTCAAGCTACGCACATTGTGCTGGTGTTTACGGTCTACAATCCGTTTCAGTAAAAGCTCAAGCTCGCCAATAATAGAGATCCGCAGCTTAGTCCCCGTTTTATTTTGCGTGAGCCATAGCTCCCCGTTTTTAATATCCGTTTCAGAAAACTTCAATACGTCAGCCAGCCGCTGACCCGTTAGCCAGGCTAGATCCAGCGCCTCCTGTAGTGCATCGTCCGCCTTGTTATAGACCGCCATATATTCAGGACCGTCTACATATACATCACGCCCCTCTTCTTTATAACCAGAGATTCCCTGGCAAGGATTGGGCCTGTTTGTATAACCCCAATTTCGTGCTGAATTCCAAATATGCGAAAACAACGCTTTTTCACGGTTAGCTCGTACTTGCCCATTACCAGCATTAGGCCGCCCGTTTTCTATATTCTTTTTTACCGCCTCCCTAACCCGCCAATCCATATATTGCCGAATATTAATCGGTTGAATACCATCAAGGGGTGCGGGTGGATCATTAAAGAAGGCCAATAACTTCACCAACTCACGCAAATTATCCTTTTGAGTAGCTGCAGCCTTCGTTGGCAATACTTCACGAATATATCGATCTGCCGCGTCTTTAAATGTCACCACAACAAAATGCTGCTCGCTGCTTTGCTCTAAATCCGCCCATTTCTTTACGGCCGCAATATAGTCACACCCCAACGGGATCTCTTTTCTTGGTTTGCCACCGGCATCGTAGTAGTACCAAATTTTCTCACCACGATGCCGCGCACGCATTCGCACAGGCAAATTCTTATTTTTTGTAGCGGTACGGCCCATAAATCACTTTTTAACTGGAAATTACACGAGGAACCCATACAGGCTTTATAGATGCTGCTTCAGCCTTTCTACCTTCAATAGCTGAGCGTGTCACGACTGGCGCGCCACGAGCGTTTACCCAGAAGGCAATGCCAACCGACCTCAACCACGCACACTGCAACTCTTCACGACTTAATCCGCGCCGGCCGATGCTGACTCCCGTCAACTCGACCAGCTCGGATTTATTTAAAAACAACCCACTTGCTTGAACCAGCATATCCGACCCGCTATTTGGACTTATTAGTAATTTCTTTCTTTTTTTCCCATGCTGCGATTTCTTTTTCCGTCATAAACATATAACAGTTGCAGCCGCAGTCTGGGCAAACGTGGGTGCGTGTAATATTTCCCGAATAACACGTCGCCAGATCCCCCTCATAGCCACGCCACTTACATCTAGTTCTGCCGCATCGAATAGGGGCAGTTCCCCATTTAGGTCTATCTCGCATTTGAATTTTTTCCCTCGGTTATTTACTGCTGTTGTCCTGGTACACCTTCAAATTTAAAAGGCGTGGCGTGGAGGCCGAAGCGCTCTAATTGCTTCAGACTTAATGCGGTCATGTGAGCAACGCGACGATTATTAAGGCTACGCTCGACGCCATCTTTTAAGATCACCCCAGCGCTGGCCAACTGCTTCTTCAGCACTCGATCGCTTTTCACCGGCAACCCGTTCCACTTCTCACGCAGGGCTGGTTTGCCGCTGATGTGATCCATGATGTGGCCGGTGCGGATGCATAAAACGTCCTCATCCTCGCCGTCCTTATTCTTTTCGGTGCTCCATTGATATGGATGGCGGTATTCGCCTGCGGCCAGCTCAGAAAGAATGATTTCCATAATCCAGACCCATGGCTCCCGATCGGCGTCGGTTTCGCCGATGTGCAGATTCATTTCATGGAGCAAATCTGTAGGAAAGCCGCCCCAGCTATCGGGCAGGCCAGCAAACTCAGTCAGTAATTTCCATGCCGTCAGTACAGCGGCGTAGTTTTGCGTCATCCGTGTAGCGCCATCGTCACTGGCCGGTGCGCGGCTGCCATTACTGCAGAATGCTTTGGCCTCTTCAAAGCGGGCGTTTACACGGGCTTTGTCGAGTTTGGATAAAAACTGAAGCCACTGCTTAACGGGGAAGCGCGGCAAGGTGTCGGAAATAGGTGCGCCCTTCTTATGGCTTAACTCGGTACGCACGATCTTGCCGATCAAGCTGCGGATCGGCACATCCTCACCGGCCAGCATCACCGGTGCAGAAAGCAGGTACTCAGTCATCTCGCTGCCACGCCGGCTAACGGTGTACTGATAGTTTTCCTGCAGCATGGCTACTGCCTTATCGATAATGTCCTGGCGACGAGCAGACAACTCTTCCCAACCAATTGGGTGACTGGTGTGGCTGATGCTGGTCAGCAAACGAAACTCTGACTGTAGTGATTGGCCAGACAGCATGGTAAAAGCGATCGCCCGCTCCAGCTTTTTAATCAGCGTGGATTTACCCGCGCCTTTATTCGCCTGCATTTGCATATGTGGCCAGAAGCCCAAAAACGCTTTTAAGTGCCCGCCCAAGCCCCAAACCAGCGCCAAAGTTGCAGCGTTTTGCTTCATGGTTGCACCAAACGCCTCGATCACTGCACGGGCGTCGGCCACTTGGCCAGAGGGAAAACTCAGCTTGTTATAGGGGCATTGCTTTTCCGGATCAGTGAAATAGCAATCTGTGCCCTCGTTCACCGTCAACTGCCCTTCACGCCATGCAAGGCCAACATAATTAACTGCTCTACGTGAGCCAATTTGTGACGTGCGCTCAAGGACATTGACCATGCGCTTAAAATTAGCCGGCGAATAAATAGGGCCGAATTTCTCCCACTTAGTCACGTTATGCAGATCCTCATCGGCAAAAACGCGGCGCAGCAGCTCTGGCCCGTGCCGTGGCACTTGAACTGATATTGAGAACTGCACATTAGGGGCGCTGTCCGGATCGCCAGTCATTGTGGCGCTGGCGCTTTGGATGGTGACGCGGGACAAGCTGGCCACGCGGAAACCGCATAAATCGACGATCTCAATTTCCTTAGGGGGTTCGTCATCCGTTGGCGCAGAGACTTTCGTCACTATCTGAGTGTGGTCATCTTTAACCCGGAATTTCCAATACACATGGAAGTCATGAGCCGGTAAATACACACGTTTTTTTCCAGGCTTTTCGTCTTTAGCCGTTAAGCCGGGGATCAGCCACTCTTCAATCACTTTAAGCGTACGAGCTGTATTTTGAGCACCATCGGCCTGCAACTTATCATTCAAGTCGCAACCTTCATCCCAACCATGCTGATCAACAAAGAGAGCAGGAATATCCAGCACGGTTAAAGCCTCGTGCAAATCCCAAGCCGCCTTCAGCCCTGGGCGAAAACCAGTGCGCTCATTAATCTTGTCCGCATGGTCTAGGCAAATCCGAATCTGCTTGCCGCGCGCCCAGCCCCAATCCAATACACCTATATTGGCCACGCCGCGCAGAGCAAAAGCTGCAATATGACGCTCATTGGGGAATGCTGTTTCTACTGACAGCGCATTAATCGGACTTTCTGTGATGTAAACCGTGCGCGCTGCGAGCAGGCGCTTGATATCGCTGGTCCAGCCATAGCCTAGTTTTTCGCCCTGGCATGTGGTTTTGTTCCCACCATTAAGGGAGGGGTCGATGTAGCGCAAATCAACCGCAACCACTCTGCCCGGATTCAGCGTTTTAACAATAAACGCCGCTGCTGGGCCACCATGGCCCAGCTCACCAGGTGCGGCTTTAGTGCTGGTCCAATCATTAAAGCCTATTGTTTTATTTTTTAATGCACTTTCAATTACAGGTAATGCAATACCACGAGATTGCAAATAGGCAATAACCGGATCGGTTTGAATAGCGCATTTATCTGCAACATGCTCAGCAAGGCTTTTTTCTTGCACCGGCTTATCTTTTGTATCAAAAGGAATGCCATACCATTCATGCAATAATTTCATAGCCTCTGCAGTATCAAATGCTTTACCGCTATAAATGACTAAATCAATAATGCTGCCTTTGGCATTTGGCGCACCTTCATTACTCCAATCTTTAAATCCTTGCTCTCCATCTTTTGTGAATATAGATAAAGAAGGTGTGGCATCTTTATGTGCCGGAGAATGCCACAGAAATTTATTGCCCCCATTTCCTCTTTTTAACCCGAGAAATTTTTCGGCAAGGTCCTCAATATCTATCTGGCGTTTTAATTCTTGAATGCTGGCCATTTGCGGCTAATCTTTTTTTAAGAGTGAATCGGTCAAACCAAGTGAGCCTCCCAGCTACTCAGTCTGAAACGCCATATCTGGCGTAATGCCACAACGTGCGCCACTGCTACTATTGAGAATCCAAATCGCATCACTACCGACAGCAAGTCGCGCCGGCTGAATGCGCCATGGATTAGCATCGAGATGAATTAAATTACGCACCGTGCGGCAATGCATGCCGTCATCAACACAAACCGGTAAATCCATAGAAATCGGCGTTTCGATAACAGTTAAAGCCTCGTGATAGCTAACAGGGCAGCCATCTACAAGCTGACGCAGATCACCGCTCACCAGCGTAATCGGCACAACCAGCAGCGTGCCATCGCCCGCCGCGATCACATGGCCATAGCAGCGATACAGCACATCATTGGCGGCAAAAGGGCGCAGTTGATCAAGTGTCAGCGTGTTCATATCTGACCTATTCGCCCTTGGCCCACGCCACAGCGTCGGAAATCGCACAATCTAAACGCTCATGAAAAAACCACCGGCCAGCCGCCCGAAACTTAATGGCGATGTGCTCTGGGCGCACCATTTGCTCCACACGAATCAACCAGCCAAACTTGCCCGTTTCTAGCAGCCACTGACAAACCTGATCATCCGTTTTGACGATCAGCTGAGAGTTTCCTAAAGCCGCAGCAATATGAGGGCTTTCCTCATAAATGCATTCGGCCAATGTGGCTGGCAGCATCGACCAAGTCGCAATGAGCCCGGTATGAAAAGTGTGATCCACAATTAAAGCCGCATCACCCAACATGGTCTGGCATTGCAATACAGTTTTTTGCGGCAGCATAGAGGGTGAAGTCAATTCAAAAGCCATATCATTTAGTTTCATGTTTTCTCTCCCTGAGATACACAAATCAATTAAATAGCGGATCACGATTTGCAACACTTAAAAGATGATCTTCAACGGATCGCCTGATTTGGCGCAGCTTTAATTGCTCGGCGCTTATTCTTTCTTTTTCGGCATCCATCGTGGTTTGAATTAATGGCTTAGCAACAATAAAGGTGCGCCACTTAGAATTAACCTGCAGTTGCTGATGCGCTTGGGGTTTGTGGGCTTTAGCTCTACTCATTTCTTAGCCTGCTCTCTAACTAATGCCATATTTTCAATATCCCAATCTGCCGCCAATTGTTCAAAAATTGCAGATCCGTTTTCAAAGTAACAATGCACTTCTCTTTTAGGGGAAGAGTCCATTTTCAAGACAGCAATACAATCAGGAAAAATAGGCGCATCGATACCACGAAGCTCACGTAAATCGAGAGGGAAGCGGTAACCGTTATAAAGAGCCAATAAAAACCGAGCGACTGATTTACATTGCCCCGAATTTCCCTGGGCAATGGCAAATAAGCGTTTTAATGCCGGAACGCCCTCTTCATGTGCTTTTTCTCGCTCAGCACGAAAAGCTGCCATTTGTTGAAAATGTTGATTCATTACAGAGTTTCCACCTTCCATAACAACCTCCTAAATACAGGGTCCGCCTGCTCGGTTTAATCGACGATCATTCCTTCCAGCCGTGCGCCAAGCTCGGCTACGGCGGAATGGAGATGGTTTAAATCCACAGAAATCGTTTTAAATTCATCTTGTTTAAGCCGGCCATCTTCAAACGCCTTGGCAATCGACTGGTGCATATGCCCCTCTTCAATGGCGATTTTTCCAAATAGCGATAGCAGCTCTGCATCCGCCACATGGCCTAATTTCGGCACCATAAAGAACGCACCACCGACCGAGCGGCATAGCGCCTCAATCAATCTGTAATCTCTTGTCAGCGATGTAATCACCACAACCTCAGCAGCTGTCAGCTGAGCGTTTAGATCGTTCGGGTTCGCTTTGTTGTAAAGCGTTGACTGCGGCATGGCCATTAATGCCGCCAGCTCCCGCACGCCATAGTCTTGAGCCACTTGATGCGCGGCTTCTGCGATATCTAAATTGGGCAATGCTTTCGCCACTGGTAAATCCCTCGCTAGTTTCTGATAGGTGCTTTGTTTTATTTATCTGACAATTGATCTGTCAGAAAACGAGCAGGAAACAAAAGCTGCTCTAAAGTCACCGTGTTTTCTAAAGCCAAAACCAGCATTTCCGCGGTTTCAGGCTTCGGCTTTGCGCGCATCGTTTCAAAATTAGAAAGCGACTCTTGCTTGATCCCTACACGAGCCGCTAAGTCTTTCTGACTTAAGCCCAAGGCAGAACGTGCGCGCTTTAATGCTGTTTCCTTACAAGCTTCCATTACAGTTCCTAAGGTTCATGAACGCTAATATAGGCAACTCCTATATTTATGTCAAAGCCTATTCCTATTTGTTTTATATAGGCGGTGTCTATACTGTGAGCACGATGATTGGATTCCGAATAAAAACAGCCCGCGCACACCGCCAACTCAGCCAAGCTGACTTGGCTGAAATCGTTGGTGTAAAACAACCGAGCGTGAGTTCATGGGAGCGGGGAGATACAGACCCGACGATGGACAACCTGGCAATGATCGCCAATAGCCTGCAGGTAAGCATTGAATGGCTGGGGCGTGGCGTAGGAGAAATGACAAACGAAAGCTACATGCCCGCGCAAGTCAACGAGCAAAAGCCAATGGAAGAAGAGCTGCTGCAGCTCTTCAGAAAACTAAGCTGGACCAACCAGCAAGCGCTACTAGACTTTGTAAAGCGCTGGAAATAAAAAAGGCCACATCTGTGGCCTTTTTGCATCACACCTCAAACTGATAGACCGCTAGTACCGGTGCCTCGTTAATAATCGCCCCGCTTTGCACGTAGACCAGCTTACCGGCAGGGATTTTTGTCCCATTCGCTAGGCTTTTCTGACCACTATCAATGCTTTCCAAAATACTCTGCCCATCGCCGTTAAAGCCCAGCACTCTGGCCACAAACGGCTGATCGCCTGCTAGTAATTGATTTAGCTGCTGCCATGGGTTCATTGCCTGCGCTCCAATTCGATATTGCACGACACAATCCCCACTTCATCAGCGGAAAGAGAAATCTTGGTCAGCATGCAACGCTGGCCAGCCTTGCCTACCTGAATCAGCGACCCCATATTTTTAAGTACTGGCGCAAATGCACACTCGGCGCTCACCCGCCAAGCAGGACCTGCCTCATTCAAGATCCGCCTGCCCCGCTCACGGCCAACGGCAGATTCAGTAATAAAAGCATCGATCACCGTTGCTGCCCACACATTGCCAGCCGTGCCTGCACGCGTCACTTTCACACTTACACCGCCGGTTTTGCCAGTTACCAGCACCGCATTAGCCGGCGCGCGGCTATCTAATCGCTCAGCGATCGTTACCGTTGCGGATTCATCCAGAATCGCGGCCAGCGGCATAGCCGACCATTCCCACCAAGATTGCGGATATCGGGGCACTACCGTGAAGGCTTTTTGATCTGAAACGGGCAAAACAATGCCGCCAGCCGCCTTGGCCACATCGGCCAACCAGCCTGCTGGTGTACGGCGCTCGATCGCCACAGTGTTAGGCGGCAAGCTCCAAACAGGCAGATTCCACTCAAAGCTGAAGCCCGTATCTGCCAAGCCCAAGGCTGCGAGAGCCGCAGAGCTGGTCCAATCCGCAACCAAATGGCTAGCGCTGGCGGCATAGCGATCGCCAAGCAAGGCATGCACGCCCACCAGCTTTACATTGCAGCGCTTCTCGCCAAAAACCTGCTGCAATTCAAAAGAATCCGCCAGCATCAGCCAGCGAGCTCCATCGATGGCCACCATAATTTCTACCGGCAAGCCATCCGCGCCAGCGCGTAATCGGGGCGCATCGGTCGCGGCGATGACGCACGAGCCAGACCAATAAAACGAATCAATATCATGATCTAAGTTTACAGACAGCAAGCGCAGCGGCGCGCCGGCTACGGAAGCAGACACTTTATGCATTAACGGCCTTCCTGAAATAGTACGAATCCATTGCTGGATAACGGTTTTACACGCCAAGCCCATGCCAGCCTGCAGCCCAAGCGGCGGCATGTAATCACCTGCCAGATTGATATTTGCAGCCAGCCCAAAGGGCGGGATATAGCAGCGATGCGGGGGCTGGGGAGGAATAACGACATCAGGCAGATGCCGATGCGGTACGGCCCGAGCGGCGTCCCAACGCAGATCTACATCGCGCCAGCGCAGCAAGCCTAAATCCCACGGCAATAGCGCCGCTATGTGCATGGCCTGAGCAGACTTCCACGGCGCAGAAAACGGCAGCAAAGCCGCGACCGCCTGCTGCCAGCTCGCTTTTTTCACCGCCACCCGCAGCTCATTAGGGGCAAAATCCAGACGCGCAGCGCTAAATAGCGCCTGCATGCTTTGCCAGGGCAATACCCCCGACAACTGCCGAGCAAGGGCAAACTGCCAACCCGCGCCGGCGAAGGAATAGAGCGCATTAAATTTTCGCCACGGCAGGCCAATCAGCCCAGATCTAAACGCGGCCGCCTGCCATTGCATCCCCGCCGTTTTACTTCTTGCCAGCATGGTTTGCCACTGGCCTGCAGCGGCAACTTGCTGTTGCGACCCTGTTTGCCATTGCGCACCGGCCGATTTTTGCAGGCTGCGGCGCTTGGGGATGACAATGCCGGGCGGGTGCAGATCCAGCTTAGCGAGCAGGCCAGCGGGTGGCGAATACACGCCAGCCAGATCGATCTTAACGAGCAGGCCATTAGGCGGGGAGTAAATAGCCATTACGCCTCCGGCTGCAGCCGATCCAGCACGCCTGCGTTGAATTCATCTTGCGGGTCTAGGGCAATTAGATAGCACGGCACATCGGGAATGCCAGTCACGCTATACGTGCCATCGGCCGCACTGACGCCAGTTTTAATCAGCGCGCCGTCGGAGCGACGATAAATACGGTAGGGTATTTTTGCTGGTGCGCCATTACGAGTCAGGACCCCTGCTAGGCGTTTAATGCCAGAAGGCAAATCAATAACACCAGGCCCAATAACAAAAGGAGGGTCTTTGAATCGCGTGACATCATAGCTGGCATCCCACGGCAATGCCAACTGAGAAACAATCACCCTATTTATGTTAAAAAACATAACATTGGGCTCCATCACCAAGGCCCCGTTAAATCAAAAAACAAATACCCATTTTCAGCGGGGGTAGGGGAGCCTGTATTTGTAAGTTTTGATAAAATTGGCAAAAGCTCACGCGAGCTCCCGTTTATCTGTTGAGTTACGCGTGAAAAACAATTATCGACACCATAAACCCACGCGTCTTTATCATTAAAGCTGCAAACAACCCCCCCGAGCCTACCGCGAAATATTTTACTACTTTCACAATACAAACGAATATCTGCTGCAGCCAATAACAGTTTATTAGAGTAAGGGTTTGGACTTTTAATTAATGGGAAAAAGCTATTTGAGTTATTAGAAACAAAAAGAGGAGAATTAAACAAACGAAGCACGCCCGATGAAATATCCCCTGCTACATCCTTATATGATTTATACATACCAGGTCCATCACGAAGCAGAGGGAGAAAGAAATTAGGACTAGAAAATACCCCCCCCGCAGCATCACTAGTATTCTTTTGAGCAGGCCAAATAAATACTGAGTCGCCAGAGATCATACTAGAGTCAACAGAACCAAAGACTGCACACCCAAATAAAACCCCTTTCCGATCAGTCATATTTGTCATATTTTTCACAACCCCCTCTGTTCCTCCATTCCATGTGGAATTATTTGAAAAATATGGGACCAAGAAATAGAAATAATCCTTTTCACTATCTGCAAGTAATAACCACGGAACCACCACTCCGTCATTTCGTCGATAACACAGTAAAAAATCCTTAGAAAATGGCACTCCGTTTACGCTACCTGACTGAGCTGTACCATCATCATTTAACCCTGTTAGCACATCAAACAACGCCATTGGCGCCGAGCCACGCAAATCCCCGCCATACATACTCGCCAAACAACGATCATCAAACGCCAACCAAGGCCGACTCGCTGCCCTTGCCTGAGGCTGAAACGCAATGACTTTCCCTGATGGCGATTTGATTTTCCCCCAGCCCAATCCAGCCTGCGTGCCATAGCCATCAACCAAGCATTTCTCTAAAACCACCGACAGCGAACTGGCCGCACCCAATTGCGGTGCGCCTGCGTCATCCCATCTAAAGCATCGAATTGTCATATCAAGTCCTTTAATTAAACGTCTGTATCGCCGCGCAATTGGATGCGCACGCTGTCTGTTGCTGGGCCTACCACGCCTTGCAGCGTTGCACGGCTTAGCCAAAATGGGGATTTGCCTGCGCTGGTGTTGAACCGGAGTTGATTACCCGCGTTCCAACCCGAGCCCCAGCCGCGCCGGTCGATAGAAAAATACGGCGTGCCGGTGGCTGGGTTTAGCGGGGCGACATCGGCATTGATGCTCACGCCTTCAGCGACTACACCGACCGATTCGCCGATGATTTTTACCGTTGTGGCATTGGTAAAATCGATACGCCAGCGCTCAGCGATTGCGCCGCGATTAGTGAGCGTGAGCGGGTATTGAGCGGTGTTGTATTGCGCGGCGATGGCTTGGCCAATCACTGTATTGGACCATTCGCCAGTCCAAGCGCCCTGCTCAAATGGCGGAGAGAAGCCAGCGACTAAATCACCAAGCAGTAAGGAGCCAGAAACTTGGGCATTAGCTGGCCAAGCTTTTTGCAATGGCACGGCAAGCGAAAGTGAAGCGGCCGCAGTATCAACCACAGACACCAGCGCCATTTCATCACGGGTATGGCGCACGCTGTACGGGCCTAAAAAGCCGACCAGATTCAACGGATTGGCCCACGTTAAAACGCCAGTGGCCAAATCAATGCTATAGCGATCTGAATACACTTCACGCCCTGCTGCATCTTCGACAACTACAGCAGACAAACCGGCACGGGTAGCCGTTGTGCTACCCGCCACCGGCGTTGCCACACTCGTTACCGCTGTATCGTGCAGCACGATCACATCGCCGGCGCGCCAAAGATCTACACGGCCGGATGGCGGCATTTTGTCCAGATCTAGCCCAACAATCGCAGCATCAAAGCCCGGATAGCTAGGCGGGCAGATCGATGCTGCCATGCGATCGATCAGTAATTTCTTATCGCCTGCTGCCGCCGCTGTCGTCAGTGTGGCCACGCCAACGGCACGAAAGCCGTCGCCGCGCAGCGACCCCGTATTTTGAGCGGTAGCTTGAGCAACCACTTCTGTTGCCGTAACCCGAAATACACTTGACGTTGAAAACTGAAAGGGATCGATTGTGACTGCACACGAATCAATCCAGCCCCCTTGTGACATTGCTTCTACACGAACGACAGAGCCGACCGTTTTAATACTCTGAGCAAACGACAGCTCACCGCCACCGCCGCCACCACCACCTTGACTATTGAATCGATGAATCAATATCTCGCCAACAATCGGGGCGGCGCTCAGCGCGGGTGGGCGACCATCCCTCAAAAATGCACTACAAGAAAGCGTTAGCTTTGTCGCCCCAGCCTCAATGCCTGCGGTATTTTCAACCGCCCATGTAACGCCCATTTTTTTACCATCGCTCGGCACCCAATCGCCTTGCATTCGAGTACGAATATCCGCCCGCGTTTCTGCCCAGGCATTCGCCCGCAGCAGGCAGACATCGATCAGTGGATCGCTTGCATCGTTCTGCAAAATGACGTGGGCGCCATAAAACGGCTGTGAATCATCGCTGGCCACGCCGGCGAATACTTTGCGAAGCGATACGCGGCCGGTGGTTTTGTCTAAGTGCGACACATCGGGGAATAGATTATTGGCGCGGCCAGATTGCAAAGCCGTGCCCGTCATCATGCCGCCGCCGTCGCTAGTGTCATCTAGCCGGTTGCTTTGCAGCAGCACGAGGTTTTCTGTTGTTAAAGGCATGTTTAGACCGTGAGTAATTTAAGGGATACAACATAAACATCAGTGGGGCGTGGCACCGCGATCCGCCTGATGGGCGCAGCATCGATCGGCTTATCTGATTGCCGCCAGCGCACAGTAAATACGCGATCATCGGCCAGCGTTAATTGCATGTTTTCTGCTTTGGCCAGACGCGTCTGCAGCTGCTCGAGCTGCAAGCGTGTCACCCAGCCCAAATCCCGCTCGCCTTTGAGTGTGATTGGTCGGCCAGCCTGCATGACGCCCTCTTGAATCATCATCGTGCCATCCAGCGCCCGGGACACTTTTTGCTTAATCGGTGTCCAGTCGAATTCATCGGTCCAAATGAGGCCCGAAGACAGCTCGATACCATCTAAGAAAATAAAGCTGCTACTCATACGGCGCTCCGGCTTTTGGCATCGGTCAGCACCCTGAGCAGCTCATCTACATCCAGCTGTGAATTAGCCGTTAACGAAACATTCCGGCCACTCGGCGTAGAAAGCTCAATGCGATGAATCACCTCTTGCGGTGCCGATGGCATGACGGGCTGTGGAGTGGGTGCTGGTACTGGTGCAGGTGTATACCTTGGCGGAGGGGCTGGCGATGGCTCCGGTGCGGGAGGTGGAGGGGCTGGTGTTGGGCGACGATAGCCAAAGACGTTAGATCCAGCAGTGCCCGCATTGCGGCGCTGCTGCAAAATATTAAATGCGGCTTTTTGCACGCTATCGCCGTTTGTACCGTCAGATCCACCCGCAGCTTTAGTCAACTCATCTGTAGACAGGTTATTCAGGTTAGGGCCACCCACGGTGCGGACTGGGGTCAGTGTATGTAAGCGTGCATCTTCAGCGGCCTTGGCTTCTGCCTGCATTTTTCTGAGTTCTTCACCCGTTTTAACAATTTCCGCTTGAGCTTCTTGCTGTCCGTGAGCAATTTTCTTACCTGTTTTTTCTCCTTCATCGCCCTGATCCTCAATAGCATCAGTCGTTTTACGAGTAGCCAACTCAGTTTTCAGCATTTCTGCCTGCGAAGTCATCCCCGCATCACGCGCCATCCCCTCAACCTTTTTCAGGGCTTTGCTGAATTCTTCCGCCGAAATTTCACCCCGCTGCAAAGCGCCACGCGCCTCATTCAAATCCGCAATGGCTTTAGTTGCCTCAAACTGCAAAGCTTTCTTTGCCTTAATGCCCAAGCGATCAAGTGCTTCTTCTAAGGGAGTCGTCGCTTTGTGTGTTTTAGTCAAGGCATCTTCAGCTTGCTTCATCCCTGCCGCGATTTGCTCACCCGTTAACTTGCCCTTCTTTCCCAAGTCGATCATTTCGGTTTTGAGGCTTAAAGCGGCTTTTTCGCTATCAACAGCTGTAAATGCAGCCTTTAGCGCACGGGCCAGCTGCTCACCCGTCAACGTGCCGGAGTCTGACAAAGCCTTAAAGCTGGCAATCACATCTTGTGATTTTTTGCTGATCCCTGTCAGTACTAGATCTGCATCCAGCCCCAGCTTTTTTAATGACTGCTCAGCAATTTGCTTCAGTACGCTATTAAAATCACCCGCCGTAATGGGCAGCGTTTTTAGCTGTGCCTGCAAGCTGGCCAGTTGCTGGCCATCCAGTTTTTTTAATGCCTCATCAACCCCCTTGGCACCTGCCTCACTCTTGAGCATTTCAGCTGGAATAGTTGCCAATGCCAGTCCCAGCGCCGATACCCCGCCAGTATCCAGAGCTCTGCCTAGTGATTCTTTCAGCTTATCGGCACTGTCTTTACTCAGGTTTATCACGCCCGTCGTCTGCTCAAAAGCAGAAGACATTTTTTGCGCAGCAGCGGTTGTTTGCTCTCCCGCCTGCTTAGCATCTGCCCCCATGCCAATAGTGGCTGCGGAAAAGGTTTTTGAATGTTTGGTGACTAAGCTGATGTCCTCAGCCACCTTTTCAAAATCTTTCGACAACAGTTCAGTGGCGGTGCTCCCCACATGCAATGCCTTTTGCAAGGACTCACCGGCACTAGAAAAATCCCACATCATGACTTTAACAGCGGCATCGTTCAAAAGAAGCAGCTGATCAACCCCGACTCCCACTGTATAACCAATGGTACTACCCAGTAATTTGACAGCCCCTGCCGCCCCCGAGACAATCCCTGCAAGAATCGCAATGCTTTCAGCAAAAACATCAACAACCCCTGCCTGACCCAAGCTAACTAACGACATATCGAGTGCCGTTTGAAAATGTCCCAATGAGGCCTGCAGAGACTCAACGGGCTGCTTAGGGTCACCAAACGTTCTATTCAACTCCAACGCCAACTTGGGCAACAAATCTGCCGCCAGCACTTGCCCCGTTTCCAGCAGTTTGCCCAACTCACGCTCCGTCACCCCAATGGCCCTAGCCGCGATCGAAAACGCCCCTGGCAAACGCTCACCAAGTTGGCCTTTCAACTCTTCAGACTGGACGGTTCCCTTGCTGATCATTTGCTGTAATGAAAGCAAAGCCCCTTTTGTATCATCACTCGATTTACCCAGCACCGCCATTGAGTGCGCAACCGATTCAAACACCAGCTTACCTTGTGCCCCCTCCAGCGCCGAACCCTTGAGTGCAGCAGAAAAACCAACGTAGCCTGATTGCAGTTCTCGAATCGAAATCCCCATACGATCCGCTGTAGCTGTAATGTATTTCAGCTCGACATCAGCCTTTTCCGCGCTGCCCGTCAACAACAGCATCGTGCGCTGAAAACTATCCGCCGCTAAATTAGCGTCCAAAAAGCGCTTTGCAATCGCGGCACCGGCAATCGCCTGCGCAATTCCGGCAAATTCGCTCAACCGGCTACCAGCGACCTGCACCTGGTTGCCCGCTGTGCTAGCCTCGTTACCCGTCTGCCGAAGCGAGGCATTTAATCGATCAAGGCCGACGCGCCCAGCCTGTGCCTCTCTAGTCAGTCGAGTTTGAGCTTCCGACAAAGACGTTGTGCTAATGCCCGCTTGCTGTAAGGCCCCTCGGGCAGTTTGAACCGCAAGGGTATGCTCTTGTTGTGCCGTTTTTGCGGCTTTTGCCGCCTTTGCTGCGGCTTCTAATGCTCGCTCAAGATCGGCAATCTTTTTTGCTGTTTCTCGGCTAGTGTCTCCAGACTGCTGAGCCTCAGTACGCGCTTGCCGCAGTGCCAGCGCCGCTTCACGCGCCTTACCCTGTGCATTAACTAATGAATCTGCGACCCCTTGGCTCGCTAACTTCAGCCGTGTAAATTCAGCGATGAGGGTTTGCTGCTGAGCTAACTTAGCCATTTCAATCGCTAACTGCTGCGCCTTAGGTGCGGCTTCTCCCCCTGCTCTACCGATCTCCCGCAGCGCTTGCTGCATTCTTTCTAAATCAGCAACATTTCCAGCCGCCGCCCGTACAGCCCCAGCAAATTCGTTTAACCGAGTACCCGCGCCCTGCACATCACGGCCCGCTGCGTTTGCCGCGCTCCCCGCTTGCCGAATCGATGCATTTAACTGCTCAACACCGGCGCGGGCAGCCTGTGCCTCTCTATTCAGCCGTGTTTGAGCCTCAGATAAAGACGTCGTGCCGATCCCCGCTTGTTGCAAGGCTCCTCGGGCCGCTTGAACAGCAAGGGTATGCTCTTGTTGTGCCGTTTTTGCGGCTTTTGCCGCCTTTGCTGCGGCTTCTAATGCTCGCTCAAGATCGGCAATCTTTTTTGCTGTTTCTCGGCTAGTGTCTCCAGACTGCTGAGCCTCAGTACGTGTTTGCTGTAATGCCAGCGCCGCTTCACGCGCCTTGCCCTGTGCATTAACTAATGAATCTGCAACCGCTTGGCTCGCTAATTTCAAGCGAGCAAATTCCCCAATGAGCGTCTGCTGTTGAGCTAATTTATTCATTTCTGCAGACAACTGCTGTGCCTTGGGTGCCGCCTCTCCCCCTGCCTTACCGATCTCCCGCAGCTCTTGCTGCATTTTCTCTAAATCAGAAAGGCCTCTGGTAACCGCCTCAATCAGTACCCGCACACTCAAATCAGACATCACAAAGCCCCAAAACACACCCGATAAAACTTAAGTCGACGACATTGATGTCGTCGACTTAGGCTCATTACAACATTTCAATCACGCCCAACTGGCCCATCTGCGCGTTATTCGGCGCGGTTGGGTCTGCCAGCAGTTCGGCTTCTAAATCCAGCTCGCCAAACTTTTTATTACTGATGAGATCGATCACTTTGGCGGGGTCAAAAGTGACACGCCACAGGCTTAAACGAGCCTCACGGCCGCTTTGCGCCTTGTTATTGCCCTTAAACAGCACCTCATACTCAGTAGGGTCTGTACTAAAAATACCGACGTTTACAGCACTGGCATATGTGTAATTGGCCTTAACCGGCATCACAAACGGGCCGGTAATACTGAGTACTTCAAAGGTGCCGAACTGCGGATCAAGGCGGTAATGAGTGCCTTCAGTCAGCGATAACGGCGTGCCGGTTGAATCTTTCAGCGTCACCGCGCTGACTGCACCATGCGCCAGCTTATAAATGCCGCCGACTTCGAGCGTGGCAAAGCTTTCATTCGTGACCGAACCGCCCACCACCGCCAAGCTATTGGCATGCAGGGCCATAGCCGCAATTTCAGGATCAAACTGTGAGGTCTTCAGCTTTAAGCTGGCATCGGGTGAGCCATAGCGCACATCAATCGTGCCCTCGCCATTACTGCCTTCTAACTTGGTTTTGTCGCGCTTGAGCGTGAGCTGAAAGTCAGGGCAATTGCCCAGCAAACGAAAATGGCTCGTGCCTTTTTTTCTGATTAGCACTTGGCCATCAAAGCTAAAGTGCTCGCGGATAAATGGAGTGGCTGGCATTTATTCGGCTTCCTTTTTTGTGGCCACGTTGGCCTTGGTTTTAGTGTCACTAGCAATGCCGTTGTCTTTTAGCCAGCCTGCAGTGGATTCATCCACGTCGACTTCATCGCCGGCGCGGTGCTGCTTGCCTGCATCGATATGGTCTTGCTTGAGTAATACCTGGGGCATATAGCCTCCTTTAGATTTACAAATTAGGCAGGGTGAGCTGTATCGCCACCCACCCGTAGGGAAACTCCAACTGCCCGCTTTGCCGCAGCTCAGTAATCGCTACCGGCCCCAGCTCCCTAGGCAGGCAATCTTTATCTAAAGCCGCCAACAATTCGTCATACAACGCCCCCTCGGCATCTTCGATAGCAAAAGCCTCTGCACCACCCACCCGCAGCTGACCCACAATGGCCACACGGCGCAAACCACCATTTGCCAGCTCGCCAGGGATGTTTTCTAAATCCTGCAAACCCTGATGCACAACGGTAATCACACCTTTTTCTAACGCTTCATCACCCCGCTCAGCAAAATCCTGCATAGAACGAGTCACTATTCGTAAAGGCAGCTGAGAGGATAAATGCTCTTTTAAAGCGTTCATCCGTATAGAAAGTCGGCTCATTGCATAAATCCTTGTATGGCTGCCTCTCGCATGATTTGCATCACGCGGCTTTCAGTCTGCTTAAACGCGCGTTCAACAAATGGGTTTGGTGCAATACCGCGCCTAGCGATGGCTCGCCCAATTAAAAATGTCAGCGAATCCACCTGTGCCTTCCCCTTTTTGCTCCGACTGGCACGAGAGCCAACCACCCGCAAACGCACCCACTCGGCAAAAGCAGAACCCGGCTGCATATTGGGAAAGCGTCCAGCAGGGCGGCCCGCATTCACAAACCCTGCATACTTAACGCTGGGGGCAATGGTTCGAGAAAGCGCACTGGTTTTTTCAACATGAATCGAATTGGTCAGCAAAGTGAAGCCCTTTGGCGCTTCCTCTTTCATAGCCGCTGCGACTTCATGCCCTGCCCGATCTAAGCCCTTAATGAGTGACTTTCTTAATGACTGATCAGCAGATGCCAATGCGGCCTGCACCGCTTCATCATCAACACGAATCGTAAAACTCATGAACTGCCCGCCTTCCAGAACTCATCCAGCAGCGCCTGATACAGCGCAGCAGGGGTGCTATTGCGTGGCGAGCCGGTCAGGCCGTCACGCATAGATACCGGCTTATTAATATTGCGCATGGCCAGCTCTCGCATCGCCTCCGCCTGACAACGCAATATCAGCAGCGGCACATCCTGGCTTTGCACCGTGGTTTGCGCTGCTGTGCCGACTTTATGCAGGGCAAGGTAGTGATAAGAAAAGCGGCTACCACACACGCTAAGCTGCTGCGGTGTAGGTGCCGGGCTCAGCGTTAAAGCCTGCTGATCATTGATATCCACCCTAGCTACACGCGGTAATTGGCCGGGATATAAAGGCTCCCAAGGCATGTAGCCATGCGCACCCCAGATCATTTGCCGATACTGGATAAAATCAGCCGGCACGGCATAGCAGTTTGGGTAATCAGCCATCTGCCCCGTCAGCAGATCAAAGCTGCCAATGCCGATGCGTGGCCGCTGCGTACTGAAATCAGCGAGGGCCGTATCCAAATGGCGCTGAAAATCTGCATCATCTGCAGCCTTAAACCCACTGACGGCATCGCCAAGGCTGGCTTTCAGCTGAGTGATAATTTCACCCCGGCTAATCATTACTGGCCCTCACCCGTAGTTTTGTCTGCATTAGCTGCACCCGCACGATTAAGCAGATGTTCAGCTACCGCGCCCAGCACACCTTTGCGGCTTTTACCCAGCTGCTCCAGCTCCCCCAAGCGCTCCAGCTCGATATCAGGCAGATCAGCCATCGCAGCAATTACGCTTTCTACATTGCCATCCAGCAACAGCTGCATTGCCAGATCAAGCTCTGATACATCAATTTTCTCCTGCTCATCAGCAGGGCCATCCGCTGGAGCGGAATAATCAGGGTGTAAGTAAGCTTCAACAGAGCGAGTCTGGCCGGGAGGAATAGTGAATAAACCGACGGTCAAAAAGCGATCGGTTTCATTGGTAAATGGCACGAGGTTTGACATGATTTTTCCAGCACAAAAGCCCCGCTAGCGAGCCAGCGGGGCGGGTTATTAACGGCCTGTAAAGGAATAAACCAACACAGAAGTCATGCGGTTACGAACCGGAGTAGGAACCTTAATAGCGTTGTACTCTTCGCCATACGCTTGCCTTTTACCGATTGGCACACCTTGGGCGTTGGTGACTTCAAACGGCGCACCCATCTCAAATGGCTTGGCCACGGTATAAGTAAGCTGGCCACGCTGACCCAGCAGCATGCGCTGATCACCCAAATCAATCCCTGGCGCATTGGTGCCAAAGGTCGGGATGCTCTTGATTGCCTGTAAATCGCCCTGGCTATCTGTTGAAGTACCGCTCTTACCCAAGAGGCTGACAAACTGCTCTGCATTAGAAATCGTGTCGTTTAGGGTAGGGCTCATTAGCGCGAAATCAGGCTGAATAAAGCGCTGGCCAGCCATCATGGCTTTCTGCGCACCCACGGCCTGTAAAGATTTATTCAACTGCTTTTCAAAGGTACTGCTGCCTGGCACATCCAGATCCACCTTGATCAGATTGGTGGCACGGCTGTAATCCACGGTGCAAACACCTGTAGCAGGCGGAGTGACAGGCACGCCATCCTTATTCAAAAACTGGATGTAACCCATATTGAAGCTGGTTACGCGGTAATAGGTGGCGGCAGGCTGAGCACCAGAGCCATCCCATGGCAACACCGCCACAGCATTCAGTTTTACCACCATCGGGTTTTCAGGAGGGCCAATCGGGGTGCCCTTAATATCAAACGCTTGATACGGGCGAACGATAGGGAAACTAGTCGTTTTAATGGTGTTTTTAGTGGTGCCATCAAGCTGGGCGGCCATGCTATCCCCAACAACGGCCACCGCGTTATACGCATCCGAGCTGCGCTGTAATTCATTCGCAATCCGCTTGGCCACCAGCTCACGCATGACACGGGCGCAAACCTCAATATTGCGAGCCATCGCATCCCAATTGATCGCGCTGGCACGGCTAAAGTTGGCCATTTCATTGGTAATGATGTAAGCCACTTTCATCGGCAGAATGTAAGCGGTGTCCATAGCCTGATTAATCGTGGCGTAGTTAATCGCTCCGCCCTCAAACACCACGCCGTCATTCACCACGCCAGATACATCGCGGTACTCATATGGGATTTGGGTGGTTACGGTCGCAGTGAAATCGGTCAGCGTATTAATCAGCTGCAAGATATTCAGATCCGACAAAGCTTCACGGATTACTTCACGCTGAAAGCCGATCGGCAAGCTGCCACGGGCCATATTGGTTTCGCCACCCGCCAGCATCTTCACTTCTTCGGCAATGGCATACGCATTAATGTGATCAAACTGAGTAATCACTTCATCTACAAACGGAGAAACCTTCTCCGCCAGCTTCAGCTTGCCACTAGAAAACGTCGACGTGCGCTTTAGCATATCGGTGTAAGTGCCTGACAACTGCTTGGCACCCTCATCTGGCATAGAGAAGCGAACCGATCCCGCAGGAGCAAAGCCCAGCGCCGCCAGCTGCTTAGCCGCAGCCTGCTGATTGCCCTGGCTAAGCAGCATTTCAGACAAGGTTGTAATCTGCGCATCACCCCAACCCGGCATCAATAGCGTTGTGCCCTGCTCGCAAAGGGTTTTCTTTGCCGCATCGCTAAGGCCAGATGCATTGATCTTGTCGCTAAGCAGCTTAGCGGCCGCCGCTTTATCATCGCTTAACTGCTTAACTGCAGCGGCATCGCTAGCACGCTGCTCGGCCAATGCCTTAGTGACTGCTGCAGCCACATCAATCGTTTGAGCTGGTGCATTAACAGAAAGCTGAATCACGCCACCACCGGCTAACTGCTGTGATAGCTGTACGGCAGAGGCTTCAAACTGTGCCAATACGGCGGTCGCGACTGCTTCATCAGTAACACCAGCTTCTGACAGGCATTTTTCTGCCGCGATTAATAAACCTTCAATAGCCGCAGCAGACAGGCCTTTAGCCACAAGGCTTTGTGCCAAGCGTTTTACGTGTTCTTTCCACATTGTTTGGATCTCCGACAGAAGCGTTTTCTGTAGTTCTGGGTGTAATAGGATGGGGAGTTCATTAGAGGCGGCACTTACACTCAATTTCACCGGATCCAGCCCTTTAATCACTGGACGCACAGTGAGGGCAGCGCCAAGCAAGACACATCCGTGCTGCTGGCCCGCTTCGTTGTCGATGAACTGTTCGTGGTATTCCGCAGAAAGGTATTTATATTTCTTGCTACGCACTGCAGTGACCCCGTAAGGGCTCCACTCCACCAATGCGCGCAAGCGATTACCTTCAATGGCCAATTTGAGAACGGTAGCGGCCGCTCCATCCCCTGGCTCATGATTTACATCGATAAAAATATCCTGCCCAAATGTTCGCTCATCAAAATTGCGCACCATGGACAGCAACATTTCTTTGGTAATTTCAAAACGGCCATAACGCGGATCAGTAAAGCTACCTGTTCTGGTCACGGTTACCCACGTCGGCCCTGGAGCATCTCCATCTGCCAAGGTCACGCTAAGAGCGGACAGAAAACGTACTGCCTCAGGGCGGTTAGATTCAGAAAGTTTGATGATTCGCGCCATGCCGATTCCATGAAAAAGTGGCACAGCGGAAAAAGAAAAACCCCGCTGCGCAGCCCTTTATGGAAAAGGGCTTACACAGCAGGGTAGGGATTTAATGCAAGACTAAAAAGGCACCAAAAGCACCGTTAAAACTCGGGGTTCACCTCCAATGCCAGCTTTAATTCCTGCACCTGCACAGCATGATCCCGAGCAAGGGAATCAAGCAGGGCAGCAATATCTGCAGGGCGATCTAAACAAAGGCTTTCACGCAGTAAACGAGCCAAGCCCATCAGTGCGGCTTCGTGCTGTTCAAACCCCATTATCAAATCTTCCATGCTTATCCTTTATTAAAAAGTGAGTGGCAATGCGCAGCCATTCGGCAGTGGCACACGCATCCGCGCCTCATACAAGTCTTTACGGGAATCAAGGCAAAAGATTTTAAACCCCTGATTGATCCACCCAATAAACGCATCTTCCGGCGAGCCGTCACCGACCATCGCCGTTTGAATCGGTACGCGGATTTCATGAAAAGCAGCAATGAGTGCAGAAGCCATGATCAAACCCCTTCAGGTGAGTGAGCTAATAGATGCTGTATGCGACATTTTGCACGCTCAACCGCATAGGCATATTGGAATACCGCATTCCGAATATCCATCGGCAAGCTGGCATAGAGCTGATCTGCTTCATTTAATGCACTCATTGCACGGCGAGCTTCTTTTACTGCATCGATTTTCTTAGCCATTTTGCGGCTCCTTTGGTGAATCCAGCTCAGGGAGAGCTGGCAAAGGTTGGCCTAAGGCTCCGGCAATTTCACGTAATAGCCCCACAAGTACATTTCTTGAAAACGCTTCCTTACTTTTTGCAATATCCAAAGCCAGCTGCCGCGCCATTTTGAGCAGGGCCAGCCGGTCTTTAGTCAGCGCACCACCGGCGCTATAAAAGCCTTGTTTACGGATAGCGGGGAGCACCAAGCTGCCGATCCACTCCTTAAACGGCTTCACTTCTGGCTTGCGGCTACCTGCCAGTAAAATGAACACACCGGCCTCACTGACTAAATTCAGCGGCTTACCCTTGGCCTCTATTGAGCGCATGGCTACATCTTCAGCATCCAACCTTTGCACGGCCATCGTTGGATTACCCAAGCCAATTGCCTCGCACACATCGGCCACTACAAACCACACCTCGCCATCGTTACGCAGTAACACCCGCACATCGATGCGGTTTTCAAAGCAGTAGCTAAACACAAACCCTAGATTTGGCGCGGCTTGCGGCGTATCGCTAGTCGGCTGAATGCTTAGTGTTTTGCCTTCTAATACATCCAGCACCCAACGGCGGAAGGCTTTGGCGTTTTCGGTTTGAGCAAACATAGCCAGTAAATAGCAGCCACGAGGAGAAAAAATCCGAACTTCGCGGCTTTGACCTGCACCCGCAGATTGAGGATGCAGCCTACCTGCGTCATCAAATTGATGACGCAGGTCTGGCAACTTAACCAGAGCCACCATCGAATCATCAAACTCATCCGCATTACGTGAATACAAAGCATCAATAGATTGGCGAGCGTTTTTATATCCCAAAGCCTCCGCAACCTGAGTCCCCCTTAACCAAGGCTTGCCGTGAATATCCACTACATTAAATGCGGTTTCTTGAAAGACTAAATCTAAAGACGTGCTAGAATTAAGGTTCATGTTATTTCCTTTGTAAGTTGTTGCATGTAATGGCCTTAAGGTGTTCCACCACCTTAGGGCCTTTCTTTTGGCTGCTGATTACGCGCATTTTTGTACCGCCTTTAAATACTCCCGTTTGGGCTGTCGCCCCGAGCGCAAACCTTCCAGCCTTTGCGCTTCTTCCTCCAATTCACTTCTACCCGGTGTGGCATAAATCCGCGCACTGGCGGTGCTGCTCTGACCCAGCGCATAGGCCACTTGCGCATAAGGGTCTTTAGCCACGGTTTCCCTCATAATATTCCGCGCCTTTGTATGCCGAAACCAATGTGGCGAAGCATCTGCAGGCAAGCCCGCTTTAGCCGCCCACTCTGCCAGCCGAGCTTGGTAGCTGCGCACCGACAGAGCCATGCCTTCTTTACGCCCCACCACCAAGGGGCCATCCACAATACGGTTTAAAGCCAGTAATTGGCGCAGGGCCGCGGCCGCCGCATTGTTCAAAATGTAGCAATGGGCATTGCGCTCGGTCACCCGCAAGGCTTTTTGTGTCAGCGGATCCAGCACTGCCACACCGGCCTCTTTCAATATCTTGCCTTTCACCCCCTTCCGTTTTTCGGCCGCGATATACAAACGCCCATCCGCCAACCAGCGCTCCGCATCTTGCCGCGTAGACGCGGCAAACTCGCTGATGCGCAAGCCAGTTTCCAGCAAAAACTCATACACTGCCAAATCACGCTGCGCCAATTCATCGGCCCTATGCGCCTTGAGTGTTTTGAATAATTGCTTCAGTTCTGCTTGAGTAAAGTCGTTATTCATTACTGAATTCCCTACGAAGTATTAAACGTGTTTTATTTGATTTGGCCCAATTCCCTCTTCCGGCTTTCTTCCAAACGAAAGATCAGCTCACCATTTAAACTCCTGCCATTTTTACCAGCCGAATTCATCATAAAGGCGCGAAGTGATTCAGACATTCGAAGAGGATAAGGTGTTGGTTGTAAGTTTCTATTCATAGATGACCCCATAAAGCTGTCACTAGCACCATGCAGCAACATAAGGATCATAATGAACCTAATAGATTCTGATATCAAGTAGATTCTTTGAAAAGAGTCTAAAAGAACCACACAATAGAGGAATGAAAGAACAACTCCCCTCCTACCCCTTACGAATGCCGCTTGATCTTCGCCAAAAGCTAGAAACCAGTGCTTTAGCGGGTGGACGGTCCTTAAACGCTGAAATAATTGCACGACTACAAGCCTCATTTGAAAGCAACACTCACCTAACAGTAAGCAAGGAAACCATAGAATCCCTGCTTTCAGACCAAGAACAACGTATCAAAAATCAAATACAGATAGACTTACAGAAGCTACTTAACAGCCTTCAGCCATAAAAAAAGCCAGCATCCGCTGGCTTTTTTTGCTTATCGAGATAACTCCTCATAAGTAAAACGTAAAATTTCTGCGTATCTCACGTCCCCCGTCTTAGAAACTGTAATGTAATATTTTTCGTAACTCCTACCAAACCCGCCTTCTACTACGCAAAGGCCGCTTGAATTAAGTCTATTAGCCTTTTCAGTAAACTGTATTTGTGCGAATTCCTTATCCTTGGGAAGCCACAACGCACCCTCATTAATGGGTTTACATGCCTGAGCAACTACCGCTTCAGAAACTACAGTTTCTGAAGACGAGCACTTGCTAAGAATAATCATAATAAGCAGTAAACCCATAAATACAGTAGCAAGCCAAGTTGCCCGCGATGTTTTATTGATCACCCCACCACAATAAATACACTGAACGGCGGTTGTACTATTTTCTTTTCGGCAATCTTTGCACTTAACCAATGCCATTTATACCCCCGTATTCCTTACGATAATTAAACCAACATACAGCATCAAAATGCTCTAACTGTCCGCACGCACCGATCAAGAGCTACAACCTCTGCACGTTGTCCAGTAGATATCAACCTTGGGAATGAACCTATCTCTTTAAAATAGGCCACGCCTCTAGCTGCACAAGCTGCAGTAGGGCCCAGAGCCTTAACTCGGTCTGACTCTACTTTAGTCTGCTCAGCAAGTTTTTCAGCCTCAACCCGTTTGTTTAGATCTGCCAATGTTGCTACCCGCCTTTTTATCTTGACTGGGGGCCCTGCTTCACAAGGCGTTCCACTAAAAGTCACCGCTCCATTAATCGTACATTTATAAACTTCGGCATAGGCATTTACAGATAAAAAGCTCGCAAGTAAGAGTCCAAATACAAAACACCTATATTGCATGGCAACTAATTCCTTCAGTAATCACGGCTTAAATGGACTAATCGTGTAATGAATATCGCATTCGTTATCGCAAGCAATACCGTCTTGGCTGCCGTCCTGCTCCTTATCTAGCTTGGCGGCACACGCTTCAGAAAGCAGCGCTAACTGATTACAACGCCCAGCGGCTTTCACTTGGGTACATGTAGGCGCGTTGTTGCAATTGCCGGTAAAAACATACTCTGGCCCAGAAGGGGTATCAGGCGCACTTAAACCAACATTATTGCCCTCAGATTTAGTGCGATCCGACAGCCCGTTACACCCAAATAAAAAGAAAGTTAATAGAAAGATAGTTAGACGCATTATGTAATCTTATTAGCAGAGTCGCACATCATGCCACTGCGTATTCTTACACACAAGCAAAAGAAAATAGTCAGAATACATCGCTATTTTTACTCATGTATAAGCCAATGCAATAGGTTTTCTTTTTCCTTAATATCAAGTAAATTTCACTGCGCTTACTTGTGATAAAAAGAAAATGAAAACTGACCTCCGTTTGATACTTGTTTTACTGACACTGCTTTACTCCACCAATGGGCTGGCTATCTATAAATGCGTCGAAAAAGGCCGGACCACCTACTCTGGCACGCCTTGCTCAACTGCCGTTAGCCCAGAGAAACAGACAGTAACAATCTCAGCCCCATCAGTCCCCGACCCTGTTAACGCAATGAGACTAGAAAGGGAAACTCGCCAATTTGTAATCGCAGAGCAGCGAAGGAAAAATGCAGAAGATGCCATTGCCGCTGGCAGAGTCATTACATCGATGACTCGCGCCGAAGTGCGCCGAGCCATTGGGCTGCCCCAGAGCATTAATGAGAATGGCCGTCAGGAACAATGGGTATATAAAACCGAAGTCGGCCGTCAGTATGTTTACTTCGTAAATGGTCTGACTGAATAAAAAGCTCACCCAAACCTGCAGATAAACAAAAGCCAGCTCTCAAGCTGGCTTTTTTATGCTTTCACTTAAACACCGCCACAACATAACTCAGCGTATTCGGATGCGCAGGCCACGGATTCTTGCCGTGAGGGTAAACGCCCTTACCCAGCCCATATAAATTTGCGCTGGCGTGGCTATCACAAACATCATGATGCTTGTGCCTTGGGGACAGCAAAAACCGCGTGCCGATGCAGCCAGGGGTTAGCTCGGCAGAGCTTTGGTAGGCGGTGCCGTGTGCTCGGTTTAGTTCGGTCCTGAACACGCGAGCAGCATTGTAATAGGCGCTGCCACCCTCTCCCGTCAGTAAATCCCTTGCAGCTTTGGCTATATTTTTATGTTTTGCGGCATCGATGCCATCGACCGCACCGCTCTCGCCACGGGCTAGCATCTCTAGCGCTGTTTGCTGGGCGCTGTGGCCATGAATAATGGCCAGCTCAATATCATTCAATAATCGATCTTTGGCCCCCCGATCGACGCGCCATAAGCGATCAGATAAGCGTAAACCATCGGCCTGCCGGAATTCATGCACAAAGCGCACGGCATCATGATTAATCCGCGATACAGATTGCTGATCTTTAAATGGCGAGCTGCCCAAAGCTGCAGCCTCAGGCAGTGTTTTATCCAGCAGCTGGTTTTTCTCTTTGGCTACTCGGTCTATTTTTTGAGTAATTTGCTCTCGCAGCGCAGGTAATTGGCTTAATGCAACCACATCGCCATTGATAGCGGCTGCAGTAATCTGCTCTTCAATATCGTCAGCTGCTTGCTGGTAAATCGCTAGCAGTGCGGCTAGGGTTTCAGCGTCCAGCTCGTTCATTGCCGCTTGCGCTAGCAGCGATGCGGCATGGATTTCTTCTGCAATAGTTTGAGTGCCTGGCATTAAAACGCCCACCCTAAGCGCACGCGGGTTTCTATGCCCTGCTCGGCTTTATTCAGATCCAGCCCCAAGCGCACACGACCTAAATCTCGCTCTAGCCATAGGCCGGGCGCTTGCTGATTAACGCCGTAGCTGGCCCCTGCAGCCCAGCGTTTTGGCTCTGTAGGCATACCCTCAGTAGCGATAGGTAAATCGAGTGCGCTGATAATTTCGCCATCGGGCGAACTGGCCACAACACGGCGGCCGTCTTCACCCCGCACTAGCGACAAATCCAAATGCACCGGCGCACAATCGCTGGCGAACAGCGGCTTGGGCTTGATGGCAATAGAAATACGACGCTCTTCCTTGCTGCCTGCAGGTAGTAAATGTGGGGCTTTAGGCGGGGAGAGAGTAAGGGCTGATCGCTGAAGCACTAAGCTGCCATCGGTTTGCTTAATCGCTGGCTTGGGTAAAGCATCTAAGGGCAGCACAGGCTGAAGCCATGCGTGCAAGCACAGTAGCCCGACACCAAGGCTGACCATAAAAAGGATGCGTAAGGTTAAGGTTCGGTCTGTCATTCTCATGTTTTTCTCTCACACATCGCGCGCTCTGCAGCACGGCGTTTCACCAAGCCTGGCAAGACGCGCCCACCGGCATACACCCAACGGGATAATTCCGCGCAGGCCCCAGCGTAATCTGCTGCATTTAGCCGGCGAGCCACACCGCTGCCGCAGAATTTCTTACCGCCCACGTTAAACACAAAAGAAACCATGGCCGCGCGCTGGCCAACAGTCAGCGGCGCCTTAATGCAGCGATCGACATCCGCATTTGCCTCGAGCAAATCCTGCTGCAGTAATACCTGGCACCGCTCTGCGGTGTAGCGCTGGCCAAGCTTTACCTCTGGCCCAGTGTGGCCAATGCAGGCAGTGGGAACACCAATAGGGTCTAAATAGGTCTGCCGTATTTCACCCTCAAATGTGGCTAGAAGAGCAGCAGCTATTACGGTGACTGCAGACGCAGAAGCGGCAATATGGCGCGAATTAATCATCAGCGCTGTCCTTGTCATCGACAGAGAGAGGGCTAGATGCTCGCCAATGCTTACGCACCAACCAGGCAATCTGCAAAATCAGGTAAACAAGGGTGGCGAATTGAATCCAGTCATTCATAGACCAAGATCCAAACCCAGACAGCAGGAGCGTCAGGGCAGTTTTTGCCGATACGGCGGAGGGGGATTCGTCTTTAAACATGGGCAGGATCTGGCTATGGATTCCCGCCCATCATCTATGCGATTGGCAAGCCTAAAAAGGCACCAAAAGCAAGCATTAGCTTTTAGCCTGACTCCCTTTTAAAACCTCTTCTGCCATCCAGTCTAGGCGTAAGTTGCGGCTGGCAACCACCTTGCCAAGCAAAGGATCAAGGCGCTTCATAATGGCAATACGATGTGCATCGTGCTCTGAAAAAGTCGCCAGTTTATTACCACAAAAAAGATATTCAGCAATCTCTCGAATCACTCCGGAGCTTGCGTTTGCAATACTTTGCAATTCTTTTTTATTCAGGCTGCTAATAAATTCTTCAAGGCTATTTACGGCATTCATTTGTATGTTCTGCGTTGCTTTGGAATGAACACACATTCGCTCTTGTGCCCATAACATGCAAGTCACATCTTGTTGATTTCTAATGAATTTTCAAACAAATAGCTTTAGTTGCATAAATAATAAAACGCCCCAGTCAAGTGAGCTGGGGCGGGAGATGCGGCGTAGTTATCTACAGGTTTTCCACAGAAAACAGTGGATAAATTCCCCTACTAGGGCATCTCAATATCCGTTACCTTCGTTTGGAATACCAAGTAAATTTCCCGCTTTATTTGCTCGGCACTAGAAACAGAAGGGTGACAAAGATGCTCTTTAAAATTTGGGCCACTAACAAATATCGAGCCCCCATTTTTATGCACATTGTGTGAGCACGACTCTCCTTTGTCATTCTCACCCTTTGCAATAAAAAGCAGCTCTCGTTTTGAACGCACCATAATTAAAATTTCCTTTAATTCTCATTATGCAGAGATTTTCCACTTTGGCTTTAATTGTACGCTTTTAAAGAAGTTTACTAATTAGAAACACTGGTCCCACTTTCCCCTTTTCGGCCATTCCCTGGCGTAATTTTCACCGTAGGAATTGGGTCCTCATTTGGGTATGGATCCAAGTTCTTTGCCTCCCACTGCCGGCGCTTCTCTACAGTCGCAGGATCGTAACCCAGCTCTTGATATACCATGCCCTGCGGCAGGCCAACCGCACGCAATTTCAGCGCGCGATCGACTGTCTGGCTAAGCGATTCGGTGCGGCGCTCGGCGAAGCTGATCGTGAAATCAAAGGCATCTGGGTTTAGGCCGCGAAATAGGAGCTGTAATCTAAATGCTTGGGCATAACCAAAGGCCAGCGTGTCTTGTAGCACGTCAACTTCATCGTAATAGTCGCGCTTGAGGTCTTCTAAGATATCCCGTGCCATACCATCCGTGTAACCCATCAGACCCTTAGGCAGGGGCGAGCCCGCAAAGAAGCAATCCATCAGATGTACTACATCGCCGATCTGGTCCAGATTGGCATCGCCCTGAATTGGCGTAACGCCGCCTTTTTTATTGCTGTAGTAATCCGTCACTACACCATGGGCCTGATCGGCTTCTACCGTCGCACGATACGCTGTCAGCGCAGCATCATCAGCTCCCTCCAAAACATGAGCCATCCGCAAAGGTGCTCGCATCCGGCGGCGTAGAACTAAATCTTCTTCGGTCATGACCAGCTTTTGCCAAGCGGGGCGGCTGGCATCTAGAAACGGGCGGCCCATGCTGCCGTAATCGTCAAAATTATCCGGATCAAAACGCAAAAGGAGCAGCTGCCACAGCGGGAAGGTGGCAAGGGCTTTGCCTGTCTGCAGATCAAACTGCACATAGGCCTGCGCTGGGTCGGCAAACCGGCCCGAGGCGCCCACATTGGGTTTGATTGTTTCGCTCGGCATGCGCACGGCGGCGGTGATATTCATTTCATCATCCAGCACAAACTGCAGTGGAAGATTCCCTTCTTTAACCAAGCCCTGCGCGTCTGATTTCAGCTTTTCAACCCTATTGAGCTGTAGCCTACGCTGGAATGATTTCCACTCTTTAGCGATCACATCACTGGCTTCGGCCTGCTGCAATACCAAGCCGCCCTTTACCGTATCACGGGCAATTTTGCTGTGAATGCGCTTTACGCGGCCATCTCGCCTATCCATATCCCGAATATGCAGAATGGTTGCCCGCAGGCTGTAATCTACCTGCAGCGCGGTATAGAGGCGCTTGGCCTGATCTTCTGGCGTGGCACGTCGGCCAGATTCTGAAGTTGGGCGGGTTTCCTCACCAGGCTGATGCGTATCCGCTGTCGGCTTTTTAGCAAACCATCGATCAAGAATTCCCATGCACCACCCCATTTACCGTTACGTTTTTAATCGCTCGCAGCCCGTCAACCATTCCCAGTCTATGCAGCTCTTTTAAGAAATCCATCGCTTCAGGGATATGCTCTTTTAACAGCGCCGCCCGCGAGGCCACAGCGGCTTTCTCT
Source organism: Pseudomonadota bacterium (assembly GCA_026399755.1). Taxonomy (GTDB): domain Bacteria; phylum Pseudomonadota; class Gammaproteobacteria; order Burkholderiales; family Chitinibacteraceae; genus Iodobacter. The sequence goes on from JAPLQI010000052.1 coordinate 113,351, forward strand.
TTATCAGTCAAAGGCACAAGCACTATCGCAGGCTGATTACTCTGCGTGGGCATTTGCCGTGTAGAACCCTTGTAATTACTCATTTTCTATCCTGCGTAGGTGGACGCTCAATAGCGGGCAAGCGCAGCACCCATCGGGCACGATCACGTACTTCCTTGGTCACTGCCCAGCCAAATGCGTCTGGGTCTAGAAATGATTTAACAAAATGTTCTAGCTCAGCGATGCGTTTCTCTTGTTCTGTCATGATCCCAGCCCCATTAATTGTTCCCGCGTTTGCACCCTGCTTTGAATCACTGTTGGCGCGCTGACTTGGCCCCGCGTCACCAGCGCCCACACGCCAGCACAGGCCGCATCAAATAAGTCATCACCGATTTTGATATCAGCCATTTTGTAACTTGAATAGCCAGCCTTGGTTGGCTCGCTCTTAATATTGGAAAGCTGGCGCACCAAGGTCATCCAGTCCGCATTCGTCGGATCTTCTTCATCAAAACTTGGAATCGCAGCCTGCCGATTATGAAAAGCAGCGCGCAGCGTGCTGGCCATGCTGTGTTTAACCATGCCTTGAAAGCGAATCGGCGCGAATGGCCACTCTGTCCAGGTAGTCGCCGTGCTCTGGCCATCACCAATAGTACGGCGATCGATATGCGTTAAGCCTTTCGCATAAAGCCTATCGTTTAGGCTAGTCATCATGCCGATACCGAAGGCATCGCCCATGGCGTAATCCGGCCTAAAGTAGTCCCACAGGCCCAGCAGATCGTCTTCAACCACTCTGTCATCGGTGCCAGCTGGCCAAGTGCGGCAATAGATAATCACCACGTAATTGCCAATTTGCTCTGTAACCACAAGTGCGGATTTAGACGCCGTGGCACTCTCGCCATGCCCGCTATGGTCATAACCAAAACTTAAAAGGCCGCGCTTCTTATAACGCTGCCCAGGCAAAGGCCCCGCCGCCTGCAGATTAGCAGAGAGACCAGTAGCAATGGCAAGCCGGATATACTTTTCCCAGATGTAATTGGTGGAGCGGGTATTGATGCAGAGAAACTGCCGAATCCACTCTGATTCGGTTTGCTGAGCGCGCATATCCAGCGCCCAGGATTCATTCAAAATGCCCAGCTCTATACCCAGATAAATATCAACCGCCGAGAGCATCACGTACTGGCCGTTATCTACCAGCGCTTGCAGCACATCAGCACCTTTATAAACGCCAGTAATACGGATTTGCGGCTGAAATTTAGTTGTGGAGTCTGCCCCTAAGCGGCGGGCGGAACCCAGCATGGGCAAGAAACGGCTCATTAAGCGGTCTTGCGGGCAATCATCTACTTCATCAATCGACGCAAAGCTGATGGCATCGCCATCGATCTGGCTCATGATCCCGAAAGCCGTCGCTTTGCTGCCATTGGCAAACTGGTACTGCGTGTCCTTCATTTGCCTGCGGCCATTCTTTACGCCGATATAGGCCGTCAACATTTCAGAACGGCGGATGGCTTCCAAGTGATAGCCCAAACCAATCTGCGACTGCTGCAATCGCGGCGCAACAATCCCTTCTTCCTGATGGGGCGTCGTTGCTAAAAACTCCAAGGCATAAAGCTCTTTAACCGTGGTCTTACCTGTACGGCGGCAAGACACGTCGATTGAATTTGGATGGTTGTCCATCTCAATGCATTTGAGCACCTGCATAGGGTCAAGCTCAACACCGTGCACATGCTTATGCCACAAGGCGTGCGGGCGCATTCCGGTTGCTTCATCCACCCGGCCGTAGCGCATGATTTCGATCTCGGCGCGGTTTTGAACAATCACCCGCTCCCGAGCGCTGATGCGCTCATTCGCCAAAGTGCTGCCCTGTTTCAGCATGCACAGCCTGCAGGCCCGTAAAGGTTTGCCAGCGCTGCACAATCACATCCACATAGCGTGGGTCTAGCTCCATTAGCCGTGCATGGCGGCCCAGTTTCTGGCAGGCAATTAAAGTGCTGCCGGATCCGCCAAACAGGTCCAAGACAATATCGCCGCCACGGCTGCTATTACTGATGGGATAACTCATCAGCTCGACGGGCTTCATCGTGGGGTGGATATCATTACGGGAGGGGCGATCAAATCGCCAGACTGTGGTTTGTTTGCGATCGGCATACCAGCGGTGAGAGCCGGTCGGCTTCCAACCATAGAGCACCGGCTCATGCTGCCAGTGATAATCCTGACGCCCCAATACCAGCGATTGCTTTAGCCAAATGCAGCACTGCGCCAGCTTAAAACCAGCATCCAGCATCGCCTTTCTAAAGTTCATACCCTCGCTATCGGCATGGAATACATAAAGGCCCGCGCCATCTTTAGCAAAGGCAAACATCCCAGCATAGGCATCGAGCAGGAAACGATAAAAATCACCATCTTTCATCGCATCATTTGCAATCGTCAGTTTGTCTTTAGTCTTACCCTCATAAGCCACGTTATAGGGCGGATCCGTCACCACCAGATCAGCTAAATAGCCATTCATCAATGTGGCGATATGATCCAGATTGGTGCTATCGCCACAAAGCAGACGGTGCGGCCCCAAAATCCACAGATCGCCAGGCTTGCTATATGCCTCATCAGGCACCGCTGGGGCATCATCCTCATCACATAGCCCTTCCTCATTCAGCTCGGGTAAAAAGCGGGCCAGATCTTCTTCATCAAAGCCAATCAGCGAGAGATCAAACTCCATATCCCGCAAAGCGCCCAGCTCAATTTCCAGCAAGCCCTTATCCCAGCCAGCATTCATGGCCAGCTGGTTATCAGCAAGGATATAAGCCCGTTTCTGCGCCTCGCTCATATGCGATAGCTCAATCACGGGGATCTCGCTCATACTGCGCTTGGCAGCCGCCAGCACCCGGCCATGCCCCGCAATAATGCCGTTTGTGCCATCTACTAAAACAGGGTTAGTCCAGCCAAACTCATCAAATGAGCGGCCAATTTGCTCGATCTGCTCTGCAGAATGGGTGCGGGCATTATTTGCGTAAGGGATCAGATCCGCGATTGGGCGGTATTCAATAAAAAGCTTCATTTTTTTACACCAAGGATGTCTTTGATACGCTGCTGAAGCGCTGATTTAGCAAAGGGGTGGACGCTGCCGTCCGGATAGATCAGATGCAAGGCAATCGCTCGGCGAAGCAATACCTTGGTGGGGCCAATATCAAGGCCAGCCAAAGATGCAACGTCTTCCTCGCTATATTTGACGTAGGTCCACAGGCTTTTCCACTCTTTAGGCTCAAGCTCAATAGGCTGCACAAGCTCAATATTTGGCCAGACGGCAATAATCTTTTGCAGACCTCGGTCTTCAAGCATGAGTAAGGTTGCTTCGATTTCCCGAGCCTCTTTCGCTCGGATCTCTGCAATAAGGATTTTAAAATTCACTGCCCACCACCGTTTTCCCGCTGATATTCAATCAGCACCGGATCACGGGCGGCATTAGCCTTGGCTTTGCCCATCTTTTCAACGAGGGCAGCCAGGCTATTAGCTTGCTGAGTCATAAAGTCAGTCACCGCCTCGCGCTGATCTCCGGCGTTTTTAAGCTGCCCCATGTCCTGGGCTTTTTCATCGACAATCTTCGGTGTCATGCCCAGATCAGCCATGCTCATATTGTTGCGGCTCAAGAATTCGGCCAGCGGTTTGAGTAGCGGATGGGCCTCAATATTGATGATCTGCGTTGTTTCGCCAGTCTGCGGATCAGCAAACTGCGCTAATTTCAGATTGCCCTCCTTATCGGTAAACCACTCTGGATTTCGAATGGCAACGCCATCAGCGAGAATGGTCTGCAGCATCTGCTGCACCATGGCCAAGGTTGCTGCCTGCATGCCGCTGAAAATCCCTGTGAGGTGCCGTGGGTCTTTTTGCTCAAAAGCAGCATGGGTTTTCATAAACAACATGGTTTGCTTTTCGCAGGCAGGCTGAGTAGCGCAGTAATCGCGGTCTACTTTGCAGCCGGAGCAAAAGGCATAGCCATCAGGCTTGGCAGGAAAGTAAGTGGCAGTTTTAGCCGCCAAACCATGGCGCATGGCATTAAAGCGCGTGCGCAGGGATTCTTCTGACGTGGGATGGCCTTGCAGATTGGCGGCCGTTGCGGCTTTGCCCTCCGCAGTCCTAGGGCCAGTAGCATTCTTCCAGGCTTTAAAGAGGCTTTTTTCAAACGAGGCCTGTTCGACATCGTTTTTACAATACGGGCAGGGAGAAAAGTAGCGAAACGGGTGATGCTCAAGCTCAGGCGCATCAATCACCTGCGCCGGAGCCACCTTAAACGTATGGCTGCACGGGGCGCAGCGGAAGGTAATGCGAGCAACAGGAAGGGAAAGATTATGTTTAGCCATGCTGGGCATATTGCGCCAGCAAGGCAAGTCAAAAAAGGCACCAAAGCCGCCAAAAAAAATGCCCCACTCAATTGAGCTGGGGCATTTTTACAAAATTAGAAATAAAAATAGCGCTCCTCAGAAAAAGAGTGCAAAATAACCACGTCAAAAAAGCAGAAAACAAAAAGGCCATTTAATGGCACAGTCGAAATATACCGTACTGCATAATTTTATGCAACCACTTTTTAGGAAATAACATGCAAGTAAATTTTATTTTTATAGGTAACTCCCAATCATCCAAAGAAGCAAGGCTGATCGAAGATCATCCTCAAATTCCCCATATAGGTGAGGAGGTTAAACTTCCAGACGATCCACTTCAATACAAAGTAGAAAAAGTGATCCACCAACCACAAAACGCTACAGCTGCTGAAGTTCATATTAGAGCCGTAAAATCTACAGGGAGACTCTTTATCTAAGCACCCACGCGCAGCAGTATTGTCCATTAGTTACTGCTGCGCCTCTTGCTCATTACGGAAGGAGAAGGAAACCTCCGTTTACAGGACTTTGCTAATGATTTTGCTAATACGATCGTTAGACAGGGATATTGCGTAATGCTCTTTCATAGCGGCCTGAATCTGGATGGAGCTGGCCCCCTTTGCTGCCAAGGCTCTGATATGCAAATCGCGCTGGTAGCGCTGCCAGCTTTTAAACGGCCTGCAGCGCAGCAACAGCATGCCAGTATCGGTGCGCGGCACATCATCTGCACGATCAACTTCCCGCCACATCTCTAAAAACGCATCGACGCCGATTTTTTCCGCGACGCGCAGCCAAAACGGCTGCAAACCCATTTTTTCGAGATTGTCCAGGCGCGGGTCGCGCGGCAAAAGTTTGAAACCAGTGCAATTCTGTAGGTACCCACCTCCCCCAAGGCCAAGGGCTGATCGCCTATGCCGACCTCCCACCCCTAGCGCCCCTGCCTCTACCTTGCTGACTTCCCTGAATGCACTGCGTACTTGTACGGTGTTGCTCACTCTTCACGCCCCTGTTTGCGTTGCCTGATCTATCACTGACTGCGCTTTCCTACAGGAGTACGCAGTGGTCTTGTTTTGAGTTAGCCCGATCTTGTAAGCGTTTTGGTAAGGGTGGCTGAACCCCCGTCAACCCTAAGCTTTCTTCTTTAGAACAGTGGAACTAGATACGGGCTATTAAATTTGTACACATCAACTTGAAACCGAACTGTCCTTCTTTGCTTTCAAGAACTCACCACCTCCTTTACCCAGCTCAGATAAACAGATCGGGCCTAGTGTCCAGCTCGAAATTAATCATCTATATCTGATACCAGTTTAACTTCGGGCTTGATCTCCCCCACAAGTAGCAGAGCTGAATAAATTGCCTGAGCCATCTCATAGTTAATAATGTGCTTATCATGTGGTACTCCAATCACAAACGCAGAGATTTCCTTAGGTGAAAACGAAAAATTTTTAGGCAGTTTTAGCTTTTTTTTGGCATGTCCATCAGCTCCATTGCACTGATCACAGATGATTGTCCGAGGAAACCTGTACTGCCCATTAGAAAGAAACTCAACCGAGTGATCGTGATGTTTGTGAAGTGGAGCCACCCAATCTTGATATGGGCTTGCACTTTTGGGAAACCGAGTTGTCCACCGAAGAATTTGGATTTTGGTTCGATTGCATGCCGGACACTGCCAATCAGGACCAACCTCCTCCCACAGAAGGCGAGTATGCGCACCTTTGTACGCAAGAAAATCCTCAAGACTAGGAACGCGCCTTTTCATAGATATCTGACCTTTGAAATAAATAGCACCCTTCAATTTATACCTGCCCCATTCGTTTTAATAACTCTGAAGCAGGCGTGCGGATTTTCGCCAGCGGATTGGCCCTATCAATCGTCTGGGTCTTCTTTTTCATTGCCAGGTGCGTATAGATCCGGGTGGAATCTGCGGACGAGTGGCCCATCAGCTCACCAGTTTGGTTTTCTGGCACATCGGATTCGGTCAGCTCGGTGCCAAAGCGGTGGCGCAAGGCGTGCGGGTGGAGCTGATCCTTTGGGACTCCTGCCTTTAGGCCGTGCCGAATCACAATACCCTGCACGCCTCGAGCAGAAAGCCGACGACGTTCACCAATGAACTCATGCGCGGGAATGCGGCGGTTGTTGGTAGAAACAAACAGCGGACGATCGCCATTGGCCAGTGCCGAATCAATATCCGCATGATCTTCATGCTCCATATAAACCCGAAGCAAAAGCTCGGCCTCACGCGGCAGCGGCACCAGCCGCTCCTTTTCGCCCTTCTCGAATGTCCGAACCGATAATCGCGGCTGCCCATCCACCGTAAACGGCACCAAGCTGCTTCGGTTTAATGCCACCAGACCAGCCAAACGCAGCCCGCAACCAATTAGCACTGCGAACAGTGCAGCATCACGAATCCCCTCAAAGGTTGCCAAATCCGGGGCAGAAACCAGCCGCTCTGCGTTTGATAGCTCAATAACTCGCGGTAGCGGCTTTCCTGATTTGGGATACGGCAGGCTTTCTGCAGGGTTTTTCCCGCTGATATGGCCAAGGCGGTGCAGCCATTTATAAAACTCTCGGATGCAGGATATATACGGGATACGGCTGCGGGCATGCAGTTTGAATGTTTTATTCAAATACATGCCCGTAAATAGCAGCAGCTGCTGGTCGTCACACTCGCGCGGATCCTCACCATTTAGCCAGGCACCGAAGCGCTGCAAAATATCGCCGTATGCCTGAATCGTCCGCACTGAGCAGCCATCATTCATTCGTTTGTAATCTAAGAAGCGATCCTTGAAAGAATCAATCATTTACATGCTCAACAAAAGGGGTGGGGCAAAACAAACCGTGATCCGTGGGAAAACGTACACCCTATTATAACCCTTTGTTTTTCTTGAATAAATCAATTAAATCAATCCACCACTAAGCCGTGGATTACCTTTGCAATTCGTGGACAGTTTCACGTAATTTTTCATCTTCCGTGGATCTATACCTGCAATCCGTGGATTAAATTTTTTACCTTTATCTATCTCTATCTCTTTATTTTAAAAAGAAAAAGAAAGAAATAAGGACAAAAAAAACCCAAATCAGAACAAAATTAAAACCGTGGGGAAAAGAGGGTAAACCGTGGAATTAAACATATAAACCGTGGGTATAGTTTTCTAATTAATCAAATACTTAGCTGCAAAGTATACCAAAATCCACGTGTCGTGCAGGCATGCGACCTTTTCTTATTTAGCCTTACCCCTCGGAGCCTTCTTTTCAGACTTTTCACTAGGATGGTCCGCTTTAGAGCGACACCCAAGGCCAGCGGCCACCAGCGTCGCTCACCTTTGCCTTCTCTTTGCCAGCGGCGCAGCCGAAGCGCGGCCTTTTTCCTGCGTGGGGGGTACGGGGGACAAAGCAAAGGCGACGCAACACAGGCCCTTTGTGTAGATGTTAAGAAGCCGGCGCAAGGCCGGCTTCAGGTATTTAAATATTTAGGCGGGGAGAAGGGCAAGGTTGGCCAAGCCAAACGAACATGGCCACCTGATGAGGTGGCCATGTAATGGTTTAGCCGGCTAAGCATCTCATTCATTTATAAGTAGAGGCGTTATCTCTTTTAGTTCCGCAAAGTGGATTACGTCCTATATGGAATAAGGGCTGCCAAGGTGGCATTTCCCCTGTTTTGCGGAACACGAAACACACCCAAAGCCGCATAAACACTGGATTTAACACTAGACTTAAAATCCCTCGCTTATGGCGTATCGGTTCAAGTCCGATCCCGGGCACCACACTCAAACAGTAAAACTTTAAACCCGCATGCCACAAGGCTTAGCGGGTTTTTTGTTGCCTGTCGCCCAAGCAAAAAGTCGGAAAGATTCCAGATTTTCTTGAGTGCGTTTTTACCAGATAAAAACAGGGCGGACGGCGTCCATTTCGTCCACACGCATTTGGGTTTCTAAAACACCTGCGTTATTCACCAGCACGCTGATCGTGCCTAATTCTGCATCTACGGTTTGAAATAGACGTAATACATCAGCCTCTTGCGATACATCGGCTTGCACCGCGATTGCCTTCGCGCCTGTGGCCCGAATCTGCTCAACCGTCGCCTCGGCTGCTGCCTGATTTTTAAGGCAGTTCACACAGACTGCATACCACGCTACGCTGCAAGTATCGCGGTGGCTGCGCCGATGCCTCGGCTAGCACCGGCAATGATAATGACTGGACTCATACTCCTCTCTTATGATTTTTCATCAACAGCCAAGCGCCAGCGTATCTTCTTGGCAACTTGGCTGAAACAGAGGTCACATCAAACACGCACCGCCGCCAAAGCCTCGATATCCCCCGCCATAATTTCTGCCAGATGCTGGCTGATGATTTCTACCGGCCAATTCCACCAAGCAATTTCTTCCAGCCTTGCAACTTGGTCTAGGGTAAAGCGATGTTTGATTAGCTTAGCGGGATTGCCGCCGACTACGGTGTAGGCAGGCACGTCGCGGGTGACCACGGAGCGGGAAGAGATCACAGCGCCGTTGCCTATTTTTACCCCTGGCATAATTAAAGCGTCGTAGCCTATCCACACATCGTTGCCAATCTGAGTGTCGCCTTTGTAGGGGAAATCAGAGAGAGGCGGTGCGGATTTTTCCCAGCCATTGCCGAAGATTTGAAAGGGATAGGATGAGATACCAGAGAGCTTGTGATTGGCGCCATTCATAATAAATTTCACACCTCGAGCAAGGGCGCAAAATTTGCCGATGATGAGTTTGTCGCCAATAAAGGGATAGTGATAGAGCACATTACGTTCAAAGTTTTCCGAATCTTCAGGATCATCGTAATAGCTGTAATCCCCGACCCTAATATTAGGATTGTTAAGGGTGTTTTTAATAAAGCAAACCTGGGGAAAGCCATCCATAGGGTGTTTACTGTCTGGGCTCGGGCCGTTCATAAAAACTCCTTAGGCAATTTCAAAACGATGCCAACAAGGATGCTGCCTATTAGATAAAAACTCAACAGCCATGAATCCCTCCCTCTCCCCCTCCTCGCCAACAAACCATGGCAAAAAATATAATAAAGAAATACAATCCCCAAAGCACAATTCGTAAATATTACCCATAAGACTGTTTTGACGTATTAGCCTATCCTCACAGCATGAGAAAAGAGGATAATTATGATTAATTCTCTTTATTTTCAGGCACATGATGCAGTCCATCAGAAGTAAAATTACGCTACTAATTGCGTTATCCATGCTATTTGCCACGATCAGCATTACGATCATCACCTGTCTCAATATTCGTAGCCATACCTATACCGAAGCCAAGCGGGAGATTGATTCTGTCGCCGCTGGGCAAACTGCGTTTATTAGCCATTGGCTCGATGTGCGCAAGAAAGTGGTGAAAGCCGCTATGCGCCATAGTGGAGACGAAAATATCAGCCTTTATTTGCAGCAGCTTGCTGATGCAGGTGGCTATAGCTTGATGTTTGAAGGCGATGGCAGCACAAAAACCATGATGTATTCTGTGCCAGGCCAAAGTAAGCCACGCCCTGATTATGATCCGGCGGCCCGCCCTTGGTATATCCAAGCAAAATCGAGCAACGATGTGATCGTCTCAGAGCCTTATCGTGATGCAGAACCCACCGTTAAAGATCTGGTGCTTACCTTGGCACAAAAAATCAGCGGCCAAGAGAAAGTCATTGGCGGCGACATTCTGATTGGCGATTTGGTGAAATCCACGCTTGGCATTAAATTGGCCGGAAAAGGCCATGTGTTTTTAATGACCAAAGAAGGTAAGGTGATTGCCTATCCTAAGCCAGGCTTTGAGCTCAAACCAATTACTGATTTAATCCCCAGCCTAAATGCTAGCCAATTTACTGCGCTACAAAGCAAATCAGACATATTAGATATTGCGGGCGATGATTATATTGTTCAGCTCTCCCCTATTGTGGGTAGCGATTGGATATTGGGTGTTGCACTTGATAAGGCCGAAATCGACGCGCCGCTCAATCATCTGATTATGATTATTATCACCGCCATGGTGGTCGTATTGATTGCTGTGCTGGTATTTTGCACCGCTTACCTACGCCGCTTATTGGCCGGCTTATTGCGTATCCGTGATGCCATGCTTGAAATCTCGCAAGGCGAAGCCGATTTAACTCGCAGAATTCAAAGCGATGGCAATGATGAGGTAGCAGAAACGGCTCAGGCCTTTAATCGCTTTGTGGATGGCTTAAATACCCTGTTTAAAGGTCTTCGTAGCGAGGCGATTGAATTAACTGGCGGTGTTAGCCAAGTGAATCACTCGGTACTGAAGCTTGCTAATGATTCGCATATCTTAGCGGATATCTCGAGCTCCAATGCCGCTGCCATCGAAGAAGTCAGCGTCAGCATCTCGCATATTGCAGATGCAGCAAGAGACACCGACGATTTGGTCAAAGAGGCAGCCAATGCTTCACGCCATGGCAGTGACAATGTGTTGAAGATTAGCGAAGAAATGGCGCACACACGCTCATCCGTCAATGATTTGTCTTCTCTGCTGATTTCTCTTGAGCATCGCTCGCAAGACATCACCAAGATCACCAATGTGATTCGTGAGATTGCCGATCAAACCAATCTGTTGGCGCTGAACGCAGCGATTGAAGCGGCTCGCGCGGGTGAGCAAGGTCGTGGTTTTGCAGTAGTGGCCGATGAAGTTCGTAAGCTAGCTGAGCGTACCGGCAAGGCCACCATGGAAATCAGCCAGATGATAGGCGATATCCTGAGTGAAACAGGCCGAGCTGTCACCAATATGCAAACAACGGTAAAAGCGGTGGATGTGAGCAGCACGCTCACTCAAAATGCTAGCGAGCAAATGCAGCTGATTGGCTCTTCCATGCAGCAGGTTACCGATAGAATCAGCGAAATTGCCCTATCGACCAACGAGCAGCACAACGCCACCACGGCGATGGCGCAAAGCACTGAATCGATTAATGGCCAAATTTTGGATTCAGATGCTGCATTACAATCATCCATGCAAACTTTGAAAATGTTGGATGATTTAGCCAAGAAGATGCAAACCACCTTTAATCGCTTTAAACTTTAAACCTTAGTGCCTTTGATGCGTCCCTGCATCAAAGGCACTTCGCTTTGGCCCTGAATCAAGGGATACACCCAAAGGCTTTTGTCGGGAATCCAGTGCAAATACTGGATTCCCGACAAAATCGGGCAGCAGCGGAATAAATCAATGCTCCATGAGCAAGTTTGTTGGCTGAATGTTTGCACACAGGCTAAGCCGAATACCCCCTCCCCTCGCCAATCCCGCCAGCAGCAACAAGCTAAACGTCAGTAGCCCACCAAAAAAATCCTAAATACTTTCACTTATATCTTTCCATTTTAGTAATTAATACCGCAAATAGCATATAAGCATATTGCGATATTCCAATAAAGCGCGCTAAAAATAAGCGGATAATGCCTGAATATTACTATTAACTTTCAGGTAGATGATGCATTCCATCAGAAGCAAAATTACGCTCTTAATCGCGCTCTCCATGCTGCTTGCAACAATCAGCATTACTTTGATTACCTGCTTTAATATCCATAACCACACTTATAACGAAGCCGATCGAGAAATTGATTCGGTTGCTTCAGGGCAAACCGCTTTTATTAGTAGCTGGCTAGAAACACGCAAGCGCGTGATCAATGCCACCTTGCGCCATAGCGGCGAAGAAAATATCAGTTTTTATTTGCAGCAATTAGCCGAAGCAGGCGGCTACAACGTCATTTATGAAGGCAATGGCAACAGCAAGGCCATGCAGTACTCTGTGCCTGGGCAGGGCAAACCCAGCCCAGAATATGATCCTGCTGCCCGCCCTTGGTTTATTGAAGCCAAAGCGAGTAATGGTGTAATTGTATCTGGCCCCTACCCCGATTCAGAGCCTGCAACTAAAGGCCAGTTGGTGATCACTTTTGCCCAAAAAACCAAAGATCCTCATGTGGTAATAGGCGGAGATATCTTGATTACCGATTTGGTGAAATCAACGCTAGCAACCAAATTAGCCGGTAAAGGCCATGTATTTTTGATGACCAAAGAAGGCAAGGTGATTGCCTATCCTAAGCCAGGCTTTGAACTCAAACCCATTACGGATCTTATTCCTAGCCTAAATGCCAGCGAAGTTTCATCCTTACTCGGCCAAGGACACTCCCGCCTATTTACAATTGATGGCGAAGAATATCTGCTTGAGCTATCCCCCATTGCGGGTAGCGATTGGGTACTGGGGGTAGCACTCGATAAAGCCGAAATTGATGCACCACTCAACCGTTTGATCCTCACTATTATTGCTGCCGTAATCGTGGTCTTGATTGTGGTCATGCTATTTTGCACTGTGTATTTACGCCGCTTGCTGGCAGGCTTATTGCGCATTCGTGACGCCATGCTCGAGATCTCTCAAGGCGAAGCGGATCTCACCCGCCGTATTTCTAGCGAAGGCCGTGATGAAGTCGCAGAAACAGCGCAGGCGTTTAATCACTTTATTGATCGCCTCAATACGCTTTTCAAAGAGCTGCGCCGTGAGGCCATAGAGCTCACAGGCGGAGTCAGCGATGTAAATCACTCGATGCTCACACTCAGCAATGATTCGCATATCTTGGCCGATATTTCTAGCTCTAACGCGGCGGCGATTGAAGAAGTGAGCGTCAGCATCTCGCATATTGCAGAAACCGCCCGAGAAACAGATCACTTGGTTAAAGAAGCGGCCATGGCTTCACGTAATGGCAGCAAAGATGTGCTGAAAATTAGCCAAGAAATGACCCATACCCGCCAATCGGTTAATGATTTATCTTCGCTATTAGCATCGCTTGAGCATCGCTCACAAGACATCACCAAAATCACTAATGTGATTCGCGATATTGCCGATCAAACCAATTTACTGGCCCTAAATGCCGCGATTGAAGCGGCCCGCGCGGGTGAACAAGGACGTGGCTTTGCGGTGGTGGCCGATGAAGTTCGTAAGCTAGCCGAGCGCACCGGCAAGGCCACCATGGAAATCAGCCAAATGATCGGCGATATCCTCAGTGAAACAGGCCGAGCTGTTAGCAATATGCAAACCACAGTAAAAGCAGTGGATGTCAGCAGTACACTCACCCAAAACGCGAGCGAGCAAATGCAGCTAATTGGCTCCTCCATGCAGCAGGTTACCGATAGAATCAGCGAAATTGCCTTATCGACCAATGAGCAGCACAACGCTACAACGGCGATGGCGCAAAGCACTGAATCGATTAATGGCCAGATTCTTGCATCCGATGCCGCGTTGCAATCATCGATGCAAACATTAAAAATGCTCGATGATTTAGCCAAACAAATGCTATCGGCTTTTAATCGATTTAAGCTTTAAGCTTCTTTGCCATCAAATGTACTGGCAGCGCAAATTAACAAGGCTCCAGTACACCCGCAGGATGATAAGGGATAGATTCATTGGCTACGTCTTACTTCTTGCTACCCGACTATGCCTCTTGCTCAATCATCTCTGTGTAAATCGATTTCTTGAGAGTGGTGCTCGATTTTTGAGTTTGTAGGGCGGGTAAAACCCGCCGTTTTTCATATTTCATTGCAAAGCTCGGCGGGTTTCATCCGCCCTACAATATTTATAATGAGTTTGAACAAGAGGCATAATCAGGTCTTGCGATTTGAGGCCTGATTTTACCCCAACCCCATTCACTGAATGGATCAATACCCTAGGAGTAGCTTTCGTGGCGAAAGCCGCTCTTATAAAACACAGCATGTTTTATGATTTTGCTTAATTGGATAGGATTGCCCTCTACAATTAATCAATCCGTATAAAGAATGCCATATTAAAAACAATTATGCGTTTAGCATAAAATAAGCACATCTTGGTAATATAACCAAACAAAGACGCCAACGCCTAAGGCTATCCCCAGTAGCACACTATTTGTTTACCTCTTATTCTCAACACCTAAACTCATTCAGTCTTATTCCCCTTTCTAACTTACTTTATTAAAAAGTATTGATGGGGTTACGCAGCATTCAAGGCATTGAATGAAGCAAATAAAACAGCAAAGGAAATACGATGCAGCAGGTACAACATCCGCTACTTAGGCTTTTAAATCGCAGCAGCCTTGTCAGTCAAATTATGGTGGGGTTAATTGCGGGTATCGCACTGGCCTTATTCTTCCCCGCAGCGGCAAGCTCTGCAGGCTTATTAGGTAGCTTATTTGTGAGTGCCTTAAAAGCCGTTGCGCCTATCTTGGTGTTTGTTTTGGTGGCCGCTTCAATTGCCAATCATAAACCTAGCCAAAAATCGAATATGCGGCCGATTCTGGTTTTGTATTTATTTGGTACCTTTGCAGCCGCCGTTGTGGCCGTAGCGGCTAGTTTTTTGTTTCCATCCACACTGATTTTGGTCACACAGGCAAGCGATATCACCCCACCTAGCGGCATTGTAGAAGTACTACGCAGCCTGTTACTTAGCGTGGTCGATAACCCCGTTAAGGCGCTGATGAATGCCAACTTTATCGGTATTTTGGCTTGGGCGATTGCCTTGGGCGTGGCGATGCGCCATGCCAATGACACCACTAAAACGGTTGTCAGTGATTTATCCGGCGGCGTATCGGTGATTGTGGGCGTGGTGATTCGCTTTGCCCCACTGGGTATTTTTGGCCTCGTAGCCTCGACCATTGCCGAAACCGGTATCGAAGCTTTGCTTACCTATGCCCATCTATTATTAGTATTAATCGGCTGCATGCTGTTTGTAGCGCTGGTGATGAACCCTGCGATTGTGTTTTGGAAACTACGTCGCAATCCTTACCCACTGGTATTTGCCTGCTTACGTGAAAGCGGCGTAACCGCCTTCTTTACCCGCAGCTCTGCCGCAAATATCCCCGTAAATATGGCGCTATGTAAAAAGCTGGGGCTGAACGAAGATGATTATTCGGTATCGATCCCACTGGGTGCGACCATCAATATGGCCGGTGCAGCAATCACGATTTCGGTGCTAACACTAGCGGCAGTCCACACACTAGGTATTCAAGTTGATTTACCTACAGCACTACTCTTAAGCGTGGTTTCTGCCATCTGCGCTTGCGGTGCCTCTGGCGTTGCGGGTGGCTCGCTATTACTGATTCCGATGGCGTGCAGCTTGTTTGGTATCTCGAACGATCTAGCCATGCAAGTGGTCGCAGTGGGCTTTATTATTGGCGTGTTGCAAGATTCAGCCGAAACCGCGCTGAATTCTTCGACCGATGTGCTGTTCACTGCGGCAGCTTGCCAAGCTGCGGAGCAGAAGGCACAGCTGGCTTTTGCAGGGCGCTAAGTCGAATCAGCAAATAAAAAAAAAGCGCAGCCTATGCAAGCTGCGCTTTTTTTGCCCTATAGACGTCACCAAAGCTTTTGTCATAAACCGACCACACACCACAACGTCGGATCATAGTAGGACGGGTGAAACCCGCCGTTTTCCATCGCATTTCATGACAAAATCTGGCGGGTTTCACCCGCCCTACAAAAGATGCGATGCTGCCCATTGGCCTTAGTGATGCATATAAGCTAGCGCCTGCTAGCCCCTCGGCGAAATAGCTTAATCTTCCCGCCACTTTAGCTTGTCATGCAGGCTGACCACCTCGCCAATAATAATCAGCGCAGGTGGCTTAATGCCGAGTTCATGCACTTTTTGCGCCAGATTACTTAAAGTGCCCACCACCACACGCTGCTGCGAGAGCGTGGCTTTTTCGACCATTGCAGCGGGGGTGTCTGGATTTCTGCCGTGTTTGATCAGTTGCGCGCAGATTTTCTCGACCTGCGCCACGCCCATATAGACCACCACTGTTTCAGTGGGGCTCACCAAACGTGGCCAATCTAGCTCAACTTCCCCAGCTCGGCGATGACCCGTAACAAAAGTCACCGACTGGGCGTAATCACGATGGGTAAGCGGAATACCTGCGTAGCAAGAAGCTCCTGCTGCTGAAGTAATGCCCGGCACGACTTCAAAGGCAATCCCCGCCTCGGTCAACTCTTCAATTTCTTCACCACCTCGGCCAAAAATAAAAGGATCGCCCCCTTTTAGCCGTAATACTTTTTTACCCGCTTGGGCATAGCGCACCAGCAGTTGATTAATTTCCTCCTGCGGCACCGCGTGGTTATTCGATTTTTTCCCCACATAGACTCGATCCGCATCGCGGCGCACCATGTCTAAAATCGGGGCAGAAACAAGATTATCGTACAGCACCACATCGGCTTGCTGCATCAGCCTAAGGGCGCGAAAGGTCAGTAGATCAGGATTGCCTGGCCCACAGCCCACCAAATACACAGCGCCTTGCACAGGTGCATCTGCATCGGCCTTGATGGCTGAACTTAATGCGCGCCGCGCCGCATCGTGCTGGCCGGCAAACACCATATCGGGAATAGGCCCTGCCAGTGTTTTTTCCCAAAACTGCTTGCGGGCATCCACACTCGTCAGCGTTTGCTTCACTTCCTCACGAAAATCGCTGGCCATTTGCGCCAAATCACCATAGCCATGTGGAATCAAGGCCTCTAATTGGCTACGCAGTTGCCGCGCCAAAACTGGCACGCCGCCTGAGGTTGAAATTGCAATCATTAAAGGCGATCGATCCACAATAGCGGGGGTAATAAAGCGGCAACTAGCAGGATCATCCACCGCATTAATTAAGATGCCGCGCGCTTCACAAGCCTCAAACACCTGACGATTTACTTCTTCGCTGTCGGTGGCCGCAATCACTAAGCGCACATTGTGTAGCTGCGATTCATTAAAGCTGGCCGCCAAATAAATCAACTTGCCCGCTACGACGGCCTGCGTTAATTCCTCGCATAGCTGAGGCGCAACCACCGTAATTTTGCCACCCGCTGCTGCCAGCAAACGAATCTTACGCGCCGCTACATCCCCCCCTCCAACCACAAGGCAATGTTGATCGTGTAAATTTAAAAACAGCGGGAAGTAATTCATTCTTTTAAAAACCTTAGATTTAATTACTCACTAGTTTGAGCTAGTCTTTCTCTTATTGCAAAATCACTCACTGCTATAGATATGATCTAAATCAAATATAGAGGGGTGTAAGTAATGTTTAACTAGCGGGACATATCATGCTGCCTGCATTTTTAAGAATGATGATGCACACACCAAGAAGGAATCAAAAATGAAAAAAACAATTTTATTATTCTGTGTATTAAGCGCCAGCAGCGTTTATGCAATTACACCTGCTGATTTAGCCAGAGCAAAAAACTGCTTGGCCTGTCATGCTGCTGATAAAAAAATTATTGGCCCCGCCTATAAAGAGGTCGCCGCAAAATATAAGGGGGATGCCAATGCCGTGACTAAACTTGCTGACAAAATCAAAAAAGGCGGTAGCGGCGTATGGGGCACAATGCCAATGCCGCCTAATGCGGTAAGCGACGCAGAAGCAAAAGACTTAGCAAAATGGGTATTAAGCAGTAAGTAATTTGCCTAGGTCAGCGACTCACAACAAATATTCACGCATAAAAAGACCCGCTCAAACAAGCCAAATGGGTAATTTGCCTGCTATTGCATATCCATGACAAACGATAAACTCCGGCTTTATTCCTGATGAATATTTAAACCCCCGCTCCAGCTAAAGCTGTTCGGGGGTTACTTGTTTGAGTTCAGTGCCTATACAGAAGCATCGTTTTTTTACTTAAAGAGATTTTTAATGCGTGCCCTATTTATATTACCCCTGCTTATTTTTCCTCTGTTTGCCGAAGCGGTCGTACTCACCCCCCCTGCTGCGATCAACACCATCGGTAGCCAGCGCATGCTGACCCAGCGAATTGTTAAGGCTTACTGCCAACAGGGCCGTGGCGTTAATCCCGATGTAGCCAAACAACAAATCAGCAACTCTATCAATCAATTTTCCACTCAGCTTGCTAATTTACTTGAAAGCGCAACCGTGCCAGAAAGCATTGCCGCAGTAAAAAAACAAGAAACACAGTGGCAAACTTTCCGCACACTGGCTCAAACAGCCCCCAAAGTAACAACCGCCAAGCAACTTGATGATATTGCAGAAAGCATACAATACGATGCAGGTGAATTAGCCAAGCGCTTAGAAGCATCTCTAGGCAAGCCCCAAGGTAAATTGATTCGCATCGCAGGGCGGCAACGCATGCTGAGCCAGCGCTTAGCAAAAACAGCCTGCCTACAAAGCTGGCAAGCAAACCCAACGCTTAAGCAGCAACAGACTCAAGCTCAAAAAGAATTTGCAGCAAGTTTAATCACTTTACGTGCCGCACCACAAAACACCCCAGCCACTTTAAAGCAGCTTGATTTAGCGCAGATGCAATGGGTATTTTTAGAAAATGCACTCAGCGGGCTAGATACAGACGCGGATAACAATATCGCCACAACCAGCGAGCGCTTGCTTGAAGTGATGGATAAGCTGAGCAATCAATACGAAAGACTAGGGAATTAAGCAGCTTATGCAGAGGTTGCCATAGCGCTTTTGGGATAATCATTTTGCCCATATCGAGCTGCAAGTTTTTGCTCTGTAGGGCTGCGTTTAGCGATCTCTGCCTGCGCTGTTTGTGCCATTGCAGCCGCTGCAGCGGCGATGGAGCGATCAGCCCCGCTTGGGTCGGCAGGGGCTAAAGCCGCCGCTTGGATGATTCTGGCTTTGCTTAAAGTTTCTTCTGGGGTGCGGCCAGGGCTGACATCGATTTTAACCTCGCCCCCTACCGCATAACGCTTACCATCTGGGCCTGTTTCCATTGAATACGAAGCGCCGCTCGTTGCCAAGCCGCCTGCTGCCGCTAAATGAGCTTGCTCATGCTGGCGAACTTCCCGATCTCGCTTCGCCATTTTTTCAACGGTAGCGAGCTCTGCTTCGCTAAGCGGATCACCATTAGGCTTAGTTTGTGCTGTTTTGGGTTGAGTACTAGGGTCTTGCGCTTTAGCGTAATCAACACTCGCCCTGTGGCCTTGATTCAGGGCGCTATTAGACGCTGTAGAAATTCCGCTGATGCCGCTCATGATCGTCAGTATTTATGCGATATAAGTAAATTATAC
This sequence comes from Pseudomonadota bacterium, assembly GCA_026399755.1. Lineage (GTDB taxonomy): Bacteria > Pseudomonadota > Gammaproteobacteria > Burkholderiales > Chitinibacteraceae > Iodobacter. The sequence continues at coordinate 132,682 of JAPLQI010000052.1, forward strand.
CCCTATAAAAACACAGAAATACCGACCTTTTATCAGCTATGACTTGCAAATAACTTTGAAATTAGAAACAAATTTAATTCACACCCCGCACATATCAGTAGATATTTGCATATCTACTGCCGCTCATTTACAAGTATTGAGTCATTCTTTAGGGCGGGTGAAACCCGCCAGATTTCTATCTTAAAGGCTCATCAACGGCGGGTTTCACGCACCCTACGAAAACCATTTCGCTTTGAGTTGTAGGATTGGGCGTCATCCACTCTAAACCTTCAGCAGCATTTCCCGCCCTGGCAACCAGCGATCCAGATGCAACAGCGCCGTTGGCATATGGTGAGCCAGCAGATCTTCGGCCACTACCCGTGCTTCTTCGAGCAAATCAGCGTCTTTTTCTAGATCGGCAAAACGTAGCATCGGCACGCCAGATTGCCGCACGCCTGCTAGCTCGCCGGGGCCGCGGATTTCCATATCTTGGCGGGCAATTTCAAAGCCATCAGTGTTTTCATAAATCACCCGCAAGCGAGACTTGGCCAGCTCCCCAAGCGGCGTGGTGTAAAGCAATACGCATAATGAGGCATGCGCCCCGCGCCCTACTCGGCCACGTAACTGATGCAATTGAGATAAGCCCATACGTTCGGCGTGCTCGATCACCATTAGGCTGGCATTGGGTACATCGACGCCGACTTCGATTACCGTGGTGGCGACCAAAACTTGTACTTCATTTCTTAAAAACGCCGCCATCACTTCGGCTTTTTCGGCTGTTTTCATCCGCCCATGCACGAGGCCGACCACCATGCCTTCCAGTTCTTCGGTGAGTTGCTGATGGGTATCCACCGCCGTTTGCAATTGCAGGGCTTCAGATTCCTCAATCAGCGGGCAGACCCAATAAACTTGCCGGCCTTCTTCAACCTTTGCGGCGATACGTTGGATGATTTCATCACGCCGCGCATCGCTGACTAGCTTAGTCACAATCGGGGTGCGCCCCGGAGGCAGCTCGTCGATCACGCTGACATCAAGGTCGGCGTAATAGCTCATCGCCAAGGTGCGCGGGATGGGCGTGGCGCTCATCATCAGTTGATGCGGGCTGCCGCCTTTTTCACGCAGCGCCAATCTTTGCGCCACGCCAAAGCGATGTTGCTCATCAACAATTGCCAAACCCAATTTTGCAAAAGTCACGCTAGCCTGAAAAATAGCATGCGTACCCACCACCAAGGGTGCAGTGCCCAAGGCGGCGTCTTCGATGGCATTGCGCTTTGCTTTTGCCCCTAAGGAGCCCGCCAGCCAAGCCACTTTGATGCCCAGCGGCGCAAACCATGCAGATAATTTATTAAAATGCTGCTCGGCCAGAATCTCGGTCGGGGCCATTAAGGCCACTTGATAACCTGATTCAATCGCTTGGCAAGCCGCCAGCGCCGCCACAATGGTCTTGCCCGAGCCCACATCGCCCTGCAAAAGCCGCTGCATAGGATAAGGCTGGTTTAAATCGTGGGTAATTTCTTTTAAAACTTTGCTCTGCGCACCGGTTAAGGCAAAGGGCAAACTCGCAAGCAAACTCGCAGCCAGCTCGCCCTTTGGTGCAATCACTGGAGCGGTACGCTCACGCCTTGCGGCATGGGCGGTGCGCAGGCTCAGTTGCTGCGCCAACAGCTCATCAAACTTCAAGCGCTGCCAAGCAGGATGCGTGCGCTCGGTCAGCAAGATATTAGGGATATCTGGGGTTGGCGAGTGAAGGAGCTGCACGCTAGAGGAAAAATCTGGCAAGTTCAGCGGCTCCAGCACGCGTGCGGGCAAAGTGTCGCGTAAATCGCAGTGCTTTAGCGCGAGGCGAATCAGCTTACCGAGCTGCAATTGATTCAAGCCCGCCGTTGTCGGGTAAATCGGCGTTAAGGCTTCGTTTAGACTCTGCTCATTGGCGGCGCGTATTTTGGGGTGCACCATCTCATCCCCCAAAAAGCCCCGCCGAATCTCGCCATAGAGGCGCACCGTTTTACCCACTGCCAACTGCTTGGCAACACTAGGATAAAAATTAAGTAAGCGCACATTCAGCGCCCCGCCCGCATCACTCACCCGCGCCACCAGCTGTTTGCGTGGCTTATATTGCACCTCGCACGATTCCACCGTGCCCTCAACCAGCACCGATTGCCCCATCGGTGCGTCGACCATGGGGTAAAGGTGCGTTTCGTCTTCGTAACGCAGGGGTAAGTGCAGCACCAGATCAAAGGGGCGTATCAACCCTAGTTTGGTAAGGCGGCTTTTAAGTGCTTCGGGTAAGGCAGCTAGATCCATGACTTTTGAACGATCGTTCGATTGAACGCTACTTTAGGGCATAAGCAGCGTAAGGGAAAGGGAAGATGTGGGTTTAATGCTAAAAACGCCAAAATTGAGGATAGAAAACAACTTTCACACCGCCATCCTAGTGCTCTTCCAGCGTTAACACGTCCTGATCCAGTACAAATACATAAGAGCAAGCGCATCAGGCATAGATAATAAGCCAAGAACACGCATATCTATATGCAAAATAAAATAACAACTTAATGCAAACTAGCAAGAATAAAAGATTCTTATTCTTAATAAGAAAAACAATAAATTTCACTACACTTACACATTGAGCTTCCTACACAAAGTGGCACAATGTGCCGATATACCTCTGCTCACCCATCAATATATTTCTAATATATTTACCCCTCTGCAATTAAGCACCCGCTTGTTGCAAATAAAAGACAATATTTCCTCTTTTTTGCCCTTCAAATAATAAATATATATTTCTCCCCCTTTTGCACCGAAACAAATTTAATAGCAACATTCCACAAATTCTCAGCACAAACATCATGAAAACAAGTTGAGATGTGAAATTAAAATTTTTACAAATTAGCAAGAATTAAAACTTTACCCTCACTTTTATTTCAATACGCTGACAAAAGAGATTTTGGGCCATATTCAAAAAAAGCACGTTAACTAAAAAATAAATCATTGATTTAAATGAAAATTTTAAAATAAAGACTGATTTTTAGAATTTTTTTATTAGTATAAACCCCAGCTAAATCTTTCATGTTTTTTACAAAACACCACGAGTAAAAAACACTCTCCCTTCCTCCTTTTTAGCCTGCCGCCATCGCTTCACCTCGAGTGCCCTGTTTCGAGTAAATGGTTACATATCGTTACATTGTAAATAATACCGTCTGATAATTTTTAGTCAGCAAGCCGCTTGACACCAAAACAGATACGAAAAATCGTTTAAAACATACGGGGCCTTTTATGAAGATGAAACGACTCACCATAGCCATCGCGATGATAGGCGCAGGCGCTGTAATCCATGCGCAAGCAGCAGAAACCGTCAACAAAGTTGAACGCGTTGAAGTCACGGGTTCCAATATCAAACGCACCGCTAAAACCGGCGCAACCCCAGTCCAAGTGATGAGCCGCCAAGAAATCGCCAAAACAGGCGCAACAACGGTCGCCGAGTTGGTTGATAACTTAGCCTCTAGTAATAATGGTTATGCACAGGCACAAGCCGTGGGTGACTCGGGCAAGCCGGGCTTCTCCGGCGCAAACTTGCGTGGCCTTGGCACATCCAAGACTTTGATTTTGGTAAATGGCCGCCGCATGGCCAACTACGCTTTTGACAGTGCAGGGGTTGATTTGAACTCTATCCCGCTGGGTGCAGTTGATCGGGTTGAAATTGTAAAAGATGGCGCTTCTGCGGTTTACGGTACCGATGCAATCGGTGGCGTAATGAACTTTATTTTGAAGAAAAACTATGTTGGCGCAGAAATTGGCGGCGGCATTGAGCAAACCTTTGATGGCGGCGGCGACGTTAAAAAAGCCAACTTCAGCTTTGGTTTTGGTAACTTAGACGAAGACAATTACAACGTCTTTATGGCGCTGGATGTATCCAAACAAGAGGCCTTGGCCGCTAAAGATCGTAGCTATTCCAAAACATCGTATATCCCCGAACATGAAGTCAACAAAACATCGGCCAATACTTTTCCCGCCACCATTATCAATGGCCCAGGCGGCAAGCCGGTTAATGTGGGCTATCTAACCGGCTGTGATCAACCTAGATCACTCCCTATTCCCAATAAAAACTTTGCAACAGGGGGTAATTGCCGTTTTGATTACGCCAGTATTATTGATATTGTTTCCCCCCAAGAGCGCCTTTCCTTCTATAGCAAGGGCACTTTAAAAGTAAATGACAACACCCAAGTCTTTGCTGACTATTTATTTACCCGTAATGTCGGCACTTACTCCTCATCCCCCGTTCCGGTTTCAAGCGCCACAACATTTAATGGTGCCAACTTACTTTATCCTGCCAATGGAAAGTACGACCCTTACAAAGGCACCCTTGGCGATTTAGAGCTGCAATGGCGCGGAATTGATGCAGGTGCACGCGAAAATGAAGCGACATCCGATCAGCACCGCTTTATTGTCGGTGCAGAGGGTGAAGTAGCGGGCTGGGATTACCGTACTGCCTTGGTTTATGCGCTCAATAAAACTGAAGACAAATACACCAATGGGTGGCTCTACGAGAGCAAGCTATTACCCGCGATGCTGAGCGGTGTAATTAACCCCTTTGGCCCGCAAGATGCTGCAGGTAATGCAGCGCTAAACGCTTCTAAAATCACCGGCAAAGTACAAAGCGGTGAAACTACTAATAAATCCGCCGATGTTCAGTTCTCTAAAGAAATTTATGAATTAGATGCCGGTAAAGTCGGCTTTGCTTTTGGGGGCGATGTTCGTAAAGAAACCTATACCTATACCCCAGAAGCCATTTTATCGGGCGGGGATATTTTAGGTGGCGGTGGTAATCGCCAATCCACCACGGGCGAGCGTTTAGTTTATGCAGGATTTGCAGAGCTAGTTGTACCCATCCTAAAAAATCTTGAGTTGCAAGCCGCACTGCGTTACGACCATTACGATGATATGGGGGGCACCACCAATCCTAAAATCAGCTTCCGCTATCAGCCTGTTGATGAAGTGGTCTTACGTGGCTCGATCAGCACGGGTTATCATGCCCCCACTCTGGATGATTTAAACCGCCCAACCAGCAAAACAAATACAGGGCCAAATTACGATGACCCAGAACGCTGCGCAAAAACACAAAGCCCACTCGATTGCAATTTACAGTTGAATCTAGTCCAAGGTGGCAGCAAATCACTCACGCCTGAATTATCGACCAATTTCACCGTTGGTTTCTTAGTTGAGCCAGTTAAAAATGTCTCATTTGGTATTGATTACTGGAACATCAATATCAAAGATCGAATTGACACGATATCTGATTCCACCATCTTTGATAATTACGCAAAATACAAAGATAAGGTCATTCGTAAAGCACGTACTGCCGCCGATATTGCAGCAGGCTTACCTGGGCTGATCGACTACGTGGATTCTAAATCGCAGAATCTGGGAGAGTTACGCACCGATGGGATTGACCTATCGTTCCTTGCTGCGATGCCTAAAACAGAATACGGCACTTTCCGTCTAGGCTTGGAAGGAACCTACACCATTACTAACCGATATCAGCGCGAAAAAGACGGTGCTTTCTTTGATAGCGTGGGTAATTATATCGATATAGCAATGACCCCGCGTTGGAGACACAATCTAACCGTGTCTTGGAATATGGCCGAATGGGGCGCAGCACTGACTAATAACTTTACATCAAGCTACATCGACCAAAATACTGAAATGAATCCTAAAACGGGTAAAGACGAAAGACCAACTGTTGACTCCTACAGCACTTGGGGCCTGCAAGGCACCTACCGTACCAAGAGCATTGAGCTGACTTTAGGCTTGAAAAACCTGTTTGATGACGATCCACCTTTCACCAATCAGGGCGATCACTTCCAAGTGGGTTTCGATCCTAAGTACACATCCCCAAGTGGACGTAGCTGGTATGCCAAGGCTAATTACAAGTTCTAAGCCAGTTTTAAAGCTGTAAATACTAAAAGGGCAAAGTCTGTATGACTTTGCCCTTTTTGCGCTTTATATTACTGAGCAATTAAATCAGCTTCCCCAAATCTTTTTCCACCATTTTCATCAACAAAGGCTGTGCTTCAGCCTTGGGGTGGAGCTGATCCGTCTGAAAGAGTTCTGCATTTTTAATGACAGGTGCGAGTAAAAATGGCGTTATGCTGATACTGTATTGCTTGGCGAGCCGAGGATAAATCGCCGCAAAGCCTTGTGTATAGCTTGCTCCATAATTAGGCGGCATTTGCATGCCGATCAGATGCACTTTGGCACCACTGGTTTTGGCCAGTTTAATCATACTGCCTAGGTTTTTTTCCATCTCGGCCAGCGGCAAGCCACGTAGGCCATCGTTGGCCCCAAGCTGTAGCAATACCATTTTAGGCTGATGTGTTTTTAGCGCCTGCGGGAACCTTGTTAGCCCTCCGGCAGTCGTTTCTCCTGACACACTGGCATTCACTACTCGCCATGCCTTGCCTTGCTTGGCGAGATCTTTATCTAATAATGCGGGCCATGCCGCTTGGGCTGCAATGCCGTAACCGGCAGACAGGCTGTCACCAAATACTAAAATTAAAGGCGCTGCGGCCTGCGCCGACGCCATGCACACACTCAAACCCAATACGGATACGAAACGCCACATGAATCATTCCTCAGAAATAATGCTGTCCGTGCGCGGTCTGGGTAAGACAGTCAGCACCGCAGTCGAAAAACTCGATCTCTTGCATGATATTGAATTTTCTCTACCAGCGGGAGCCAGCCTTGCCATTGTGGGCAGCTCCGGCTCGGGTAAATCCACCTTACTAGCCCTTCTTGCTGGGCTAGATCAAGCCTCACGCGGGCAAATTACATTAGCAGGGAAAGACTTAGGCAGCTTAAACGAAGACCAGCGGGCCGAGCTGCGCGGGCAGGTTTCTGGCTTTGTATTTCAATCATTTCAGCTGTTACCTGAGCTATCTGCCCTAGAAAATACCATGCTGCCGCTAGAATTAGCAGGTAAAAAAGACGCCGCAGCCCGCGCCACAGAATGGCTGGAGCGAGTAGGCCTAAGCCATCGCCTAGAGCATACGCCAAGACAATTATCGGGGGGCGAGCAGCAACGTGTCGCCTTAGCGCGCGCTTTTGCATCCAATCCGCAAATCCTTTTTGCTGATGAGCCAACCGGTAGCTTAGATGCCACCACCGGCACTGCTATTGCTGACTTACTGTTCCAGTTGAACTCAGAAACCAAGGCCACACTGGTCCTTGTCACCCACGATGAAAAACTTGCGGCGCGTTGTGGCTGGCAATTAAGGCTTTCTGCCGGGACACAAATCGAGTTTTCAGCATCGTAATTAATTGATGCCATTTTGTAGGGCGGGTGAAACCCGCGAGCGATACTGAAAAATACGCGGGTTTCACCCGCCCTACGATGATTCAATATTTGTAGTTGTGCGATACCAAGTTGATAGGCTTGACTTGCACCCGCCCTACAACGGCTATTAATCCGACGACTTGCACTTACGGAAAACCCATGCACAAACTCAATTGGCGTTTGTTTTACCGCAGCTTTCAAGCCGGTGAATATCGCACTCTCTTAGCGGCGCTGATTATTGCCATTGCCGCCCTCACCGCCGTGGGGCTGTTATCAGCAAGAATGGAGAAGCTGCTGGCGCTGGAAGCGAATGATCTACTGGCAGCAGATGCCGTCATCAGCTCAGATCACGCCCTCAATGACAGCTACAAGCAGCAGGCAGAGCGCCTAGGCTTAAACACAGCGACCACCGCCGTGTTTCCTAGCATGGCGGGCTTTAATGGCCACGTGATGCTGTCGTCCGTCAAGGCCGTTAGCCATTCCTACCCTTTACGTGGTCAATTAAAGTTGGCTCCCGATGGCCATGTCAGCACCGCACCAGAGGCAGGCACAGCCTATGCCGATGCAAGGCTGGCGGCGACTTTAAAGCTTAAATTGGGTGACACCTTGGAAGTCGGCCAGCTCAAGCTGAAACTCGCCGCCCTGATTGAGCGCGAGCCCGATGCCGCGATGGATTTCTCTGGCCTGCAGCCTCGGCTCATGATTAATCAGCAAGACTTAGCCGCCAGCGGCTTACTTGGCTTTGGCAGCCGTGTGAAATACCGTTTACTGATTGCTGGCCCGCCCGCCACCATTACCACATGGCATCAGGCAGTGCAGCCCAAGCTCTTACGGGGCGAAAAGCTAGAAGACGTACGCGATGCCCGCCCCGAAGTAAAAACCGCTTTAGAGCGTGCCGAGCGCTTTTTACGTCTCACATCCTTACTTGCAGGCTGCCTAGCCGCCATGGCGATTTTGCTGGCGGCGCGCCGCTTTGCCACCCGCCATTTTGATACCGTTGCCCTGCTGCGCACCCTCGGTGCTAGCCGTGGCACGGTGCGCACCCTGCTGCTATCGCAACTGGCCCTGCTTACGCTGGCTGCCAGCGTAATTGGCGGCTTGCTGGGCTGGAGCGCACAAAGCCTGCTGGTGTTCAGCATTCAGGACAGACTGCCTGCCGCCCTACCTGACGGCACTTTACTACCTTGGCTGGTCGCGTCTTTACTCGGTTTTGTGCTACTGATGGGCAGCGCGGGGCCAATGCTACTGGCGTTGGCGAATACCCCGCCGCTACGCGTGTTGCGCCATGAGTTAGAGCCCAAAGCCAGCTTAATCTTGCAATGGGCACTCACCCTTTTAGCGCTTTTACTGCTGCTGTGGTGGATTGCTGCCGAAGCCAAACTGGCCTTGATGGTGGGCGCAGGGATAGCTGCAACGCTATTACTCGCGGGTGGCAGCGGCCTTGGCTTACTCTGGCTTTTGCCACGCATCTTGCCTGAGCACCCGATCAAACTGGCGCTGCGCCAGTTGCTGCGCCGCCCCGGCCTAGCCTTTGCCCAGCTGGGCGCTTTGGCTATTGGCCTCTTGGGCATCTGGCTGCTCACCGTGGTGGAAGGCGATTTACTTAAAACTTGGGAAGGCCGTGTAGCTGCTGATGCACCCAATCACTTTGCTGTGAATATTCAGCCCGAACAAGCCGCGCAATTTGAGCAGCGCTTTATCAATCGCCACATGGCCGCGCCCGCACTGCAAAGCATGATTCGTGGCCGCTGGACCATGCAAAACAAACAGGCCATCAAGCCAGACAACTTCCAGGAAGACAGAGCCAAGCATCTGGCAGAGCGCGAATTCAATCTTTCTTGGGGCGATACCCTTAGCAACGATAACCGCATTGTTGCGGGTAAACCGCTCAACGATAACCAGCCCGGTTTCTCGGTAGAGGCCAAGCTTGCCACCACTTTAAATATCAAACTAGGCGATGTGCTGAGCTTTGATATTGCTGGGACCACCGTCACCGCGCCGGTGGTGAATCTACGTGAAGTGAATTGGGACTCCTTCCGAGTCAACTTTTTTGTGGTTGCCAGCAAGGCTTTAGTCGCTGACCTTCCCACCAGCCTGATCACCAGCTTTCATCTCAGCGATGCGCAAAAAACCATCGTGCCCGAGCTGGTGCAAGCCCTGCCGAACGTCACGATTATCGACGTGGGCCAAGTACTAGCTGAAGTTCGGCGGATTTTAGATCTATCTTCGGCAGCGCTACGTTTGGTGTTTTTATTCTGCATCGCAGCCGGGGTAACGGTGCTGTTTGCCGCGCTGGACACCACCGAATCGGAGCGTGCCAGAGAGGCCGCTATCTTGCGAGCACTAGGAGCCACCTCGAAAAAGCTACGCAGCGTGTGGTTATTTGAAAGCCTGCTGGTTGGCGGCATTGCAGGCTTAATCGCGGGGCTAATGGCCAGTGTGGGAGGGGTAGTAATAGGCAAAGAATTACTCGAGCTACCCGTGGCATTTAACTATTGGCTGCCTTTTGCCAGCCTGCTAGCTGGGGCCACCATCACCGCATTAGCCGTGCTCAGGCGTTTACATAAACTCAGCAAAACATCGCCTATGGTTTTGCTAAGGGATGCGGGGTAAGAGAGTTCAGCTTACTGCTTAAGACATAACTCGAATTATTTACCCAGATTTCCTCATTCCCGCGTGCCGTTGGCAGGGATCCAGCGGCACTACTGGATTCCCGACAAAAACACTAGGGGATGAAGAATTTACTTGATGAGTCTCATACTTAGCTAGCTGTCACGGCTCTGCAGCGCAATGACAAAGTTTGAATCATCCTCAGGCGAGTAAAACCCGCGTATTCCGCGGGTTTTACTCGCCCTACGAAAAACATTTCACCTAAGTTGATAGGATTAACGCCAGTTGCCACCTACATTCTTCCTCCCTAAAAAAAACTGCACCCATGCAATCTAAGGCTATGCTGGAATACAGTCGCTTATACGGGTGGCATCATGACTTTACTACTTGTTTTTACTATGTTGGCCTTGGGTGTGCTTTATGCCGAGCTTTATCATCGCGCGAGAAAACTAATCTTTCGCCACTATCCAGAGTTTGTATTAGAAGACGAGAAACGTTGGCGGGAACAGTATTACCGCTACCCCGGCATGTTTATTGGCATTTTTAATAGCGAGGCCAATGGGATTACCGATCTTATTTATTCCACCAGCTCGCGCCATGCCATTCCACTTGATGACGTATGGATCTTTGACGCCCTATTTCTTAATGTATTAGCCATTAAATGGACGCTAGGCTTGATGTTTGTTTATGCAATGTTGTTTTAACTAAAAAAGGGAGCAATGCTCCCTTTAGTTCATTAATTAATTTCTTTCGCCAAAGCATAAGCCCGCTGCACAGCTGGCCGCTCTGCAATAGTATTAAACCAGCGCTTTAAAGCAGGAAAATCATCCAGATTTTGTCCTTGCTGAGCATAAGGAACAATCCACGGATAGCAGGCCATATCAGCGATGGAATACTCCCCGGCAATAAACTCTTTATCGGCCAAATGCTTATTGAGCACCGAATAAAGCCTTGTGGTTTCGGTGATATAGCGATTTATTGCATAAGGGATTTTTTCTGGGGCGTAGAGCGAGAAATGATGGTTCTGCCCTGCCATCGGGCCTAAGCCGCCCATTTGCCAGAATAACCACTGCTGCATGATTTGCTTAGCACGAAAATCTGCAGGCATAAATTGGCCGGTTTTCTCGGCTAAATAAAGCAGAATTGCGCCCGATTCAAATAGTGCAATTTCTGCACCACCATCAGCGGGGTCATGATCCACAATTGCGGGAATACGGTTATTTGGGGCAATGCGTAAAAAGTCAGGCGCAAATTGCTCGCCCTTGCCGATATTAATAGTGTGGACACGATAATCCAAGCCCGCTTCTTCCAAAAATATCCGTACTTTATGGCCGTTAGGCGTCATCCAATAATAAAGATCGAGCATTGCATATCCTGTGGCAAGGGTTATATGGAAAAGCCGTCATCCTCGAGTGTTTTATCGGGGATCCAGCAGCGTGGCTGGATTCCCGCCCAAGGCAAGCGGGAATGACGAGGGTTTATGGAAAAGCCTAATTCCCTTTCGCCAACGCCCTTAATTGCGTCACGCTCTTACCTGCATGGCCCCAGTTGTCTGTATCTACTTCATCAATAATCACAAAGGTTGTAGCGGGGTCTTTATTTAAAACACGCACGAGCACATCGGTCACGCCTGCAATCACTTCGGCTTTTTGCTCAGCCGTCGCGCCATCACGCGTAATTTGAATATTTACTACGGGCATAGTGATTCCTTTCAATGAATGAAGTAGCTTATGAATAGATCAGGGCACTCCATAAAATTACAACGCCCATTTCAGGCATACAGCAAAATCTACCTTGTAATCATGCCAAAGGCTTACAAGGCATACACAGGTATAATCAGTCTCACTCCTATTATTACCGCCTGCTCCTATGCCCCGTATTCAGCAACTACCCGATCATCTAATCAACCAAATTGCCGCTGGCGAGGTGGTTGAGCGCCCCGCTTCTGCATTAAAAGAATTACTGGAAAACAGCCTTGATGCAGGCAGCCAGAATCTCAGCATCGAACTGCTGGCAGGCGGCACCAAGCTGATTAAGGTAATCGACGATGGCTGCGGCATTGCCAAAGACGAGCTGCCGCTCGCGCTGCACCGCCACGCCACCAGCAAAATTCGTGATCTGGACGATTTGCAAAAAGTGGCCACGCTGGGTTTTAGGGGAGAAGGGCTGGCGAGTATTGCTTCTGTATCAAGGCTTACACTGAGCAGCCGCGAGCAAGGATCAGATTACGCATGGCGGGTAGATGCAGATAATGGCCACGTCAGCGAACCAGAGCCCACCTCGCTCAGCCAAGGCAGCACCATCGAGATACACGAGCTTTATTACCAAGTGCCTGCGCGGCGTAAGTTTTTAAAATCAGAATCCACCGAATTTGCCCATTGCAGCGATATGGTGCAGCGCCTTGCGCTGGCCAACCCCGGTGTGCAATTTACGCTCAGCCATAATGGTCGCGCCCAGTTGCGCCTGTTGGCGGGCGATTTGGCCAAACGTGCGGCGGCGATTTTAGGCGATGCTTTTGTGGCATCCGGCGTGCAAGTTGATGAGGGCTTCGGTGGGCTGCGGCTATGGGGCATTACCGGCTCGCCCACGCTGGGGAAATCAAGCCGCGATGCGCAGTATTTCTTTGTAAATGGCCGCTTTGTTAGGGATAAAGTGGTGCAACACGCCCTGCGTGAAGCCTACCGCGATGTATTGCACCACGACAAACACGCGGCCTATTGTCTGTTTTTAGAGCTGGATCCTGAAGGCGTGGATGTCAACGTTCACCCCACCAAGATCGAAGTGCGCTTCAGGGAATCACAAGCGATTTACCGCTTTATGCTTACCAGCCTGAAAAAAGCGCTGGCCGGAACGCGCGCGGGCACCGTGCCTGCGGGGATCGATCCGGAAACGGGCGAAATCGCCGCGCCAGACTCTAGCATAATGGCCCCTGCCCCCGCGATGACGCCCAAGAATTACGCCGAAATGGCCTATAAGCAAGGCAACTTCCAAGCGCAGCCGCGTGTGCAAGCGCCTATGGCTTTTTATGACACGATGTTTGCAGATTTAAAGCGGGCACCGGGCGAAACAAACCCAAGTGATTCAAACAATGCAGCGTGGACGCCCGAGCCATTGCCTTCATTCACCGGCAGCGACGCTCCGGAGCGAAAATTTGCCCCCGCAGCCACCGCGCCTTCCCGAGCCAGCGATTCGGAAACCGTTCCGCCGCTGGGTTTTGCACTCGGCCAGCTGCACGGCATCTATATCCTTGCACAAAATGCCGAGGGGCTGATCGTGGTGGATATGCACGCCGCGCACGAGCGGGTGGTGTACGAGCAGCTTAAAAACGCGCTCGATCTGCATCAAATGCCCACCCAGCCACTATTAATCCCACATGTTTTTGCAGCCGATAAGCACGATGTGGCGACGGTTGAAGATCACACAGAAACACTAGCGGCAATTGGTTTTGAGATTTCGGTGCAATCCCCTACCCAACTCGCCATCCGCTCCCTGCCCATGCTGCTGAAAGACGCCAATCCCATCGATTTGGCACAAGCGGTGCTCAAAGATATTCGCATGGTGGGCGCAAGTGAAGTGCTGGCAGGCAGGCAAAATGAACTACTCGCCACCATGGCCTGCCACGGCTCGGTGCGTGCCAACCGCTGCCTCACCATCACCGAAATGAACGCGCTCTTACGCCAAATGGAAGCCACCGAACGCAGCGGCCAATGCAACCACGGCCGCCCCACTTGGTTCCGGATGACGCTAAATGAATTAGATAAAATGTTTATGCGTGGGCAGTAGCGTGGCACGTTGCCCTCGCGGGCTTAAGGCATGTTTATGCTTTGCGCGAGGGAAAAATAAAACGCTCCTAAACGAAGACTTTTCGTAGGAGCGGCTTTAGCCGCGAATGTGTTTAATAAGCAATGCTTTCGCGACTAAAGCCGCTCCTACGCTGCATGAAACACCCAATAGCGACTTGCATCGCCCTACAACTCTCTCCCAAATGAGCCCACATGCCCACCAGCGCCTTAATCGTTAAACTCTTCGCCGCCCCATTACTGATCGGTGCGGCGAGTCTGGCCGGTCGACGTTGGGGGCCACAAATTGCCGGTTTGCTGGGTGGCTTGCCACTGGTGGCGATTCCGATTGTGCTGGCGCTGTGGCTGGAATACGGGCCTGAATATGCGATCAAAGTAGCGGGGGCTGCCTCCGCTGGGCTTTGGGCCAATGTGGTGTATATGCTGGTGCTGGCTCACGCCAGCCGCTTTTTTTCATGGCAGGGCACCATCCTGTGTGGCTGGGCAGCTTATTTGCTCACGGCTTTTATCTTGGTCTGGAGCGGCCTTGCCTTGTCCCCCATTGCCGGAATTGGCGTGCTGGCTGGACTATGGATTGCGATTTACTTTATCCCTAGACCAGAGGCGATCAATAGCTCATCGCTACCCAAGATCGAGCTGTATGCTCGCATGGTGGCAGCGCTGTTGCTGGTGTTGGCGCTTTCCAGCCTTTTTTTGCTCTTAGGTAGCACCATGACTGGCGTATTGGCGGGCTTTCCTGTCGCAGCCACGGTGATTCCGGCATTTACGTTGGCTAATACGGGCCGCAATGCGCTATTACTGCAATTACGCGGCTTTTTAATGGGGCTAACAGGGTTTAGCATGTTCTTTTTGGTTTGGACGCCTATGGCAAGCCATATCGGCCTGCTGGCCTTTCTTCCAGCCCTTATTGCTGCGCTGGCTACCGGCATGCTGGTCAAATTTTTAAGCCATCGTTTTCATTGAAAACACAAAAACCTAAGGTCTGTAGACATAGAGAAAACGGAGAAAACCGTAGGGCGGGTGAAACCCGCCGTGCTTTACGATGAAATACGAAAAACGGCGGGTTGCACCCGCCCTACAAAAGCGGCATTACATCTTTGCTTTCCTCTGTGAAACTCCGTGTTTTAAAATTTGGGTTTCCCAAAATCGTATTCATTTTCAATTTTTATAAAGTTATCTAGCCATGCCGCATTCCTCCCCCGCCATTTTCTTAATGGGCCCTACCGCCAGTGGTAAGACCGCTAGTGCGATTCATTTGCTGGAAAGCGGCTTGCCGGTGGAGTTGATTTCGGTTGATTCGGCGCTGGTGTTTAAAGATATGGATATCGGCAGCGCTAAGCCAAGTAACGATGAGCTAGCCCGTGCGCCACATCATTTGATTGATATTATTTCACCGGAAGAGGCTTATTCTGCCGCGCAATTTCGGCGTGATGCGCTGGCTTTAATGGCCGATATTACGGCGCGTGGCAAGGTGCCAGTACTGGTGGGCGGCACCATGCTATATTACAACACCTTGCAACATGGCATTCATGAATTACCGCAAGCTGATGCGGCGCTGCGGGTGCAAATCCACGAAGAAGCCGCGCTCATAGGCTGGCCAGCCATGCACGCCAAGCTGGCCGCCATCGACCCGATCACGGCCGAGCGGCTTAAATCCACCGACGCGCAACGCATCGAGCGTGCTTTGGAAGTCTGTACGCTTACCGGAAAAAAAATGTCAGATTTACTCGCCGAGCCAGCCAGCGGCGCGCTGCCTTATCGCCTGCTTAAGATCGCCCTGCTGCCGCAAGACAGGAAATGGCTGCACGATCGCATCGCGCTACGCTTTGATCAAATGCTGGAGTTGGGCCTGCTCGATGAAGTCAGCCGCTTGCGGGCTAAATATGATTTATCACTCGAGTTGCCTTCGATGCGCTGCGTGGGCTATCGGCAGGCTTGGGAATATCAGGATGGCTTGGTGGATTATCCAACCATGCGTGAAAAAGGCATTGCCGCCACCCGCCAATTGGCTAAACGCCAGCTGACTTGGATGCGGGGAATGGATGATTTGCTAGAGATAAATTGCCAACAAAGTGATTTGGCAGAGCGGGTAAAAGCAGCCGTTGCGGCTTGGCTTTAATGCGGCGATTGATCATCACGCCAGCGCTGAATCCGTCTTTCGGCCCAGCGCTCTAATGGGCCACCCAGATTAATCACCAGCAGCGCTAAAATTACTACAAACACGGCAATATCCACGTAGCCAGCACCACAGGCCAAGCCGATCGCCGCCGTAAGCCAGATGGATGCGGCGGAGGTAAGGCCCTCCACCATATTATCGCGGCGGTGCACAATCAAGCCCGCCCCCAAAAAGCCGATACCCGTAATCAAGCCTTGAGCCACGCGGCTAAAGGCTTGGGCATCGTCATGGCTGATCACGCCATTTAAAGCAATCATCAGCGCCGCACCCAAGGATACCAAGGCATGGGTGCGCACACCGGCTGGCTTTTTATGCATAAAACGATTAATGCCTATCAGCCCGCCCAAAAACACGGCCACAATCAGGCGCAAAAAAATATCGAGATCTAAAAGCATTCTCATAAAACTTCACCGCTGCTGATTAAGTAAGCCAGCTATCAAGATAAAGCATAAAACGCTTAACGCGGCATAAAGCTTGCGTCGTGCAGCAACTCACCCACGCCATTAATAAAAAACTGCACGCCGATACAAATCAGCATAAAACCCATCACTCTTGATATGGCGCTAATACCTTCATCGCCAAGCACTGCAAATAAACGGCTAGCGGCGCGTAAGGTGAGCCAGCAGATAAATGCGGTGGCGGCAATGCCAAGAACCAGTAAAAAATAGCCAGCCCAAACGGGGATATGCCTTTGCGAATGCAGGGTAGAAGACATTGAAATCACCACTGCAATCGAGCCTGGCCCCGCCATCGAAGGCATGGCGAGCGGGGTAAAAGCAATTTCGCGTCTGGCACCTAGCTCAGGTTCGTCATCAATTTTTGGCGAAGAATCAGGAAACAACATTCTAAAGCCCAGATAAATCACCACCATCCCACCTGCAATGCGTAAGCCTGGAATAGAGATATTAAAGAAATCCATAATCAAGCCCCCCGCCATCAAGAAGGTGATTAAGATTCCTGCCATATAGTAGCAAGCCAGTTTGACCTGCTGCTTTCGCTCTGCATCAGATAAATGTGCCGATATCCCAGGCAAAATGGCCGCGGTGGAAAGTGGGTTAATAATAGGTAACAGCGCCGTGACCGTAGTCAGGATGTAAGACAGGTACTCCAGTACCAAGCGAAATAGGGTCATCTTGTCCACGCAAAAAAGGAAAGCGTACACTTGAACAGTGCCCTTCCCTTTTATTTAGATCAAGAATAGAGAAAGTTTACGCCGCCGTATTAAACACCTCTAACGTGGCATCAACCACGGAAAAATTCCACACTAGGTAAGCAGGCAAGTCATTTGCATAAGGGGGAATCGCTACGCCCATAATCAAAGGCGCAAAATAGCTACATGCTGCTGGCGTGATATGAAAGCCATTGGCGCGGATATAACAAGACTCGGCCGAATGGGAAACCATGCTGGATGTGAATGTAAAAGGCTTGCTGAACGGCACCCATGCCGTACTGGTGGGTAGGGTGGCGCGCAAACATAGCTCTATTATTAATTTCAGCTCGATTGCCGGCTGCAAAACCTTCCTTGGCTATGCCGCCTATTCCGGCAGCAAATTTGCGGTGCATGCCATTTCAGAAAATCTGCGTGAAGACGTGTCCGGCAGCGATGTGCGGGTGATTACCATTGCGCTGGGCGCGTTAGAAACCGAACTGTTAAGCCATACCACCGACGATGGCATCAAAGCTGGCTATGAAGAATGGAAAGACGGGATGGGCGGCGTACTGGCCGCCAACGATATCGCTCAGGCGATCAGCTATTCGTATACGCAGCCACAAAATATCTAAGTGCGTGAAATTGTATTAGCCGCCGCCCGTCAGCCAACCTGATGTGGTAAAACAGGCCGGAACCCCTTGTTTAATCAGCCCAGCTCAAACAGCACATCACTGCGGATAATATATTTCACGCCGCGGGTGATGGGCTGGGAGCTGTGAATACAATGCATGGGATGCATGCCATGCGGAAAACACAGAATACTGCCGGCCGGAGTGCGGATATCCACTTCTTTAACCGGATCGCCCCGCCGTGCAGGCTGCTGTGGATTGTCGGCATTGACTAAGAATCGGGTGGCTCCGCCATCAAAGTCTTCGCTTAGCAAAATCAAAAAAGTCATCTGACTGAAACGATCCGGATAGGCATTGGCCACCAGCTGCTGATTAATCACTCGGCTGCCCGGCCATGCGCCATCTGAATGCGGCTTAAAATAATCTGCCTGCTGATAACGGTAAAAGCGAAAACGCGCGTTAATTCCCAGCGCCGCATTGCCCTTAAACAGCCCTGCAGGATCCCCCATTAAATGGGCTATCCGCTGCCAGATTAAACCATCGGTTTGCTCATCCACAATCCAGGTCAGGCTGTCGTTATGCCGAATATGCCGTGGCAAAGACACCGCGGCATCGGGCAAAAAGCCCAGCATTTCGCTGATATCAATCAGCCGCTGGCACTCCTCGCCGGATAAAACATTCAAGAGTTGAAAAGCCCCCGGCACCTGATCAAGCTCCCGCCGGCTGACCTGCCCCGGGGCTGCGGCGCTCAGCGCGGCCGGATTGGCCTGCATCCCCGCCCATGCCGGTAAGGAGGGGTTTTCTGCGCCGGCTTCATAGGCGGCGACAAAGAAATGGTCTTTATTTAATACGGTATTCATAGCAGTCCTGCTCCATAGGATGATAGTTAGCGGCTGATCACGCGAACTTGCGCAAACTGACGATGGCCGGCGGCAGAGCCATGAAAGCCAAAACCACTTTGCTTGGCCCCAACCCAAGGCGCGCCACCCGGGCCACCCACACCCTGGTTAATCCCCACCATGCCGGCTTCCATCTGTTCTGCTACAACACGGGCCCCTGCTCCGCCAAAGACCACGGCACCCAAACCATAGGGGCTGTGATTAGCCCGCCAGATTGCCTGATTAATCTCGTCAAAATGAGCGATCGCCACCACCGGCCCAAAGGTTTCTTCCTGCTCTAATTGCATATCCATGGTCAGCCCGGTGACCACCGTCGGCTCAATAAAGGGCAGCGCGTAATCATCCCGGCCCAGTAAAAAGCGCGCGCCTTTTAATCTGGCATCCTGTAATTGCAGCAACACATGTTGATGCTATCGGGGATTAGTCAACGGGCCAATATTGACGCGGGGCTGGTTCCACGGCCCAGTTTTATACTGGCTGGCATAGGCCACTACTTTGTCCTCAAAGGCTTGGGCAATGCGGGAGTCGACATAAACTCGCTCGGTGGAGGTGCACATCTGGCCGGCATTTTCAAAGGAGCTGGCCACAGCAAAGCGCGCTGCGGCATCCAGATCGGCATCGGCCATTACAATCATCGGATCATTGCCACCCAGCTCCATCACCAGCCGTTTTAAGCCGGAAGCGGCATGGGCCATAATATGTTTGCCAGCCTCCAGCGAGCCGGTAAAGGCCACCATGCGGATATCCGCTTCGACCAGCGCCTTGCCGGTTTGCTCATCCCCGTGGGCAATTTGTAAAACACCGACCGGCAGCACATTATTCAAGGCGTTTACAAAGGCATCGGCCACCAGCGGGGTTTCTTCTGAGGGTTTCAGAATCACGCTGTTCCCCGCCATCAAAGCCGGAATCAGCAGATTATTGGCCATGGCCAGCGGATAGTTCCACGGTGAAATCACCGCCACCACGCCTAAAGGCCGGTATTGAATCTCGCCATGCGGGCCCAGCGATTCCGGTGCCAGCGCCGCGGCCACTTCACCAGCAAAATAAGATCCGCTTTGGATAGTGCCACCGGCTTCATAACCCGCACGGCGGATATCCTTACCCATTTCACGGCTGATCAACGTGGCCAGCTGATCTTGCAGTGGCACAAGCTGATCAAAGGCCTGCGTCAGTATTTGCTGACGAGCCGACAGCGACAGCGCCGCCCAAGCGGGTTGCGCCTGCCAGGCCTGCTGCACTAATTGGGAAATTTCTGCGGCACTGGTAATGGCAACATCGCCAATGGCTTCGCGGGAAAAGGCATCATAAGACGTTAATCTTGGCATCTTTGGCTTTATAAAAGAGAAGCCTCCGTGGTCATGACATAAAGCCATGCCAAAGAGGCTTTGGAGGAGAGATGAAAAATGGGCGCTACTGGCAGCGCCAAGTCGGTCAGGCCAGTAAAGCCATCAGAGCATGAGCTGCTGGCTCGGATGAAGCCGGGTTTTGTCCGGTAATCAGCAAACCGTCGGTCACCACATAAGGTGCCCAGTCAGCTAGCTTAGAATAATTGCCGCCGTTTTCTTTCAGCATATCTTCCACTAAAAATGGCACCACATTGGTCAGGCCAACCGCTTCTTCTTCGGTATTGGTAAAGCCCGTCACATTTTTACCCGCCACGACTGATTTTCCGTCCGCCAATTTTGGATGACGCAATACGCCGGGAGCGTGACATACCGCTGCCACGGGTTTACCGCTGTTCAGCATGGTTTCGATCAGTGCAATCGAATGGACATCTTCAGCCAGATCCCACAAAGGGCCATGGCCGCCCGGATAAAACACCGCATCAAAATCAGCAGCCACTACGTCGCGTAATTTAGAAGTATTAGCCAGAATGCTCAGCGCAGTAGGATCAGCCTTAAAGCGCACAGTTGCCTCGGTCTGGGCAGAAGGATCATCACTCTTAGGATCCAGCGGTGGCTGGCCACCTAAAGGAGAAACCAGCGTCATTTCTACACCAGCGTCTTTAAATGCATAGTAAGGCGCAGCGAGTTCTTCCAGCCAGAAACCCGTTTTTTCGCCGGTATTGCCCAGTTGGTCGTGAGAGGTAAGCACAATTAATAGTTTCATCATCAATCCTGATCAGTAAGAGATAAAGCACCGAATCCCTGCATGGGTAAAACGGCGGCATTGAAATAAAGGTATAGGAACAAAAATCATCATGACAAAGCTGAAGTGGCCAGACCACAACAAATAGACCGGTCGTCTATTTTTTAAATAATATTCTTTTCTCAGCCAGTCATCCCTGTAAAGGTCTGAGGATCACGGTCAAAACGAGCTACCTGCATTTTGCTTCAAAAGGCCTGCTGCGTTTTCTTGATGAAGTGAACTATATGTCAAAGTAGACCAGTCGTCTATAAATTTATTCAATTTTACGGCTTTCCAAGCCTGTTCAGCGCCGCCACTCACCCGGCATGGTGTAATAAGGCATAGTAGCAAGCCAGTTTGACCTGCTACTTTCGATCTGCATCAGATAAATGTACTGATATTCCAGGCAAAATGGCTGCGGTGGAAAGTGGGTTAATAATAGCTAACAGCACCGTGACCGTAGTCAGGAGATAAGACAGATACTCCAGTACCAAGCGAAATAGACTCATCTTGTCCACGCAAAAAAGGGAAGCGTGCACTTGAACAGTGCCCTTCCCTTTTATTTAGATCAAGAATAGAGAAAGCTTACGCTGCCGTATTAAACACCTCTAACTTGGCATCGATCACGGAAAAATTCCACACTGGATAAGCAGGTAAGCCATTTGCATAGGGTGGAATCGCTTCACCCATGATCAAAGGCGCAAAATAGCTACGTGCTGCTGGCGTGATATGAAAGCCATCGGCGCGGATATATTCAGCGGGCAAGTGCTTCTCGTGATTCGCGACTTCTTCCAGCTTCACCGAGCCTATCGTCCAAGCATAAGGCGCGTCGCTGGTGCGAACGATAGTTGGCATGACGCCACGCTCACCGGCCAATGCAAACTTCACTGCGGCAGTACCCACGGCCATGGCCTGATCCACATCGGTTTGCGATGCCATATGGCGCGCGGCACGCTGCAGATAATCAGATACGGCCCAATGGCATTTATGCCCTTGAGCGGTTTTGATCAGCTGCGCTAGGTAAGGCGCTACGCCGCCCAGCTGCGCATGACCAAAGGCATCGGTGCCACCCGCTTCGGCGACAAACTTGCCTTCGACATTTTTAATGCCTTCTGCAGCCACAATCACGCAATAGCCTTCACGAGCAATGGTGGCTTCAACGGCAGCAAGGAAAGTAGCCGCGTTAAATGTCACTTCCGGCAGCAAAATCAGGTGCGGAGGCAAGTTGCCTTCACCAGATGCTAAGCCAGCGCTGGCGGCAATCCAGCCCGTATGACGGCCCATGACTTCCATAATAAATACTTTGGTGCTGGAGCCACACATCGACGCCACATCCATACCTGCTTCACGGATGGATGTGCCCACATATTTGGCTACCGAGCCAAAGCCGGGCGAGCAATCTGAATGCGGCAAGTCGTTATCAATCGTTTTAGGCACATGAATCGCGGTGAGATCGTAGCCAAGGTATTCGGCATGCGCGGCAATCTTTAAGCAGGTATCTGCAGAATCGCCGCCGCCGTTATAAAACAGATAGCCAATATCGTACGCGGCAAATACTTCAAACAAGCGGGTTAGCTCTTTGCCAAAGCGCAGCTTATGGCGGCAAGAGCCAAAAGCGCCGCCAGGAGATGCGGCCAGCGCGGCTAAATCGGCTTCGCTCATGCAAGCGGTATCAATCAGCTCTTCGGCCAACACACCTAATACCCCGTTTTTGGCAGCAAATACACGGCCAATCTGATCTGGATGAGCGCGAGCAGCCGCAATCACCGCAGCTGCGGATGCATTAATCACAGGGGTTACACCACCCGATTGGGCGTAAAGCGCGTTTCTGGCCATGAGAGATTCCAAAAGATAAATTCTAGGCGCGTATTTTGCGCGCTGCAGCATGATTAGTCATCGGGGCTTTTTGCATTAGGGTTATTCAGCATGGGAGCGCACAGCAACTCCGAAGTAGAAACAGGCTAAAAACCCTAGCCTCCTTTACCGCTGGCAACTCGCCCGCTCCTTTATACAATATTGCCCTAGCGCTTACACCCGATAATAAGCAATCGCGGCATCCAGCTCACGACTTAGCTGCTGTAGACGCACACCTTCATCGGCCGTATTTTGAGCAACAGAGCTGCTTTCCTCCGACATCTGCGCCACTCGCTCCACCTGCTGCGCCATCATATTGCTGGCCGAGCTTTGCTCACGCATAGAGTCACTAATTTCACTGACTTGCTCTACAACCTGATCGGCATTCTGACGAATGCTTGCAATTGCTGTGCTCGCTTCTTGAGCGCAATGCACACCATGCTCAACTTGTTTAACAGCGTGTTGCATACTCAAAACAGTTGCATTCGCTTCACTTTGAATCGCACTCACCGTAGCGATAATCTCTCGCGTTGAAAGACTGGTTCGCTCGGCAAGCTTACGAACTTCATCGGCAACCACCGCAAAACCACGGCCCTGCTCACCTGCTCTCGCCGCTTCAATTGCGGCATTGAGCGCCAGCAAATTGGTTTGATCTGCGATTTCTTTAATCACATTCACAACGCTATTAATGCTGGCGGTGCGCTCTTTCAGTGATTCAATTTGCCCCGCTGAAACACGGACATCCTCAGCAATTTGTTGAATACTCTTGATGGTGCTTTCAATCACATCGCCACCACTTGCGGCCATCTTGCCTGCTTCACGCGCTGTGTGATCACACTCACGGCTTCGATCTGCAACCAGCATAATACTAACGGTAACTTCTTCAACCCCAGCGGCCATGCTCGATGCAGCCCCACTGACATGATGCGAAGCGCTGGATAGCTCATTGCTACTTACAGACAATTGACTCGCTGTGCCGGTCACATCACGGCCAATTCGATGCAGCTGTTGCAAACTGCCTTGCAATGTATCGAGCAAGCCATTTAAAGCACTTAAGGACTCAGCAATTTCATCATTCCCTGTCACCTTCATACGTTGGGTGAAATCGTAATTTGTCCCTAAATCAACGAGAAACTGACGTAAATCTTGCAGTGGTTTTTTAATTCCTTGAGTAATCCAAATACCCAAACCAAAGGCTAAAAGTAATAAGGCCCCACCCAAACTTAAAGATGCCGTAATTGCATTGGATACCTGCGCTTTTACATCACGGCTAGCCTCTTTGGAATAATCACTGTTATGTGCTTTTGCAATATTTAGGGCTGTAGAAAATTTTTCAGCTTGGGGAGAGACGCTTTTAGAAATATAACTGCGAGCCTCATCAGGAGGGAGGGCCAAGGAAACACGCGTACCTTCAGCAATCAAAGGCTTTAAAGTGGCAAACTCTGCCACTGCCGTGGCTAGGTTTTTACGATCAATATCATCATCAGCAAATTTTTCATAACTTTGTAAAAGTCGATCAACTTCTGCCAATAAGCTCTGCATTTTATTGATTTGCGCTTGCTTCTGCTGAGGATCAGCTTCAATAACGTGGCTTAATTCCAAGCGTCGAGCGCCAGAAAAGGCAAGATCGGCATCATTTAGCGTCTCTAAAGATGGCATCACATTTTCTACCACCTCTTCAACTAATACATTAATTGCATTCAGCTTTAGAAAGCTGACCGTAATCAACAGCAATATAGATATTGCTGTAGTTGCCACTAATAAAGTGAGCCGGTGAGTAATTTTCAAGGTTTTTCCCAAAAGTAAATGATTAATAAAACACCTCACAATCTAATCTTAGCTTTTTAGACTTTCCTTGCAAGATCTTTAACTTCACTTGCGCGTTACGCCCCCTTTATTAAAATATTTATTTTTATTATATAAAGCTAATTAGAAGAGTAACGGACAATATATTTTAAAAAAACACTGCTATTGCGAACTTTATATTTTTATATGAACAAGTCTGATTACGGCTCTTACTCAATGAACTTTGTTTAGATAGATTTCTTGAGCGCTGTGCTGTGTTTTTTAATTTATAGGATGGGTGAAACCCGCGAGCAATGCTGAATAAATACGAGGTTTCACCCCAATCCTATCAACTTAAGCTCAAACCCCTGATTTATAGGCTGTAAAATCATGCGGCTTAGGGTGTTTGGGGCGATCTTTTTTTGCATGAGGGTCGAAGTAAATCACTGCTTTGCATAGCTCATTCAGTGC
>JAPLQI010000095.1 GCA_026399755.1 Pseudomonadota bacterium
ACCTAGGCTACTTAATCCACCCGCGTACGGATGGCAAAGGCGAGCCACGCGGTGAAGGCTTTGAGCTGCGTACGGATAATCAGGGCGCAATCCGCGCCAATGGCCTGCTGATTAGTACCGAAGCTAAGAGTGGTGCATCGGACAAGCAACTCGACCGCAGCCCCGCGCAAAGCCAGCTTGAATCAGCCTTAGCACTGGCACAAAGCCTAGGCGAAACCGCAACCAATCAGCTTGCGGACACCATTGAAACCGGCGAAGACAATAAAACGATTAATCCGGACAATAGCGTGGGTGACCAAAACATCCAAGGCCATTTGCACCATCATATCCATGCCAGTAAAAGCCTAGAAGCAGGCACGAATACGGATAAAGACGGTAAAAGCCAGTCCGAAAAACAAGCAGGTCAGCAGAATATTATCCTGCTGCACGGCGAGGACGGCGTAGCCATCACCAGCCCACAAAGCCAAACCCTCACCGCAGGCACTAACTTAGATCTGGTCGCGCAGCGTGATACCAACCAAACCTCTGGCCGCCGCTGGATTCACAACGTCCGCCAGAACATCAGCCTGTTTGTAGCTGGGGTAAAAGACAAAGTCGCTTTAAAACTGATCGCAGCCAAAGGCAAGATTCAGTTGCAAGCGCAGAGCGACGATATCGAAATCACTGGTGATAAAGACCTGAAAGTAACTGCTTGCAAGGGGCTGCTCAGTATTTCGGCGAAAGATGAAGTTTTAGTTACGGCTGGTGGCGGATATATCCGGCTAAAAGGCGGCAATATCGAGATTCATTGCCCCGGTGTGGTCACGGTGAAAGGCGCAAATCATGATATGAGCGGCCCAGCGAGCTTAACACCCCAATTTGTGCCCTTTGTTCAAGCCAAGGATTGCTCACAAAAAATGAAAGATGCCGCTGCGGGCGGCGCAGCCGTTCTTTGATACACAGGCCAAAACTAATGCAAAACACAGCACTCTTTGACCCATGGCCTCCTCTGGCCATAGAGCCGACTCATATTACGCAGCTGGCAGCACAAATTGGATCGTCAAAACAAGACGGCGCTTTATATCTGCTGATTGACCCCATGCTGGGCGAGCCACGCCCCTTAGACGGCGGACCAGATGCTGAGCCGCCAGAGAACACGCCTACTCTGCAAGACTCCCGCACAGCAGCTTGGGATGGCCGGTGCATCACCATGCTGACTTTTAGCGAGCCGCCTTTGCCTTATGCCCAATTGCCCTATCTAGTGCAATTGCAGGGTAAAGAAGACCCTTTATTTGCAGAGTCTATTCAGATTGCCTTAGAAAATAATCTGGCATTGCTAGATAGAGGTTTTGGCGGGCTGCCTGTATGCGCCTGGCTGCAAAGCCATGCTGGTAGTGAAGAGCTGGCAGCATGGCTGGCCAGAATGATGCAGCAAAGAATAAAGGGGCAAACAGGTAAGCGCTATTTAAGAGCAGGCGACCCCAGAACATTGCCCTTGCTTTTAGCGCTGCTGGGTGAAGAGCGCATCAGTCTGTGGCTTGGGCCTGTTTCTAACTGGTATTTTTTATCGATTGACGGCAGAGTCACCCATCTACAAAGCACTG
Organism: Pseudomonadota bacterium; assembly: GCA_026399755.1. GTDB lineage: Bacteria > Pseudomonadota > Gammaproteobacteria > Burkholderiales > Chitinibacteraceae > Iodobacter. Next base: position 1,584 of record JAPLQI010000095.1, read on the forward strand.
GGGGCAGCCAGGCAACGCTAACATTAAAGCCCCATGAAGCAGAAACCATCCTCGATGCGGAGGCAATTAACCGTACTTTAGCGCAATGGTATGCCACACGATCAGCCCCCTATGCCCAGATGTTTTTAAATGCACGGCTATGGGTAAAAACGGCAAGAGAATTTGGCTGGCCACAAATCGATGATCAGTTGGCCTTTGCCCTCTATGCGGATCGATATCCGCAGTTTTGGCAGCACCCATCCATGAGCGCCATTTTTAAAAACGCCAAAGAAACTCAAACGCCTTTGAATACCGCCTTGGCTGAAATCACAGAAAGCCAATGGGATCAGATCATGCTGCACTCACCACAAAAAGAAAACCAATGACGGATACCTGTAGAGCGTGTGAAAAAAGTGGCCTGCCTATTCTATTGGTGCGCCCCTCCGTGATTGCGAATAAAGCAGATTTACAGCCACCCGGCAGTGCAAAGCTGCTTTCGCACGCCATTGCGCAAAAAGCGGCTCAGCTTGCTACGCCCAAGCAATCGCGCTATGTACTGCGAACCCTGCGCCGGGGCTATTTATACGTGTTTTATGAAACCCCGCCAGCAGGCAAAAAAGATGGCTGGGATATTTACCGGATTACGCCAGAAGGGGCGCTTTACTCTGCCTCACATCCCTCCTTTTATTTAGCAGAGCCTTTTTCTTGTAATAAACTCGGCCATTTGCATAAAGTGCGTTTGCTGACGATTCCCCAAGCGCATAAAACGGGGAAAATATGGTTGGCGTATAGCGCTAACTTATGGAATGACAAGCTAAAAAAAGCCAATCAAGCCAATCCCAAAGTCATGCAATGCCTTGATGTTAAAGCCTACTTAGATAGCGGAAAAGCACCAGATAATGCATTTGTTGCCAAGGCAGAAAGCCCAGGTAAATTTGTTGCTGAATATGCGCTGCGCAATATCAGCCCGGGTAAAGATGCGGATCCCTACTTCCCCTTTAAAGACTGCTTAAATGCGCTGGATCAACTGAATGGCCATATGCAGCAATTGGGCAATATGCACCCCAAGACCAAAGATAAAGGCCTTGTGTTTGCCCTGCATGACCCAGTGGCGGTTTCTGCCGAGCTAAATCATTTGCGTATGCGGGCGCTGGTGAAAATGAACGAGGCACTGGCCCCCTTCGCCCAGGGAATGCTCTGCTCTGCCAGGCTTAGTAGCATTCAGAAAATGCTTTATATAGACAATTTCGAGAAAACGGACTCATTTTTTGAATCGGGGGCAAGGAATCTGGGCGTGATTACCAAGGGGCAATATGATCGAAAAGAATCTAATGCTTATGGTCAGTTCCCGATTAATTATTCAAGGAAAACGCTCTGGGAACCACTCGACACCACAACGCCCATTACCTCAAGAACACTGGGCCGCGTTTTTCAGCCTGAGGATACAGCCGAACGTGAACGTACCGCCAATCTACGAACACAAGCTGATTGGAAAAAAATCGAAGCAAAGCTGGTTAAAGGTAAGCGCGAAGTCTTTGTAAAGAAATACGAGATTGAAGAGGCTGCTCAAAAAGCCATCGTTACTCTTTTTGATGATGATTACGCCGCCGCATCTCAAAAAAACGTAACTGATTTTTTTGCCCTGCATTTTGATGAGAACGATCCGAACGATCCTAAGCAAACCCACCATAGCGCGGGGACTTGCTATAGCGAAGAGGCATTTCATGTTTACGGCGGGGGCAGCATGGGGCCTAGCAGCGCCGAGCTGGCGTATCAACAGGCGCTCAAACCAGTCACCGATCTGGATGCGGTGATGCTGCGTGCGCAGCTTTCTAATCAAAAATCACTGTTTGAATATTTGGCCGAAGATAATCAGGCCAAAAGTTATAACCTACTCAAAGACTTAATTGTGCCGCAGCTTAACGCTAAGTTTAGCTGGCTGAATGAGGCGGTATTTGGCTTTCATCAGGGTGTTTCTACGGCACTGATTGGCGGGGCGGTTGGCTATGCCAGCCAGCAAAGCAGCTTTAAAACCATAGAACGCAAGCTACTTGGCATGGCTTTGCTTGGCCAGAATTTGGAGCATATTCTGGCTAGTGTGCTGAATAAAACCCAGATCAAGCCTCGGCCCATATTAATCAGTGTGTTCTTACCTTTTGATGAGGCCATAGCTTTACTAAGCAGCAAGCATTCTGCGCCAGGCAAAAAACAGATAAAGAGCATGCGCAAGCAAGGAAAGATCGAGCTGCATGTACTTACTGATACCGATAAGCTGAAGCAAGCCTCACAAAGCGCCGCAGCCCTAAAAGACGCTGAAAAAGTAACCTTAAATATCTCTAAGCTTAATTTAACCACGCAAGGCTTAGCGGGGATACAAAAGGTATCGGAAGAAGATTTTGGCAAAATGTTTGCGCAGCAAAGGCACGTGGCAGAGACGGCCAAAGAAGCCTTAAATAGCTTAAAAGAAAACAGCTGGCGTGGCACTAAAGCTGTCTTTATCAAGGCAGAAGGCCGCATCGCCATCGGCTTTTTATCCCTGCAAATGCTGGGCTTAAATGGCAGCCTTAAATCCCTAGCCGCAGCCAGCCCAGAAGATCAAAAAGCCTTGCGCGATGCCTGGTTTGGCATTGCCAGCAATGGCTTGGGTACGGTTGGGGCCACCGGGGAGCTGGCGGGCATTGCTGCAGCGCAATTTGCGAAGCATGGTGTATTTACTATGGGGCTGAAAGCCCTAGGTGGCTTTGCAGGCTGGGGGGCTTTGTTGGTGGATGCTGCGCAAGCTTTTACTTTTGCGGGTGAACGTTTTCAGCGCAATGACAAATACTCGGCATTGGCATGGAGAAGTACTAGCATTTTATATGGTGCTGGTGGAGCAGCAGGTATTGTGGCAACAGGTGAGATGGTAGTTAAATGGATAGGTACTAGGGCCATTATTTCTACGGCAGCCGTGGCCTCTGAGGGCGTAATTGTTATTCTGGGTATGAGTTTAACCGGCTGGGGGCTAATTTTAATGGGGCTGGGTGTGCTGGCATCTTCCGGCTCGGCGATGCTAACGCCTACCGAGTTAGAGGATTGGGCCGAAGATTGTTTCTTTGGCAAGGTGAATAAGTTTAACACCGCTGCAGAGGAAGAAAGAGCATTCCTGAAGGCTTTACATAAGAGCAATCAGGCCGCGCCTGAGCCTCAGTCTAAATATGATGTGAAGCAATCCCAGCGGGTAGAAAAATCCGCCCCTGCCTCTGTCAAACCCTAAAGAGCTTATTCCCTATGACATCAAATACCGCCTCAACCACGGCTTATCGTGTACTGAAAGGTGAATACCCGCCAGCAATGATCGATGTATCTAGCTTGGGCATTAGCACGTATCTGAATAAAGAAACAACTGCGCGGCAAGGTGGTAGTACGCTGAGCGAAGTTAAAACGATTTACCAAGCGGCTATCGAGCTGGCCAGTACCACACATTATCAGCGTGGCCTTGTAACATTGTTTGCAATGCTCCTCATTTTTGGGTTCTTCCCGCTAATGTTGTATGGCGCCTATTCTTTTACATGGTTTTTTACTGATACGGAGCCAGTTCTTTTTTTGATGGCTTTGGTTATGTTTGCATTTAGCCTTTTTGGCGTTTTTTTTACATTTCATGGGGGAATGTATTTTCTAAGAGCTGATATGTTTTCACTTAAAAACGACAGCTTGTTTTTTGATAAGAAAAAGAAAAAAGTTTACCGTGTTTTTCGTAACACACCAGGTGCCATTGATTACATGAGAAATAGCTTTAAAAAACGTAATCCATTTTATGCCTGGCCTACCGTGATTGTTGAATACGATTGGGATTCTTTCGAATTTGTGCATGTTTCAAAAATTGTGATGCTGGGGCAATTGCCTTCAACAACAAATGCATTGGGTGTGCTGGTTAAAAACACCGCAGAAATATTAAATAAACCTAAAAAGTTCGATCTGGAGCAGGATCTCCGCCTTTTATTAAACCCCCAGCCTCGGCCAGAATATGTGGATTTCTTTACCATGGGTAATCCACTGGTCATGAGTGAATATTCCGTGCAGGCATTATGGGCGTATCTACATGCCTATATGGAAGACAACGGCCCAGCTTTGCCTGTTGGCGAAACTTTAGCCGAAGCCGCGCCTAATAGTTGGTGGCAATCTATGGGGCTGGTCTGCCCATTAGGATCTAGGTTTAAATATTGGTGTAAAGAACACCCCATTTTTGTCCCGATATTTTTTATCTTTTTCCCAATCACGGGGCCTTTTTATTCCCTATGGGGAACCTTTAATTGGCTATCGCATAAAACCGCATTTGAAGCCCCATTCCCCCCAGAAATCCGTGCTGAATGGGGGGAGCCATTACTGCCTAAAAAATAAACCTTAACGCGGCTATCGTCTTGAACGATAGCCGCAGAGAGAATAAGAATCTCTGCAAAAAAATCAACAATTCAATTGCATCTAAAAAAATAAACAAACCATGACAAAAGCTGACTTTAATGCCCCATATCGCCTATTGAAAGGAGATAAGCTACCCGGAGAACTTCATCCATCCTGTATTGGTGTTGCAACATATCTCACTAAAGAAACAACTAAGCGGTACAAAGGTAGCAGTTTGAATGAAGTTAAAACGATTTATCCGTCCGCCATCGAGTTAAGCGATATTCACCAGTGCGAACGCGGCATGCCCTCTATGTTTGCATTATTCGTATTTTCTATGTGTTTTCCATTTTCATTATTCACCTTCTATTTTGGTTTTATTCAAATTCAAGCGGTTGATTTTCTTTCTATTTTATTCAACATAATACTTATTCCTTTTTTCTTTGCCTTCTTTTTTGTTACGTCTCTTCTTGAGATTCTCATGTTTAGGTTTGATCTTTTTCCTCTAAAAGGTGGGTCATTAATTCTAGACAGGAAGAATAAAAAAGTTTACCGGGCAGTTCGCGATTACCCAGAAATGCTCGATTACTTTAAAAATAGTTTTAAAAAATGCAACCCATTTTACGCGTGGCCAACCTTAGTTATTGAATACAACTGGGATGCTTTAGTGTTTGTTTTTGCCTCAAAAACTGTTGTATACAGGGGCGGGCCTTTGACTACCAATACATTAGCAATTGGAGTTGAAGACCCTGATTTTGCACAAAAACAAGCCGCAAAAAGTGACCATGATAAAGCATGGGATCTAATTTTGAAGCACGAGGATAAGCCGGATTTTGTTGATTTTTTTGTGATTGGCAATCCACTGGAAATGGATGAATATTCTGCTCATGCATTTTGGACATACCTGCGTGCCTATATGGAAGAAAATGGCCCAGCCTTGCCTGCTGGCGAGTCTTTAGCTGAGGCAGCCCCTACGACATGGTGGCAGTCGATGGGGGTGGCTAGTCCATTTGGTGCACGGGCTAATGAGTGGGCAAGGGACAGACCTATTTTGTTTATCTTATTTTTATTGACGTTCCCTGTCTCTGTGCCTCTCTCTATCCTCTGGGGCACCTTTAATTGGCTTTCGCATAAAACCGCATTCGAAGCCCCATTCCCCCCGGAAATCCGAGCGGGGTGGGGAAAAGCATTGTCACCCCAGAAAAAGACTTGGCGCCCTTATCGCCAAAGGTGATTGCCGCAGGGAGTGTGTAAATTATTGCGAGTGCTAAATAATGGCTAACTGTTTTTATGTGTCTTTAGATTAAAGCAGATGGGTTAAACAATCTCAGTACACTCAATTATCCCACTTGTAATTAGCATGGCATTGTGCTGTCGATTTCACTTAAAAATAGCGCACGCATGACATCGCCACAAATTATAGCAAGCTATCATCCAAAGATAAGCTCACTTATTTAAATAGCCACATTAACTAAAAAAAGAATTTAAATTTATGCCAAACAATGAAAAACCTATCAAAATAACCCCTGATGATACGATGGATGTATTTACCAACTCAGAAGGGGTTTTGGTTTTTTCTTCTAAAGATTCAATCAGCATGGATTTAACGAGTATCAAATCCGTTGGCATTGAAAATATTGTTGATATTGATAAACACGAAATTACGCCGTTATTTGACTCGGTATCTCATTACATCAAATTCCGAGGAAAAGGTGAGGTGCAGTTTTCTTACAATCTAAGTGGCATGCTCCTTGAGCTCGCCACTGCAGACGTTCAAATTGTTATTAGGCACAATGAAAACATTATTTTTAGACGAATGCCTGATTAGAGTCTCAAGCACTTTATTTCACTGTTTTAAAATACTGCTGAATAGCTTTAATTTCTGCCGCGCTCGGCGCAACGGTTAAAACACAGGAAAACAGCGAGGTCATTGCTTCCGCCGTAGAAGAGCGCCTGGCTGGGCTTAAAATTACTGAGCGCATTATTGATCGAGGAGTCATCCGTGAAATTAAAACTAATAGCATGATTTATAGACGTGAGTACTTGCCTGTTGCTCTGGGCGCTTGCTCATCAATGCCATAGACAAAGACCATGCCGCAAGCTAGTAGCCTGCTGGTGCGCTGTCGCCTTGAATTGCCTCTGTTAGTGGATGGCCCAGCGGGAGAGGTGTTGTAGACCATGGCTGAATAGGCCGTTATCAATTACGACTGCCGTATCCTGCATGATGGGCTGGTGGATATTCAGTTACTTGGCCTTAATCATAAGCTGCAAGATTAGGCTGGTTTTTTCTCTTTCTTTAAACTTGTTGGGGTGCGGGTATTACGCTTATGAGTAGATGAGGTTTGTATTTTTTTTATTAAAACTGCATCAGTGCTCGCTTTAGATAAAATGTTTTGAGCTGCGAGTGTTAAAGCTTCCAGACTATCTTTGACAGCAAGCGTCAAGGATTCTGTTGTGGGTTTTTCTTGTTGTTGCTTTACGCTAAATTGTAAGCCTAGCGCCTGTGTGACTTTTAGAATAGTTGCAAAGCTAGGATTGCCTTCGCTTGAGAGTGCTTTGTATAAGCTTTCACGGGATAGTCCCGTGTCTTTTGCTAGCTGACTCATGCTGCGGGCACGAGCAATTACACCCAATGCATGGGCTATCAGTTGTGGGTCGTTTTCTTCCAGACATGCTTCAAAATAGAGTGCTCGATCTTCTTCTGTTTTGAGGTAGTCTGCAGAATCCCATTTGCTAAGAGTGATGTCGTTCATTATTTATTTTCCTTAATACGTCTCGCCATTTCGTGCGCAGATTGAATGTCTTTACTTTGGCTTGATTTATCGCCACCAGCCAATAGAATCACAATCTCTTGTCCCTGCTGCATAAAATACACACGATAGCCGGGCCCATAGTGAATCCGTAATTCTGAAACACCTTCGCCAACCGATTCGCAGTCGCCAAAGTTGTCCCGTTCAACTCGGTCAATTCGTGCCTGTATTTTGAATTGGCCCATCTTATCGCGTAAATTTATAAGCCATTGTTCAAAAGCCGCAGTTTTTTGGATGGTTTTCATCTGGGTAAGTGTAGTCTGTGGGATACTATGTTGCAAGTTAGCCAATTCTTTTTTTAATAGTGCCTAATTTTATTAGAAATAATAGAACGATCGTTCTATAATAGGCAATGCAAAATATTCGTTGTGCCCAATGCCATAAAAAGCTCGCAGAGGGTCGGTATTTAGAGCTATCCATCAAATGCCCGCGTTGCGGTGCATTCAATCATCTGAAGGCCCCGAGCCTCCAATCAGACCCGATCAGCGGGTCTTTGGCCGGAGCTTTCTATGTCAACATCCCCAATCATTCCCTGGATGGGCGGTAAACGCCGCCTTGCAGATAAACTGCTTGCGCTGTTTCCTCCTCACGAATGCTATGTAGAAGTATTTTGTGGCGGCGGGGCGCTGTATTTCTTAAGGCCGGTGCCTGCGTCGGTTGAAATCATTAATGATATTAACGGTGACTTGGTCAATCTCTATCGCGTGGTGCAAAACCACATGGAAGAGTTTGTCCGCCAATTTAAATGGGCGCTGTCATCGCGACAGGTATTTAAATGGCTGCAAGATACCCGCTCAGAAACGCTGACCGATATTCAACGTGCAGCGCGGTTCTTTTATCTGCAGCAGCATGCCTTTGGCGGCAAGGTGAATGGCCAGTCATTTGGCACGGCCACCACGGCCCCGATCGTTAACCTGTGCCGCATCGAAGAAAATATCTCCTCCGCCCACCTGCGCCTAGCCGGTACAACGGTAGAAAACCTCAGCTGGCTGGATTGCATGCGCCGCTACGATCGCGCCCACACCTTCTTTTATTGCGATCCGCCGTACTGGCAAACCGAAGGCTACGGCGTGCCTTTCGAGTTTGATCAATACTTGGCCATGGCCGACTTTATGCGTAATTGCCAGGGCAGGGTGATGGTCAGCATCAATGACCATCCCGACATCCGGCAAGCCTTTGAAGGCCTCACTATGCAGGGGCTGAGTATTAAATATAGTAACGGTAATAACGGTAAGCAGGGTCAGATTGCCAGCAGTAAGGAGCTGGTGATTACCAATTGGGATGCGGGGGATTTGGGAGGGCTTTTTTAGGATGTTAGCTGATGAGCGATTTTTTTATAGAGCTTGTCTGACTTGAATAGCACTTTGCTTGCCAAGATGGTTCTTTTCTTTTGGTTACTCTCGCTTAAATAATGTCTGTAGCACCGAAAATTGAAATTTATTTTTGTTTTTGGTGCATTCATTAGTGCTACATAAATAGTTTTTGTTTTTTAACTAATTGTTTTTTATGTGTTATTTAAAATATATAACCCATCGAGCATGGGTGCGATGCTGTAGCGGCGTGAGGGCTGAAGGGGCGTATTTGCTGGTGTAAAGGCTGGTTCTGCTTGGTTTTCTATATTCGACATGGCTACAGTGTTATGCGGGTTTGAGGGGTATTCAAGGGCTAAAAATCCTATTCGAGTGCTATTTTATGGGGTGAAAAAACTCAAATTGGATCACTCAATTTTACGCATATTGATCAATGACGGTTTGGTTTCTTTTGGCTCGAATGTGCTGTACGGATAAGAGATGTAAATTTTTATTATTTTTGATATGTTTTTTGGGGAGGGGTTTGGTGATTGTTACTTGGGGAGACGGGGCTTTTTCCGGTACGGTCCCGTTTCCTACTTATTGTTAATCGGACTTGTATGAAGGCTTACCAAGTATTGGTCACTTTGTTGGCCTTTATTTCATCCTCGGCCCTAGCCGCCCATTATCAAATTACGATATTTCCAGCTAATCCCCTGCAATTACATGCCACGATGACGGATTTTCCTGTCAGCACTCAGGATCGAGTACTACGTTTGCATGGTGTAAATAGAGGCTTAACATCACAGCTTGTTGCGCCGCATTGCGAGAAGCAGTCGCTGGTCTCTCCTAAGCCGGGTGAGTGGGTGTTACCAGCTGGCTGCCGTCAGGTGAACTGGGGGATTTATGTTCAGTTGGGTGTCAATGGTTCGGTAGATCCTTCAGAGCAAAAGAGCGTTTATTTTCAGGATGAAAAATGGTGGCTTTTATCCGAGCCTACTTCTTTATTACGCCTAGATGGCGATGGTGAAGATTCGCTGACTATTTTGGGTATGGATACGCAGCAGCAGGTGGGTGCGATGGCCTTGTCTTCTGGGCAATGGCGTGTTCCCTCCGCAGGCGCACCAGAATTTTATGCTTTTGGTAATCTAGCTTTGAGTCAGCAGCAAATTGGCCCGTTTAGTGTGGAGTATGTGGCGGATGATGCTGCTGAAGTCGCCAGATTAAAGCTGCCTTCGCTACATGCGGATACTTTGAGCTATTTAGCCAAAGTACTTCCTCCGGCTAAGAAAATTGAAGCGAAAGAGCGTCATCTGCTGGTGGTGTGGTTAGGTATTGATGAAAAACAGAAGCGGTCAGGTGGTGCTGCGGGTAGTCGTTCCTTTCTGGCTAATTACACCAAAGGTGCTGAAAAGAATACTGATGCAAGTACTGCGCTGACACTGATGGTCCTTGCTCATGAGCAATTTCATCAGCTTGCGGCAATGTCTGTTGATCATGAAGTTAAATCACCCGCTTGGGCTGCTGAGGGGCTGGCGCATTACTATGGCTTAAAAATGCTGTCCCAAAGCAAATTAGCTGAGGATGTAGTTACAAAATTGCGCGCTCGTTTTATTCAGCCAGAGCGAGTGCCTGAGCTTGGATTGCTGGCCTTAGAGAGAAAATATACTCAGGGTGATCGGTCGGTATATCCACTGTTTTATGCTCAGGGCGCTACATTCTGGTCAGAAGTGGATATGCTTTTGCTAAACGCTAGCCAGAACAAGCGCAGTTTGGATGATTTTATGCCCTTACTGCTTGCTGAGAGCTTTACGCAAGCTGGTCAGCTACCCTCTCATTTTTTGTCGGCTATCCGCAAGGTTACCGGCTCGGATATAGATGCCTTATTAGCAAAATATATGGGGCAATAAAACGAGGTATTGATAGCTTAATACCGGTGCTCTTATCTATGTAGGAAGCATAAATTGCAGCGATTTCTTTTTCTATTCTGTACCTATTTGCCGATAGCGTATGCCGCCTCTGCACCCTTACCCCCCGCTGATTGCGCCTTGCTGCAAGAGCGCGGCGTGATTACGGCGGCTAATCCGCTGCCTTGCGATCGTTTGCAAAGAGTGCGTTTTTTGCATTGGGATATGAAGGGGCAAAAGGTGGAGGGGCAGGTGTTGGTGCTGGATGTGGTGGCCCTGCAGGTAGAGGCTTTGTTCGCGGCTTTATATCAGGCTAAATTTCCACTCTTTTCGGCGCTGCCGCTGGAGCAGTTTGCTGGTGATGATGTGCTGTCTATGAATGCCAATAATAGCAGTGCATTTAATGGCCGAGCGATAACGGGGGCTAAAAGCTGGTCTAAGCATGCTTATGGCGTGGCGATGGATATTAATCCATTACAAAATCCATATATAAGCTTTGCAGATGATGGCGGGGTGAATGTGTTGCCTGTGGCTAGTGCGAAGAGTTATCTCAATCGAAATGAGCTGCGCCCAGAGAAAACTCGCCGTGCCGGTTTAGTGAACGAGTCGGTGGTCAGCCTATTTGCCCAGCATGGCTTTATGACTTGGGGTGGAGATTGGGATGCACCCATTGATTACCAGCATTTCGAAATCGGCAGCCGCCGCTATATTAATGAATTAATCCAGCTGCCGTTGGAGCAGGCTCGGGCTAATTTTAATCAATATGCCGAGCGCTATCGTGCATGCAGTGCCAATGAGCTGGGAAGTTTGGGCGAAGTGCGCGCTCGTTGCGTGGCGAAAGTACGGCTGTAAAGAGTTGCTGCTGGTGAACCTCCATTTAAAATGAAAGAGGCCGCAAAAGCTGAAGCTTCTGAGGCCTTTTAGTATTTTTAGCAGCGTTTAATTTCAGCTTGTCGTTAACTACAAGTAAACACGCATGAATCGGGCAATATATCTAGGCCTAGCTCATCTAGGCCAAAGAAGCGTTGCTTGCGCTTTAATAAGTCCATCGCCAAGTACAGTGTTTCCGTGCCGTACATGAGTTCTAATGAATGATGAAACATCTCGGTCTTGTGCATATTAATCAGGCCATCCACACAGCGATACACGCGGCGGCGGGATTCTTCCATTTGGCCAAAGTGCTGCACCCAGTCACAGCCTTGCAGCGTGGCATGTTTATCGCCAATAGCCAAAGCCAGCAGCGTTTTCAATTCACCTATTTGAAGCGTCTTCCAGTCAGAGCTAGCAGCGTCGTTTAGGCCGATGATTTCCCAGATAGAGCTATCATCCGTCAGTCCAATGTTTTGCAGGCTAGCCAGCAGCTCTGCGCATTCGGCGTCATCTAACTGCTGAACTCTTAAAATAGCCGTGCGAATTTCATTGCTTATAACAATACTTTGCTGCTCAGTCGGCATGGGGCGCTCTGGTTTGGGGTGAAATATACAAATCGGTACGCAATCTACACGGTGTTTCCATAGCTTGCTTTGAAAAATATCCGGCAGACAACGTTACTAGATTTAATACATCGATTTTCTTACTGTTAGTAATCAACAACTTACCGTATTGCCTGCATTTTATTGCATGGTGGTGGTTGACCTCACAGGGCAAGGCCCGTATATTTCGGCCTCTCGCTGCAGCGCACACAGCAACACGGTGTTCTAGTCGCAGCGAACGATCTTTAAAAAAATACAGTCGATGAGTGTGAGTGCTTGATTCGGAAGCGAAACAAGTGCTTGCATTAGTAAGGAGTAACCAGCGATGGTTGCTCTGAATAAAGTAAGCCAGTAAGTACTAGCTTAGAGAT
>JAPLQI010000041.1 GCA_026399755.1 Pseudomonadota bacterium
CTTCCTTGCCTTCGATCACTAACAGCCAATACCCCAGCTTCAGCGGATCACGGATGGCGTAAAAACCCACGATAACGCCAAGCTCAAAGTATTCTTTTGCCTGTTTTATTTTCATGACTTAACCTTTTCGTGATTACAAATTAATCAATTAATTATAACGTATTGGCAAATTCGTGCAAGCTACATCTCATAGCCCCGCCCCTTTTGTGGTTCGATCTTCGGCTGGATCTCTGCCTTGGCCTCGATCTCTTGTCGCTGCTTTGCCAGCTCGCTGGCTTGGCGCTGCCGCTCGGCCTCGATGGTCTGTGCCTTGGCCGCTTCTTCGGCCTTCCAGCGTGCAAACTCTGCGGCCACGTCCGCCTTGCCCTGTTCGATGATCTTTTGACTTTCAAATAGGCTCTGCACCGACTGCATACCGGCCCGAATCTCAGCGTAAATATCAGGTGCTATCACCGGCGGCTGTATGCCCCGCTCTCGCTCGGCCTTGGCGCTGGCTAGATCGTTGGATAGATCCAGAATGGAGTGGTCAAGCTGGCTACTTTGCCGTTCTAGCTCGCCCAATGCTTTGGCCCCACTCAGTCGCTCGTTCGCCTCTCGTTCGTGCCTAAGCCGGTTATCACTAGGCTGGCCGGTGCGGCGTTCGTAGCCGCTGGCCGATGGGCCTAGGTGTCGGGTTGGGGCGCGGTCGATGATGCCCTGCTCGATGAGGCTTCGATGGTCTACGCGCTCAGTAAAACCGTTTTCCTGTAGACGCTTGTTTTGTAATTCCGCGAACCGCCCTCGCCAATAATCCACTGCGCCGGTTTTGCGGTCGTCCAGCTCGCGGGTCTTCTCGGTAAAGCCTTCCGGTGTGAGTCGGCGGGTGGTGCAAAGGATATGGGCGTGATGGTTTCGGTTGTCCCCTTCTTTGCCTGCGGCATGGATCGCGACATCCGCCACGAGGCCGTGACGCTCTACCAGCTCGCGGGCGAAATCGTGGGCGAGCCGCTGGCGTTCTTCGGCGGAGAGTTCCGCCGGTAGCGCTATCTCAAATTCACGGGCCACCGTGGAATTTTTACGCGTTTCGGCTTGCTCGGCCGCGTTCCAGAGTGCGGCACGATCTGCCGCCCATGCTGGCGCATTGGTGGGCAGGATGAGGACCGCAGATTCAACACCACCCTTGCGGGTGTAGTCGTGAACTTCGCCGGTTCGCTCGTCGGTGATTGTCACACCGGCCCGATAGGCTGATGCGGCGGTCGCGGTGCGGCCTGCTGATCGGCTTACCGTCTTGACGGAGAGGTGATAATTCGCCACGGGCGGGCCTTTTGGGTTTGATTTGTCACGAAGTGACCGCGCGCAAACGTAGTTTGCATAAGTGCGCCCTTGCTTTCGCTTTGGGTTTGTTTCGATGGCAACATTGTAGCAACTATTTAGCCACTTCTAGTGCGCTAAATAGGCAAAATATTAGCTACAATAACAAACGAGAATAATGCAAAGGATAGAACATGTCAGGCATAGACAAACGGATTGAAGAGTTAGAGATAAAGCTGAAACAAGCCAAAGCACTCAAGCAAAAACAAGACGCTCAATTACGGGCAAAACTATCTAAAGAACAGCGTGCAAAAGACACCCGACGCAAGATTCTTGTCGGCGCGGCAATTCTGGCAAAAGTAGAACGTGGGGAATGGCCTAGAGATAAGTTGCTAGCCATGATGGACGCAACCCTTAATCGTAACGACGATCGAGCACTGTTTGATTTAGAACCGGCAACACAAGGGCAATTTTTGCATGAGCAATCAAACACCGTACCCACAAAGTAAATAAGGCGAGGGGGTCTGATCTAACGTGAAAAAATATTATTTTAGTTACAGCGTAACAATAAAAATTGCAGTTACGTTACCCTGTAACTAAAATCGCACCATTACACAGTTACAGGGTAACTAAAATGGCAAAGCAAGCGGATGACATCAAAACCGGCGACCTGCTCGAAACCGAGCCACCCCGAAAACGAGGCCGCCCCAGTAGCAGCGCACAGACCACAGCCCAACGACAAGCCGCCTACAGGGCACGCAGACGCGAATTAGGGGCACAGGGGAAACCTAGCGATGCTCGACTCAATGTATGGCTATCTTATGACGCTCACGCAGGCTTAACGCGGCTAGCACAGCATCGAGGAATCAGTCAGCGAGAATTGCTGGAAACCCTCCTAACCAGCCTAGACAAAGAAACCGCCGACCAATTAGACGAAAACCAGCTAGATAGCTATTACGTTACACGGTAACAATAAGATAGGGGGTGTAACTGAAACAGTCTTCCCGTTTCAGGCTAATTTTGCCCAACGCGCCAAAAATGTAAAGTTAGCCTGACGAAAAACATGCTGAGGTTGAGTTTCCGATGAAATAGCTTTCCGACATAGTTTGTCGTGCATGTTTTCAGGGGTAAATCGCCAGTTCTTAATCAGAGAATCACACATGCCGGAAAACTAATGTTTTACGACAAAACCCGCATAAACATTAGGCTTCCTGTATCGAAGTTGACCTAACTTTACGTTTTGGCCGCGTTGGGCAAATTTAGCCTTTCAGTTACACCCCCTATCAAGACTAAGATTGCCCAAATCCTAGAAAAGGTAAAATTAGGCACTTAGAAAAAAAATAAGAATCAAAAAGAGAGCAAAGAGATATCAAAAGGGCATCACAGAACACCCACCTCCCCCTGCTGCCTGCTAGGCTCTCGGATCAGCAAAACCCGCTGATCTCGACCCGATCACCGCCCCGCTGGGGCTGGCACCTAGACTAAATCAAAAAGCTCGCTAGATTACATAACGAGCCATACGCTCACCACCAGCAAAACACACCCCTAAAAACCCCAGGTTCGGGCTGTTACCTGATATGGCTATTTGGACACCCCATGAATGTGGCTCATAGTTGCCCAGATTCGGGCTGTTACCTGATATGGCTATTTGGACACCCAATTTAGGACGGACTGAGGAGAGCAATCCAGCTCAATAGCAATTTGACGAGCACTAATACCTCTTGCGTGCATCAATCGCGCACTTACCCGCTTATCTTCGTAGGCTTCACCTTTAGCTTTACCACCTTTACGCCCCTGAGCAGCCTGCCACTGGCTAAACCCTTCCGGCGTAAGCTCTTTCCAGCAATAACGCGCCACACTGGCCGCAATATGCCAAACCTCCCGATAGTCCAGAGGATGAAGTAGCTCGCCATTGCGTTCTAAGGCGCGGTCGTAGCACTTGGCCTGCCACACAATGAAGTTACGTGTCTCTTTCGCCCAATGCTGCCGGATGGCCTTATAGGCCCATAGCCGTAGCCAATCAAACACACTGCAGTTACGCCCAAGCCCGATTTCTTCCGGTTTCCGCTTCGGGATGAATTTAGGCAAATCCACGTATTCGGCCAATACAGACAGCTCATACGTGACGGCTGGCCCCCAGAGCGTGCGCCAATGGGCATGGGCAGGGTTCTTTACGATCAGCCCATTAAAACCATGGTCTGCCTGCATCTTCTCGCGGTAGGCGTACTCGATGCCGCACAGATAGCGCAGCGGCGCATCCCGTGAGCCATCCCCAGACAACACCGGCGCGGACAAGGCCCAAGCTACATGGGCGTGGCCGTTAGCGGGATTGGTCGCCGCCCAGTTCGGCGGCGGCAGGTCGGCATCTTCCCAAGCCAGCGCTGCGCCTTCACGGTCGATATCGAACGGCATCCAAAAACGGAGATTAGGGGGATTGATCTGGATATAGCGGCGGCGGATAGCGTGACGAGACAACCGAATCAGGTTCGGTGCGTCCTTCTCATCCTTGCAATAAGGCCGTTTAGGGAGTCGATCGGTGAATAGTTCAAGCTGAAGCACTTTTTCCCTTTTTAAAAAGGGCGAGGACAGGCTACAATTCGGGTTATAGCTAATTCGGATTGCGGCGCGGTTACGCCCAGTCACTCAAATTGAAAGCCCTACAGTTTGCCGCTGTGGGGCTTTCGTCTTTCTTGCAAGCCAGTTTACCCGAATAGCTCGCTATGAGAACCAAGTCGCGCCAATCTTAGCGTTTTGATATCAGGCTTTCGATAAATGAGTAACAAATCCGGCTTGATATGGCACTCACGATACCCTAGCCAGTCGCCGATCAACTCATGATCGCTATAACGTTCAGGCAATGGGATGTCGTCAAGTAAAAGCTTAAAAACATCACTGATTATCTCGTCAAAATTTTTATACTTACCCGAGAGCTTTTCACGCTTATAGTCGCGCTTAAACGATGATGCATAATCAATCGTCCGCATTCAAACTAGCCATTAAATCATCAATATTCTGAACATATACCCCTTTTCCTGCTTCCAGCTCGTCAATGGCCATACGGGTCGTCGCATTCGGTACTTTCACCTCAAAAGGTAGCCGTTGTTCATCAGCAACCCGTAGCATCAACAAACGAATAGCATCAGAAACAGATAGCCCCATCGCTTTTAATGCTACAGATGCGCGTTCTTTAGTCGCTGTGTCTATACGAGCACGTACATAAGTATCAACAGTACTCATGGTATACCTCCTAAATTGTTTTCCCATTGTAGTCACAAAAAGACTACAAAACAACCAGTAAACAAATCTAACGACTGGCTTAGTTTTTGCTTTCTTATTTGTTAAGCAAACAAAAGGAGCCACAAATTGAATGTTTCCGCCATCTCCCCATTAAATATTTTACCGGCCAGTATGCGCACAAAAATGCCGTACCAACCTGATGCACCAACTAGTGATTCGAGCAAATATGACCCCACAGACCTCACACAAAAAGAGGCGGCAAAATTAGCCACTGATCTGTATAACGACGGCAAAATTAGCTTTCATGAACTTGGCGCCATGATGATAAGTACCAACCTTAATCTCAATGAAGATGGCTCGCCTCGTACAGAGGACTCAACATCTACGCCAAAAAAACTGGACTTCATTGCTTACGCAGAGAAAAGCATCAGTGCATGCCAATCAAGAAATGATGCGCAAGGGGTAAAAATTTATCAAAATATCCTTGATGCACTAAAACAAACGGCAATGGAAAGAGGGAGAAAAGTCAATGTTTCCGTATAAAAAAAGCCGCCTATTTTTGGCGGCTTTTTTTGTGAAAAAATTAACTTTATTGAATATTTATTTGCGTTGATAACGTATTCCACGGGGAGTTCAGAGAAGTATTTGAGTGCTGGAAAAACCCATTCTGATTACCGGACACATTCCAGTAATTAAGAAAGCCTGCAACGGTATTTCCTGCTGGGCACGGAACCGCGGCATTACCATTTACAAAGCATAACGTATCACGGCGATACAGCGCGGAAGCAGGCAAAACACCACCATTCATACGGCCAATTGCATTGCCGCCATACCCCATTTCTAAAACTACTACGGCCATAAAAGCGCCACCATGGTCATGAGCAGTTGATTGCGCACCTACAGCAGGATATTCCCAAGATGAGTTACTAGAACCTACAGCAAAAACTCTAACCTGTGACAAGGGCGCTGCGGGCGCTAGTGTTGTATTCCCTGAGCGAATAGATGGCTTAGCCACAAGTTCAGGCTGTTTAATTTGAGATAAATCTAGTTGTAACGGACGACCAAAAACATAATCATCTAAAGCTTGCTGCTCTGGATAAACAACGGGTTCATCCTGTCCTGCCATAGCCACAGAAGAACCAAAAATAAAACATGCAGACGCAAGTAACGAAACAATTTTCTTCATTTTAAACAGCCCTAGTTGGAGAAAAAATTAGCTTAGAATTCTCCATAAATACTGTCAACAACAAAAAGAAATGAATAAGTATTGCGTAATATTTATTACTAAAATCAATCTTAAAAATTACTTATTTTAACTTGATACATTGCACCCCTCCTACGCACGTTATGGCATCAAACCCGCGCGGTGCAAGAATAAAATCGCCATCTTTTGCGCCAACAAAGCGCACACCATGTACCCGCTTTTCCAACGCATTAGCGGTAATCTGGTCTTGGTAAATCTGCTGTTGTAACACCCTCTGTTGCTCTCTTAACGCCGTTAAGTTTGAGCCTTCCCACCATACCAACCCCTTAAAAAGCAGCCAGCACACCAATAACACCCCAGCACACGCCGCCGCGGTCAGCGCAAGCCATTTCCAAGAAAACCACGCACTAGAATCTTCCAACTGCTTTGCTGCACCTTCTGCCCCTGCTGTTGCCCCTTCTAGCCGGCTAAGAAAGGGCTTCGTAGCCTCTCTCATTGCATCCAGTGCGCTTGAATTCACGCCAGTCATGGATTCGGCCACCGCCTCGCCCACTGCGTCCGCTGCAGCCAGCTTAATGGCTGGAATGGCCCGTTCTGCCGCTTTTTGAATCTGCTCGCTGGTCTTGGCCATACTGCCAACAACGTAGCGAACCTGCTCAAGATGCAACGCTTGCGAGAGCTTGCCGTCTTCAAATACCTGGGCAAGTGCCCGGCGCTCTTCTCCCAGGTCTACAAGTGCCTTTGTCACTAAGTTAGTTTGGTGTTCGCCCATCTGCAACATGGCGTAAACCCTTGCTTTTTCTGCCTCATCCATCTTTAAACCCTCACTTGTAAAGTACTAACACGACCTGATATTTCTTCGATTTCACCCACAAGGGTGTCCATACTGGCAAAGCTCTTTGCCTCATTCTTGGCGGTTTGCAGCGTCCAGCTACGCTCTGCCTTGCCTTCGATTACTAACAGCCAATATCCCGCCTTCAGCGGATCACGGA
>JAPLQI010000144.1 GCA_026399755.1 Pseudomonadota bacterium
AGTTTGCAAAAAGCGATTTTCAATAGTGCTAATTTTTCGAGTATTGCGACCGATGCGCAAGGCGTGATTCAGATTTTTAATGTGGGTGCAGAATGCATGCTGGGTTATACCGCTGAAGAGGTGGTGAACAAAATTACGCCTGCTGATATTTCTGATCCACAAGAGATTATTGAGCGGGCCAATGCATTGAGTGTTGAGCTGGCTACGCCCATTTTACCTGGCTTTGAAGCGCTGGTATTTAAGGCTTCCCGTGGGATTGAAGACATCTACGAGCTGACTTATATCCGCAAAGATGGCAGCCGCTTTCCCGCCGCGGTATCGGTAACGGCTTTGCGGGATGCAAGAGAAACGATTATTGGTTATTTATTGATTGGCACGGATAACACTGCGCGTAAGTTGGTAGAGGCTGAACGGACGCTGCTGGATCAGGCTTTGCAGCTTAAAAATACCGAATTAGAGCGCGCTACCGCCGTGGCCGAAAAAGCCAATTTAGCCAAATCGGATTTTCTTTCCAGCATGAGCCACGAGTTACGCACGCCGCTCAATGCAATTCTTGGCTTTGCCCAACTGTTGGAATCAGGTTTACCCGAGCCCAACGCCTCTCAAACGCGCAGTATTGATCAGATCTTGAAAGCGGGTTGGTATTTGCTGGAGCTAATTAATGAAATTCTCGATCTGGCCTTGATCGAGTCTGGCAAATTGTCACTCTCAATGGAGCCTGTTTTACTGACCGATGTGATGCGTGAATGCGAGACGATGATTGAGCCTCAAGCGCAGGGTCGTGGCATTAGCGTGGTGTTTCCATCTGCCAATTTGCCCTACTTTGTGCATGCAGATCAGACAAGGCTGAAGCAGGTGCTGATTAATCTGCTTTCTAATGCGATTAAATATAATAAGGAAGGCGGCTCGGTGGTGGTTGAATGCACCTTAAGCCAGCCTGATTCTATTCGTATTAGCTTGCGCGATACCGGTGCGGGGCTGGCTCCAGAGCAGCTATCACAATTGTTTCAGCCGTTTAATCGTTTGGGGCAAGAGGCGCATGTAGAAGGAACCGGCATTGGTTTGATTGTGTGTAAACGCTTGGTTGAATTAATGGGCGGCGTGATTGGTGTGGAAAGCCACTTTGGTGAAGGAAGTACTTTTTGGCTTGAGTTAAGCTTGGTCAATGAGCCGCTGCTGCTCGATCATTTGGAAGAATCCATGATTGTTGTGCCACCCCCTTTAGCAGGCGCGTCCTACACCATGCTCTATGTTGAGGACAATCCGGCCAACCTGATGTTGGTGGAAAGCTTGATTTTGCGCAGGCCAGATATTCGCTTATTGAGCGCGCGAGATGGTAAGCGGGGGATTGAGATTGCCCGCGCATCGCTGCCCGACATTATCCTCATGGATATTAATCTGCCAGGAATCAGCGGTATCGAGGCTTTACAAATTTTGGCCCAAGATCCAAATACAGCACCTATTCCGGTGGTGGCGATCAGCGCCAATGCGATGGCTCGTGATATTGATAAAGGCTTAGCAGCGGGGTTTTTCCACTATCTGACTAAGCCTATTAAGCTGAATGAATTTATGGAAACTTTAGATCTCGCACTAAATTTTGTGAAAACAGAAGCTATTCGGATGAATAAAAAGGAAAAATCATCATGATTCATCATTCTGAAATTCGGAGTGCCAGCATTCTGATCGTTGATGATCAAGAGACGAATGTCAGCTTGTTTGAGCAATTATTGAGCGACGCTGGCTATACCCAAGTTGCCTCAACCATGGATCCCACCACGGTCTGTGAGCTGCATCGAAAAAACCGTTATGACTTGATTCTGCTTGATTTACAGATGCCGGTGATGGATGGTTTTCAAGTGATGGAATGCCTGAAAACCAATATATATGATGCATATTTACCGGTATTGGTGATTACTGTGCAACCCGGGCATAAGCTGCGTGCTTTGCAAGCAGGTGCCAAAGATTTTATTAGCAAGCCTTTTGATTTAGTTGAAGTGAAAACACGTATCCATAACTTGCTGGAAGTACGGCTTTTATATAAAGAACTTGAAAGTTATAGCAAGGTATTGGAGGCAAAGGTCGTAGAGCGAACGGCCGAATTACGCGAAAGTGAGGCACGCTATCGCAGCCTAACCGAGCTTGCTTCTGACTGGTATTGGGAGCAGGACGAGCAGATGAATTTTACCAAAGTATCTGGCCCTGTTTTAGAAATGCTGGGTATTCGAGTGGATGCTTTAGCTGGTGATGTAGAAGAAATGATCGAAGAGGGCTGGAATGAAGATGAGCGCAAAAAATTGCAAGCCACCATCAATGCACGGCAGCCTTTTTTAGATTTTGTGTTTAGTCGTGTTCATTCCGATGGATCAGCGCAAAAGTTTCAAGTCAGTGGTGAGCCTATGTTTGATCGATCCTGCCGCTTTATTGGCTATCGGGGCATTGGTGTAGAGCTAACTTCCAAGTGAAAAATTTTCTTTCGATGGTTCCCCATGCCAGCAATGCATAGTCCTCAACAAAATAATCTGCTTGCTGCCTTACCAGCGGCCGAGCTTGAATTATTGGCCGTACACTTGGAATTAGTGCCGATGCGGCTCGGCGATATGCTTTACGGGCCAGATGAGCAATTGCGCCATGCTTATTTTCCAACCACCTCGATTGTCTCGCTGCATTATGTAATGGAATCGGGCGCTTCAGCAGAAACGGCTGGGGTAGGCAATGAAGGCGTCGTGGGCGTGTCTTTATTTATGGGCGGAGATACCACGCCCAGCTCGGCGGTGGTGCAAACGGCGGGTTACGCTTATCGACTATCACGCCATACTTTAAAAGAAGAATTTAACCGTGGCGCGGCTTTGCAGGGTTTATTACTGCGCTATACCCAAGCGCTGATTACCCAAATGGCCCAAACCGCGGTGTGCAATCGGCATCATTCAGTCGAGCAGCAGCTTTGCCGCTGGCTATTACTCACCTTGGATCGCCTCAGTGGCAATGAACTGATTATGACGCAGGAATTGGTGGCCAATATGCTGGGTGTGCGGCGGGTAGGGGTGACGGAAGCGGCTGGAAACTTGCAACGTGCAGGTTATATCAGCTACCGCCGTGGGCATATTGCGGTGTTAGATCGCTCGGGGTTGGAGCAACACGCTTGTGAGTGCTATGCCGTGGTCAAAAAAGAATTAAGTCGGCTTTTGTCTGATGTGTCCGACGCATCCAGCCACTAAGCAGCGATTAAATATTTTTCATAATGCTTGAATAGCTGGCTTTGTCAGCTTCATAGCATTGGCATGCTGCCATTTTCAAGCCTTTTCGGTCGAGTATCGTGATCTCGCCACGGCTATAGCGTATCAGTTTGTGATTTTGCAAAGTGGTGGCGGCCGTGGTGACTCCTACACGGCGCACGCCCAGCATATAGGCCAGAAACTTTTGCGTGATATGAAAGGTATCTGAATGCGCCCTATCTTGTGTCATTAAAAGCCAGCGCGCCAATCGTGCTTCAATCACATGAAAGCGAGCGCAAGCTGCGGTTTGCGCCAGCTGCTTGATGATCACATAGAGGTAGCGCTGTAGGGTAGATTGCAGCGCCTTGCTGTATTGCAGCTCTTCGCAAAACGCCTTGGCCGTCATGCGCAGCACCATCCCCTGGCCTTGCACTAGGGCATGCAGCGGTGAAATCTCCACTCCCAGCGCAAGCGAGGCACCGAGCATGCCTTCATTGCCGATTAATCCCACTTCTAGCGTGGGATGCCCATCCATTGATGCCAATAAAGAAATAAAACTTTCTAGCGGAAAATAAACGTACTGGATGCAGGCACCAGGCTCTGCGAGCACGTCGGAAAACTTCAGTTCGAGCGCTTCGCAGCGTGCTAAAAATCGTTGCTGATCTTGGCTTGGCAAGGCGGCTAGCAAACGATTGCAGCTGAGCGCATGCAATGGGGGTGGCATGAATTAATTTCTCCCTAGTGCTCAAAGAATGGCAAGGAAAATACTCAGAGAGCCGAGCAAGCGCTCTTGTATGGTTATTTTTAAATAGAGAAAAACCTGAGTTTCTCTACTGCCTCGTCCTTTTCTTTATTCCCATTATTTTTATCGAGAGGCATTACTTTGAGTGCTGCTATTTGGGGTGCTTTGTGGGCAAGGCAGAGATAAAAATGTATTCAGTTAAATATATAGTGCTTTGAAATAGCAGGATTGTCTGAGCGTTAACGTACAGAGGGTGGTTTTTTTTAAACTTAAGCAATGAGTTAGATGGCAATGGGTGAGGTTTTAATTGCTTTCTAATCATGACAAAAAATAGTGCTATGTGCGTCAGCGTACCGATCGAGGACAAAAATCAGCTTATAACTGGGGCATGTGGGGAAAAACCCATTCACAGTTTAAAGAGGAACATCATGCCAACAAAATCAAAACAATGGCTCAAGATCTTGGGCATCACTGCAGTCGTCTTTATGGCGGGTTGTAGCAGTATGAAAACGCCAGCGACTGCCGATGTCGCCGTATCTGATGCTGCCGTTGAGAATGCCGCGGTGGCGGGCGGTGCAAAATATGCGCCAGTAGAAATGAATATTGCACGAGAAAAAATGCAGCGCGCGCATAAGGCAATGGCCGCCAAGGATTATAAGCTCGCTGCCGATTTAGCTAATCAGGCTGAGTCTGATGCCAAACTGGCGCAAGGCAAGGCCAATTCGGGCAAGGCAGAAGTCGCAGAGCAAGCATTACAGGACGATATTCGAGTGATGCGCGAAGAGCTAAACCGCGTCAATAAATAATCAGCTCGTCCCATTTCCTGATTATGAAAATACTTCAGCTTCATGCTTAAGCATCTTTGTAATCAGGCCCTACTCTGTTGATTGCATTTTGCTACGCAGATGTACTGCGTGGCTTCAAGGATTTCATCATGAATAAGAAAATTGTTACACCTATCCTATTGGCTATTGCTGTGCTTATTGCGGCTTGTGGAACAGCACCGACAAGCACAGGTTTGCTAGATCAAACACGTATTGATTATTTGGCGATTCAAAATGATCCGGCTGTATTAACTTATGCCGCTGTAGAAATGAAGCAGGCGGGGGACGCTTTAAATAAAGCCAATGCAGCGGTGAGCAATAAAGGAAGTGAAAAAGAAATTGATAATCTGGCCTATGTCGCAAAACAGAAAATTGCACTAACCCAAGAAGTCGCCAAGCAAAAAGCCAGCGAGGCAGAGATTGTAAATAACGCAAAAACACGTGATCAAGCGCGGCTAGAGCAGCGTACTAATGAGGCCGATCAGGCCAAATTGGAAACGCAGGATGCTAAAGCCCACGCCAGCCAGCTAGATCAGCAATTGGCGGACTTAAAAGCAAAAAAAACCGAACGTGGCATGGTGATCACTTTAAGCGATGTGCTTTTTGGCACAGATCTATCGCGCTTGAATGAGGAGGGGATGCAAACGGCTAAAAAATTAGCCGATGTTTTACAGCAAAACCCAAATCGCACCGTCCTCGTGGAAGGATTTACCGATAGCACTGGGGCCGCTAAGCACAATCAAGGCTTGTCTGAACGCCGCGCCACTGCGGTGCGCAATGCCTTGCAAGAATTAGGCGTTGCAGATCAGCGTGTTGCCATTCATGGCTATGGAGAGGCTCATCCTGTGGCCTCAAATAAAACAGCCGATAGCCGTCAACTCAACCGACGCGTTGAGATTATTCTTTCTGATGATACTGGCCGGATAGCACCACGTTAAGCAGCGTCACATCCTACTTTTTCTGTTCCATTTTTAAAGCGAGAAAAATCATGAGTGATATTACAAATATCTATCCAGGTATTGATATTGATGAAATACGAGCGGCCGCTAAGAATTTTGGCGACGGCGCGGTCACCGCTGGTTATCAGGGCAACCGACAACATGTGGTGGCGATGCTGAATGCGGCTTTAGCCACAGAATTAGTCTGTGTTTTGCGCTACAAGCGGCATTACTACACCGCCAGTGGCTTACAAAATGGGCCCATTCGTGCGGAGTTTCTGCTGCATGCAGAAGAGGAACAAGCCCACGCTGATTCGCTAGCGGCACGGATTGTGCAGTTGAATGGTAAACCGGATTTTAATCCCAATACCCTTACGGCCCGTAGCCACGCCGAGTATGACGATTCAGACAATATTTTGGCCATGATTAAGGCCAATTTGATTGCTGAGCGGGTGGCAATTGAGTCTTATCGCCAGATGATTGAAAACATTGGCGATAGCGATCCTACGACTCGCCTCTTGCTTGCCGGAATTATGGCGAAAGAGGAAGAGCATGCGGATGATATGCGGGATCTGCTCGCTGCTTGATAGTGCACGATCGAATGTTTATTTAAGCTTGGCTCTATTTTTAGGGCATATGTTTCATCTACATTGAGGAATTCATTATGTTTGGATTAAATTCAAAGCCACTTAATAACGACGTTGCTAGCATAGTTAAAGATGCACAAGCTCTGCTGCAGTCGGCAAAATTATTGACGGGTGATAAGGCAGAAGAGGTGCGCAATCAGGGCTTGTTGATGCTTGATAACGTTCTTATCCAGGCACGTGATGTGCAAGAAAATGCGATGGATAAGGGCAAGGCCATCGTGTGTTCTGCAGGGGAATGTGTGAAGAAAAATCCATGGCGCTCGGTGGCTCTTGCTGCAGGCACTGGGCTGCTGGTGGGGGTTATTCTGGGCCGTAAGTAAGCGTGGTTGATGCATCACTTACCATGTTGATGATGGGCTTGTTGTTATTGATTTTTAGTAGAAATCGTTTTGCTGGGCTTTTATCTAAACTGGAGCGAGTTGTTCTGGCTTGGGCAGAATTACGCACGCATTTATTAAAATTGTCTTTTATTTTAATCCTTGCCGTTTTATTGGCATGGTTTGCAATTGCGTATGGCACGATTTTGGTCGTCTACCTGACTTGGGAGAGCCTGGGGTGGAAGATCTTGTGTATTTTGACTCTGGTTTTTACAGCTGGCGCACTGAGCTTGTTGTATTACGCACGCTCTATACTGTGTTTGTCTTTGCATACTCCTGAGGGCTGCGTCAATCACGGACACCACGCTTTGGGTTTATTCTTTATTTTCCAGCTCAAACTGCTTAGCAAATACCGCCGGTGCCTCGTCGTTCAGACGTGAATGGCGGCGAATTCGGTTGTAAAATATTTCAATGTAT
>JAPLQI010000025.1 GCA_026399755.1 Pseudomonadota bacterium
CCACTCCTCAGTTGCATAACTAATCTTATTACACACTTATTCGACTAAGTGGTGGGTGATGACGGGGTCGAACCGCCGACATTCTGCGTGTAAGGCAGACGCTCTACCAACTGAGCTAATCACCCATCTGTAAAACAGTAAATCTTAAAACAAACCAGTTATGAGTTGGCGGAGCGGACGGGACTCGAACCCGCGACCCCCGGCGTGACAGGCCGGTATTCTAACCAACTGAACTACCACTCCTCAGTTGCATAACTAATCTTATTACACACTTATTCGACTAAGTGGTGGGTGATGACGGGGTCGAACCGCCGACATTCTGCGTGTAAGGCAGACGCTCTACCAACTGAGCTAATCACCCGCTTAACAATAAATCTTTAGCTACCGAATAGCGGCCCTGCTTACTGAGCTGCTTACCCTGTCTCGAAAGAGGTGCGCATTAGATCATGCGGCTAAATATGTGTCAACACCTTTTGATTGAAATATCTATGCGGTAGTCAGTTAGGGGGCTTTACGGTATAAATGAGCTTCCCATTCGTGCAAAGTACCTTGCCTTCGTGAAAGCTTTCCGTTTGTCTCATCTCACTATTCTTATAGCAAAAGTACAGCCAGTCTTACTTTGCATCCTGTTATGGCTTTTAGCTGGCTTATTCTGGCGAGTTTTTGAGCCGAGTCCACAGGCTTTACGCTTGATTTTGCCTGCTGAAATTTCTGCTCAAAAAGCACTAGATTTTTCAGCCGCGCAAGATTGGTTTGGCAGTGATAAGAGTGCTGCTGTGGTCGTTTCAACGATTCAAGCTAAGCTTTTGGCGGTGATTGCTGGGAAAAATGGTTATGGTGCGGCGATTTTTACCGGCCTAGAGGCCAGTGCTGTTGCCGCTCAAGTTGGGCAAACGCTGCAAGGCAATATAAAACTCGTTGAAATAGCGAGTGACCATGTGGTGCTAGACGACAATGGTCGTCGCCAGACTTTAATGTTGGAAGGCCATAATGCGCTGGTAGCAACTGTAGGCTCTACACAAGCTGCAGTACCAAATAGCGCACCTGCCGCCGCTGTAGCTACGCAAGCCACTTTTTCTCGTGGACAGCTTGCCGGAGCCATGCAAGGCGCTAATGTGGCGGATTGGGCGAAAGGCCTGTCTACTTACCGCGAAGGCGGTATCCAAATTGATAATATCGCTGCTCAGCCTTTCTCAAGGCTTTTGCAATTGCAAAATGGCGATGTGATTAAAACGATTAATGGCCAGAATTTGGCCCAAGTCGCCGATATTTCTCTGATTTACACTGTTTTTAGTCAACAGCCCCAAGTGTTGCTCGTTGTGATTCGCAACGGCAGCTCGGTCAATTTGCAATATCTTATTCAGCCTTGAGTTGTTAAATCCCATGATTCTGCGCCCCTTCTTACTAGCCTGCCTTTTAGCGTCCCAGTTATCGATTGCTGCCGACGATAAGGTCACGCTTAATTTTGTTAATGCTGATATCGAATCCACTATTAAAGCCATTGGTTTGATTTCAGGTAAAAACTTTGTCATCGATCCAAGGGTAAAAGGCACGCTGAATATCGTGTCTAGCCAAGCGGTGAGCAAAGAAATGGTGTTTCCGATTTTATTATCGGCGCTGCGCCAGCAAGGTTTTACCGCTGTTGAATCAAGTGGTGTGGTGAAAGTGTTACCCGAGGCCGATGCTAAGCAGCATTACAGCAACACCGGCAACCGCAGCATGAAGCTAGCGGGGGATAGGATGGTGACGCAGGTTTACCCACTAAAATACGAATCTGCCGTGCAAATGGTGCCGATTCTGCGCCCTTTGATTAGCCCGAATAATACGATTGCAGCCTATCCTGGCGGCAATACGCTGGTTATTACCGATTACGCCGACAATATTCGCCGCTTGAACGAGATTATTGAGCGTATCGATCAGCCTGCCAGTTCGGATATTTTTTCGGTTACGCTGAAATACGCATCGGCCATCGATGTGGCGCAAAACCTAGGCCGCTTGATGCCAGAAATCATGGTGCAGGGCGTCAATCAAGGTATGCCCTTGGCCGAAGGCGTAAAACGTAGCGTGGTGGTGCCAGATTTACGCAGCAATAGCTTGTTGGTGCGCAGCGAAAACATTTTGCATGCTCAGCAAATCAAAAAGCTGGCTGCAACCATGGATAGCCAAGGCGCTGCGGGCGGTAATATCCATGTGGTGTATTTAAAAAATGCTGAAGCGGCCAAGCTGGCTAATACCCTGAAGGGGATTATGACCGGGCAAGATTCCGGCTCATCCGCTGCCGCGCCTTCGAGCAGCATGTCGGCCAGCCCAGCGGGGACGATGCCTGCTAGTGCCCCTGCCGCGCCGACTTCTGCTGCTGCCAATGTGCAAGTAGGCGGCGTGAATGTGATGATCCAAGCCGATAATATGACCAATTCCTTGGTGATTACCGCGCCAGATAATATCTATAACAATTTGCGGACGGTGATTGATAAGCTGGATGTGCGCCGCGCTCAGGTTTATGTAGAAGCGATGATTGCTGAAGTGAATGTTTCTAAGGCGGGCGCTTTTGGGGTGCAATGGTTGCTGGCTGGCGGTAACGAGAATTTTTCAGGGGTAGGGGCTTCGTCGTTAAATGGCCTAGGCTCCTTGCTGAAAGGGATTGCGACTAAAGATCCATCGGTGATTCCTGGCGGTTTAAGCCTTGGGATACTTAATGGTAATCCGGTGAGTGGCCGCACGCCTACACTGGGTGTGCTTGCCTCTGCATTATTGGATAGCGGTGATGGCAATATTCTTTCCACGCCTAATTTAATGACCTTGGATAATGAAGAAGCCAAGATTATGGTTGGGCAGAATATTCCAATCAAAAATGGGCAGCAGGCTTCTTCGGGGGCAAATCCTAATCCCTATGTTTCGATTGAGCGTAAAGATGTCGGAATTAAATTGAGGGTTCGCCCACAGGTTTCTGAGGGGGGAAGTATCACGTTAACGGTTTATCAAGAGGTATCAAGTATTGATACTGCTTTTGTTTCTCCAGATGGTTTTGTAACCAAAACACGATCAATTGAATCAAAAGTCCTAGTCGATGATGGCCAGATTATTGTGCTGGGCGGCCTGATCGAAGATCGGGTGACGGTAAAGCGTAGCCAAGTGCCTTTATTGGGCGATATTCCATATTTAGGAGCTTTTTTCCGCTATGAAGACCGTAAATCAGAGAAAGTAAATCTGATGGTTTTCCTGCGTCCTGTGGTGCTGAGGGATGCGGATGCGACGCGCAATTTATCTTCTGATCGCTATCAGTATCTACGTGCGGAGCAAAATCGCTTCGAGCGCCCATCAAGCGCGCTCTTGCCAGAGATGCCTGCGGTGGCTTTGCCTGAAGTAATTGATGCGCGCAAAGCCACGCCGCTTACCCCGTCCGATCCGGCTGTTAAGCCATGAGCCGTTTAGTTCCGTATCATTTTGCCCGTGATCGCGGCGTGGTGGATGCTCACCATGAGGTCGATTCGGTGACGGTGTTGTTTCGTAAAGGCGGTGATTTTTCAGCACTGAACGAATTACGCCGGGTAGCCGCCAAGCCGCTGAATATTTCGGTGGTGGATGCGGCTGAGTTTGAAGCGCAGCTATCCCAGTTGTTTGGCCAAGGCAGTGGTGCTGCGATGGTGGTGGATGATCTGGAAGAAAACCTCGATCTATCGCGCCTCGCCCAAGAATTACCCGAAATCGAAGACCTGCTCGAAACCGAAGACGACGCGCCGATTATTCGCCTGATTAACGCTTTGCTTACTGAAGCGCTGCGCGAAAACGCTTCTGATGTGCATATTGAGCCATTCGAGACGCGCTCTGTGGTGCGTTTTCGTATTGATGGCCGCTTAGCCGATGTAATCGAGCCTAAGCGCGCCTTGCATGCGGCGCTGGTGTCGCGGATCAAGGTGATGGCAGGCCTCGATATTGCTGAAAAACGCTTGCCGCAAGATGGGCGGATTACCTTGCGTATTGCGGGGCGCCCCGTCGATGTGCGGGTTTCAACCCTGCCTACCGGCCACGGCGAACGGGTGGTGTTGCGGCTCTTGGATAAATCGGCAGGGCGTTTGAACTTGGCAAAACTAGGGATGGCGGCGGACACGCTCGCCACTTTAGAAAAACTACTCGCTCAGCCGCACGGCATTATCTTGGTGACGGGGCCTACCGGCTCGGGCAAAACCACCACGCTGTATGCTGCGATGAGCGGTATGGATGCCAGCTCCAGCAATATTATGACGGTAGAAGATCCAATCGAATACGATCTGGATGGCGTAGGGCAAACCCAAGTCAGTACGCGGATTGATATGACCTTTGCCCGCGCGCTGCGGGCGATCTTGCGCCAAGACCCAGACGTGGTAATGATCGGTGAAATTCGCGATTTAGAAACCGCGCAAATTGCGGTGCAGGCATCGTTGACGGGTCACTTGGTTTTGGCGACCTTGCACACCAATGATGCGGCTAGCGCGGTGACGCGTTTGGTGGATATGGGTATCGAGCCTTTCCTGCTGGCATCGTCATTATTAGGCGTACTGGCGCAGCGTTTAGCCCGTCGCCTCTGCCCAGCCTGCCGTCAGCTACAAACGCCGGATGCCTTAACCACCGAGCAATTGGGCAGCGACAAACCTGTTTATCGTGCTGTAGGTTGCTCTGAATGCAAGCAGAGCGGCTATCGTGGCCGTAGTGGCCTGTATGAATTGTTGGTGATCGATGAAAATATCCGCAGCATGATGCACGAGCGCGCTACCGAGCAGGCGATGAAGCTTTACGCCAGCGGCCAAGGGATGCTTAGCCTGCGCCAATATGGCGTGCGCAGAGTCTTAGATGGGGAAACAACGCTAGAAGAAGTGCTACGTGTAACTAGGGATGTTTAGAAAATCAAAAAAAGCGCACACGATGTTTGTCGTAGTGCGCTTTTTATAATGCTAAAGAGTTTCGTGCTAATCGATGATTGGCTCGTATTGCACGCTTAGCGATCATTTGCCCATCTGCTTTTTTAAGCAAAAGTATCAATTTTATTGCGATACTCGCTTAGCACTTCGTTCATAGAATTAGAGCGCTGAACGCTGGCTAAGCCAACGTCTGTGGCGGCTTCAGTTTTTTTAGAGATTCTATTGGCAATTTGTTCTAATTGTTGCGTGGTTTGTGTTGAGGTTTGTTTCAGAGCTTGGCTCATGCTAACCACGTAGGATTTTACTCCAGAAATATCTGACATGATGTTTCCTCTTTGGGGTGTTCTCGATCTAAGATTATGATAAATGCTTAACTGTGTAGTTTAGCTGAAAAATAATTTTTTTCGATCGCCATCCAACAGGATTTTCTGCATGAAAGCCGGCATGAGTGATCACAATCAGCGCGCTTCGTTACGTATCCCTGTGAAGTGTAAGGTAAAAATCCGCCCGCTAAACTATGGCCCTGCGTATTACGGTGACTGCACGGATTTAAGCGTTACAGGCTTAACTGTAGAAAGCAGTTATGTGCCGAGGATTGAAGAAGAATTTGATCTCTTTGTCATGCCACCATTGGATGGGGCAGGCCCAAGAGAGCCGCTGGCCGTACGTGTAAGGGTAGTGCGTTGTCATCAGGTAGAGCGTGAGCAAACCTATGAGTTGGGCTTGTTAATTTTAAAGGTACTGCGGTGAAATTTATTTTTATGGCTCTGTTTTTCTCATCTTTTGCCGCCGCCAGTGAGCTGCGGGTGGATGCGCATAAAGACGCAGGTTTAATCAAAATTGATGCCGAGTTTAGTGTCCCTGTCAGCAAGGAACAGGCCTGGCAAGTGATGGTCGATTTTGAACATATGCCTCAGTTTTTGCCGCAATTAATCAGCAGCCATATTGTCAGCCAATCGGGCAATCACCTGCGGGTGTCCCAAGTATTGAGCGTGCCTTTAAGCCTATTTAATTATCAGTATGAATCAGTACGGGATATCGATTTAAAACCTTTCAGTGAAATCCGCGCTACATCAGTAGGCGGCAGTGAGTCTTATAAAAGTGTCGCACTACTGAAGCCAGCCCTAGGGCAGACCGTGATAAGCTACCACGCAGAATGGCTTCCAGACTCAAGCCTGCTGGCAGGGTTTGCCCTTGATACCATGCGTAATCAAATTCGCCAGCAGTTCACCGCGATGCAGCAAGAAATGCTTAAAAGGCATGATCAACACGCTGCCGCCTCTACCCCACAAACTCATTAAAAAAATCCTCTGAATGAAACTTCTCGCCTTAAAAATTGATGTCGACACCTATCGCGGCACCCGTGAAGGCGTGCCCCGCCTTGTTGAATTGCTACAGCGCTTGGGGGCAGATGCCACCTTCTTATTTAGCCTAGGGCCTGATCACACTGGTCGCGCCATTAAACGCGTGTTCCGCCCCGGCTTTATGAAAAAAGTATCGCGCACCTCGGTAGTAGAGCACTACGGCATTCAAACCCTGCTCTACGGCACGCTCTTACCAGGGCCGGATATTGGTCGCCGCTGCGCTGATATCTTACGCAGCGTGGCCGCCGGTGGTTTTGAAGTTGGTATTCACACTTGGGATCACATCAAGTGGCAAGACTATGTGGCGGGTGAATCCGCAGCATGGACGCGCGAGCAGATTGATCTGGCCGCTGATCGCTTTGCCGAAGTATTCGGCACGCCCGCTAAAACGCACGGCGCAGCTGGCTGGCAAATGAACCCAGAAGCCTATCGCCACCAGCAGCGCATGGCTTTAACTTATGCATCGGATACGCGCGGCACTCATCCATTCTGGCCGGTGGTAAAGGGTGAACCAGTACGCTGTGTGCAACTGCCCACCACTCTGCCTACTTTGGATGAGTTGATCGGCGTGGGTGATTTAACGCCAGATAATGTGCATGAACATCTGCTCAAACTCACTGCCGCCGAGCCAGAGTTCGGCCACGTCTACACCCTGCATGCTGAGCTGGAAGGCATGAAATTACTGCCTACTTTTGAGCGCCTGCTACAAGGCTGGCAAGCTCAGGGCTATAAGCTAGTCTCAACTCTAGAGCTATTTAATGCACTGGATACCACCAGCCTGCCTTATCACAGCGTAGAAATGGGCGAGCTTGAAGGACGCAGTGGCACGCTTGCACTGCAAGGGCCACGGTTTCCTGCCTAATATATAGGCCTGCTCATTTTTCGCTTGCGCTGGAGTGCACTCCAGCTTTTATGCTGATGGCCATGGTGACCTTATCCATTTCTGAAGTCGCAATACGCAGTGGTTTATCGATGGATACGCTGCGTTATTACGAGAAAATCGGCCTGATCGATGCTGTGCCGCGTGCCTTAAATGGCCAGCGCCGTTATCGGGAGGACGATTTACGCTGGATCGACTTTTTGCTGCGCTTGCGGGCTACCGGCATGGGTATCGCTGATATGCAACGCTACGCCCGCTTACGGCGGGAAGGGCAAACACTGGCAAGCGTAGTGCCAAGGCGTGAGATGCTAGAAACACATGCCGCAGCACTCGCGCTGCAAATTGCCAGCTTGCAGGAAAACTTACTGCTATTGCACAGTAAAATCGCGACCTATCAGCAAATGGAAGCGTCACTCTCTACAGAGCCGCACTAAAAACAGTTTTTTCACGGCAGCACATCGCTCATCAAAATATTTCTTGCGTGGGGATTGGATGGACTGCCGCAAAGAGATTGTTTTTGGATGCGCTCTTCACTCAAGGAGAATGGCATGCATCAGTTATCAGGCTGGAAAAAACTCAAAGAAGTAGACGATCAGGCAGGCGAGCGAGTGATTCATAGCCTGCGTGATATTGCGCCCGATCTGGGTCGCTATGTTATCGAATTTGGCTTCGGCGAAATCTATTCCCGCCCCGGGCTTTCTCTCGCGCAAAGAGAGCTAGCTACCGTCGCCATGTTGTCCGCAATGGGCAATGCTGCGCCGCAATTAAAAGTGCATTTAGAAGCCGCCTTAAACGTGGGGCTAAGCCGCGAAGAAATCATCGAAGTGCTGATCCAGACTGCGGTTTACGCGGGCTTTCCTGCTGCGCTGAATGCGGTGTTTGCAGCAAAAGAAGTCTTTGCCCAATACCACGTACCGAGCCGCCCACTGGCCCCACTTGCCGTTGCCAAGGCGTTTGTCACAGGTTTTACAGCTGGCCAGCCTCCCTTAGAATATTTAAGCGAAGCCATTACTTGGTCTATTCCAGGAGACCGGCAAATCGTGCCTTGGGCTGGGCTTTGGCAGGGACGTGCAGAAGTAGCAGAATGCCTAAAGCAGATCGCAGCAGCGGGTCAAGCCTCGCAATTTGTGATTGATCGCTGGTACGACGGTGAAAACGAAGCCCTAGCCCGTGGGCATTTCGCTTGGCAATATCGCAATGGCCATGCGTATCAAGGCGCATTTATGATGCGTTTTGTGGTGCTGGATGGCGAAATTCAAAGTTATGAGATGTTTGAAGACAGCTTCGGCATTGCTCGGGCGTGGCAGGCTTAAGAGTTGGCACGCGTGGCCAATCCTAACAACTTATGCTTATGCCTTTCGTAGGGCGGGTGAAACCCGCGAGCCTTGCGATGAACTATGAAAAACGGCGGGTTGCACCCGCCCTACGATGGTTTAATCCTTGCCATAGCAGCTGCGAAGTTGGCAGGATTGGGAGTGTGCCCCTGCCGCATCAAACCATGGGCAGCGCTTAGTTTTTAAGCGCTGTCTACTGATCCAATTGGCTTAATATTTGATAAGCCGCCGTCACCCGTGGTGGAATCGGATAGCTTTTATTCGCCAGAATCACAATTCCCATTTTCTTGGCTGGAATAAAAGCCACATAAGCTGAAAAGCCGCCAGTGCCGCCGGTTTTATTAATCCATACCTGATCTTGCGGTGCTAATGCTGGGGTAATGGGAGCTGCGGCATTGGCTTGAAAGGACATAGTTTGGCTATTGCCTGCCAATAATGTATCTAATTTAACCGGGTAAGCATATTGCTCCCAAATTAAATCCTGCGTGATTGCACCAGAGGTAAAATTGCCGCGGTGAGTATTCATTAGTGCTTGCTGAACTTTATGATCAATTTTTCCAATCTGCATATTTGCATTAATAAATTTCAACATATCTGCCGAGCTGGATTTGATCCCATAGGCTTCTGAATCTAAAATGCCAGGGTTGACTCTAACGGGTTCATCTTTTTTATTGTAGCCCTGAGCGTAATTTTTCATTTGTGCCGCAGGTACATTGATATAGCTGTTTGTCATTTTTAATTTAGAAAATATATTTTCTTTTATCGCTTCTTCAAAAGAAGTATTCATACTTTTGGCGGTAATTAATCCCAGCAGGCCTATGCTTGGGTTGGAGTAAACGCGATATGTACCTGCTGCATATTCAGGCTGCCAGTTTTTAAAATAGGCCATTAATTGATCGTTATTTTTAATCTCGTCAGGTACTTGCAGTGGCAAGCCTCCGGCAGTGTGCGTGGCTAGATTAAGCAGGCTGACCTTATCAAAGGCACTGCCGCGTAAAAAAGGCAGATGCTGGCTGACGCTATCACTAAAAGAAAGCTGGCCATTGATTTGGGCAGTTGATGCCAGTGTGGCGGTAAAGGTTTTACTAATTGAGCCTATTTCAAACAGCGTGTCTTGGCTAATGGCTTGCTTGTACTCTTTTGATGCTACTCCGTAATTATAAAAGTAATTTTTTCCATCAATACTCACTGCAACCGCTATCCCTGGGATATTGAATTCTTTTTGTATGGGGGCGATTACGGTGCTAACTATTTTTTGAATATAACTTCGATCTATATTTTCTGCTGCATGGCTTAATGGGCTAATGCAAGTGAGTAGTGTCATGATTTTTATTGAATTTATTATTTTTTTATGCATGAATAGATGCCTTTGTTGGTAATGAATATTGCATATTTATGGACTATATAGCGATATATTATTCAGATCTTTGTTGCGCGTTTAAACGAGCAATATATAGTAATAAAGGCTGTGCTATTTGGTAAATATACTATTTTGTAACATCTGTAACTTGGCTATAGCTTATATAATCTAACCATCTCAATGTCATTGTGTGATCCCATGCAAAATCTTCACGGTAAAGTGGTGCTCATTACGGGTGGAACCACGGGAATTGGTTTGGCTGCCGCAAAGGCGTTTGTTGCGAATGGCGCAAAGGTGGTGGTGGCTGCGCGTAATGCTGAGCAAGGGGCGGCTGCTGAGTCGCAACTTCGTGCCTTAGGTGATGCCGTTTTTTATGCTTGCGATGTGATAGATCCATTGTCCGTTGCCGCCTTAGTCAGCTTTACGATTGAGCACTATGGTCAGTTGGATGCGGCAGTTAATAGCGCGGCATGCGATACGCGCCCGATCCCGACTCATGAAATGTCTTTTGAAGATGCAAGCAAAACCGTATCGACGGAT
Source organism: Pseudomonadota bacterium (assembly GCA_026399755.1). GTDB lineage: Bacteria > Pseudomonadota > Gammaproteobacteria > Burkholderiales > Chitinibacteraceae > Iodobacter. Next base: position 10,374 of record JAPLQI010000025.1, read on the forward strand.
GTTTTAGGTGTCTTTAACTGTATGAAGTATCAAATTGAAGCGATGCTGCGCTTGGGAGGCGGCACGATTGTGAATGTGTCTTCGGTGAATGGCTTATCTGGCGCGCCGACTGCTGCGGTATATAGCGCAGCAAAGCACGCGGTGATTGGGCTGACTCGCTCTACGGCCAAGGAGTATATCGGGCGAGGCGTGCGGATTAACGCCGTATGCCCTGGGGCCACTGAAACACCACGCCGCGAGCGCCGCACGGCGCATCTTAGCGAGGATCAATTGCTTGAGCATCAGGCGCAGCTAGCACAAGCCATCCCCATAGGCAGGCTCGCCCAAGCGGAAGAAATTGCTAATGCCATTCTTTGGCTAAGCTCTGCCGCATCGTCTTATGTGGTGGGGCATAGTTTGGTGGTGGATGGCGGCTTGCAGGCTTGAGGTTTAATGCAGGAAAAGTTCTCTCATATTCAGTAAAAAGATCAATTAAATGATTCAATTCTCTCTTTTGCGGGCCTCTGTGCCCGATGATTTTGCTCGTATTGAAAATATGATGCAGTTTTA